>JAVVGL010000015.1:0-53531 GCA_032249135.1 Candidatus Calescibacterium sp. | reverse complement strand
CCTCCTGTCACTATTATAGTTTTTCCTTCAAGAAGTTTTTCCCTTTCTACCATATTCTCATATAGGAATTATAGATTTTATAGTGCTTGAAATTGCAAAATCCCAATTTTTCCATTCATAATCCTCTGGTATTATAATTTTCATTTCACTTTCAGATTGTTCTTTTATTATTCCTACAACTTCTGTAAGTCCATTTCTGAAAAAACCAATAAGTTTCGTTACTTCTTGGTCTTCAATTTTTGGTGAAATATCTACGATCTTCTTTTTTTGCTCTTCTTTGATTATTATTATTTCCTTTGTTTTTGAAAAGTAATTTTTGAATTTTGTAAGGCGTATCTCTGCCCTTTCTTCCGGAGAAATTTTTCTTGCATCTTCCGAAGGATCTAATATATAAACCTTTGAGAATTTAGACAAAACTTCAATCAATTTTTCAGTTTTTGTTTTGTCTTCTGTTATAACTACTGCTTTTGTCGGACGAAAAATTATAGTCTCAGAAATTTTTAATACAACCGCTCTGTCTCCCTCTATGAAACCGGGAGTATCTAAAATAAATAAATCAGGTTTGAATTTTTCTAACCTTTGCAGAAATGTTTGTAAAGCAAGTATTATGAGCCACTCTGAAAATCTTGGAGATGTACTTCCTACAAAAAATTTTAAGATTTTATTTTTGTATTTTGCTGATACACAAGTCGGTATGAAAAATCTCTGCTGACCCGGATCAAGGTCTATTACCGCTGGATTTTTGAACTTTCTTTCAAGAGCAATAGTAAAAGATGTTTTTCCAACATCTACCCCACCAACAATAATTACTCTATCTTTTTTTCTGATTTCTTTAATTACTTCTGCCCAATTTTTAGGAATTTTTGGAGTTTGAGAGAATTTACCTATTTTTGATAGCTTAATTTCAGCTTCATTTATTTTTTCATGTTTTTTCCTATCATCTCCTTTTTTATTCATGCTAATTCTTTGAGTTTTTTTGACATTTCTTCTGATAGAACTTTTGCTTCAACTGCCATATTTTTTTCAAGATAATCTTTCATAAATTTTTCTATTATTTTGTTCGCCAAGGGATTGAAAGAAACTTTGAGCTCACCTTCTATAATTCTTTTTGTTTTGTTTCCCTCCGGTACAAGTTTTATTTTTCCTTTGAAATGAATTTTGTCTTTGAAGAAAACAGGTACCATTTCAAACTCATACTCCTTTTTGTCTGGATAATAAGTAGTTATTTCATACCATTTGAGCATATCAGGTTTCACAGCCCCTTTTACTATATCAGGTATTTCAGCTTCCCCCTCATATAATACTTTCCTATAAACTACTCCGCCCTTGTTTTCTTCCTCTATAACCTCCCTTTTTTTTACATTAGGGAGCTTTGCAACAACATTATCTATCACCTCTTTATTATTCCACAGTTCATCAAACTTATCTACTGGGACATCAAAAATGTGTTCCATTTTTACCTTCATTTACTTTTAGTAAGCCTTGTGGATATTGAAATCCACCCGGCTTACATTTTTTTATTTTAAACACAAATTCATTTTTTTTCTGGGTTGATTATTTATCAATTTTCATTCTTACAAGTTAAATTTTTTCTTTGCAAATTTTTAGCCTTCAAGTTCTTTTTTTATAAATTCCCGTCTTTTTACGAGAACTGATCTTTTATATTCTACAACTATCTCACCATCCTGATTTACTCCTACCGTTTTGAAAGTAACTATTCCCGCCTCTGGTCTTGATTTTGATTCTCTTTTTTCTATCACTTCCGAGAAGGCAAAAATGGTCTCACCCGGATATACTGGTTTTGGGAATTTTATATCTGTGTATCCAAGTAGAGCAAGGGCTTGCTCACTGAGATCTTCAACACTCATACCCAAAACTACATTAAAAACCAAGAGAGGATTTATTACTGCTCTTTTGTATCCCATTTTTTTCGCCCACTCATCGTTGAAATAAATAGGGTTATAGTTCATCGTTAGAGTTGAAAATAAAATGTTATCGCTTTCTGTAAGGGTTCTGCCCCAGTGGTGATAGTATTTCTCTCCAACTTCAAAGTCTTCAAAGAACCTTCCCCTTATTACTTTTTTTATTTTCTTTCCGTCCCTTGATACTTCAAAAACTTCTTTCGACTCCTCTTTTTTCTTTTTCTCTTCCATATCTTTACAGATATACTTTATCAAAAAATTTTTATTTTTTTGAGAAAATTTTTTATCAAATCAAAATAAAAGCGGGAGTAAAGAAATAAGGATGATGATGAGGAGGAGGAGAGGTGAAAGATATAGATACAGAAACGAGTCAAAAAGATTTGACGTGATTTTGAAATAGTGATATTTCAAAAAATCCTTTATCGGGGAAAAGATTGAAAAAAAGAAGGATTGAAGGGAGGATTAAAAGAAGAAAAAGAAGAGAATTGAAATTTTTGCCGCATAACGACTTGTAAAACACCAAAATCTTATATTAGTAGAAAAATAAAATAAAAAAATATGATGAAGATTTTAGTTCTTCCGGGAGATGGAATAGGTCCTGAGGTTGTTGATGAAGCTGTAAAAGTTCTTGATTTTATTTTCCAAAAAAAGAAAATAAAAGTTGAATTTGATTTTGATCTCATAGGAGGAGTATCAATAGACAAATATGGTGTCCCAATAAGAGATGAGGTTGTGGAGAAGGCTAAAAATTCAGATGCGATATTGCTCGGCGCAGTCGGAGGACCAAAGTGGGACTCCCTCCCTATTGATAAAAGACCTGAGGCAGGACTTCTTAAAATAAGAAAAGCACTTGAACTTTGGGCTAATATAAGACCAATAAAAATTTTTCCTGAACTTTCTTATATCTCTCCATTGAAAAATTCAGATGGAATAGATTTTGTTGTTTTGCGAGAACTTACATCTGATGTGTATTTCGGGCAACCGAGAGGAATATTCGGAGATTACGCTTTAAATACGATGATTTATAGAAAAGAAGAAGTTGAAAGAATAGCTCATCTTGCTTTTGAGATGGCGCGCAAAAGAAAAAAATTGGTAACCTCAGTAGATAAAGCAAATGTCCTTGAAGTATCTTCCTTTTGGAGAAAAATTGTGTCCGAAGTCGCACAAAAATACCCTGATGTTAAACTTGAACACATTTATGTTGATGCTATGACTTATTACATTATTTTGAACCCTCAAAAATTTGATGTAGTTTTGTGCCCAAATCTTTTTGGAGACATAATCTCAGACGAAGCCGGTGGAATAATAGGTTCTCTTGGACTTTGTCCTTCCGCAAGTTTAGGAAGTTTGGATTTGGGTGGTGGCAGAATTCAAGGACTTTACGAACCTGTTCATGGCTCAGCCCCAGATATAGCTGGCAAATCAATAGCGAATCCAATTGCCACTTTGCTTTCTGCTTCCATGCTCTGTGAATACTCTCTCGGTATGAAGGAAGAGGGAAATTTGATAGAGACTGCAATAAGGAATGTTCTTTCGGAAGGTTTTAGAACCCAAGATTTGCTTGAGAAAAAATCTCAAGATGAAAAAAAGAAATCACAAAAAGGAAAAAGAGGAAAAACTAAAATAAAAGTTGTAAGTACAAAGGAATTTGGAGATGCAGTTGTGAAAAGCCTCAAAAAACTTCTGATATGAAAAAAAGGTATCAACAAATTTTGGTTGAGATAGGGAAGAAAGCGAAAATTAAACCTTTATATGTATTTGCAAACTGTCCAAAACCAATTTTCAAAGAATTTTTATCCTCAATAAAAGAAAATTTAGGGAAAGGAGTGGAAATTATTCAGATTTACTCCCAGAAAGAAAGTATTTATCATCTTTTTTCTTCACAAGATTTTTTTTCTCGTAAAGGGAAAATTATTGTATTAGATTTAGAACTTTTTTCTCCCTCTCAATCGCAAATATATGAAATACAGAAGATTTGCCAAAAGTTCAATAGCTCAACCGAAAGTGTAGTGGTAATACGCTCTGAGAAAAAATCAATAAACAAAGCGATTTTAGATTTGGCTTCAAAGTTGGAAAGCTACTGGTGGATTTCATATGAAACTTCCGATATCATATCTATTTTGAAGAGCCGTTTTCCTGAAATAAGAATTATGGAAGATGCTGAAGAAGTTTTATATCAGATAGCTCAAACCGACCTTGATCCAGAAGAAATTTTGCATAAAGCTGCACTATACGCTTTCCCAAGAAAATACATAGTCAAAGATGATATTTTAAAAGTATTGCCTCCTGATTTCTCTATTCCTTTCAAGAAAGTCGCAATTGACATACTTTCAGGAAAAATAAACTCCTTATTCTTGCTCCGCGATGAAGATCCAAATTCTGTTTTATCTGGACTTTATCCCTATGTTTTTTCTTTTATAAAACTTAAAACAGAAGCGGAAGTTTATAGGTCTCTCAAAAAATTCCAGATAGAAGCTGAATTTAGAACTTCTGAAATTGATGGAATAATAAAAAGTATGAGGAAAGTAAAATCATCTGAGGTTTCCCAAAAATTCACTTATACCCTCTTAAAAGTAAGGGTAGGTCTCTTTTCGCCATTGTTTTACCTTCTCAATTTCATAAAGGATTTCTCAAAAGATAACTTTTCAAATGAATAGCTCTGAAACGCTTCTCCCTTCATATATCCTCATTATTGCTTCTCCAAGAAGTGGAGCAACAGATACAACTTTTATTTTACCCCCTGCTCTCTCATCTTTTCCGTTAAGTGGTATTGTGTCTGTGACAACAAGTTCATCAATCGGGGAATCTTTTATTTTTTCTGGTGCCTGTAGAGATAGAACAGGATGGGTACAAACTGCTGAAACTCCTTTTGCTCCGTGATTGAGCAGGGCTTCTGCTGCTTTTATTATTGTTCCGCCAGTGTCAACAATATCGTCAACTATTATAGCATATTTACCTTTGACATCTCCCACGACGAATACAACTTCTGATTCATTAGGTTTAGGTCTTCTTTTATCAATTATTGCAAACCCACTTTTTAGATGCTTCGCATACGCTCTTGCTCTCGGTGCTCCACCAGTATCAGGTGATACTATCACTATGTCATCACCTTCACCCCACTTTTGCCTTATATAATCTATGTGTATTGGCATAGCATATAGGTTATCAACTGGAATGTCAAAAAATCCCTGGATTTGTCCTGCGTGCAGATCTACTGTAACTACTCTATTTGAACCTGTAACCTGAATTAGATTGGCCACAAGTTTTGCGGAAATTGGTGTCCTTGGTTCTACTTTTCTATCTTGCCTTGCATATCCGTAATATGGTATTACCGTTGTTATTTTTTCTGCTGACGCTCTTTTTAGAGCATCTATCATTATGAGCAGTTCCATAAGGTTATCATTTGTAGGTGGGCATGTAGGTTGTATTATGAAAACCTCCGCTCTCCTTATGTTCTCTTTTATTTCAACCCAAATTTCTCCATCTGCGAACCTTTTGATTTCACACTTTCCAAGAGGTATTTCTATGTATTGAGAGATTTTTTGAGAAAGTTCTGGATTTGCTGTCCCGGAAAAAATTTTTATTTCACCCTTTAAGCCTTTTGACACAAACTAATTGTTGGGGTGGGAGGACTCGAACCTCCACGCCGGGATCCAAAGTCCCGTGTCCTGCCAGTTAGACGACACCCCAAAAGAAAGCATTTTTTAATTTAATAATATAAGTTTTCTTTGTGCTTTTGGCAAATTTTGTTCTAAAATAAGCTACATTTTATCTGGTGCTGAAACCCCAAGGAGTTCAAGTCCGGTTTTTATCGTTTTTTTTGCCATTTCACATACAAGTAATCTTTTGAACCTTATTTTTTCATCTTCTACGAGAATCTTTTTTTTCTGGTAGAATGAGTGAAAAGAAGCTGCAAGGGACATAAGGAATGAGGTAAGTCTGCTTGGTTCAAAAAGCTCACAAGATGTTATGACCTCATCGTAAAACACACAACACAATCCTAATATATGTCTTTCTTCCTCTTCAAGATCAAAGTCTTCATCAAAATTTTTTGCTCTTATTTTTTCTTTGAGGTCTTCTTTCCATTTTTCGTATCCTGAAATAAGTTTTCTTGTTTTAGCTTCTTCAAATACAGATGATATTCTTGCATGAGCGTACTGGACATAAAATACAGGATTTTCCATACTTTTCTTTTTAGCTAAATCTATATCAAATTCAAGCTGTGTATCTGAGTTTTTTGTAAGGTAGATGAATCTTGCCGCATCTTCTCCTACTTCTTCTATGAGCTCATCTAATGTTATGAATGTTCCTTCTCTTTTTGACATCTGAACTGCTTTTCCATCTTTTAGTAAAAGAACCATCTGAACAAGCTTGACTATGAATTTTCCCTTAAATCCTGCGATATTTAGAAAAGATTCTATTCTTTTTATATATCCGTGATGGTCTGCTCCCCATACCTGAAAAAGTATGTCAAAGCCTCTTTTTATTTTGTAAAGATGATATGCGCAATCGTTTCCAAAATAAGTTGGTTTTCCATCTCTTTTTATAACGACTCTATCTTTGTCATCTCCAAATAATGTTGTTTTTAAGAAAATAGCTGAGTCTTGTTCATATGTGTAAGGTCTTATTATTTCAAGAGCATCCTTGATATATTTTTCTGATATTTCTTTTTCTGAAACGAAATTTTCAAACCTTACTCTGAACCTCTCCAATGTTTTTTTTATATCTTCAAGAATTATTCTTGAAGCTTTAAATCCTAAAGAGAAAGCATCAGAATTTTGTATTTCATCTTGGAGAATTTTTTTTATTTTTTCTGTATATTCTCCTTTGTATTCTTCGCCAACCCCTTTTATTGTTTGTCCAAGTTTTTCTATTTGTTCTCCTGCGTCGTTGATGTAAAACTCTCTTACAACTTCTCCTCCACAAAATTCAAGCATCCGTGAAACTGCATCTCCAACAGCGGCTATCCTTCCGTGTCCTATATGTAATGGACCAGTAGGGTTTGCAGAAACGAATTCAGACAAGATTTTTTGTCCCTCAAAATTTTTGGGTTTAGTGAAGTTGAAAAGAAAATCAATTGAGATTTCCGGAGGTATTTTGAAATTTATAAATCCATTCACAACGGAAGGATTGAATTCTTGTAGCTCTTTTTTTATTTCTTCTGCTATAACATTTGGAGGTTTTTTCATTATTGGAGCGAGTTTGAATGCAATATCTGTAAAGAGTTCTCCATATTCGTCGTTTTTTGGTCTTTCAGGATACTGTATATGGGGTATTTTATCTTTGTTTATATCTTGACATATTTTGAAAAGTTTCTCTCTTATCCTTTCTCCTAATGTCTGCATTTTTGTCCTCCAATATATACCTATTATTTTATTTTTTGCTATTTTATATTCTGTTTAGCGAATGGTAATTTTTTAATCTTTCCACTTTTGGTAAGCTGTCCACTTTGTATATTTTCTGCACAATTTACTTATTGGACAACTTTTACAGTTTGGTGATATATCAGTGCAAAAGCCTTCTTCAAAAATATAGAAAGCCCCGTTGTCCACATAGAATGGAATTTTCCCAAAGTCATATACTATTTTCTCTATCTGCGTTCTCATTTTGCTTGCTTGAATAATATATGGGCGATTTCTCTCATAGAGGATTTCGCTTAATAGTCCAGTTCTACAAAATACTTTACCAACATGTCCATCAACTATCATCAACGTATCTTTCATTTTCACAAATTTTTCTTTCCATATTTCGCTAAATAGGAAAATTATCCAATTTATTTTACCTTGTTCCTCTAATATTGTGAGTAATTCCCCTTTCTCTTTATCGGTTAGACCTTTTTGAAATTCTTTTGGCATTTTTTACCACTGATATTTTGTTGCTAACTTTATTTTGCAATTCTGTGCGGAGATGTTTTGCATCATCTCTTACTATTATCTCAACATCATAAAATATTGGGTTCTTTTTTAATCCTATTTTTTCTTTGACTACTTCTAATAGCTCTAAATCAATTTCATATCCAACACTATTTCTTTTGAGCATTGCTGCTACCTTATTTGTTGTACCAGAACCCATAAAAGGATCAAGAACAGTTTCTCCTACATATGAAAAGAGTTTTATAAGCCTGTATGGTATTTCTTCTGGAAAAGCAGCTATACCGGTTTCTAATCGGTTTTTTAAGGGTAAGACATTAACAATCTTCCATACGTTCAAATACCACTTTTTATCTTTATACTCCAAAATGTCTATTTTTGATTTCCCTCTCATCTCATCAGGAATACTTTTGTAATCAAATTTCCCTTTCTGAAAAATAAGAATTGTCTCTTGGATGTTGTCAGGATAAAAGTACATAGGGTATGGATTTTGCAAAACAACTCCGCTTCTTCTACTTATACGAATGTAACCTTCTGGCTTTATCCATATAATTTTATCGCGGTAATCAAATCCTTCTTTTATAAAAATCTTTGTGAGATCCGCAACTATTGGAAATTTTTTGTCTTCTATTAAAATATCATCACATACTATACATGCTATCCTACCGGGACATAGTACTCTTTTTATCTCTCTTGCAACCTTTGTCATTTTATCTAGGTATGCATCATAACTTGGAAAAAGATCAGGGTAATCAAAAGGAGCATTAAAATATGGAGGACTTGTAACTACAAGATGGACACTATTATTATCTAATTCTTTCATATTTTCGCTATCTCCAAAAATCAATTTGTGAAATGTTTTCATCTTCTCTGATTAATTTTATTCCGGAGCAGAGAAATTTTTTCCTTTCCCTTTTTTATATGTTCAAAATTAGTTCTTCTTTAAGGAAATAAAAACCATTACTTTCTTTTTGGTGTGATTATTGCTACTAAGTTTCTTCCCTCTTTGTATGGTGGTTTTTCAAATTGTGCTGAATCTGAAAGGTATTGCATAACTTTATCTATGACTTTTCTCATTACCTCATCATGCAATGCTTCTCTTCCCTTTCCTTTGACCACAAGTTTCACCTTTACTTCTCCTTCTTTCATCCACTCTATTATTTTTTTGGCTTTTATTTCTATATCATGGTCTTGGATAGTTGGAGAGAACTGCATCTCCTTCACTTCTATTACTTTTTGGCTTTTTTTTATTTCTTTCTCTTTTTTCTTTTGCTCATATAAGAATTTTCCGAAATCAACTATTTTGCAAACTGGCGGATCGGCATTTGGTACTATTTCTACAAGGTCAAGCCCCTTCTCCTCAGCTATTTTTAGAGCCTCCTCCAGAGGAAGAATGCCTATTTGTTTTCCGTCTTCTCCTATTACCCTTACTTGTTTTGCTTTTATATTCCTTCCTACCCTATACTGCATTTTGATAAAATGTATTTTATTCCCTCCTCTATTGATAAAGTTTTTATCGAACCACCTTTTTCTCTTATTGTTATTGTTTTTTCTTCTTTTTCCTTTTCTCCAATAACTATCATAAATGGAACTTTTGCAACTTCCCAGTTTCTTATTCTCTTTGATAATCGTTCTCCTGTTTCTAAGTCAAACTCGCAGTCAAGCCCATTTTCTGAAAGAAGATTATATATAAATGAAGCGTAATCTTGCGAATTTTCCTTGACACTTATTACTACACACTGAATAGGAGCAAAATATGGGGGAAAGTTTCCTGCTGTGTTTTCAATAAATATCCCAAAAAATCTTTCAAATGACCCAAATATAGCTCGGTGAATTATATACACTGGTTTTCTTTGATTATCTGAATCTATATAGAAAGCAGAAAATTTTCTTGGCAAATTAAAATCAAGTTGAACTGTTGAGCATTGCCAAACTCTTCCAAGAACATCTTTTATTTTCAAATCTATTTTTGGTCCATAAAAAACCCCTTCTCCGGGATCTATTTCAAAGTTCAATTTGCTTTTTTCTAACGCTTTTTTTAAAGATTCCTCTGCAAAATCCCATTCATCATCTGTACCTGCTTTTTCTTCTGGTCTTGTTGATAAAAAAACCATATACTCTGAAAATCCGAACATACTCAATATTTCTTTGATTATTTCAAGAATTTCGGAAACTTCATCTTCTATTTGATCTATTTTCAAAAATATGTGGGCATCGTCTTGTGTGAAACCTCTCACACGAAGAAGTCCATGAAGGACCCCACTTTTTTCATATCTATAAACTGTTCCAAACTCACACAATCTGAAAGGTAAATCGCGGTATGACCGAGTTTTTGATTTGAAAATCATTATGTGAAACGGACAATTCATAGGTTTGAGCTGGTATGGAGTTTTTTCACCTCCGTAACCTATTGACCTTTCAAAATCTTTTGATTCTTCTTTTTTTTCTTTTACATCTTCTTTATCCCACTCCATAGGTGGGAACATAAATTTTCTGTAGTGGTCAAGGTGTCCTGAAGTTTTCCAGAGATTTATTTTTGCTATATGGGGTGTATATACGAGGTTATAACCTTTTTTTTCGTGTATTTTGAGCCAAAAGTTTTCTATTTTTCTCCTTATTTTTGCTCCCTTCGGCAACCATATTACAAGTCCCGGTCCTATTTCATCTTCATCTATCATGAAAAGTTCAAGTTCTTTTCCCAATTTTCTGTGGTCTCTCTTTTTAATTTCTTCAAGTTGCTTGAAGTAGTTTTGAAGTGCTTCTTCATTTGCAAACGCTACACCATATATTCTTATGAGTTGGGGGGCATTTTCATCTCCTCTAAAATGTACAGCAGATATTGATGTAAGTTTGAACGCCCCTATCATTCCAGTTGAGGGCACATGAGGTCCTCTACAAAGATCCAAAAATTCACCTTGCTCATAAAATGATACCACATCATCTTCTATTTCTTTGAGTATTTCTATTTTGAAAATTTCTCCCTTTTGTTCGTATAGTTTTATTGCTTCTTCTTTTTTAAGCTCAAATCTTCTTATGGGTAAGTTTTCATTCTTTATTTTTTTCATTTCTTCTTCTATTTTTTTCAAGTCTTCTTCTGAGAAACCTTGCGGTCTGTAAAAATCATAGAAAAATCCAACTTCTGTTGTTGGACCAACAGAAAGCTTTGTTTCAGGGAAAAGCCTCTTTACAGATTGAGCGAGAGCATGAGCACAAGAATGTCTCATAATATCTAATCCATCTAGACTATCTATTCTTATAAGTTTCACATTAGAACTTGAGCTATCTAATTTATTTTCTGCTATGACTTTTTCTAGTTCTGTTAACACACTTTCAGGTAAAGGGGTGAGCAAATCAAAAATTTTATTTCCTACTTTTATGCCAACAATATCATCTTTCTTGATTCCTTTCTTCTCAAGAAATTCCTTACCAGTCATATAGTTATTTTCTAAATAACTAATTTAATCTATAATTCCTTTCAGTTTATTTTTTGAAAAATTAAGTTAGAGTTTTATTTTAATTTTCGTAATATTCCTAAAATATATTTTAATCAGGTAAGGAGAAAAAATAAGGAAGAACAAAGGCAAGAGGATAAGATGGAGAATTTGTTAAACATAATAAAGAGGATATTAGTTGAGAGAGCAACAGAAATATCATTTTTTTTTGTGATTTTCTTTTTTGGATTATCTTTTTCAAGGATCTCAATTTTTTTTATCAAAAATTCTATAAAGGTAGAGGAGAGAGAGCAATATCTGAAGTCAAACCTTGATGGGCACCTTATGAGGAATAACCAAAAAAACAATATATCCCCAGAAGCTTTCAGTTTTCTTTGGGAGAAGGGAATACTCGGAAGGAAAATTGTTGTTGAGCAAAATCCAAAAGAGGAAGAGGTTATAAAAGAAGTAGTTGTTTCTCCACTTTCAGATTCGTACAAACTCGTTGGAACCATAATAGGAGGAAAAAAAGAAAATTACGCTTTTATATATCACACTCAGTCTAATACTACTTTCATGAAAAGACAGGGAGAGGAAATAGAACCGGGGGCGAAAATAGTATCTATAAAACCAGATAGAGTTGAGATACTTCGTGGAAACAGAAAAGAGATTTTATTTTTGTTTGAAGAAGATAAGAAAAAGTTTGAAGAAGAGATGCAAAGAGCACAGGCACAGCAGCAAAAAGTTGATAATGCTGGAGAAAAACCTTATGGAATTCCTCCGGGGCAATCTTTTGAATTTGAAAGCGGAGGCGGACCACTTTCTTCACAGCTTCGCCGTGTTGGGGAAGATACCTTTGAGGTAAAGCGTGAGTTTGTAGTCTCAAATCTTTCTGATATGACTCAGCTTCTTATATCAGCAAGAGCTATTCCTTACATAAAAGATGGTAAAATTCAAGGGTTCCGTCTTGTAAATATATCTCCTTCAAGCTTTTATAGAGCTATAGGAATTCAGGATGGAGATGTAATAAAGTCAATAAATAAAGTTCCGGTGTCAAGTCCCGAAGCCATTTTGAAGATCTTTTCAGATATACAGAATGAGACATACTTTGAAATAGTTTTAGAAAGAAATGGCGTAGAGAAAACATTTAAATACTATGTGCGCTGATAATGTATGATCTGGAAAATATTCAAAGAATATTTTTCTTTAAAGTATATTTTTCCCTAACTAAAAAGTATTTTTCTCTATCCATTCTTTTTTTATTTCATTTATAATTTTTGCAGTACTCTCATCAATTTCTGGGTAATCTTCAATATAAAATATTGCTCCCAAATATATTTCAAAGCTCTGATTAGGGAATTTTCTTTCAAAATCTCTTCTAACTTTTTTTATTTCCCATCTATATTTTCTCCATAAAAAAGCAAAATCTACTATATCTTTACTTTCTATCCTTCTTCCCGCAGAATATATTTTATTGAGGAAAATGTCATAATCTAATGCGACTTTTATACCTTCTATTTTCTCAATTGGTTTTATATTTTTGAACGGAAAAAATACGAAAGATACTTTTATATCATCAATTATAAAATCTATATTATCTTCAAATCTTTCCTCCTTTGAGACTTTGAAAAATCTTCTTATTTTTGACGAAAGTCTTAAAAAGGAAAAGGGTTTTTCTGAAAAGAAATCCAAGTCCTTACTTATCCTATGTTTATGTTTCAACATAAGAGCAGTCCCACCTGCAAGATAAAAGTTCCTAAATAATGCTTGAATTTCTCTTGAAATTTTCTTCATTTTTTCAATTTTTTCCTTCAGGTTTTCAATCTCCTCTTTCATGCCAAAATTTTATCCAGAACTTTACACCTTTTTTTATATCATCATACCTTGTGATTATATCAAATGTTTCATTTTTATATTTTTTATAGAGCCATTTTATATCTTTGAAACTTCCATAATTTAAAATGCGCAAAATAAATTTTTCAAGATATGTTTTCCCATTTGGACAATCCCAAAACAGAGATTTGAATTTTTTCGGTATTCTTACCGTTTGAGTGTACTTTGGTTTTATCCTCTTTGTTTCACCCGTAATTTTCATCAAAATAATTTTAGACAACAGAAATTTTAAGTGATAGAAATAGCTTTTATTTTTTAAATTTGAAGTTTTAATCAGATTAGTCATTTTTCTGCTTCAAGATTAATAATTTATTTTATGTCAGTGAAGATTGAGAAAAAGATGAGGAATCTATTTTACTTTTTTATTTCTTTGTACCTATTTTCTTTGCTTTTTGGATGTGCTAAAAAGCAAACTAAAATTTATGAAAACAAAATTGATTTTTTATGTTCAGAATGTGAAATAAAAGAGGAAGAAAGGGGGGATAAAACAGAAGAAGGTTATATTGAAGAACGCCCAGAAAAATCTCAGGAGATACAGAATTATCAAAAAAATCCTGTGATTTTTGAATATGAAGCTCTCAAAGATTCTCTCAATGTAAGAACATATGAGGAGATGTTTGATAGAGCTTTTGTTTTTTACTCGCAGGGGAATATAGAGATTGCAGCAAGAATATTTGAGGTTCTTGCGAACAATTCCCCAAATGAAGAATACAGAGAAATTTCTCTTTTCAATCTTGCAATGAGCCTTGAAAGACTTGGGAAAGATGATGAAGCAGAGAAAATTTATTCCGAACTTTTGAAAAGCCCAAATTATGAGATAAGGTCTGATTCTCTCTTGCGTCTTTCAAGAATAAAAATATCAAGAGGAGAGAACTTTGAAATAGATATTAATTCCTTCCTTGATGAGAAAAGGAAACTTTTTGCTTATGCTCTTTCTCTATTCCAAAAAACAGAAAACATAATAAACTCTCTGATTAAAAGAGAAATTGATCTTGCAAATTTAGAAAATCATCAACAAATTCAAGATCAAAATTTATCTTCTGTAAAAGCTGATGTTAAGAAAATTGAGAAAGAAATAAAAAGTATAAATCAAAGGAAGATTTCAGATGAAGCAAAAACAATAGTTTCCATTTCTGAAGCTAATCTCAACTTTATTTTTGCCATTTTAGAGAAAAATTATCCTATTGATGCTGTAAAGCGTAAGGTAAAGCATATTCTTGAAGCTCAGAAAAAATATATGGATGTTGTAAGGAATGGAGAACCTTGGTGGATTACAGCTGCTGTCTTCAAGCTCGGGGAAACTTATAGATACCTTTTTGAAGACCTCGCAATATCTCCTCCTCCACCAGAACTCAAAGATAGTGAAGAGATAAAAATTTATAGGCAAGAACTCCTGAAAGAACTTGAAAAAGCTCTAAAATACGCTTCCGAAATATATGAGAAAAATATAAACTTTGCAGAAAGGGTAAAACTCAAAACTGTTTGGATAAAGAGAAGTTCAGCAGAACTTGAAAAAGTCAAATCATATATTGAAAAAATAAAAGAGATTACTGAATCATCTCAAATTCAGTAAGATCAAAAGGGAAAATCAGGTGCTGTCAAATCAGATGATATCAAAAGAAGATGAGATAATTTTGAAAATACTTTGTGGTCAGGAATTTGATGAGAAAACTTTCAGAGATTTTGAATATCAGATTTTCAGCAAAGCAAAAAGATACGGTGTTTCAACTCAAATTTTTTCTGAGTTAAAAAAGCGAAAAATTTGGTCAGAAATTTTCTACTTTGATTATCTTTTGAACCTAAAAAAAATAAAGAATAATTTTGAAACTCTGAAATTTCTTTCTAAATCAGGATTTGATTTTGTGTTGCTCAAAGGTTTCTCCGTTGCTCAAAAATACTATGGTGGCTTGCAAGTAAGACACGCCGGAGATATAGATTTACTCATAAAAGAATCTGATAAAGATAAGTTTTTAAATTTCCTCCTTGAATCTGGTTTCTCTCCCATTCCTCTTTCAAAGATAAAAGAAAAGATCGGGCACGCAATACAGTTTAAAAACGGAGACATTTCAGTTGGAGTTCATACTTGGCTGTGTGATAGATTGTTTGTTGATATAAAATATGAAGATGTTGAAACAGAATTTACAAAAATAAAGTTCAAAAATGAATATATCAAAGTGAAAACATTATCTTCTGAGTGGGACTTGATTGAAATTTCTTGTCATCTTTTTCAGCACGCTTTTCCCCTCAGAATTTTTCTTGATATATCAAAGGTTATTTTGAACTCTCACCAAAACGCAGTAAAACTAATTCATATAGCTGAAAAATTCAAAGTTGTGAATTTTTTACTTATCGGTGTTTTAGGGGCAGTAAAGGTATTCGGTTTGAAAGAACCAAACTGGCTGGGAGAATTTAAAAAATCAACTGTTCTTTATTCTCGCTTAGTATCAAGTTTTGTCTCATCCCCTTTTTTTCTTTTCAGGTTAAGAGATTATCTTTTCATGATTCCATATCAAGACAAAATTTTTGCTCTATCCGTTGCGTTAAGATTTCCCTTTCGTAAAATGTCAATTTTACTTCCTGATTTTCCGAAAGAATTTATAAAAAGACTAAAAGGTGAATACATTACAACAAATTGATAAAAAATAAATAATAGTAATAAAAAATAAATAATAGTAATAAACACTTGTTTTTGGTTATGCAGATAGTTAATCAAAGATCACAAAAATTCCGTATTTTGAGTTATCTATTTTTGCTAACTTTTCTCAATCTTTCATTTTTTTCGTGCATGAAAAGAAACATCTTTTATTCTGTTGGGGGCGGTGGAGGAATACCACCAGCAAGTGGTGTCGGTAAGATAAAATTTTCTCCCGGAGAATTTGATGAAGATATTCAAGGAACATTTGAATTTCAGGGAGTGTGGAGATTGGAGAAAAAAGATATTGTTCCTGTAACAGGATATGGATTATTTTTCAATTTCAGAGAAATAAATGATCAGATTTTTCCTTATTTAGGAACAGTTATAAATGTTATGTGGTTGAGAAAAGAACCGGGAAAGTTTGATTTTCTTAAACTTAATGCAAAAGGCGAGTTTTCCTTGATGTTAGGCATAGAGACAAAGATAAGCAAAAGTTTTTCCTTCTTTCTTGATTTTCCTATAAATATTGTTGCAGATGAGCTACCGAAATATAACATATTGTTTGGAATTTCTCATTATATAAAAAGATTTTGACTTCTGGATATGGATGGAAAAAGAAAAATAGTTTTGTATAAAATTTCGTTTGCGGTTCTAATTTTTTTATGTACTCTTGCTTTAAGATGTTATAAAGAACCCCCACCTCTGCCGCCCGGACCATTTATTACTCCGGAGACAAGATACCCAATAGGACCAGGAGATATTATTGAAATAAAACTTGTTCCTGATGAGATAGGAGTTTCAGGTACATATGAGGTAGATGATGAGGGAAGAATTCTGATACCCTTGGTAGGTGAGTACTATGTTGTTGGCATGACATCTATTGGTTTAAAGATGCAATTACAAAAAATTTTCTCTGAATATATAAAGAGACCTTATGTTGCAGTTTTTGTTAGACAAATGAAAAGCCAAAAAATTTATGTTGTCAAAGATGAAAGTATAGGCGTAATTTATGTTCAAAGACCTCTAAGTGTTTTTGAGGCAGTTATAATAGCAGGAGTTTCACCAAAAGATAATAAACTTTCTCGTGTCTATGTTATAAGATGGAATGAAGCAAAAAAGTCAAGTGATATTTATAGCGTCAACATAGAAAAAATAATAAAGGAAGGAGATTTCACTCAGAATATATATCTCACCCCCGGTGATATATTATATATTCCACCAAAATATGTAAAAAATGTGAGAGAAGCTATAGGATTTTTCTCTGGTATAGGGTATTCTCTAATTTTCGGGTTTGGGGGATTTAGAGTTTTGGGGATAGTAAAGTAAAAACTTAGTTTTACTGAAAAACTTAATTTCAAAAATTATTTTTTTAGGATGAATTTTTTATTCTGTAAAGTATGAGTTTTAAACTGAAAGTAGTTCTCATAGAAGAAGGTGAGGAGTTTCCCGATATAATTGGGATTTCTCTTCCAGATATAGCTAAAATTACTGCTGAAAGGCTGAGTGATAATATAAAGAAATTTTTGGAAGTTGAGAGTGAAAGAGGCATACATATTGAAGTACCAGAGGTTTTCTTTTTTATTTTCAAAGATAGCTTTGTTCCACCACATCCGGATTTTATTGATGAGTGTTCAAAAGCTATTTTCAGTCTTATATTGAGAAAAAATTTGGGAAGAGGAGAGTTTTCTTTGTGTTCTGAATCTGAAAGTTTTATCATATCTTTGGATCATGAACCCAAAAGAGATAAAAAAGAAATTTTCAGAGCACCTTTTTCTTTTAGGTTAAAAACAAAGTCAGATTGGACAAGAGCTCTTCATATATCAAAAAAGATAAAAAACGATGAGGTATCCCAGATTGCATTTTTGGTTTCACCAGATGAAACCTTTATTTCTTTTGATTCCCAAATAGAAAAGAATGCAGTAATATTCGGAGATACTTTCATTATATCATCATTTATCGGAGAATCTTCTGTAATCTACCCTGGAAATCATATTATAAAAAGTAAGATTGGAAGCAGAGTTCGTATTTTACCTTATTGCTATATTGAGGGAGCTGAAATAGAAGAGGATGTCCAAGTTGGTCCATTTGCGAGAATGAGACCTCGTGTTTCCGTTGGAAGGGGAGCGAAGATTGGAAACTTTGCTGAAATAAAAAACTCTCAAATTGGAGAAAACTCAAAAATTCAACATTTTTCTTATATAGGAGATGCGAAGATAGGAAAGAATGTAAATATTGGAGCTGGGACAGTAACTTGTAATTGGGATGGGTTAAAAAAGAATCCAACAGATATAGGTGATTTTGCCTTCATAGGTTCTGGTTCTATGCTTGTAGCTCCTTTGAAAATAGGAGATTACGCTTATATTGGTGCCGGCTCAACTATAACAAAAGATGTGCCTCCTTATGCTCTTGCTGTTGAGCGATCCGAACAAAAAATAATACCAGATTGGAGAAAAAGAAGACTTGAAAAAGAAGAAAAACTCAAAAATAGTGAAGAAAATCAAAAATAACAAAATCTTATAGCTTATTTTTAGATTAAAAGCTATGAGTAAAAGGAAGGAACAGCTTGAACTTTTGAGAAGAATGTCGGACGCAGAACTGATTTCAAGGCTTTCGGAGTTGAAGAAAGAACTTTTCGGTTTGAGAACGGCTATAAAGCTTGAAGGTAGAGGAAATTCTGCAAAAATAAGACAAACAAAAAAAGAAATAGCAAGAATACTCACTATCTTGAAAGAAAGACAAATAAATCAATCACAAAACAAATAATCAATTAAAAGATAAATAATTTCATCATTTAATTTCATCATCCTCTGTTGCTACTTTTTTTATCAGATCTAAAATTGAGAAAAGTTTTAGCTTACGACCATATATTTCCTCTAATGTTTTTTCAATAAATTTCAGATTGGCTGAGTTTTGACTGCCATTTTTCCCACTTACTATAAAACCTTCTTTTTCAAGCACTTCCTGCCCGAATTTGTAAATTATTTTTTCGTATTCTTTTTTTAGATCATATTCATCTTCCTTGGAAATTTTTAGAAGAAAGTTAAGAAGCACTTCAAAAGTATCTTTTGAGAATGAAACTGCTCTTGTAAGTTCAAGGGAAAACCACGCTATCAAAATTTTCAGAAGTGAATTTTTTATTTCCTCAAACAAATTTTCTAATTCGGCTTTTTCAATTATGATGTTTTGAGAGAACTTAGATTTACGTAGATATGCTTGAATTAAAGATGGAGGCTCTAAGATGTTAAGAAATCTTCTCTTACTTTTTCTGGCGTGCTTTGCGACACACCAAAATATTCCACTCTCCTCCCCTAACAAACATATATACAAATCTTCACCTTTATTCTTTTTTGTTATAACTAATGCTCTTTCTTTTGAAAACATAAATTGGGGGAGGGGGAGTTTTTTGTCTTTATTTATTTTATACTTCTTTATACTTCCCCCTCCGTTTTATTTTTTATCTCATAAGTTGAGCAAGTCTCATTATAACTCCCATATCTCCTGATATTTTCAGGAGACCTTGCATAAATGCCATCTGAGGATCAAGTTGTCTTG
Organism: Candidatus Calescibacterium sp.; assembly: GCA_032249135.1. Lineage (GTDB taxonomy): Bacteria > Calescibacteriota > Calescibacteriia > Calescibacteriales > Calescibacteriaceae > Calescibacterium. Next base: position 34,228 of record JAVVGL010000015.1, on the reverse strand, counting down.
CTTGGATCTTTCTGAATGTATCTATGCTTTGGGTTATGGTTGCTTTTGCAGGTTCTGGTGGCTCTCCTTTTCCTCCCTCCACTTTTCCACCGGATACTTTTATCCAGAATGTTCCTCCTCCTTCACCTTCTATAACGAACTTTACAATTGCATCCACCCCTTGCAATTTTTGCTGTGTTTCTGGGTTCGCATTTGCTGCTGTTGGAAGTATTATGGTGTATACTTCTTCTGGATCTGCATCTTTGCCTATTTCCATTATTTTCTTTCTATCACCTGCTTTTGCTGCCTCCTCTACTTCTTTTTTTAATTCTTCTGGACTCTTTCCGGTCGCCATAAGTTTTACCTCCTTTTTTATTTTTTATTTAGATTTCAATTTTCAATTATAAGTTTTGAAAAAAGAGTGCGTTAAAAATCAGAAAAATTGAATGATTGTTCAATAAAAAATGTGCCGAGGGCGGGACTCGAACCCGCACGGGGTTTTTAGCCCCAGGAGATTTTGAGTCTCCCGCGTCTTCCAATTCCGCCACCTCGGCTAAAATATATATATTAAAATTAATTTTCTTTTATTTTCTTTTTTGGTTTTTTGCATTTTTTGAATTTTCTGCTCCGATTTTATATCAGATGTATCTTCCTTTTTGGTTAAATCTTTCCTATTTTCACCACCCAAACCGTTAGTCCCCGTATAATATAATCTCACCCAAATTTATCCTCTTTTTCCGCTTGAAATTGGTACAATATTGGATCATAGTCATTTATCAGCACAAAATTTCCCCCTTAAAAGGATAAATATGGAAATGAGTTTGCCCAGGAGATCTATAAACCAGGTAAAGTGATTTTGAATATCATCATTGGAAAGATATTTGAGGTTTTAGTAGGTTATCAGAGAAAATTTTGTATATTACCCAAAAGAGCTCAAATTCAGACATAATAATAATGAAGATTTTTTAGATAAAATGCTTTGTAAATCTTTAATTTGCACATCAAAAAATAGATGGAACAAAAAAAAGATATACTGAAAAAAATAATAAAAGAGAAAGCTGTTCTGAAAGGAGATTTCGTTCTCTCATCAGGTCAAAAATCAAATATCTACATAGATATAAAAATGGTCTCCGGTGAGGGTGAGTTTCTTGATATGGTATCTGATATAATATGCGACATAGCTCAAAAGATAGGTTTATACAACTTTGCTGGAGTAGAACTCGGTGGAGTTCCACTCGTTGCAGCAGCTGTGATGAAAATGCATCAGAGAGGATTCAAATCACAAGGTATAATAGTGAGAAAAAATCCAAAAGATTACGGCACATCAAAAATAATAGAAGGTCCAAAATTAACAAAAGTAATACTTTTAGAAGATGTAATAACAACAGGAAAAACAACACTGAACGCAATAGAAAAACTAAAAGAGAATGGTATTGAAACACAAGGAGTAATAGCAATAATAGATAGAGGCGGAGGACAAAAAGTAAAAGAGCAAGGAATATTCTTTGAAAAAATTTTCAGTTTAGATGAAATTATAGATTAAAAAAACAAGCTATTGTTATAACACCACTCAATAACACGTAACTATCGTTTTAATTATATATTTGATAGAATTTTTGACCTTCTAATTAATGTATATGCAGTGTTTCCAGTGCTTTAATGAAAAGCTCCTTCAATTTTTTCTTATCAAGCTTTTTGACATCTTCTTTTGTTTTAAAATCAGGCGCTCTGCGGGAAATCCCTGAATCTGCGTATGTTGGTTTTGAGGGCGTAAATTTTTCATCACCATTCTGGTCTATATATATCGGATTTGTAATAAGTATAGGTTTTACATTTTTATCCGTTATAACGGGGAACATAGGATTTGGCTCACATTTTTTCTCACAACTTACCATCACAACAACCCAAAAGTCATCTGTCGGTGGAGCTATAGGTAAATCAATTGAAAACTCTCTCCACTTGAAAGAAATACCACCTATATTTTTCTCAGATATGTAAGGTGTAATTTCGGAGACAAAAAATGGTTCGGGTAAATTTGTTTTAGCTTCACCAGATTTCACAGCAGTCTTTGGTGTGTTTATAAAAATTCTCAAAGTATCAAAGTCAACCCAATCTGCACTTTTTAGTTTGAGCTTTACCTTGAAACCAGATGTTATGTTTTTCATATTTGATCTCCCCATCTCAGCACAAACTTCCCCGCCTCCGCGAAATCCACAAACTTTAAACTCATCAAGAATTATGCCGTTCGTTATAAAAACTTTACCATCAGCCATGCTATCAACAAAAGTAGATTGCACAAGTACATCTTCCCTGAACTTCTGAGGTAAATCGTTCCCAGGTCCAACCCAAGCAAAAGTTCTTCCTATACCAGATATTACTTGGACTTTCTGATGCGTATCAGAACAAGCAACAGCTGTTATGTGAATACCGTGATTTAAGAAAGTGAACCAATCGTTAATTACCGTAGGAATTTCATAGTAAGAGTTATAAACTTCTATTGCGTCAAACCTTTCTAAATTATTCATATCTGCAAGAATCTCAAATGGAATGAAAAGACCTGTATCTTTACCTCCTATTTCCTTTGATGTTCCACACTGTCCCTGAGGAGGGAATATTCTGTGCATACAAGGGTCCTGCGTGGTTGTGAAATTGAGAGTGTCTACAAGAACATAATCAAAATATCCCATTCCTCCTGAACGAGGATGATTGACTTGAACTATATTCCTTTTGAGGTTATCTGGTTTCATAAGATGAGCATTTTTGAAAATTTCTCTTGGATGCAAAGAACGCAAGAACCTATATTTTTCTTTCTCACTCTCCGGAATTCCATACTTTTGGAATCTATCATATTTTTCAGCCCAGTCAAGAGCGCCATCTGATGGTTTTGTCTCATCTCTTCTGAGTGGATAAGCGTTAAAATGACCATAAGAAAAAGTTGTTATTTCCTGACCTACAAGTGACGCCAAAAACTCAGAAACTCCAACAAGCTGAATTGCAGGCTCATAATCTGTAAGCCAATCATGATCTGTTGATATTATAACATCTACACCCTCCGCTGCAAATGTTATAACCCTATCTATAAGAGACACTGGACTATCCGGAGAGTTCACAGCATGAACATGAGTATCAGCAGAAATCCATCCCGGAGTATCGGCAACTTTGTGTAAAATAGCCTTTATTTCAGTTTCAGATCCCGGACTCAAAGAAATTTCCCTTTCATATCTTGAATACTCCATTCCGCGAGAAACAACGATTTTATATGTTCCGGGAGGTAAATTTACCTCCGTTCTTTCTCCTTTTGCCAAAAAAACAACTTCCTGAACTCCTTCTGGTAAAGGATCATACACATAGTCTCTAAAAGAAGTTGATTTCACCTCACACTCTTTACCCTTGCATATTTTTTTTGGGCATGGACCAACGCACAAAAATGAAACCTTTGCAGGTATATTCTTTTCCACTATATTCCCGTCTTTTTCATAAACTTCAACAGCAGAAACAATAACTTTCGCTACACTTCCAAGATCAAATGATACTTTGAGTTGCTCTGGTACCTTTACAATTTTAGGTTGCGAAGGTGGTAATTCTTTGAGTTCAGCTATGAATTTATATTCACCTTCTGGTAAAAGTAGTTTGAAATTTCCGCGCTGGTCAGCAATTGCTGTTGTAATAAGCTCATTCCCTTTGAATACAGCAACACGAGGACGGGAAGGCAAATAGGGTAAATTATCAACATTAACTTTTCCTTGAACCTCGTATAAATTAAATTTCTCTCTTTTCTGCCTTATTCTGAAGAATTCGTCAGATAAAGAAGAAGGAGAACCATTACCAACTACAAAATATTTTTGGTTCATAATACATTCTTTTGGCTTTATCTCTATAAATCTTGAAGATGTACCCATAGCAACTTGAAGTAAAGAGTTTAGTGGGTCCCCATCAAGCATACCGTATCCCAAAAGAGCCACACCAGAAACAACGAGAACAACATTATCATCTGTAAAGTTACCGTCTTTGAAGTGGAATATTCCATAAGATGAATCAACTTCCTCTGATACAAAAGCGAAACTTGACATTCTGAATACAGAAAGACCTGTTGGCAAAGGGCTAACATATCCAAATCCTTGAAGGTCTGACGAAGGAATAAAGAACTCACCTGAACCTCCCGAATCAATTATATCTGCAAAGAAAAATTTTTCTATTGGCTCCTCAGAAGTACTGCATGCAACATCAATTATTTTGATATAGCGTCCGTCAGAAAAAACGAAATATTTTGCAACTTTGAGAGGTTTTACTTCATCTACTTTGAATGGGAGCTCATAATTTGGTATAAATCTTTTAAAAACAGTTCCCGCAAGACCATTAGCGTTTATATAATCAAGAAGGTCAAGCTCTCCAAGAACAACTATAACATTCTGTTTCCCTTCAAGAACTCCTATTTTTTGGGGTTTTATAGTATGTCCCAAAAACCAGAACCAATTTTCCTCACCAAGAATATCGTGAAACTTACCATCTTCTCTCTTTATATCAACATCTATTATATTTCCAGCATAAGTAGATACTCCTATTTCTCTTATTTCTTTTGATGGTCTCTGAATTATAGCTCTTATTTTTTCTGTTTCCACAAGAATATCACCTTCTTTCGCTTTAAAAGCTCCACCATATTCAGGTGGTATTGGATTCAACTCTTTTATATCTTCCTTTTTCAAAACCCTAATGCTTATGCTCTGTGGAGGAGAAACCTCTGATATAGCTTCATCAAGCTTTGGAGCTTTTACGATATCTTTATCTGATATAACAGGAAGTCCTCCCACTTGAGTTGGAGGAGGAGATTTTGAACTCTCTTTTTTACACTGCGAAACAAAAACAGAAGAAAGATAAAGACCAAAAACAAATATTCCAGCAGCCAAAATTTTCCCTTTTGCTTTTAATGACTTTCTCAATAGAAAATTTCCCATAAAATCTATTTTAATTACGAAAAAATTTTTTTGAATTCTCAACCAGGTTTTTCTTTTTGCTGATGCATACTAACTATTATTCTTTCAAGGATTTCTTTGACTTGCCTTTTTGTATCTTCAATTGGACCTGAGTTATCTATGACATAATCTGCGAGTTTCTTTTTCTCTTCTATATCCATTTGAGCAGAAATTCTCATTTCCGCTTCTTCCTCCGAAATATTATCTCTTTCAATCAGTCTTTTTTTCTGGATATGGCGTGGAGCATAAACGAGCACAGTAGGATGCAAATCAAGCCTTTTCTCAAATATTAATGGTATCTCAATAACAACTATATCAGATTTCAAATCAGCTAACTCCCGAGCCATATAAGATAAAACTTCCGGATGAGTTATTTCTTCAAGCTTTGCAAGAAGGCTTTTATCTTTGAAAACTATTTTTCCCAATTTTTTTCTGTCTATCTCACCGGTTTCATCTAATATATCTTTCCCAAAAATTTCAACTATTTTGTTATAAGCTTGTGTTCCTTTCATCATAACCTTGTGAGCTATTTTATCTGCATCTATTACATAAGCTCCAAGTTCAGAAAACATTTTTGCAACCGTAGATTTTCCCGTAGCTATACCACCCGTAAGATAAATTATTAATCGGGTTTTATCCATAAAATCAAGAAAGTTTTTTATCTTGATTTTTATTTGCTTTCCAAGTTTCAGGAAGTTTCAGAAGAAAATAGAAAAATATAACAAGCTGAAACCTAAAACAACACTTTGTTTTAAGGAACAATTTTTGCTTTAAAAAAAATAATTTTTGTGTTAAAATACAACACAAAAAATAAGAGAAGATGGCGGATATAAAATGCTGTTGAGTATAGAAAATATATTGATATTCTGCTTAGCTTGTGCTCTTGCAGCATCAATAGGTACATCTAACATATCAGTAGCTATGAGCCCCTCGTATTCCGCAAGGGTAATGAGAAGAAAATATCTTATAATTTTAGGTAGTGCTGCAATATTTTTAGGAGCATACTTTTTAGGTTCAAATGTTCTCAAAACAATATCAAAAGGTATAGTATCTGAGGGGACATTTGACACAAAAATAAATGCCTTCACCTTTTACATAAACTCAATCCTATTTTTAATATTGGCAAACTCCCTTCATGTTCCCATATCAACAACTGAAATCGTAGTTCTATCCGTTGTAGGAATTGGGATATATGAGAAATCTTTGAACACAGAAAAATTTCTTCAAATAGTCATATGGTGGATAACAACGCCTTTTGTTATTTTTGTAATAGCTTATCTATTTGAGAAGTTGATTTATCTGAAAATCGTAGATCTCCTTTCAAAAATAAGAGAGAACACCAAGATAGTTTTTATCATAAAAACCTTCACAGTAGGGATGGGCGTATATTTCTCATTCTCCGCAGGAACAAACAATGCAGCAAACTCTTTCGGAATAGTTTCTGCATACAAAATAACTGGAATAAAAGAAAGCCTATTTTTTGCTGGATTATTTATGGCATTAGGTGGATTGATATTTTCAAAAAACATAATAAAAACTGTGGGAACAAAAATAACAAATCTTGGACTTTTACGAGCCGCATTTTTACAATTTGTTGAAGGAACATTCTTAATTATTGCATCAATCTTGGGGATACCAGTTTCAATAAATCAAACCATAACATCAGGCATGATGGGAATAGAGTTTGCTCGCAAAGGCAAAAAAGCAATAGAAAACAAATTCATAATAACAATAATATTGTTCTGGACAATTGTTCCTGCTCTTTCTGTTTTGACATCACTAAGTATAAGAAAAATCTTAGAAAGCTTCAAATCATTCTTTACGTGATTTATATGAGTTTCAATTATATAAGCCTCAATTTTGTCGTTCTTGGGTCAATAATTACTGTGTCGTTTTCAAAATCTAACTTCATCCTCCATTTTTGTAATGTCGCTGCTCCAATAATTACCGGCTCAGATAAATTCTCTATAACCATAAATTCATCTGAAAACCTATATCCTTCAATATAAAAGTTAAGTCTCACATATCCCCTTGCTACGACCTTTTCGCCGTTTTTTGCCGTTTCAAACTCCAAAGGTTTCGGCAAAGGTAAAACTGGTTCCAACTCTTGTGCCAGTTGAGGTGTTATACAAGAATAAGTTGCACCACTATCAAATAAAGCTATTACCTTTTTCTTACCTCTTGTCCCTTCAAGCTCTATCTCTTTTTGAATAACTGCCATTCTCTTTAATCTTACTTATATATATATTGTAATTATTGCAACAAAAGATGAAAAATAGTAGAAAAGAAATCATCATATATGATTCAAGCTGTAACTTTTGCAAAAGAGCAGCGGAATTTTTCCGGAAACTCGGTATAATAACTTTTCCGATACAAGAAAGTTATGAGATACTTTCAGATATATTTGGTGGAGAAAAATTTCCCTTTGCCCTATATCTTTTAGATGATGACGGGTTATTCTGGGGAGAAGAAGCAGTTTTCAAACTCATGAAAAACAGAAATTTTGGTCCATTATCTTATTCTGCTTATGTAATCTACCCAATTTTGAGGAAGCTAAACAAAAATGCAGAAAAAATAAACGAAGAAAAAGGAATTTGTAGCTGTATGCTATCTGGCTCAAGAAAAATAGACAAAGAAAAAATTGAAAAAATATTTGAAAAGATAGAATCATCAAGCCAAAAATCCGATTAATCTTGCTTTATTCTTGCTTTTTTGAGTTTCACATATCCTGCGAATTCTTCTACCACTTCTTTCGTTGAGTATTTAGGTATAAATCCCAAGTTCTCCTTTGCTTTTGTTCCATCAGCAACAAATGTAAATCTTATGTAATCTATATGTTGAGGAGGAAAAGGAGCAATACGAGCAGCTCGCAAAATATAAAACAATAAATAAGCAAAAGAGTAAATGAGTGGAATATTTATTTTCCCCATAAGTCTTGTTATGTAAGAAAGTGGTAAGGCTCCCCTCCCAGCTATATTATATATTCCTCCCGGTGCTTCGTCTAAAAGAGCAACTTTAAGATGAGACTCAATCAAATCCTCCTGATGTATAAATTGCATCATAGGATCAAACCCCAAAACAGAACATATAATAGCTCCTGAAAGATACCATGTCATGAAATTTTTTACTTTATCACCAAGAGCAGGACACTTTCTCAGAATGAAAACTTTTGTATTAGGATTTTTCTTCGCAAATTTTTTGACTAGCTCCTCAGCCTCAACTCTATCTTTGATATATTTGTAATCAGGTCTTATACGCAAGGGAGCATCCTCCTTTATGAGATTTGGATTCATCGGATCTGCTCCATAAACCTCTGTTGTTGAAGATAAAATGAATTTCCTTATCTTTTTTTTAGCGCAAGCGTTCAGAATATACCAAGTTCCTATAACTTGGACCTCGTGAGCATACGAATAATTAAAAGGAACATGACTTTCAAAAAATGCAAGATGAATAAATGTATCTACATTTTCCCTTTCAAGAGCTTCATAAATCTTGATATCAGCTCGCGGATCAGTCAAATCTATTCTATAAAAAGCGACATTATCATTTACAAAACTTGGTTTAAACCTCTCTATTAAAGTAAGTTTCACATCCGGTATGTTCTGCAACCTTATGAGAAGATTAGCACCCAAAAACTCCCTTATTCCAGTTATAGCTATACTCTGTTTCATATTTTCTAAAATTTAATTTATCCTCTCATAAAAATTTTTGTGTTTTTTGAAAGGTTAGCTTTCATTTGAAAGATTTCTTTTTATTTTGCAGCTCTTACTTCAATACCAAGATTTCTCAAATTAGAAATTATCTTCTCAATTATAATATTTACCTCATCAGAGTTTAGAAGTTTAGGTTGCCTTATGATAAATCTCACAGCATAACTTTTTTTCTTCTCCTCTTGCCACACATCAAAAACGAAAGCATCAACTACATTTTCAACAAAAAAAGCCTGCTTTATATCAGACCAACTCATACCTTCTGGAACAAAAAAAGATACATCTCTTTGAAGTAGTGGTAAATCAGAATAAAAACTACCTGTTTTCAGATCAAAAAAGTTTTCATAGCTTAAAGAATCAAAATCAATCTCACAGATAAAAATTTCATAACCCAATTTTTTCTCCAAAAACGCTCCGATAATTCCAACTTCTTTTTCTTTATGTAATATTGAGAATGAATAAGAAAGAATATCATCTGATTTTTTCGGCAGAAAAGAAACATCATCTTGAAATAAAGTCTCTACTATACCCTTTATGTCAAATATATCTATTTTTCTTTTTTCTGAATTCCATAGTTCAGGATATGCTTTACCCGCCGCCCCAAAACACAAAGATTCTTTTTCTTCCTCTGGAAATACCTTATCTATTTCAAAAACCCTAACATTTTCCCAACCCTTTTTCAGGTTGTTTAGTATAACCTCTAAAATTTTCTCTCTGAGATTTGGAGAAAGATAAGGTAAATTTTTATCTATTGGATTTTTTATTTTTAAAGCTCCTGCATGAGAAAACGGATAAGTTTTCACCTCCGAAAAACCAATAGAGACAAAAAAATCTTTTATTCTTTCTTTCAAAATCCTTTTTTTGACATCATCAAAACTTTCAACAAAAAACGAAGGAATATACGGGAAAGATGAAGGAATAGTTTCATATCCATAAAATCTCAGGACTTCTTCAACTATATCTTCTTTTATCTTCAAATCTCCACGAGAGAGCGGAGGAATACATAAAATTTTCGTTCCTACCTTTCTTTCTACTTTTATTCCAAGCGATTTTATAGCTTCAAGAATTTCATCTTCTTTCAAATTTGTTCCGGCATAATCATTTACAAAATCTGTATCAAACTCAATTCTTGTCTGCCCAAAATAATCAAGATTTGCAAATAAATCAAAACCCTGCGGATATAATCCTAAATTTTGAAATAATTCTCTTATTTTCAAAGGAGCTAACAAAACAAAATGCGGAGAAACCCTTCTTGCAAAACGGTAAGCTGATTCTGTCTCTATATTGTGTCGTTTTGAAGTTCTCCTCACAGAAGAAGGCAAAAAGAAAGCACTTTCTAAAAGGACATTTTGAGTTTTATCATCAATTGCTGTGTTTTCACCACCAACAGCACCCGCTATCGCCACCGGCTTTTCAAAATCTGCAATAATCAAATCATCTTGCGAAAGAGTTCTCTTTTTTCCGTCAAGACATAGTAAATTCTCTCCATCTTTTGCTAACCTCACAACAATTCCATCTTTTATCTTATCAAAATCAAAAGCATGAGTTGGTTGCCCAAATTCAAACATAATGTAGTTAGTTATATCTACTATTGGATTCAGAGGACGAGCTCCACAAAGATAAAGGCGTGAAACTACTTTGGGGGGAGAAATCCTACTTTTTAGATCACCTGAAAATAAAATACCGATATATAAAGGACATCTTTCACTCTCAACTTTTAACTGAAAACCTTTTCTTGGAATTCCTTTAAGTTCCCTTTCAAAAAAATCCAAAGTTTGATGAATATCATAAAAAACTTCTTCAGGAAAAATTTTCTTCATCTCTCTTTTGAAAATAGCGGAAAGCTCGGATGCAACTCCAAAGATAGATAGAAGATCACCTCTTTGCGGAGTTATTGACAAATCAAAAACAATATCTGGAAGATCAAAAACTTTTCCAAAATTCTCACCGATCTCCACTTCCTCATTAACTTCAAGTAACCTATCTTCTTCTCCCCCGGGAAATCCTATTTCGGCAGGAGATAACAGCATTCCAAAAGATTCTACGTTCTTTATTTTTTTTATGCCTAACTCTATAATCTCACCATTTTTTATAACCTTGCTTCCGGGAGGAGCATATACAAATTTTCCTTTTTTTATGTTTGGAGCCCCAGATACAACCTGATATTTTGATTGGCCATCATATATCGTACATACGGGTAACCTTACTCCCTCCACATGTTTTATATCAATAACTTCAACTATTTTATATTGTTCTGCAAAATTAGCAACTTTGGACCAAGATTCAACTTCTATTCCTCTCATAATTAGTTTTTCTGCAATAAAATCGGGAGACAGATCACTTAAATCTACAAAATCACGCAACCAATTCAGAGGTACCCTCATAAAGTTTATTTATTATATTATCCCTCTAAACTTTACCAAAAAGCTATAAATTTAGTGTATACATAGGTTAAAAAGAGTTTTGTAAATTCTCTCCTGAAAGGAAAATCGCTGTTAATCTAAATGATAAAACTTAAAAGAAAAGGAAAATTCCTACATCTTCCAAGAAATTATTAAAATATAAAAAGGGGGAGTTTCCCCTAAACCCGGGTATTTTTCCCGGGTGAGATTTTAACTCCCCCTTATTTTTTTATTTATTTTTTCTTTGTTGATGTTTTTTTTGCTGTTGTTGTTTTTTTGGCTTTTGGTTTTGCTGTTTTCTTTGTAGCCATAGCCTTTCCACCTCCTTTCCCTTTTTTTATCGCCCGGGAGATGCTTCTCCCGGGTAAAACTTTCTTCTTCTCCTCCTTTCCTTCCTTCGCTACTTTTTGTGGTTTTTCTTGTAATCTCTTTTTTTGTAATTTCATCTTACCTACTTTCAACCTGCTAGCAGCTTCGCTTACTACTTTTGCAACGCTCTCCACCGCCTTCCTTACCTTACCTTTTATTTCACGCTCTGCCTTCTTCGCCGTCTTTCTTAATTCTTTCGCAGTCTTCCCGATTGATTTTCTCACTTCTTTCGCAGCTTTCCTAATAGACTTCCTTAACTCCTTTTTCTCCTTTTCAACTACCTTTTTTATCCTCTTTTTTGCTTCCTCAACTTTCTGAGCAACCTGAGCAGATATTTCTCCTGCTTTTTCTTCTGCTAACTTCTTTATTTCCTCAACTTTTCTCTCCAATTCTTCCCTAACCCCAACTCTTTCAAGGTCGTCAAGGTTTAAAAGTTTAGCTCCTTTTTGCTTCATCTCCTCTATTGCTCTTTCAGAATCCCCGGGATTCACATCAATTCCCTTTATAGCATCAGTGAGTAAAAATGTTTCAAAGCCTCTTGAAACAGCATCAAGGACTGTATTTTTAACACAATAATCTGTTGCAAGCCCACAAACAAACACTTTCTCTATACCATACCTTCTTAATCTTTCTTCAAGGTCAGTTCCGTCAAATCCTGAATAAGCCTCTTTATCTGGTTCATACGCTTTTGAAACCACTTCAACATCTTCTGGGAGTTTCAGATCGGGATGGAACTCCGCCCCTTCAGTATTTTGAACACAGTGAGGTGGCCATGGTCCTCCTCTTTCTTTAAAAGATATGTGGTTTTCAGGGTGCCAATCTCGTGTTGCAAACACTTTTCCCCCTGCTTTTTTAAATTCCTCAATATATTTGTTTATTGTTGGAATTATCTTATCTCCTTCTGGAACGGCAAGTGCTCCCCCGGGAGTAAAGTCTTTTTGAACATCAACAATTATAAGCCCACTTTTGTTGTCTATTCTAATTTTCTCTCTCTCAACTTTTTCTTCCATAATTTATAATATAATTATAATTATTTTATTAATCATTTTTGCAAAAAGGTGTAAATTTTGCAAAAATTTTTTCATAAAATAATTATATCAAATGCATTATCTGTTATTTCTTTCACATTATAAATTATAACATTTTCCATTATAAAATGAGAAAAACAAAATTTTCAGAAATAATAAAAAACGATCAAAAATAAAAATAGAAAAAAAGAAAAATTTTGAATTGAATTTTAATTCTTTTCTACAAAACTCCTATAATGAAGCGATTTTCTGTTTAAGAAAAGAAAAAAGAGAAAAAGAAACTTTGCAAAAATTTTCCAAATTTTCCATTTTTTGTCCCCAAAAATTAAAACAAAAACTTGAAAATTTCCCATCAAAAAAATGTGGAATCTCCAAATTTTTCATTTCCAAATTTTTCCAATCCCGTAAAATTAAAATGCACCCTTCAAATAAAAAAAATTTCCCAGATCTTGCAGAAGATATTCCAGCTATTTTAATCTTGTTAAAAATGACATCTCCATTTTCTTTAACTTCAACCGCAGGTAATTTGAACTCATTTAAAATAAATTCACCAACAATATTCCCCACACAAGAAAAAATATCCTTCATTCCCCTTTGAGATTCAAAAGTAAAGGCAAAACATAAATCCTTCATTTCACCATGAAAGACAGCTCCTCCCCCTGTTCTTCTCCTGAAAACCGGTATATTTAAATCCTCACCTATTATTTTTACATTTCTTCCTACACTTACGCAGTTCCGAGCAAAAGAAAAAACATGCAAAAATTTTATTTTTCGTTCAAAAAGCCTCGAATTTATATCAAGCGGACTAGATGAATCACTCAGTAAACTCATTATATAGAGCATACAAAAAATGGTATAATTATATTTGTGAAATACTCTGTAATAAAAAAATTTTCCGGGAAAAACTTACTCAAAATCTTTGAGAAAATAAAGGAGGATACAGGCGGGAATGGTATCCTGATTGGATACGAAGAGAAACAAATAGGTGGAGAAAAGTATTATGAGGTAATAGTGGGTATATTAGCACAAAATCACGAGGAAAAAAGAAAAGAAATTTCAGAAAATCAAAAAGTAATAGAAGCAAAGAATTTAGCTTTCCAAGAAAAACATTTGGAAGTAAAAAGTGAAAAAGAAAAAAAAGAAGAAAAAGAAAAACAAGAAAGATATGAAAATAAAGGTTATGAAAATAAAGGATACGAAATAGAACTACTTTCGGAAATATCAAAAAAAATTGAGGAGATAAAGAGAGAGTTTTATAACCTCAAAGTCTATGTTGAATTCATGTCAAAAAAGGAGATTTCAGCACCTGAAATAAAGCTTCCCAAAATCGGTCTTTTTCTATTCAAAAAACTTATATCAAAAGGAGTTCAGAGGAACATTGCATTATCTATAACAGAAGATATAATATCAAAAGAAGGTAAAATTGATCAAGTATCATTTGCAAAAGTCATTCAAAATTACCTACTATTTAAAAATCCTCTGATAGATGTTTTCAGAGGAGAATCAAAGTTTTTAGTGCTTATTGGTCCAACAGGAGTAGGCAAAACTACAACTGCTGCAAAAATAGCTGCTCTTTATCTTATGTCCGGGTTCAAAAAAGTTGCACTTTTAGGAACAGATAGATATAGGATTGGCTCAGTAGAACAAATAAAAAAATATGCAGATATTATGGGAATACCTTTATTTGTAGCTGCAACGGAAGATGAAATCAAAAAAATATGGAATGAACTTACAAAATTTCAGTTTATAGTAGTTGATACAATGGGAAAAAGCCAATACGATACAAAAAATATAAAAAAGATTTCTTCTCTGATAAAAGAAATAGGAAGTAAGGCAAAAGTAGAGACTTGCTTGCTCATATCTACATCTCAAAGGGAAGAGGAAATGATAAATGTCATAAGAGGGTTTTCAGAAACAGGAATTGATTATCTGATATTCACAAAAGTAGATGAAACTTCATTTCCGGGAACCATAATAAATATTGGAACATTTTTAGAAAAACCCATCGCATTCTTTACAACAGGACAATCTGTCCCCGATGACATCAAAATAGCTTCTCCAAAAACTCTCACAGAGTTAATACTTGATACATCTTTCATAACAAAATACGCAACAAAAGATTAAAGGATAACAAAACATCAAAAACAGCTAAAATAAAAATGATATCCGAAATTCCAAAATACCAAAAAAGAGAACTATATTCTTATGCGATGAAAAAAGAATCTTTTAAATACGTATTCAAAATTGTTCTCTTTTTCACTCTTTTCTTTATATCAAACACTTTGAATTGCTCTAAGAAGAATGAAAAATCTATTTCAGAAGAAATCATAGCAAGAATAGCCCACTCTATTCCAACATTAGCATACTTTATAAAAAATATTCAAGACATCATTGAAGCAATAATCTCAATAGAGGGAGCAGATTGTATGAAAAAAGAAAATAATAAAAAAATTTACGATAAATGCAAAATAGGAGATTCGTTTTTACTAAAAGGACAGATAGAAATACAACCTCAAATTTCAAAATATATACTAAGCATCAAAATCTCATCCATATCTTATCCTCAAATTAATATAGAACTTTCAGGGGAAATATCACTAAAAGGAGGCAGATTTGTATTTGAAAATATGTCACTTCACATAAGAAAAGAAGATGAACTATCACAATATTTTTCACTTTCTCTCTCAAATATATCATCTATCAAATTTTACGGTGGATATGCATTAAGAACAGAGCAAGAAAAAGTGGGCAAAATAAATATGGAGTTTGGAGATAAAATAGATTTAGATTTACAAAACTTTGAATACGCATACTATCAAAAAGAAAATACAAACACAATTGATATAACAATAAAAGGTGAAATAACATCTTACAGCGGATGTATTGAAAAATCTACATATAATGTTGATATTAGAGCAAGAAGCGAAACAAAAGAGTCAGGAGGAGAATTTCAAATAATAACTCCTGTGTGCCCAACTGAAATCACTGGGGAGATAAATTCCACTAATATAGAAATAAAAAAAGATTTATGCTCTATCCCTCAAAATATTTGTAAATTTTCACAGTGAAAATTTTGTTTAAATCAAATCTCATTTCCAAAACTAACTTTGAGTTTTTTGAGAGTAAAAATTTATAAGGATTTCTGCAACCTCCGGTCTCATAAACTCAGAAGGTGGCTTTTCACCACGAGATAGCATAGCTCTTGCCTGAGTTCCAGAAATTGAGATTCTACTTTCTGCCGGATGCGGACAAGCCTTTTCAGTTGTCATCTCCCCACAAATATTACACCAGAAAGCATTATCAAAAAATAGGGGTGTGATTCCAAGAGCCTTTGGATCTATCTTCTCAAAAATTTTATGAGCATCGTATGGTCCGTAAAAATTCTTGTATCCGGCGTGATCCCTTCCTATGATAAAATGAGTACAACCATAATTTTTCCTCATTATAGCATGATGGACAGCTTCGCGAGGTCCTCCATATCTCATAGCAGATGGAAGAATTCCAAGAAAAACCCTACTTTTGTTATAATACTTTTCTATCAAAACTCTATAAGTTTCAACAACTTTATCAGATGGTACATCATCTGATTTTGTTTCTCCTACAAGAGGATTTATAAAAAGTCCGTCTACTAATTCAAGAGCACATTTTTGAATGAACTCGTGTCCCCTATGTGGAGCGTTTCTTGTCTGAAATCCTACAACTTTCCTCCAACCTCTCTTTAAAAATTCTTTCCTCACCTCCAACGGAGTAAAAAATTCATTCGGGAAACCGAAATTATCAATCTCAAAAACATTTACTTTTCCTCCAATATATCTTGATCCAGACTTTTTAAGATAAGATACAGATGGATGTTCTTCTGATGTGGTTCCGTAAACTTTTAAAGCTTCTTTTTCTTTGTTAGGTTTGTAGATTTCTTCAACCAATATTTCTCCCCATATTTTTCCCTCATATTGCAGATATATAACATCAGATTTTTTAACCTTTGCGTAGCTTTCATCATCAACAGAAAGTGTTATCGGAATGCTCCACAAGGTTCCATCCGAAAGTCTCATACTATCAACACAGCTTTGATAATCTTTTTTTGACATAAACCCAGAAAGAGGAGAAAGAGCTCCGATTCCAATAAGTTGGAGATCACACCACTCTCTCCGAGATATGTTTATTACAGGGTAATTTTTTTCTGGTTTCTTTGGAGAATATCTTATTACGAGTTTCCCTCCGTGAGGCTCTATCGGGTAAAGTTCTTCCTTCAAACCTTTCTGCCCTTTTTTAGTTTCTACCTTCGCTGTTTTTCCTTCTTTCCTCATCTTCTCATTTTTCTTTGATTTGTTCATATCAGTTATTAAAGAATAAAAAAACAAAAAATATATTTCATTATTTTTGAAAAATAGTTTCCTTTATTTATTTGATATCAATATGAAAAGAGTTCTTTTATATTTATAAGATAATTTACCATTATGTGAAAGATTTCTTTTTCCAACGATTGATCTCTTTTACTTTCACAAAAAGAAACATCAAAAAGGTAACTTTTTATCATCTCCTTTTTTTCTGGGGGTAAATTCAATTCGTTTTCTTTTTTGATAAAAAATTTCAAAACCAAATCGGGTCTTCTTTCAAGAGTTTTTTTTACAGATTGCTCTATCCTCCATCTTCTTATATTTTCATGATGACCTGAAAGTAAAATTTCTGGAACCTCCATATCTTCAAAAATTTTTGGATGTGTAAATTGAGGAAAATCTAAAATGCCAAAGGTAAGCTCTTCTTTTATAGGGGTTGTCATAAATCCTTCCTTTAGTCTTGCAACGCCTTCTATGATTACAAGAGCAGCCACATCTCCTGAATGAATAACATAATCTCCGATTGAAATATCTTCATCTATGAATTTTTTTACTCTTTCATCTACTCCCTCATATCTTGGACAGACAATAACTATATCTGAAAAATAAGATAGTTCTTCAAGCTTTTCCTGTGTGAGAAGATTTCCGGAAGGGGACATAAGAATAGAGATTCTTTTATCTCCCCTAAAACTTACAGATCTTAAAGCAGAAACAATGGGTTCGGGACGCAAGACCATTCCTGCTCCTCCTCCATACGGTCTATCATCTATCACTTTATGTTTGCCAACACCAAAACTTTTCAAATCTATAAAAACAAAATCTATTATCTTTTTTTCTCTTGCTTTCTTTACAAGTCCAACTTCCAACACAGAAGAAAAGAATTCTGGGAATATAGTTATTATGTGAAATGTAGTCACGAAAAATAAAATTAACCGGCGTGAAATTTAGCAATCAAATTCCAAATAAGCAAACAAAAATAAAATCAAAAACAAAATATTCTTATATATATTTATAAGAAATATTCATTTCTTATATTTATATATAATGTATGTAAGAGTTGCATTATGCCAGATAAACTCTTTCGTAGGAGATATAGAAGGTAATGCGAAAAAAATCATAGAGTTCGCAAGAAAAGCAAAAGAAGCGGGAGCAAAATTAATCTGTTTTCCTGAACTTGCACTGTGTGGATATCCCCCAGAGGACTTAGTGTTTAATACTAAATTCATAAGAGAGCAAAGAGAAGCTTTGAAAACAATAAAAGAAATTTCAGACGGAGCTATAATAATTTTGGGATTTGTTGATCTTGAAGAAGATATATACAACAGCGCAGCAATCTTGTGCAACAGAAAAATATATAAATACAAAAAAATCCATCTTCCAAACTACGGAGTCTTTGATGAGATGAGATATTTTTCCTCAGGAAAAGAAAAATTGATTTTGCAAACACAAGATAATGTAAAAATAGGTGTATCAATATGTGAAGATATTTGGCACCCAACAGAACCCCTTTTTTCTCTCACGATAGAAGGAGGAGCTGAAATAATTGTGAACATATCCGCATCACCATATCACATCTCAAAACCAAAAATAAGAGAAGATATGATGAAAACAAGGGCGGCAGACTATTCATCATATGTGCTTTTTTGTAACCTTGTCGGCGGTCAAGATGAACTTGTGTTTGATGGGACTTCATCTGTAATATCGCCATGGGGAGATACAGAAGCGAGAGCCCCTCTTTTCAAAGAGTACATACTTATAAAAGATATAGATATAACTCAAGTTTATCTCAAAAGAGTTCATGACCCACGAAGAAGAACAGAGAAACCTTCAACCGATTCAAAAATCAAAGTCATAAATTTAGATTTATCTATAACCCAAAAAGATGGAGAAACAAAAAATGAAATTTATGATTTTCCAAAATGGGAAGAAGAAGTCTTTTGCGCACTCGTTACAGGAACCAGAGACTACATTTTAAAAAATAGGTTCTCAAAAGCCCTTATAGCGCTATCTGGGGGAATAGATTCATCTCTTACAGCATGCATCGCAACAGAAGCAATAGGACCAGAAAATGTTCTTGGAATATCTATGCCGTCTCAATTTTCATCACATCACTCAGTTGAAGACGCAGAAATACTTTCAAAAAACCTCGGAATAAAATTTTTGAAAATTCCAATAATGAGGATTTATGAAGCTTTTATGAATGAGCTTTCAGAACTTTTCGCCGGAACACCATTTTCATCTGCCGAGGAAAATTTACAAGCAAGAATAAGAGGAAACATAATTATGACAATCTCAAACAAATTTGGTCATATAGTTTTAGCTTGTGGAAACAAAAGCGAAATGAGTGTAGGATATGCTACACTATATGGAGATCTTGCGGGAGGGTTTGCAGTCATAAAAGACCTCTACAAAACAGATGTTTATAAAATCGCAAAGTTTTACAATGAAATGAAAGGTAGAGAAATAATACCTAAAAGAGTTTTTGAAAAACCACCATCAGCTGAGCTTAGACCAAATCAAAAGGATGAAGATGACTTACCACCTTATAGAATCCTTGACGCAATTTTAAAACTTTACATAGAAAAAGATACTCCGCCCGAAATCATAGAAAAAGTAGTAGGTGTAGATAAAGGAGTAATAAAAAGAGTTATAGAGATGGTAGAGAAAGCAGAATATAAGAGAAGACAGGCACCACCGGGAATTAAGATAAGTTCAAGAGCCTTCGGTAAAGACAGAAGAATGCCAATAACAAAAAAAATAGATTGCATCCTGAAATTTTGAAGAGAAAATTTTGATGATATTTTGTCTCGGGAATTGCTCAACACTCCTTATTCTTTTTTTCTTCTCTTTACAACTTCAAAGATCAGAGACAAAGATAAAAAGACAATACAGCCGGAAAGCAAGACAGTATCTAAAAAGAGGGGATAAACAAATTTTTTACTTACAAATCTTGTAAGGGTTGGCAAAAAAATGTGTCCCAAAGAGGAAATAAAAGTTAAAACAATAACAATAGCTTTTAGTTTTTCATGAAAACAGGTTAAGGAAAAAAGGATAGTGAGAATAAAAATAACTGCTGCTTGACTCCATGTATGAAAATGCATAACTTCAAGAAAAGAGACTAACCCCAAAGGTGGTATCATCTCATCTGGATTTCCGAAATAGTATTTCAAAGTGTTTTCAAATCCAACTCCTTTTTTGCTTATGTGATACGCAAGATTAACGAACGGTCCGAATAGTCCATACAAAGAGAAGAAAAAAATTGGGAGTTTTACCACCAAGGGAAGTTCACATATACTCCTTATTTTATTAATCCCCGATTTATTCATAAAAGAACATTCAAACCAAAAGTTTCATTTTCACACAAATTGAAAAGTTTATGAAGTTTTTCTTTCCATATTCTATTTTTCTGTTTTCCAAGAACAATTTTTCTTTCATCAGTGTTTTATTAGAACCACTTATTTTTCGTTATAGCATAATAGCTTAACTCAAATAGAGCTAAAAGCCTTTTTTCAAGATCTTGCAAATCACCACCAGAAATATTGGCCTCAACTATACCAAAAGTGGAATGAGAAATAAATCCATATCTTGTAATAGCTCCAATAAGGTCGCCATCTGAAACAAAAACAAAATCATCTTTTGTTCTTTTGAAAATAGATTTACCAATAGAGGAAAATTCAGCATCAAGGCAGAGTAAATCAATAATTGTCAGAATAATATCATATTGGGACCCAACAATATCTTTGATTCTTTCAGGAGAAAAAACAGAAGGAGCAAAAATCACGAAAGGTATATGGAATCTTTCACGGAAGTCGCCGGATGTGAAAGCTGGATGGTCAGCCATAAAAATAAAAATTGTTCTTTCAAACCACCGAGTTTTTTCTGCCATTTTCATAAATTCTCCCAAAGCCCAGTCCGAATAAAACAGAGTATTAAGGTAACCTCCCAATCCCATTTCAGAATGTTCATATTTTTTGAAATTTTTTGGTAAATCTGCAAAGCGAGCATGAGTTGTACCTGTGAAAACAACTACCAAAAAAGGTTCTCCAAAACTCTGAATTTTCCTGAAAAGAAAAACCAAAGTTTCATAATCCCACCCAAATGGTGGAGGGGGACCGGGTGGATAATCAAGTAAAAGTCCAATTTCCTTTTTTATATCTTCCATTCCAAAAACATAGTCAAATCCACTTGCTTTTGCAATAGAATCTAATCTATATGACCTTCTTTTTGAACTCTGAACAAATATTGTTTTATACCCATATTTTTTCACGATATACCCCATTCCTCTGAAATTCATAGCGTCAAGTCCCCGTCCCATGTAAGGTAGATTAGGTAAAGATGGAATACCAGTTAATATAGCTTGAATTCCAAATATACTTCTTACCCCAGCAGAATAAAATTTTTCATAGGTTATTCCTTTCTCAACTATTTTATCAAAGTTAGGAGTAACTCCCCAGTTTTCATGAGAAAGGCTATCTATATATTTTGGTGTCCAGCTTTCAAGTATAAAAATAACGATATTATACTTCTGAATATCATACTTCTGATTTCCCATAATCTGCTTACTATTACCTATTTCCTTATCGCTTTTCTCACACCTTGAGATTTTTCTGAACGGGTATGAGCGAAATTTAGATTCAATCTCTAAAATAGAAAGAGCTTCATCATATCCAAAAAAGTTTGTTTTTAAATTACGATTTTTTAGATTTTGATAATCTTTCTTTACAACATTTGAATATAAAGTTGTATAAATTGAGAAGACGCCGTTCAAAGCAAGATTTCCGTACTGCATACCTTTTGTGAAAGCATCTACTATATGTAAAGGTTTTGAAGATAATGTTCCTCTCAAACCAAGCAGAATCAAAGCGACAACTATAACGAAATAAGTAATACGAAAAGGTAAATTCCAAGTTGGTTTTCTAAAATTTATCTTCGTCAATTTATACCAAAAATATCCTAAAATTACACCAAAAATAAGGAACCCTAAAAGGTATTTCCATTCAGACAATATGCTTTTGAAAATAAAGTCCCAATCCGATGAAATTGTAAGGATTTCCACTGAAACGTGCTTTTGAGTTTGTCCGAAAAAAACAAAATCAAAAATCAGGACAGCAACGAAAACTAAAATTGTAATGTAGATCCACCAAAGAGAAACCAGATAAAATGCTTTTGGAAGCTCAAACGGGAAGTTCAAAATAAATAAAGGTAAAATCCAAAAAGGCAAAATAACAAAAAAATCAAACCTGAGTCCATCTAAAAAAGCGAAAAAAGGAGCATCTTTGAGATAAAAGAGAAAAAAGAGAAGTCTGAAAAATGAAAAGATAAAAGCAACAAACAAAACGAGAAAAATACTGATTTTCCTCCATCCCCCCATATTTTCTATATTTTTTTATAAAAATATATTTTTTTATAAATAAATCCAATCTAACATTCGCAAACGAACTTGATCTTCATTATACTACTATATGAGCTTTTTCTAATTCATAACCTCTTACTTGAACAGATTTCAAATTTTTTAAATTTATTTGACAAAAATTCTTCTTTAAAACTACCTTCCAGTCAGTAAAATTATTAAAATATTAATTATGGGTGGATTAGAGAAAATAGTAGGAGAAGTAATAGAAAAAGGCGGATACAGGGTGGCAAAGGCAAAAATAAAAATTTCAAAGTTCATACCAAAAATAAGTTTTGATCCGTATTCTTATGAGAATGTGAAAATAAAATATCCTCTTTTAGATAAATCATACGAGCTATCAAAACAGCATTTCTGGGACGATACAAAAGTTTTCAACGAACTCCTGAAAAAATATGGGGAACCCAAACTCACAAAGGAAGAAAAAGAGGCTTTACTCAAAATTCTTTCAATAATATATTATGGAGAAATTGTTGCAATGCTTGTTGCAGCACAACTCCTTAATATGGTTGAGGATATGGACGCTAAAAAAGTTTTATCTGCACAAGTAATAGAAGAGGCAAAACATGTGACAGCTTACCAGAAGTATCTGGGGCTTTTGGGACCAATTCCAGAAATAGATCCAAATTCAAGATGTGTTCTTGATGATGTACTTAGAACAAATTCAATTGCACTCAAAATGGTCGGTCTGCATCTTCTTACCGAGACGGTGGCTTACTATCTTTTCACTGCTTTAAAAGAGTGTTTTCATGAACCGATACTAAAAGCACTTCTTGAATACATAGCGAAAGATGAGGCAAAACATGTCGGATTTGCAAGGAAATATTTGCCCGAAGTTATAAACAGAATTTCTTATATAGAGCAAGTAAGAATACTAATAAAACAGTTTATATGGGTATTTCACATAACAGCATCTATTTTAAGGCTAAAAAAGAGCGGGGAAATCTTAGGAATAGATGTTATAAAATGGTTTGAAAGAGGCACAAAAGATTTTCTTAATTTAGCCTACGAGATAGCAGAAAGAACAAAATTTTCAAAATTCGTTATACCAAAAAGTGTATCCGAAGTTTTAGCCCAGAAGATAATGAGTGTAATTAGATACTCATAGTAGCTGAAGTCCCATACCTTATTATACTTTGCATAAATCTTATAGTATTTCTTATTTTTCTGTACATATCTTTCACATCTGA
Source organism: Candidatus Calescibacterium sp. (assembly GCA_032249135.1). Lineage (GTDB taxonomy): Bacteria > Calescibacteriota > Calescibacteriia > Calescibacteriales > Calescibacteriaceae > Calescibacterium. The sequence goes on along the minus strand of JAVVGL010000015.1, from coordinate 10,833 downwards.
AAGAATTCTTTCCGATATTTTTACATCTTCGGTTGGGTCAGAAAATACAGTCCACAACCTTACTATCTCCCCTTGAATTCATTCAGCAAAGTGAAACAGGGAAAAAGATAATCTCCTTTATGGAGAAATACATCCCCTTGAAAAGGCTTGGAAAACCAGAAGATATAGCCCCTATTGTAGCTTTTTTATCATCGGACTTATATCATCTTATATAACAGGACAAGTCATAAGTGTATCAGGCGGACTTACAATGGTGTGAAGATAAAAGTAAAGATATAGGTATTTTATTGTTCCCAATTTTAAAGGTAAATGCTAGAGGGAAAATAACAAATTTTCAAAACTATTCTTAAAATTATCTGATATGGCTGCAAAAAATATAGGATATAAAAAAAGAAAAGGAATCTACAGAAGGATTTTAATACCACTATTTTTTTCTTGTTTTTCTTTTCTCTTTTTATTTCCAATTTCAGGTTTCTCATCAAAAATTTTAGTGTTAAAGCAGGAGGATGATAGCTTATATAATAAAGTAGCTGATGGTATAAAATCTTCTATTGAAAAAGAAGAGAACATAGAAGTTATTATAGATAACTGCCAGAGTAATGTTGATTTGTGTAAAGATAAAATAGAGAAAATGCGTATAAAATCGAAAGGCTTTGCAGTTATATCGCTTGGTATAATTCCTACATATGCAGCTTTTGAAATGTTAGGAGGTAAAAAACAGAATCCTGTTTTATTTTCACTTGTTTTTTCTCCGGAAAAACTCGGAAATCTACCAGAAAACTTTGCGTATTTTAATATGATGCCGGACCCTAAAATGATTCTTTCCGAGTTCCAAAAAAGATTTCAAGTTAAAGAAATTGTAATCCCATTTTCAAGAGATTCAGCTGGTACAGTTCTTACTATAAAAAGAAGTTCAGAAGAATTAGACATAATATTAAGGGATATTCTTGTTTCTAACGATAGCGATGTAAGAAAAGCACTTGGTTTAGGGAAACCTTTCTGGCTTATACCAGATGCCACAGTTGTAAATTCAGATACTATAAATGATATATATTCCGCAGCCTCACAGGTTCCTGCTATTGGTTTTTCGGAAGCATTTGCTAAAATGGGAGTTGCACTATCTTATCAGATAGACTTTGAAGAACTCGGAAAGGAACTCGGGAAAACTATTGTTGATATACTAAAAGGGAAAATAGATATTAGGAAGAAAAAAGTATTCTTTCCACCCGTAAAGTTTATAGAAAAACAATAGAAAGAAAAAACAAAAGTAAAGTAGAAAAACGAAACAGAGGCAAAGTAAAAATAGAAATAAGAATAGGAAAAAAGAAAAGAAAAAATTTCAATTTCCATAGACAAATCAAAAGAGAATGATTATATTTTATTATCATAAATAAATTCAAAAATGGGAGGGAAGAAAATGACGGGGTTGTATATAAATAAACTAAAACTTAAAATAAAAAAAGTAGTACTGCTCATTTTGGTCCCTCCTATCTTCAATCTTTTTGTTTTGAGCAGTTTTGCTCAATCACAAGAAATATACATAATATCAAATACTTCACTACAAATCAGTCTTGATGATGTGAAAGCAGCATATCTTGGTAGAATATCAAAATTAGATGGAGAAAAAATTGTTCTTCTTGAACCACCGGCAGAAAACCCAGCCAAGCAGAAATTTCTTGAAAAAGTTCTTGGTATGGATATACAGTCTTACAGGAAGTTATGGCTAACAAAATTGATGGCAGGTGAAACTCCTCCACAGGTAAAAAGTGAAGACGAAATAATAAAAGAAGTTTCGGAAAAAAAGACAGCAATAGGGTATGTCAGCAAAAAAGTTGAAGGTGGAAATATAAAAATCATTGGAACCATAAAATAAATCAATTAGAAGAGAATTAGTTCCAAAATCACCTATAACCTCAAATTTGAAACTCAAACCAGAAAATTCCTAAAATTAAAATTAATATATTATAACACTATGAGATTTTTTATTCTTTTCCTCCTATTTTTTCTCATCATTCTTAAAAGCAACTCTCAAGCGCAGAGCGAGATAGAACTTCTCACATTTGAGCAAGAGTTTATATCAGGTGCAATAAAAGCTAAACAAAAACCAGAAGAAGCTCCATCCTCTTTCCTCATTCTCTCTGGTGAGGATTTCAAAAAATTTAACTTTATATCCTTAGGCGATGCTTTGAACTACATGCCGGGAATGTGGGGAATTTATAACTGGACAACTTATAACTTTGGTTTGAGAGGAATTCACGCTGGACCAAAAGGCGGTTCAAGAATTTTAAAAACTATGTTAGATAGCGAAGACTATTTAGCTTTCAGACCTTCGGGCGAAGCCCTACTTGGACCTGAATTTATACCTCCATCTTTTATCAAATCTGTGGAAGTTGTAAAAGGACCTGCGTCAGCGTTATATGGAGCAAACGCATTTTTAGGAGTAATAAATGTAACAACCAGAGACCCGGATGAGATGCCTCCGTCCTCTTTTAGAATATCTCCGGGACTTTTTAAAAATAAAAATTTTCAGGGAGCATTTGAAGTCGCAAGCGCACATGTATTTCAAATAGGAGAAGCAGAAATACCATTTGGAATAGGAATTTACCACTTCAATCAAAAAAGAGACGGATTAAAAATTTCAGACGAATCTATAAGATTTTCTGATTTAGCAAAAGATAAAGCAAAATTTGAATTTCTAAAAGGTCAAACATCAAAAGATGATACACTCTCTGCTTTAAGTGTGCTATCAAAAACAGGATTAAGATATGATGTTTTTAATCTTGAAATCAAGGGAATATTTCAGGGTTTTTCAGCATCTTCGCAATTTCCAGAAAACGAAAATAGCATTCTCTTGCCTCAAAACAGGACAAGCATATATACAGCGGGTGGATCTGCAAAACTTTCAGGAGATATAAAATTTTCAGAAGTTGGTTGGGTAATTACTCCCTCTTTTTATAGTGGGCTTTTTGTTTCAGGTCCTCTCAAAGAGAAATTTCTTATATTTGAACCAGATAGAAAAGTGATAAGATATGGTGAAACACAAGAAACATACCTGAAAGATTTCGGATCAACATCGGTAGATTTGAGATTTGAAACATCTGCAAAAAAAGATAAGAACTTGATACTTGTTGGAGCAGATTTGATAAATGATAACGAAAAAATAGAAAGCTTATACAAGCTTCAAGATGGCGAACGCAAGTTAGAATTTAAACCAGAAGAACCTAAAAAAACATTCAGAAACTTAGGTTTGTACGGTCAAATTTATGCACTTCCGATTGAGAGAATTTATCAGGCAGGAGAATTTTCAATTTTAGGAGCTGGATTCCTTTTGGGTGCAAGATACGATGACCACAATATATATGAAGATGTTTTCAACACAAGAGTTGGAGCTGTAATTTTACCCTTGAAAAAAGCAGGTTTATCAACATATGTAAAAGGCATATTTGGTACATCATTTCGTGCTCCTTCTCCTGAACAACTTTTTATAACAGCAACACGACCCGGAGACCTTGATGGGAACCCAAACCTCAAACCAGAAAAATCCAAAATAACAGAAGGTATAGTTGGAGGGACATTTGAAATTCCTGTTGGCTTTGAGCAGATTGAACTCAAACCAGAAATTTCAATCTACACCATAAATGTAAAAGATGCAATAGAATTTGATAAAAAAGGGAATTACATAAAACCCATCAACCGCCCATCAAAATTAAGTCAAGGATTTGATATTTCATTAGGAATAAGGTTCTGGAAAATTAAATCAAATTTTGCATATTCTTCCGTTCAATCAAAAGTCAAAGAGGAATTTTTAGGAGAAGTAAAAGATATAGAGAATAAATTTTTCCCACAAAATATGTTTTTCTTCTCAGCTCTCTTTTCTCAAAGTATAGGAGAATCTTATGAAATAGACCTTGGTATATTTGGAAGATACATAGGGAAAAGAAATATTTCAACTTTTACAGCAAAATGGATTGGACTGACTGAAATTCCTGACCGTCCCTTACCACCTTACTTTACATCTGGGATATCTCTTTCAGCAGGAACAAAGAAAATAGGATACATAACAAAAATTTATGTAAGAGCAGAGAACATATTCAACAAAAATTATTGGGAACCAGGATTTACAGGCTTTGATATTCCACAAAACCCATTCTGGTTCCTCATAGGATTAGAAAGTATCCTATAAAGTGAAAAAGAAAATTTTTTGTGAAAAAAAAAGAAACAAAAAAAATAAAAAATGATTAATTATTAAAGAAAAAAGGAGGTGATTAAAAATGGAGGGAAAGTTAAATAAAATATGGATAAATGTTAGAAAAATCTTGGCAATTACTTTAATTTTAGGCTTTGTCTCATGCGCAAAAGAGGAAAAAACAACAGGAGGTGGAACAACAGGTGGAGAAACCATCAAAATAGGAGTTATAGTTCCGCTGACTGGTGATCTTGCATCTTTTGGAGAAACTATGGTAAACGCAGCAAGGTTAGCAGAAAGTGAAATAAATGAGGGTGGTGGAGTTTTGGGGAAAAAGATTGAACTGAAAATCTGCGATGATGGGACAAAACCTGATGGAGCAAAGAGCTGTTTTGATAAACTTACATCAGAAGGTATAAAGCTCATAATAGGACCGGCAACAAGTTCAGCAATAATAAAAGGTATTTGTGGTGGGAATATTCAGAGCTGTGATCCTGTAAAGCAGAAAAGAACTCTTATTATATCGCCTTCTGCTACAAGCCCTCTTATAACAGATATCGGTGACGATGGACTTATATGGAGAAATGCCCCATCGGATGCCCTGCAAGGAAAAGCATTAGCAGAACTTGCACGAGGGGAAATTGAAGGATTAGAAACTATGAAAGTAGATAAGGTATCAGTAATATATAGAGATGACCCTTATGGAGCAAAACTTGCAGAAAAATTCAAAAGTGAATTTGAAAGCCTCGGAGGAACTGTTCTAAAATTTGTAAAATATGCGGAAGACAAAGAAACAGATTTTTCTTCCGAAATTCAAGAAGCTTATGGTTCAGGAAACCCAGATGCATTAGTTCTTATAACATTTGCAAAAGATGGTGTAAATCTTTTGAAGGACCTCAAAAGTTATATTGAGCAAAATAATAAATCTAAACCAAAACTTTTTGGTTGCGATGGTAATATGGATACTTCAATATCAGGAGAAAAAACAATCACAGATCTTATAAAAGATAATTTTGTAGGTACTGCCCCATCTGCACCTGTTGGCAGCGAAATATACAAAGCCTTCTCACAAAAATATAACCAAAAATATGGGAAACCGCCCGAAATATACAACGACAATACGTATGACCTTGTTTATATTCTTGCTATGGGGATTCAGGCAGCAGGAGAACCTGATGCAGATAAAGTAAAAGAAAAGCTTCCACAGCTTACAGCTGGTGGAGAAAAAGTAAAACCTGTTTCAGCTGGTGGAAACTGGAAAGATATAACAACTAAAATCTCCCAAGGTGCAGATATTGATTATGATGGAGCATCTGGCAGTAATGAATTTGATGACAAAGGAGATGTCAAAAGCGGAGTATATAATATCTGGAAAGTTATAAATAACAACGGAAACGCTAACGATTTCCAATCTCTTAAAATAATAGAATTAAAATAATAGAAAAGCAAAATAAATAACCAACCATTACAACAGAATTGATCAGCTAAATTTAGAAAAATTTCTATTCTAATATTAAAATTTTTTATTATGAATATAAGAACAAAGATATTTCTCTCTTTTATTGCAGTTATTATATTCAACTCTGCTGCTGTTATTTTTATTTTTCTTAATTTGGAAAGGCAAAGAAGAATCGCAAGAGAACTACCTACATTTTTCGCGCTTGAAGAGATGAATTCAAAACTTCTCTCAAAACTTTTTGAAGCAATAACTACATTAGATGAGAATAAATTCAAAGAAGCAAAAGATATATCAGCAAATATAAAGGAAAATTTAAGCAAAGTTGGTAGCGTAGGTTTTTTATCGGAAACTACTGAACTCACAAAATCAATAGATGACTACATGAATACATTTGAAAAAGCAATAAAGGGAGATGAAAATGCTTTTTCTATACTTCAAGAGAAAAAATTAACTCTTGATAAAGATTGGAATTCTCTCAGAAGCTCTGTATCAAAAAAAATAGAAAGTGCAACCAGCAGAATCTTTGCCATATCCTTACTTACGCTGCCTCTGATTATAATAGTAGGTATATTAGCGTCAACCTTGATTTCAAAAAACATTACAGTTAATTTGTATCAAGTCATTAGAATTCTGTCTGAAATAGCAAAAGGTGGAACAAATCTTAAATTCAGGATAAAAACTCAAAGTAAAGATGAAGTAGGAGAACTTGCAAGAAATTTCAATCTATTTATTGAATCTCTAACAAAGATAATCTTGGGTATCCTTGAAAGTTCGAATAAAATAAAAGCTTTATCTTCAAAAGCAGAGGAGACATATTCTCATATACTTGAAAATACAAGGAAGGCGGGAAGATACATTGCGGAGGTGCAAAGTTCAAGCGAGGTGACATTTGAGCAAGCAGAAAGCATATCAAATAAAGCAGCGGGAATTTTGGCGTCATCAAACACATCGCTAGAGAAAGCAAAAACAGAAATACAGACAATCTCCGAAAACATAGAAATGTTTAGAAAAATAGGAGAGCTATTTTCAAACCTATCAAAAGAAGCAGAACAACTCAAAAAGAAAGAAAAAGAAATTTCTCAATATGTAAGCACAATTAATGATATGGCAGGAAATATACATATCCTTGCTTTGAACGCATCAATAGAAGCAGGAAGAGCCGGAGAAAAAGCCAAAGGTTTCACAATTGTTGCCGATGAAGTAAGGAAACTTGCGAATATTACAAAAGATATCGCTCAAAAAATAGAGAAAACCGTATCATCTTTGGTCCAGACTATATCCTCACTTACACAAACCATAAAACAAGTCGGAGAACAGATGAATGTAGCAATGGAAAAAAGCCAAAGGAGTATTGCTGGTTTAAGGGAAATTGAGCAAATCTCAAAAAGGTCAGTTGATATGATAAATGAGATCTCAAGTTCAATAGACCAAGTAAGAGCAACGATGAGAGAATCCTTAAATAGAATTACAGAAATTAACATTTTTATTCAAAATACAATAAATGAAGCAGAAGATTTCAAAAAGCTTATAAACTTGCTTTTGGAAGCAGCGGAAGACCTTAAAAAACTTGTAGGCAAATTTGAATTTTAGTGTAGCCCTAAATTTTCAATCACATTTTCACATCTTTTACAGATTTCGTTTTCCTCCTCAAAGTATTTCCAGCATCTTGGACACTTTTTTGCGTTCTCATATTTTTTGACCTCAATAAGTTTCGGTTCTCCAACCGAAAACCTCACACAAGATACTATGAAGAACTCCTCAAGAATTTGCTTCATCTCTTCTTCGGAACAGAAATCAAAAGGAGGAACAGAAATTCTGAGTTCTATTTCAAGAGAATTTCCTACTTCCTTTGCCTTTCTCATTTTGTCTATAACCTCTAAAAACTCTTTCCTTATCTTTTCAACTTCTGAAAAGAACTTATTTATTTTTTCTTCGTTTTCAAAGATGATATTTGATTTTGATAAAAGCATTCTGTCGTATGTTTCAAAAAATACACTCTCAAATTTTCTGAAACCAAAAACCTCTGGCATATGAAAATAAGCTTCCTCTACAAGAAAAGATAAAATCGGAGCAGAAAGTGCTATAATAGATTTTAAAGCCAAAAACACAGTATACTGAGCACTCAATCTGCGGGGATTATCTTTGCTATCACAGTAAATTGTATCCTTAATTATATCAAGATATAAAGCTGAAAGAACATTATCAGCAAAATTATGTATTTTTCTTGCAGCTTTGTGATACTCCATTTGATCATAATAATTCAGAACCTCCTTTTCAAACCCTCTGAGCTTTGAAAGAAAATATATATCTTGTGGGAAAATTTTTGAAGGAACAGAATCAGGATTATCTCCAAGAACTCCGAGCATAAACCTTATAGTGTTCCTTATTTTTCTGTACATATCTTTCACATCTGAAAGAATTCTCTCTGATATTTTTACATCTTCGGTTGGGTCAGAAAATACAGCCCAAAGTCTTACTATCTCTGCTCCGTCTTCCTTGATTATATCTTCCGGGGAAATGACATTTCCCAAAGATTTTGACATCTTTCTTTTGAACTCATCTAAAATGAAACCGTGAGTAAAAACTTTTTTGTAAGGAGCAACTCCTTCAAGAAGAAAAGACAGGGTAAGTGAGCTTTGAAACCATCCCCTATGTTGATCAGTTCCTTCTATATACACATCCGCAGGAAAAGAGAAATTTTCTTTATTTTTCATATATTTGAAGCTCAAACCTGAATCTATCCACACATCAAGAACATCTTTCCCCTTCTCAAAATCTGAACTTCCACATTTGAAGCATCTGAAATCTTCTGGGATAAAATTTTTTATATCTTTTTCCCACCAAGCATCAGGTTCTCCTTCAAGTGTAAATTCAGCAATTTTTTCTGCCGCATATTCGCTCCATATATATTCTCCGCAGTTTTTACACACAAAATAAGGTATTGGAACTCCCCACGCTCTTTGACGAGAGATACACCAGTCTGGCTTTGATGCGAGAGTGCTTTCCATTCTGGTTATCCCCCAATCAGGTATCCATTTTACTTTTTTGGCTTGCTCTATCAAATCCTGTCTTATATCTTCTACTTTTATGAACCACTGACGAGTTGCTCTGAAAACTACGGGTTTTTTACACCTCCAACAGTGAGGATATGAATGCTCATATTCTCCTTCCTGAAATAAAAATCCTTTTTCCTTTAAATCTTCAATTACTTTTCTGTTCATTTCCTCGTAGAAAATTCCGTTGTATTTTATTGAATTTTGATTACCTCTTCCGAATTCGTCAAGAACGCTTTGGACCGGAAGAGAATATTTTTTACCTACTTCATAATCTTCCTTACCGTGTCCTGGTGCTATATGAACTATTCCTGTACCCTCTTCTTCACTAACAAACTCTCCAATAACACCGACTGAGTCCCTACCAAATATTGGATGAGAAAATACTTTTCCTTCAAATTCACTACCAACCACAGTATCAACTTTTTCATATTCTCCAAGAATCTTGGCAAGTTTTTCAGCAACTATTATATATTTTTCATCTTTTTTTGCGATGACATATTTTATAGATGGGTGGAAAGCAAGAGCAAAATTGCCGGGGATTGTCCAAGGGGTAGTTGTCCAAACGAGAGCAAAAAGTTTTTCAAATTCAGTATCAGAACCTCCGATTTTCTTGAACTTAGCTGGAAAAAGCACATAAATTGATGGGGATTTTTTGATTTTATATTCTACTTCTGCTTCTGCCAGAGCAGTAATACACACCGGACACCAAAATACGGGTTTTTGATCGTTATAAATTCTTCCCTTTTTCCATATCTCGTTTATTGAGCGTACTATCATAGCTTCATAGTCGGGTGACATAGTGATGTAAGGTTTTGCGTAAGTTGCAAAAACTCCAAGTCTTTTGAATTCATTTTTTTGAACTTCAATAAAGTGTTGAGCGTACTTTCTTGATTCCCTTCTTATCTCAACTGGTGGTTTATCTCTTCCTATCTTCTTTTCAACCTCTTTTTCTATTGGGAGCCCGTGACAATCCCATCCTGGAACAAATTCAGCTTTTTTCCCAGAAAGCAAAGCATGCTTTACAGTTATATCTTTTATTACTTTGTTGAGAGCGTGTCCTAAATGTATGTGACCATTTGCATATGGAGGACCATCATGGACTGTGAAAACTTCTTTTCTCTCTTTCAAAACTTTCTCATATATTGAGTTTTTCTCCCAGAAGTCTAAAATTTCAAGCTCTTTTTGGGTCAAGTTTGCTTTCATCGGAAAATCAGTTTTTGGTAAAAATATTGTATCCTTGAAATCCAACTTTTTCTCCTCTACCCTTTCCATATAAGAACTTGATTTAATATACTAACAAAATTTTTCCCACTTTTCTATTTTTTATTTCCACAAAGCTGAAAATATAAGAAGATAGAACAAATAGGACAAAAAATCTTCTTACCAAAAAATGAAGGGATCTGGAAAATTTTTGATTATTTTGTTGGTTTTTGTGACTACGAGCTGCGATTCATTTTTCTACTTTTTTCAATCTTATCCCACAATATGCCATGTAGGAATAGATGAAGATAAAATAAAGGTTTTTGTATCTGATAAAAAAAACCAGAATTGTGTGAAAGTAAATTTCCCAGAACCGAAAGAATTTTGTGGGAAAAACGAAATAGAAATTTCAGATATCAATAATTTGACAGGAAAGGAAGTAAGATATGAAGTAGTAAGTGGTAAAAAGAAAATCTGTGAAGGAAAAATCAGAATTCCTGACGGTAATAAAGTAAAATTTGCTGTAATTGGAGATACATCTTATACATCAGGTGTTCTTGGAGAAATAATGAAACATGTCCAAGAATTTAAGCCAGATTTTGTTTTTCATGTCGGAGATTTTCAATATAGAAATAGGCTTGAAAGATGGGATAAATTATTTTCGTATTTTGAGCCAACACTTCAAAATTCTTTATTTTTTCTTGCTGCCGGGAACCATGAATACGAGGACGAAAAAGATATAGAACTTTTAGAAAAATATTTCCCTCACAGAGGTTTTTTTTTCTTCAAATTTGGTAAATTTTACTTTGTAGGAATAAACACATTTGCAAATGAACATTTAAACAATTTCATACAAGAGAAATTAGAGAAAGCAGAATTTCCATCTTTGGTTTTTATCCATAAACCATTTGTAGATTTGGTGGAAAGCCAAA
>JAVVGL010000014.1:0-57280 GCA_032249135.1 Candidatus Calescibacterium sp. | reverse complement strand
AAAAACTCTGGCGAGTTCTGAGGGTAGCCTTCGCTATACCTCTCCTTGGGAGGTTCTGTGTAAGGGACTTCTCTCCTTTGCGCCCTGTGATGGTGCAAGGGAAGTGGGAGGGGGTAGCGAGCAGGTTAGGTCCTGATGGCTTTGCAGGGCCGCCCTGAAATGTTTGCGACAAAGCTTTATGGCAAACTAAAATTTGGTAATTTCCTATTAATTAACAATTCAGATTTTTTTTCAAAATTTATTCATTTGTTTTAAAATCAGTTCTATGAGACAGGTTCAAGTAGATATAGAAAAGGAGCTCAGGTCTTCTTACCTCAGCTATTCAATGAGCGTTATAATAGGCAGAGCAATTCCAGATATTCAAGATGGACTAAAACCAGTTCAAAGAAGAATAATATGGACGATGTGGGAAGAAGGTATAACCTCAAAATCGCAATTTAAAAAGAGCGCAAAAATAGTCGGAAGCTGTATAGGGAAATACCATCCTCACGGAGATAAGCCAGTTTATGATGCACTTGTGAGAATGGCTCAAGACTTCGTTATGAGGTATCCACTGGTAGACGGTCAAGGGAATTTCGGCTCAATAGATGGAGATGAACCGGCTGCGATGAGATATACGGAAGCTCGCCTTACGCCACTTGCAGAGGAGCTACTGAAAGATATTCACGAAAATACAGTGGAATTTGTTCCAAACTATGATGAATCTTTGACTGAGCCAAAATTTTTGCCAGCAAGATTCCCGAACATTCTTGTTAATGGAACATCAGGTATAGCAGTTGGTATGAGCACTTCTATTCCACCTCATAACCTCAAAGAAGTTTGCGACGCAATTTTGTATCTTATTGATAAACCTTCAGCTACCTTGGATGAAATTTTGAAAATAATAAAGGGTCCCGATTTTCCGACAGGGGGAATAGTTGTTGGAGACCTCAAAGAGGTATATAAAGAGGGCAGAGGACAAATATCAATTTATGCAAGATATAAAGTTGAGAAAGGGCAAAAATCAAAATCAATAATTTTTTATGAAATTCCTTACCAACAAAACAAGGCAAAAATAGTGGAGAAAATTGCAAAGCTTGCAAGTGAAAAAATAATAGATGGAATAATAAGAGTTGCAGATGAATCAGACAGATCAGGTATAAGAATAGTAATTGATGTCAAACCAGAGTATGAAATTGAACCAATAATTGCTCAACTTTACGAAAAAGCTGGTCTCAAAGACTCTTTTCTCGTTAATATGCTTGTAATTCAAGGGATCCAACCAATTCAGGCAAACCTTATGTATCTTCTTTCAAGCTTTATTGAAATGAGGAAAGAAGTTGTTCTCAAAAGAACAAAGTTCAGACTTGAAAAAGCTCAAAATCAGCTTCATATCCTTGAGGGTTATCTCAAAGCCATAAGTATTCTTGATGATATAATAAAGACGATAAGGGAGAGCGAGAGCGAAAAAGTTGCAAAAGAAACTTTGACGAAGAAATTTAAGTTCTCCGACATACAAGCCCAAGCTATACTTGATATGAGGCTCGGAAGACTTACCAGGCTTGAAAGAGAAACCATAATGAAACAGTACGAAGAGACAAAGAATCTTGTTGAAAAGCTCAAACTAATTTTGAGCGATGAGAATGAGCTTAAAAAAGTAATAAAGGAAGAGATTGAGGAAATAAAACAAAAGTACGGTGATCCGCGAAGAACCGAAATAAGAACAGAACCTCCGATAAAAGAAGAGTTTATAAGTGAGGAGGTAAAAGTTGTAATTACTCACGACTTTTATGTTAATGTTTTTGCAAAAACAGAAAAAATAAGAAGGTTGCCCGTAAAGAGCTCATTTTTTGCATCAGAAGACCTTACAGTAGTCAGCAATCTTGGAAAAGTTTATAGGGCGAAAATATCAAAATTGAAAGGTTGGTCAGAAAGAGGAACGCCTGCAAAAGCTCTTGTTAGGCTCTCAAAAGATGAAGAAGTAATATATGTCGGTCCAGCTGATGAACAGAAGTTCCTCATACTTCTCACAAAGAAAGGTTTTGCTAAAAAGTTTAGACTCAAAGAGGTGTACGATATGACAGCAAGAGGTGATGTAGTTTTTGAACTATCAGAGGGGGATGAGCTCAGAGACGCTGTAGAATGCTCCGAAGGCGATAAAATTTTCTTCGTAACAGAAAAAGGAATGATTTTAGGGGTTGAAGAAAACGATATTACGGCAAGAGTATCAAAAGCAATAGAACTTGCACAAGATGATTCTGCTTTATGTGTCCTTGCGAAAGGAAAAGAAGATAATCTTATTGTTGTTGCAACAGAAGAGCTTATAAAAGCTGTGAGAGCTTCTGAGCTCAAAATTCAAAATAAAGGTGGTATGGGAATTATGCTCACACCAACTGAAAAGGCAGGTAAAGTAAAAGATGCAATATTCATAAATGAGGAAGATGAAGTTTGTATAACCTACGAGAAAGATGGAAAAATTGGAGTAAAATACATAAGAGGAGATAAAATTCCTGTTCTCTCTCGTCAAGCAATGGGAAAGAGCCTTGTAGAAGGAAAAATAATAGGACTCGGAAAGGTAATCTAACCGAAGAAAATTTAACAGTAAAAAAAATTAGTTTTGTAATTAAATTTAAATTAGTGTGTTAGGCTTTCCAAAATTATCTTTTATTCTGACTTTGGTATTTATTGCACTTGGAATAGCTGCGGGAGTATTCACAATACGAAAAATACTCAAAGTTGGGGAGTTTAGGGGATATACAATAAAGCTTGTTTCATCGTCAGCAGAAGGTTTAGGGGTTGGAAGTCCTGTTGTTTTGAGCGGCGTCCAGATAGGCAAAATTTCAAAAATTGACTTATCTGAGGACGGTAAAAATGCTATAATTACACTTCAAATAAAAGGTGGAGTAAAAATCAGAAAAGACGCAAAGTTTCAGCTCAAAATGAAAGGAGTTTTAGGAGATAGGTTCGTTTCCATAGAACAAGGAGAATCACAAGAAATTTTAAAAGACGGAGATGTGATAATTTTGGAAAAAAGCGAATCAGAAATATCTCAAATAGCCAGTGATATAGGTCAAGCTCTCTTTGAATTTTCGGAAACTATGAAATCTATAAGAAAGCTTGCAGAAAATCTCAACTCAATAGTATCTGATATCAACCAATCAAGGTCCATCCAAAAAACGGCAGAGAGTTTGAGTAAAATTTCAAGCGAAACCGAAGAGCTCATCAGAGATATAAAAAGATTGATAATGGAGATCAACGAAACTTTCAACAAAATACAACCGAAGGTTTTGGAAAGTGTAAATAAATCTTCGGACGATATAAAAGAGATAACAAAAAATGCGAGGGAAATCTCAGAAAGGCTCTTGAAATCCTCAGAAAATATCCAGAAACTCTTGGCTTCTTTGGAGAAAGAAGGGATTATTTCACTGATGGGGGAAGATAAAGAGAAAATAAAAAACATAATAGATGACATAAATTCTGTCTCACCAAAAATAAAAGATTTAGCTTCAAGAGCAGAGAAAGTAGTCCAAAAGACAGAAAATGTTTTAGGTGAAGCTGAAAAAAATATCTCTTTTTTAAAGCTTGAAATAGGCGGAAAGTTTGAGGGGGGTATAAGGAATGAAGAATTTTTAGCTTCACAGTCAATATTTGCAAAATTGAGAAGAGGGAATTTATTTTTTGAGTTCGGTCCGGTATCTCCTCCTGGGGAAAGTAGTATAAGATTCAATTCTGTTTTAGGGGTATCCTTCCCTGAGTTATTTTCCTCGTTAGGGGCTGGCTTTATAAGAAGTTTTCCAGCATTCTATTTAGAAGTAGAACCTCCATTTTCCTTAATCAGGGGAGAAATCATAGGGTATCAATTCCCAAATATAAGAACTATTCTGGGAGGTAGGATTAAACCATTTACTCTCTTTGTGGGAGCAGAGAATATCCTTTACAGCAACAAAAGATTTTTCTTTTTCGGACTTGAAATCAGAAAATAAAATGAAGCAGGAAGTAAAATAAATCAGTCAGAAAGTTTGTTCAAAAGAATTTCTCTGAATCTTAGATTCATAGTGTCATTTCATCCCACCATTTTGCGTACTTTTCAGCAGATTTTTTTATCTCAAAACCTATAATTTCGGGAACAGTATAGGGATGAATTTTTTCAACCTCTTGAACTATTGAATCAAAAAGCTTTTCTTTCGTTTTAATAACAAGAAGAACCTCCGGGTGGTCTTCTATTTTACCTTGCCAGCTATAAATAGACCTTGCAACTTTCAGAATATTGACGCAAGCTGCGAGTTTCTTTTCAACTAATGTCCTTGCAATCTTTGCTCCAACATCTTCATCTGGTGCAGTTATAAAAACTACAAAACGCATAATTTAAATTTTTTTCTTGAACAATCAAATTAAAATTTCTCAAAAAAATATGAAAACAGAAGCGGATAAATAGTTTTTATTGAATACACAAAAAATAAAGGAGGTGTAAAAGCATGGGAGAGAAAGGAAACATCAATAGGAATGGTGAGCCGATGATGAAAGTAGCTCTGATAACAGGTGGAAGTTTTGGAATAGGAGAGGCGCTTGCCAAAAAATTCGCAGAAAATGGTATAGAGGTTATTTTAATAGCAAGAACAGAAGAGAAACTCATCAAAGTAAAGGAGGAAATAGAGAAAAAAGGAGGAAAAGCTCACATATACCCGGCAGATCTTACAAAAGTTAATCTGAAAGAACTCTATGATCAAATATCTCAAAATTACAACCCAGATACACTTGTCAATAACGCAGGGTTTGGGTCAATAGGTCCCTTTTATAACCTTGACATAAAAAAAGAACTTGAAATGATAGACCTTAATGTAAGAGTTCTTGTAGAGCTTACACACTACTTTCTACAAGATAGAATAAAAAAGGGCGAGGGGGGAACACTTGTTAATATCTCATCTTTGGCTGGTTTTTTTCCAATCCCATATTTTGCAACTTACGCGGCAACAAAAGCTTTCGTTTTGAGTTTTTCGGAAGCAATAAGAAGAGAAGTTGAAGACAAAAACATAAGGGTAATAACAATTTGTCCCGGTGGGATTAAAACAGAGTTTCAAAAAAGAGCAGGAGTAAGAGAAGATATATACCAGTTCCAAAAGTATATGGATGTAAATGAGGCTGTTGAGCTTATGTGGAGAGCAATAAAATCAGGGAAGAGCCCATATGTTCCTGGATTTCAGAACTGGCTATACTCAATTTTGGTAAGATTCATACCTATAAATTTGCTTACAAAATTCGGAAAGAAGTTTATGGAGATGAGAATGAAATGAAAAAGGTAAAGTTGAAAGTAATTTCAATTGAAGATAATTTCAAGTGTGGCGGAGAGGGCGGGATTCGAACCCGCGAGGCGGGCTTTAAACCCGCCACAGCTTAGCAGGCTGTTGCCTTAGACCTCTCGGCCACCTCTCCGGTTTCAAAAAAATATTCTAATCATTTTTCTCTTGAAAATCGTTTTTTCTTGAAAATCAAAAATTAAAAACTAATAAAAAACGAATCTGAAATTAAAGATTCTCATAGCTTCACATAGAGATTGAGCCTTTTCTGAATTCAGTCTCTCCTATTTTCACATTAATACAGGCAGGTTTGTTTTCGCGGCGGCAGAATTCCAAAGCTCTCTCTAATGCAGGTATAATGTCTTGCGGTCTTTCAATATACTCACCGTATCCACCAAAAGCAGAAACCATAAGGTCGTATCTTGTGTATTCAAGCTGAGTAGCTATCGCTCTCCCATACATGGGAACCTGTGCTCTTTTTATCTGCGTCCATGCAGCATCGTTCCCGATGACACCTACAAATGGAATTTTCAACCTACAAGCGGTCTCATATTCAAAGCCATTAAACCCGAAAGCTCCGTCTCCGAAAATAACAAAAACATCATAATCGGGCTTTTCTAACTTTGCCCCAATAGCAAAAGGAGCACCAACCCCTAATGTCCCAAGAGGTCCAGGGTCGAGCCAGCCCCCAAGATGGGTTGGCTTTAAAAAGTAAGCAGCAGAACCGACTATATCTCCACCATCGCCCACAATTATCACCTTCTCTCCCAAAGATTCTATAAAATCTGCAACATCTTTACATAACCTCAAAGGATTTATTGGTACAGAATCTGATTTTGCCTCCTCATAAGTTTTACTTTTCCTTTCCTCCTCGTACCTTTTTATCTCTTCTATCCAATCTGAAAACTTTGAGCTTGACCAATCAACTTTTTGGGCAACTTTAACCAAAGCAGAGAGTGGATCGCAAACTTCTGAAATATTTCCTTCTCTATTTCTTTTGAGTTCCTGAGAGTCAAGACCGAGCCTCACAAGGAAAGCATTTTCATTAATTGATCTACCATAGTCAAGTCTGAAATCAAGGGGGACACCGGCGAGTATCACAAGGTCTGCTTGGGCGAGGGCTTGTTTTCTTGCAAATCTGAAAAGCAAAGGATGCTCTTTACCCAAAGAGCCACGGGCAAGTCCATTTACGAAAACCGGGGCTCCGATTTTATCAATAATTTCTCTTACAGAATTTTTATACTTTGACCATGCAATTTCAGAGCCAAGCAGTATAACCGGTCTTTTAGATTCTCTCAACTTTTCGTAAATTGCATCTGCTATTTTTTGAGAAGCATCTGGTCTTGAATAATAGATTTCAAGAGCTTCAAGGTCATCTGCTGGATTGAAAATGATATCCATCGGCACTTCAACATAAACTGGTCCTGGGAGACCGTCAAGCGCGGCAGAAAAAGCACGAGCCATGTATTCAGGAATAGATTTTGTATCCGGAACCTGAACAGCCCACTTTGTTATAGGTTTCAGAACAGATACATGATCCATTTCTTGCAGGGCTCCTTTCCCGTAAAAGAAAGTTGGAGCTTGTCCTCCTATAAGTATGAGAGGTGAATTAGCACGGAAAGCGTTTGCAATTCCCGTGACAGCATTCATAACACCTGGACCAGCTGTGACGGCTGCAACACCTATATAGCCTGTGACCCTTCCAGCTGCATCTGCTGCGAATACTGCGGCTTGCTCATGTCGGTAATCTACAACTCTTACTCCGTAATCGGCACATCCCTCATATATTTCCATTATATGTCCTCCGCACAGGGTATGAAGATGCTTTATCCCATATCTACTCAATATTTTCCCTATAAGTCTTCCTCCTGTTGTCATAACAAATTGATTTTAATCCTCCGAAATTTTTTTTATCATGAGAGTTGAAAAGTAATGAAATTCTTTTTTATTGAGTTCTTCCAGGGGAGATACAAACTCATTTTCTGTTCCGCAGAGCTCACCGAAGAAGGCGAGAAATTTTCCATTTTTTGATTTATTCTCTTCCAACTTCCTTTTTATCTCATCTATTACTCTTCCTGATTTGAACACAAAGATGGTGGAGGCTAATTTTAGTATTTCATCAAATTCAGGTCTGAGTTCAGCGGTCCTGCAACCTGATTTTTCTTTTATTGAAGCTGGCATTATGACAACTATTTCATCGCCATCTCCAATTGGTATTGCAAGGAGTGACGCCAAAATCTGAAAAGATGATATCCCTGGTACAATCTCAACATCAAATTCATTTCTTTCTTTTATTATATTGAGGATGTTGTTGAAGGTTGAGAATAAAAGTGGATCTCCTTCAACTATAAATACGCATTTTTTCCCTTCAAAGATTTTTTCTCTGATTTTCTCGTAAGCTGAAATCCAATATGGCTTTGCTTTATCTTCTTTCGTTGTCATAGGAAAAATAAGCTTGTAAATCTCTTTATCTTGTAAATCACAAATTTTTTTTGCTATATCAAGAGCAAAGCTTTCAGAATGAACAGATTTTACAGGACAAAAAATCACCTCCGAACTATCTATTATTTCTTTACCTCTGATGGTTATTAAAGAAGGGTCTCCCGGTCCAACTCCGACGCAATACAGCTTATTTTTAGCCTCTTTTAACTTATTAACACAGCTTTCATCCCTTAAATCTACCATATCGGTTTTATTTTTGAGAAAAAATTTGAAAATTTCTTTTTTTCTATTATATATTTTCCTTACTAATAATTGTATATTTTCCATGCTGAAAAAGAACGAGTTTTCAGATAAAGCAAATGTTCTTACAGAGGCAATTCCATACTTTCTTAGATTCAGGGGAAAAACTTTTGTTTTCAAAATAGGGGGAAAAATTCTTGATTCAGAAGAGGTTTTTGATTCAATATCAGAAGATATTGTGATTTTATCACTTGTTGGAATAAATCCAGTCATAGTTCACGGTGGTGGAAAAGAAATTACGGCTTTTCTTGAAAAATTAGGTATAAAATCAGAATTTAAAGAAGGAATAAGAAAAACAGATGACAAAATCATGGAAGTAGTTGAAATGATTTTAGATGGTAAAATAAACGGGAAAATTGTTTCATCAATTTGCAAAAAAGGAGGAAAAGCAGTAGGTCTTTCAGGACGAGATTCCTTCTGTATAATTTCAGAAAAAGTAGAGGGGAGAGTTGGAAAAGTAAAACAAGTAAAAAGAGAAATAATAGAAAAAATAATACAATCTGGTTTTATTCCTGTTTTTTCATCTGTGACTGTAACAGAAGATGGAATTTCAATGAACACAAACGCTGATGAAGTAGCTTGTGAAATAGCAATTTCAATTTCCGCAGAAAAATTGATTCTTCTTACAGATGAGGAAGGAGTAATAGGAAAAGATGGTAAAATATTAAAAACAATAACAAAAAATGAAGCAGAAGAACTCATAAAAGAGGGAGTAATTTATGGTGGTATGATACCCAAAGTAAGGCTTGCAATAAAAGCAATAGAGGGTGGTGTGAAAAAAGTTCATATAATAAGTGGATTAATACAACACTCCGTTTTACTTGAAATTTTTACAGACCAAGGAATTGGGACAGAAATAGTAGCATAATTTTAGCTATTTCGCTTTCAATTGTTCTTTTACTTTTTTGGTTCTAATTTCTGTTCATATACAAAAAGTTTTGAACCCGTAAATAAGGAAAAATTTAGAACTATTTTTTTGATTTTCAATTCCGGTGCTATTTCCCCTGTTATATCGTAGATATTCTCTTTTGAAATAAAGTTGGGTAAAATTACTCCATTTTTCTCGTATAAACCTGTTATTTTCCATATTGCTACAAAGTTTCCGCTATCATCTTCTGCTACTATTTGTATTGACGGAGTAAAGCATTTTTTAGTTATGAATAAAGCTAATCCCTTTGCTGTGAGACACTCTGGAAAAACTTCACCTTGACTCAAAGGAAGATCATCTACTGGTATTTCAGATGGTATTCTCCACGAAATATCTATTTTTGAGCCTATTTCTCTTATCTGTAATACAAAGCTCTCTTTTCTGAGTGTTTTTAGACTGTAAGATATGTAAGGAGAAGAGCTTGGTATATAGTTTTCCAATTTTTCCGATATTAAAAATTTGTCATCTTCTTTTGTTTCTTCATATTGGGCTTTAAGATAATAAAAGTCTAAATCTGAAATTAAGTCTTTTGGGATAGATATTGGAAGAGAATAATTTGTTATTGATGCTTGCCCATCCCAAATTAAAATCAATCCATTCAGAGATCCGGAGAAAATTTGCAAATTAAAGATTTTTTGAGTATTTTCTTTGGGGAAAATAAAATTTATTTTTGAATCTAAATCACCTTCGCGTGGAGGTAAAATAGCCATATCAACAGGAGAGTCAAGTCTTTTGTTTATATTACCTTTGAAAATTCTTCCGTCTTCTGATCTTGCAATTATTAGTATATTTTCTCTGATTTGCGACAAAAATATAGGAACTTTATCTCCCTTTTCGGGATTTATCTCATAGTACTCTTTTTGGGGAATGATATGCAAAAGCTCCGACAAGTTCAGATCAGGTAAAATTGTAGGAGCTATCGGTGCTAAAAAAATTAGTGTAGGGTTAGAAATTGGCAAATATACTCTTGCGTATGATATATTATCTGGGAAATTCAATGTAATCTCTTTCACTTTTACGGCTTCCTGAAATCCTATAAAAGTTTCTTCAAATATTGGAAAAATAATGTATGATAAGTTTTTTGTGTTAAGGTAGGTAGAAATTAAAACTATATCTTTTGGGAATTCTAATTCCACATCCGATATCCCAGCTGATCTTAAAGCTTCTTGGAAAAGAGGTTTGAATATGAAGCGATTTATTCCTCTGTCTTTTGGGATGAAAGATGAAATTGTAAAATCTGCGGTAGTTACATTACGATTGAAAACAATTTTTTCTGCTCCTTTTGATTCATATTTACCCAATATTTCATCATTTTCTGTTATGAAAGATTTTGTTGATATAATAGGTTGTTTTTTATTTGGATTTACTCTTCCATTTTCTATTGGAGCTAAAGATATTTCTCCGTCTGTCCAGAATATAATGGCTTGATCTTGTGTTATCTGAGCCGCATTAGATGTGCATTGAATAATTACTCCACCGCCTTGCAGCCTACCTGCGGATAATATTTGTAATGTTGGGCAAACTAGTACAGAGAAATTAACTTGGAGCTGATCTTCTTTTTTTTGTCCACAACTTATAAGAAAAAAAGATATATTACTTATTATTATTGCTATTGATAATATAAATTTTGATTTATATCCGGTCAATTTACTCATCATCTTTTTTTTCTTTGTTTTTTCTATTTTTCTTATTGTTTTTTCTATTTTCTTATTCTTCTTTTATTTTAAAATTTTAAATTTCAGATTGATACTTCCCATTTTTCAAGTCCATACTTTGGTTGCAATCTGACATTCAATTTCAGTTTTTTAACTATATCATCTAATGTTTTGAAGTTTTCTGGGGAAACCTTTACTATCTTATCCTGATACTTGGATATCTGCAAAATAGTCTCGTGTATTTTTAGTATGTCAGAATGGACATATCCGTTCCCGCAAGTCGGACACTTTGACATCAGAATTTTTTTGAGGCTGTGTCCAGATTTCTTTCTTGATATCTCAACAAGTCCAAGTTTTGTTATACCAAAAACTTTTGTCCTCTCTTTATCTTTTTCTATTATTCGCTTTATTTCCGAGAAAAATTTCTTTTTAAGTTTTTGACCTTTTATATCTATGAAATCAACTATTATTATTCCGCCAATTTTTCTTAGTCTCAGTTGCCTTATTATTTCCTTCGCTGATATGATGTTCGCCTGATATGCGGTTATGTCTAAACTTTCTGTCCCTGTAAATGATGCGGTATTTACATCAATTGCTGTAAATGCTTCTGTTTCGTTAAAGATTAGTTTTATTCCACCTTCTATTTCTATTTCATCTTTTAGCGCATTCTGGAAATCTTCCTCAATTCCATATTTTTGGAAAACAAAAGGGTAATCTGAAAGTTCAAATTTTACATTCTCATATATCCCAGGAATAAACTCTTTAATGTATTCCTGAGCTTTTTTTAGTTTTTCTTCTGAGTTTGAAACAACTCTTTTAAGTCTTGGTGAAGAATAATCTCTTATTGCTTTTCTTATTATGTCAGAGTCTGACCACAATAAGGCAGGAGCGGGTAGATTTTTAATTTTTTCCTTCATTTCATAATAAACTTTGAGCAACCTTTCAAAATCTTCTTCTATTAGCTCTTCTGGTGTGTCTTGAGCTTCTGTTCTCGCTACTATTCCTATTTCTTCATCCTTGATTTTACTTTCAAGCTTCGCTAAAATCTTCCTTATTCTTGCTTTTTCAGCATGCGATAATATCTTTTTTGAAATTCCTAACTTTTTTTCCATAGTGAGCACTACATATTTGCCGGGTATAGTTGGATTGTCAGAAACTTTGGCTCCTTTACTATCTATACTTTCTTTCTTTATCTGAACTATTATTTCATCCCCAGATTTATATTTTTCAATCTTGTTCTTTGATGGTACAAAAAGATAAGCGTTTTTTTCCGATCCGATATTGATAAATACTGCTTGCATAGATGGGACCACATCAACAATTTTTCCCTTGTATATGTTTCCGGCCGAAAAATTATCTCGCCCGTCGTGTAGGTCTAAAAGTATTTCAAAGGTTTTTCCATCTTCTAATATTGCAACCCGTGTCCAGTACGGCAAATCCTCTATAAATATTTCCTGCCCTTGATCTGTTCTCTTCTTTTCTATTTCAGAGATTAGCTCTTGCTTTATTTCATGCTGTATATCTTTTGGTAATTCTTTTTCTCCAAAATCTTGTTTTTTTTCTGCCTCCCCCATCTTTTTGTACCTCTCTTTCTCTCTCTTTTATTCACTGTTTCTTTTTTACTCTTTTTTTACTTAATAATTTTTTTACTTAATAATTTTTATTATAATACAATTTTACATTTCTGTTTTTTTTATCTGTTCATAAATCTCCTTTGCAAATGCGAAGGCTATTTTTTTTGCAGGTAAAGATCCCGCATCAACATGCGCACATATCGCTGAGCCCGGAAGGTGAGAAGATACATCCCTTAAAGTTTCCACATCTTTTTCTGTCCCAAAACCATGTTCTATTTTCTCAAAAAGATACTCTATAAATCTTGTTCCTTCTCTACAAGTTGTACATTGACCACATGATTCTTCCGCATAGAATTTCGCCATAATACGACCAACTCTTGCTATATTTTCACACTCACATATAACGACCACAGAAGCTGTTCCTAAAAATGAACCAAAACTTGCTATACTTTCAAAATCAAGAGTTGCTTTTTCTACCTCGTCCGGTGTGAGTGGAGGAGCCGATGTCCCGCCGGGTATTACCGCTTTTATACTTTTCCCACAATCTGTTCCACCTGCAAGTTCTATCAACTTTTTCAACGGGAAACCCATGGGGAGTTCATATAGACCAGGTCTTTTCACATTACCCGATATACAAAAGAGCTTTGGACCTGTGCTTTTTTCTGTTCCTATGCTTCTGAACCAGTCAGCACCTCTATCTATTATAAATGGAACATAAGCTAGTGTTTCAACATTATTGACACATGTAGGGTAGCCTAAATATCCTTTTTGTGCAGGATATGGAGGACGAGGTCTTGGGTGTCCTCTTTTCCCTTCGAGAGAGTTCAAAAGAGCAGTTTCTTCCCCAACTATGTAAGCTCCTGCGCCTCGCATAAGCTTTATGCTGACATCAAAATTGAATTTACTTTTTACGAACTCCGTTGCTTCCTCTATTGCTCTTTTTAAAATTTCAGCTTCATACCAGTATTCTCCTCTTATGTATATGAAAAGCTCTCTTGTGCCAATTGCGTATCCGGATATCATCATGCCTTCAAGAAGAAGATGAGGAGCATAAGTTATGATATATCTGTCTTTGAATGTTGCAGGTTCTCCTTCATCAGCGTTGCAAACTAAAAATTTTCTCGGTGCATCCTTTGGCATGAAACTCCATTTTACTCCTGTTGGAAATCCTGCACCTCCTCTACCCCTCAACCCAGATTTTTTCACCTCTTCTATAACATCTTCTGGCTTCATAGAAAGAGCTTTTTCAAGGGCTTTATATCCCCCACTTTCAATATAAGATTTCAAAGATGGATCATTTTTCAAAAGTAGAGGGGCTACGACTCCTTCAAATCCATCAACTTTCCATACTCTTATTTTTTCCAGAGCTGTTGTTTGGTTTATTTCTACCATTCTGCTACTACGCCTCCTTTTATTTTCTTTGGGAACAGGGGGATTTTTGGTTTAGAACTTTATCTTTTTTTACTCCAAGAAATTTTTGAGGAAATTTATGAATGCCTCGGAAGCTTTCTGGTAAAATTTATTATCTCCTGCGCTGCTCATAAGAACTTCTCTTACTTTTTGTATATCTTTTGATGTTATAAATCTTATTTTGTTGTCATTTAAAGTTCTTTTCACAAAAGCCATCATCTCGTATCTTTTCTGGGATATAAGAGGTTTCTCTCTTATTCCCTCTTTTTGTTTGAGGTACTTTTCAAAGAACTTCCATGAAAGCTTCCAATCAAAAACAAATGCTTTGTATTTTTTATCTAAGCTTACCAGCATAATTTTTTCCCCCTGTTCCTTTTTTAATTTTAATTTTTCTTGCTTTATTTTAAAATAATAAATTTTTTTTAATAAATAAAATAATTTTTTTTATATTATAACCATCTTTCTTTCGCAATTATTTTTTCCTGAAAAGGATCAGAATATAATCACGAGTTCTCCCTCTTCTACGAGCTCAAATAGCTCTATTATATCTTTGTTTGCCATTCTTATGCAGCCCCTTGATGAAGGAGTTGATATATCGTCTGGGGTTCCGTGAATGTATATAAATCTTTCTTTTGTATCTACGATTTTTCCCTCCTCATTTTTACCTTTATTTATTCCTTCTTCACAACCTTCAAGCCATATTACTCTTGCAGTTATTTTATCCTTTATCTGACCAAATTTTCTCTCTGCTTCCTCCTTTGAGTATGGAATTCTTCCTATAAAGTATGTATCTTCCGGCATACCACCACCTATTTTTTTGTAAATTCTATGGATTCCTGTTGGGGTTTTTTCAGAGCCGAGCTCATTTCCCTTGCCATATTTTGAAGTTGAGATTGGATACTCTTTTACTATCTTTTCATCTTTTATGAGGTAAAGCCTCTGCCTCTCTATTGAGATAAAAATCATATATTAAGAAAATTATATACAACTTTTGATTGCTATTCAAATGGTTCGAATTTTTTGCATTAGTTCTTTATATGAAGAGCTTTTGTAAAATCTATTTAACTATGTCAAAAACTTCAAGTAAAGAAAGAGAGGAGGATGGTTTGACAAAAAAAGATTTGGAACCACCAGATAAAAAATTAGTAGATAAAGAATTATCCGAAGAAAACAAAGGAGAATCAATAATAAGAAAAGTAGAAAAGGGAAAAATGGTAGAAATAAACATCATTAACCTCAAAAAAAATATTGAATTTTTGAAATCAAGGCTCAAAAAAGGTTCAAAAATTTTCCCGGTTGTCAAATCGGAAGCTTACGGGCACGGAATAACAAATGTAGTAAGTGCAATTGAAAATTTTGCTGATGGGTGGTGTGTTGCACTTGTTGAGGAAGCAGAAAAAGTAAGAAAAATATCTCAAAAAAATATTCTTGTTATGAAAGGAACTTTCTCAGATGATGAAGATGAATTTTGTCAAAAAAATAATCTTTGGATAGTTGTAAGAGATTTTTATGACCTTGTATCAAAGATCAAAAGAAGAATAAAAAACCTTTTTATCAAATTAGATACAGGTATGGGGAGACTTGGAATACTGAGAGAAGAATTACCAAAAGCATTAGAACTTATAAAGTCTGAAAAAGCAGAAAATCTTATAATTGGAGCAATATCTCATTTTGCATACTCAGATTTGGAAGATAAAAAATTTGTTTCGGAGCAAATAAAAAGTTTTTCAGAAATGACCTCATTTATTGAAAAATCTCTTGGCAAAAAACTCCTAAAAACCCTTTCCAACTCAGCAGCGACGATTGAACTTGAAGATGCACACTTTGATTTCACAAGACCTGGAATAGCTCTATACGGTATATCACCTTTTGGCAAAAATAAAAAATTTGAACTTGAACCAGTACTTTCGGTAAAAACAAAGGTTATATCCACAAAAAAAATACCAAAAGGATGGTCGGTAGGATACTCACGAAAATTCATCGCAGAAAAAGAATCAAAAATAGCTATACTGAACATAGGATACTCTGATGGACTACCTCGGGCATGGTGGGAAAACGGTGTCGTCTATGCCAAAGGTAAAAAACTAAAAATAGTAGGAGTTATTTCTATGGATATGACCGCAGTTTTATGCGAAAATGTGGAACTTTACCCAGGAGATGAGGTCATAATTTTAGGGGTAGAAGATGGTATCACAGTGTATGACATAGCAGAAAAAACTGGGAAAATAACCTATGAGATACTTTGCTCAATAGGTCTGAAAAATAATTAAGGAAAAAATGAAAAACAGGTTAGTATGAAAAATGAAAAAATAGGGAACAAGAAGGAAAACAAAAAGAAAGAAAATGAAATATACAAAAAAGAGTTAAAAAGGTTTGACCCGATATTAAAAGAAATTTTCTCCGAAGCAATAGGAACAATTTATTACTTAGCTATTGGTAAAAAAATAGGTAAAAAAGTAAAAATTGTATCGGCAGAAATAAGGTTGGTAAAAACTTTTCGTCCTGATATTTTAGTTGAAGCTGACGGTGAAATAATCCAGGTTGAAATACAAGCTCAACAAGATAAAAATTTACCAAAAAGGATGTTTCGCTATTACTACGCAATAGTAGAAAAATATAAAAGGGAACCTACTCAAATTGTTTTATTCGTTGGTAAAGGGAAGCCACCACCATCAGAGTTCAAAACTCCGAAGCTAACTTTAAAATACAAAGTTTTGGATATGAAGAAAATAGATCCAGATGTATTTATAAGAAGCGAAAAACCCGCAGAAGTTATTTTAGGGATTTTGGCTGGGAAATTTAAAGATAAACCCCAAATAATAAGAAAGGTCAAAAAAAGAATTGTAGAAATTGTGAAAGATGAGAAAGAAATTGCTAAATATATAGATAGCATAAGCTTTTTAGCAGGGCTATTTGATGTTAAAATAGAGGTAAAACCCATGCCAATTGAAGTAGACATAAGGAAAACTTTCCTCTATAGATGGGGAGAGAAGGAAGGAGAAAAAAGGGGTATTGAAAAGGGAAAGCAAGAAGGATTGAAGGAGGGGTTAAAGAAAGCGATTTTGGTGGACATTGAAGAAAAGTTCGGTATTTCAAAGACAAAGCGAATCAAGAAACTTTTAGATAAGATAAATGAAATAAATAGATTGGAGAAGATAAAGAGAGAAGCAATAAAAGCGAAAACTTGGGAAGATTTTGTCAGATCTATCAAGAACTCAAAATCAAAAAACAAAATTTAGCTATTTATTTGATGTTGAAATACTATAAAATTGAAATACTATAAAATTTCAAATCCATTTTTCATAACAAGCACATCATCCTCAATTCTTACTCCTATACCTCTCATAACTTCTGGTATTGGGATCTCATATAAAACTTTACCATCTTCTTTTACTTCAACTTTTTCCTTGTTTGGAATGTAAATTCCGGGTTCTATTGTGATCACAGCTTTTTCCGGAATTTTTACAGGATTTCCATCCTCATCGTAATACTGACATACATCATGAACATCTAATCCAAGATGATGACCAATAGAATGTGGATAAAAAACTTTGTAAATTTTTTTCTCCAATATTTCATCTTTACTCGCTTCAACTTTAAGGATACCAAAATCAATAAGAAAATCAGTAATTAGCTGAGAAGCCATATCGTTCAGTTCCTTAAAAGAAATTCCTTCCTTTACAGAACTTATTATAGTTTTCTGTATATTCTCAACTCCTTTTTTTATCTCCTCAGCAATTTTTATTTTTTCCTTTTCTTTCTGATTTGATGCGAAATCGTAGTTCAAAAAAGTTCTCGTAATATCAGAAGAATAAAAATTGAATTCTACGCCTGTATCTACGATACAAGGAATACCCACGGGATCTGAGTTTTTTGAGTAGTGAAGAACAACCGAGTTTTTTCCTGATGCAACTATTGTTGGGAAAGCTTCAAATCCTCCAAAAATTCTATAATATCTTATGATTTCTGCTTCTATTTCATATTCAAGAACTCCCGGCTTTATCTTTTTTTCTACCTCAGAAAGAGCTTTTTTAGTTATAGAAACAGCAGTTTTTATAAGATTAATTTCATAATCATCTTTTTTGATGCGAAGTTTCCCCAAAATCAAATCAACATCGCTTATAAAATTCGGTATCAAAATTCCATATCTTGCTCTGCCTCTCAATTTCCTGAAATTTGAAGAAATAATCAAATCAAGTTTCTGGTCTTCTTCACCAACTGGATAAAATATGTTCTTTGCTCCTTGAAGTATCTCGTAAATTTTTGCTTCAAAATTAGATAAATCTAAAACTTCATCTGCAATAGATTTTATTTCTTCTTCTGGCGTATCCTCTCCAATCCAAACTTTCTCTTCTTCGGTTAATTTTTTGCGAAAAACATAGATTTTTTCTTCAATACCGTCTTTTAATTTTTTCTTTGAAAAAACAACAATAACTTGCGGATCTTTTATACCTGTAAGATAAAGAACTCTGCTTGATGGTCTGAACCTAAATTCAACATCATTACTTCTTATTTTATATGAAGGAGAAAAAATGATTGCAACAGAGTTATCTGGAAGAAGCTCAAAAAATTTTTTTATTCTTCTCTTCAAAATATAATTTGGAAAAGCAAGAAATCCCATAGTATTTAATTTATGAAATAGAAGTCAGTTTATCCTCATATTCCTGAAAAAATTCAAGGACAACTTTTCTGTCTGAAAAAGGTAAAACTTTATCTTTGACAATCTGGTACTCTTCATGACCTTTTCCAGCTATAAGAACTATATCATTTTCTTTTGCCTCAGTTAAAGCTTTAAAAATAGCCTTTTTTCTGTCTGGTTCAACCAAGACCTTTGAAGTATCATCAATTCCTGCAAGAATATCTTTTATTATATCTTCCGGATTTTCACTTCTTGGATTGTCAGAGGTCAGAATAACTTTATCAGCTTTCATGGAGACTTTTCCCATCTCAGGTCTTTTTCCTTTATCTCTATCTCCACCGCATCCGAAAACAACAATAAGTTTTGAAGAATTTTCTTTTTTCAGTTTCAAACATTCATCTATTACTGCTGAAAGTGAATCGGGAGTGTGAGCGTAATCTACAAAAACCATAGGTTTAAGTATCACAGGCTCCATCCTACCTCGTGGTGGAAAAACTTCTTCAAAAGCAAGTTTTATTGAATCTGGTTTGAAACCCATTTCACGCAGTAAAATATAAGAAGCTGTAAAATTTATACAGTTGAAACTCCCAAAAAATTTAGATGAAAATGAAATTTTCTCACCTTCCCAGAAAATTGAAATTTTTCCAGAATCATAAAGGAAATTTTTGTCAGAAAAAGTTATAATTTTTTTCTTAGGGTAATGAGATTTCAATAGTTCATATGCTTTCTTTCCCCATTCATCAAGAAAAATAATTACATTTTTTGGTTTTTCAAGGAAATTATATTTTGCTAAAAAGTAATTTTCTATTGTACCGTGAATATCAAGGTGATCCCTACCAAGCCCCAAAAAAATTCCCCATTCAAAATCCACATCATCTACTCTGTGCTGAACCGTAGAAACAGAAGTGACTTCCATAGCCCAAATATCAAAATAAGATTGGTTCATTATTCTGAAAATATCAGGAGCCTCAGGGGTTGTGAGCTTCCACCATAAAGACCCAAGGACCCCACATCTTTTACCAAAAAAATTGAGAGATTGTCCAATTATTTTTACTGTTGATGATTTTCCTTTTGTTCCAGTAACTCCAATAACTTTTGTCTTTTGACCGTAAAAATTTTTTGAAATTTTGCTGAGAGCTTTTCGGGAGTTTCCTACTTTGATCAAAGTTGCTTTACTTTTTACATAACTATCTACTTTATTTAGGTCTTCAACAACGAATGCTGAACATCCTCTTTTAAAATAAATATCTTTTATAAGATAATGAGAATCTACATTTTTACCTTTCAAGGCAACAAATAAAGATGAGCTTTTGACTCTTTTGGAATCAAATTCAACACTATCAACTTCTTTATCGGGGTTTCCAAAAATTTCGCAATCTATCCCGTGAAAAATTTCCTTTATTTTTTTCATTTTTGGATTATTTGAGAAGCAGAAAGCTTTTTTTCAAATATATGGACAAAAAATAAAATCAGGAGTATAAAAGCTCCAAGAACTATAAATATCCATCCCCACCCCACATCAAAAGATTGAAAAGCAGACTTTGCAAGCTTTATCAAGATATTATTTGGATTTTTCTGCTCAAACTTTTGAATAAATCCGGTCAAATTTTTTTTGAGCTTGAAAAACTTCCAAACATCATAGGCGAAGACAGAAAAAATTCCCACGGATGTTATAATCAGAAAAAAGAATCTACCAAATAGAGATAAAATAATAGATATTATTGCGAGAGAAAATACAATCTTGCCATTTATACTGAGATTAAAGTAAGAATATTTACCAAATAGACCGAGGTTCAAAATTGGAAGAAATACTCCTAAAATCACTAATACACCACCTACAACTCCCAAAATCTTTTTGATATTTTTTAGCATGATAACAAGAGAAAAAATAGCGAGAACTAATATGATGATAATGTTCTTAAATCTTCGTTAGTAAATTGCGGAAATAATGTTGAAGAGAAAAATTAAAGGGGGGCCTTGAAAATTTGGCCCCCAAAACTAAATTAAACAAATGATTATTTTTTTACAGCTGCTTTAAGCTTGTTCCCAGGTTTGAATCTTGGAACCTTACCACCTGGGATAGTTATAGTTTCCCCAGTTTTCGGGTTTCTTCCCTTTCTTGATTTTCTACTTGCAACATACCAGGTTCCAAAACCTGGGAGAGAAAGTCTGTCTCCTTTTTTGAGAACACTTTCCACTACTCCAAGGAAAGCATCAACTACTGCCCTTACCTGTGCCTTTGCCTGCTTTGTTTTCTTTGCTATTTCATCTATAAGTTGTGCCTTATTCATAGCCTTTCCACCTCCTTTATTATTTTTGTTTCTCTGAAATTATAAAAAAAATCACGAATTTGAAAAGTAGATTATAGGATAAAAGCGATAATCTCAAGCTTTTTCTCTGGAACTTGTAAAAAAATTCTGTTTCTCTGATGTCTATTTCCCCTTGAAAAAATCTTACATTCCAATTTTCGCTTTCCCTTATCTGATAAGGGCTCCGAGAATGACTTGCCGATAGAGATGTAACTTTTTTATGATTCTCATTATATATTTTATCTTTTGTTCTTTTGTATTAAATTTTATTTCTTTTGTATTAGATATTATGCTCAATATAATTTCATTTGCCGACCTAAAAAATTTGGAAAAAAGTTATATATTTATTTTTTTACAAGCTACAATTTTTAATTAAATTCCCGGGGATCGGCAATATAACCTTTTATAGCAGATGCAGCTGCAACGAGCGGGCTTGCAAGATGAGTCCTCCCACCTCTCCCTTGTCTTCCTTCAAAATTTCTGTTTGAGGTACTTACACATCTTTCACCTGGTGATAAAATATCTGGGTTCATTCCAAGACACATGGAACACCCAGAATTTCTCCATTCAAAACCAGCCTCTTTGAATATCTTATCAATTCCTAATCTTTCTGCTTGATATTTTACTATTTGAGATCCCGGAACGACCATAGCTCTCACCCAAGGAGCAACTTTTTTCCCTTTTACTATTTCAGCAGCAATTATGAGGTCTTCAAGTCTGGAATTAGTACATGATCCGATAAAAACTCTATCTATTTTTATTTCTGTGATTTTCATGCCAGGTTTTAATCCCATGTATTCTAATGCTCTTTTTGCATGAGCTCTTTCAGAAGGGTCAGAAAACTCATCAGGGTCTGGCACATAAGAAGAGATTGAAACAACTTGCGATGGCTTTGTTCCCCAAGTTACCTGAGGCTCAATTGAAGATATGTCAAACGAGAGCTCTTTGTCAAACTTTGCATCCTCATCCGATTTTAGGGTTTTCCAATATTCAACGGCTTCATAAAAATTTTTTGGAGCGAACATTCTACCTTCAAGATACTCAAAAGTTTTTTCATCTGGTTTTATTATACCACTTCTCGCACCGGCTTCAATAGTCATATTGCATATTGTCATTCTTTCCTCTACACTCATTTCTTCTACAACCTTCCCCGCATACTCAACTGCATATCCTGTTCCACCACTCGTTCCTATTTGACCTATTATATACAGAATTATATCCTTTGATGTTATTGCTTTACCTTTTTGACCTTCTATCTTTATTCTCATCGTTTTTGGTTTGTAAAGCCAAAGACACTGAGTTGCAAGCACATGCTCAACCTCGGAAGTTCCTATACCAAAAGCCAGAGCTCCGAATGCTCCATGGGTTGATGTATGACTGTCTCCGCACACAATCGTCATTCCGGGTTGAGTTAAACCAAGTTGGGGAGCTATTACATGAACTATCCCTTGAAATGGACTGAAAATATCAAAAAATTTTATACCAAACTCAGCAGTGTTTTTTCTTAAAGCTTCTATTTGTCTTAAAGATATAGGATCATCTATTTTATCTCGCGGGTCATCTGTTGGTACATTATGATCCACGACTGCAAAAGTGAGATCAGGTCTTCTTACTTTTCTTTTGGCTAACCTCAAACCTTCAAAAGCTTGTGGGCTTGTTACCTCATGGACGAGATGCAAATCAATATAAATAAGATAAGGTTTCCCTTCATCATCTGGTTCAACTACTATATGCTCATTCCATATTTTTTCAACCAGGGTCAATCCCATAAATTCCTAATTTAGTTTGTGAAACCCAAGATATGATTTTGATCAAAATATTTGATAGGTTATTATCTTTTCATTTTCAACCTGACCTTATTATTTTGATTTTACTTTTTGTTTCATAGTCTTTTGTGAGGTTATTATTTTATCTATTATACCATATTCAAGTGCTTCTTGGGGCGACATAAAAAAATCTCGCTGTGTATCATGCTCTATTTTACTTACTGGTTGTCCCGTGTGGTAAGATAAAATTTCGTTCACAATTTTCCTTAACCTCAAAATTTCTTTTGCATGAATTTCTATATCTTGTGCAGTTCCCTCAACTCCACCCCAAGGTTGATGTAGCATAATTCTTGAATGAGGTAGAGCAAACCTTTTTCCCGGAGTTCCTCCTGCGAGCAGAACGGTAGCCATAGAAGCGCATTGTCCAACACATATCGTGACTATATCACAAGATACATATTGCATAGTATCATATATTGCAAGCCCTGCCGTTATACTTCCGCCAGGAGAATTTATGTAAAGATAAATATCTTTTTCATCACTTTCAGCATCAAGATATAGGAGTTGAGCTATTATAAGGTTGGCAACTTGATCAGTAATTGGAGTTCCCAAAAAAACAATGCGTTCGCTCAGAAGACGAGACCATATATCATAAGCTCTTTCACCCCTTGCAGTTTGCTCTATTACAAACGGTACATACATCATACTTTGAAATTTAAATTTAAAAATATGGAATAAGTTAAAAAACAAATTAAGAAAAAAAGTTGATGGCAGAATATAAAGACAATGTTATAGATAAGATCATAATAACGATAGATGGTCCGGCTGGTTCGGGGAAAAGTACAGTCGGGAAAATTCTCGCAGAAAAACTTAACCTTGAACACCTGAGTTCCGGAAAATTATATAGAGCAATCGCATATCTTAAAGAAAAATTCGGATTAACAGAAGCTATAAAGCTCGTGGATAAAGTAGAAATAAAAAACGGAGAAATATTCTTTGAAGGAGAAAATATTGATGATAAAATATCATCAGAAAAAATAGGTAAAATTGCATCAGACATCTCAAAAATCAAGTTAGTGAGAGATAAAGTAAATGAAATTCAGAGAAAGTTGGCAAAAGAAAGCAAAAGAGGGATAGTAGTGGATGGGAGAGACGAAGGAACCCAAGTTTTTCCTGAGGCACAAATAAAAATTTTCCTTGACGCATCACCAGAAGAAAGAGCAAAAAGAAAATTTGAAGACCTAAAAAAGAAAGGAAAAATAAAAGGGACAAAATTAAAGCTGGAAAATCTCATAGAAGAGATAAAAAAAAGAGATGAGCAAGATAAGACAAGGGAAATTTCTCCTCTCAAAGTCCCAGAAGATGCTTTTTATATAGACTCAACATCAAAAACCATAGATGAGGTTATAGAAATCATAATGAACTTTATAAGAACACGAAAGCCCGAAATTTGGCACTCCTTGAACGAGGATTTAAAATAATCTCCTCTTCTGAGGGAACAACTGGTTTCCTTGTTAAAATCTTTCCCATCCCTAATTTTTCCCATTCTTTGAATTTAGTTTTTACCAACCTGTCTTCAAGAGAGTGAAATGATATTATTCCTACCCTTGTTCCACTTTTTGAAAAATCTGGTATTTTTTCAAGTAGCTCACCTAAATTTTCTATTTCCCTATTGATATAAATACGCAGAGCCTGAAATGTTCTTGTAGCGGGATGAATTTTTGTATAAAAAATTCCTTCCCTTTTATATACTCTTTCAACAATTTCTGCAAGCTGTTTTGTTGTAGATATTTCTTTTATTTTTCTTTGCTTTACGATTTCTTTTGCTATTTTTCTTGCGAGTTTATCTTCTCCATATTTTTCAATAATTTCGGCGAGCTCTTTTTCGCTAAAATTCATAACCACATCTTTTGCCTTCAATTTTATTTCAGAGGAAATTCTCATATCTAAGGGAGAGTCAAATCTGAACGAAAAGCCACGCGAAGGGTCATCAAGATGGAAGGAAGATATACCAAGGTCAGCAAAAAAAATATCAGGTTTTCTTATTTTTTCTTTTTTCTCAATCTCATTCATTATTTCATCTAATCTTGCGAAATTAGAGATGCATAAAATAACTTCTGGTCTTTCGTTTTCGGGTATGCTGAATATTTTTTTTTCTGCTTCTGATATTACTTTTTCGTCCCAATCAATAAGTAAGATCGTTCCAGATTTCCCTATTTTCTTTGCGAACTCAAAAGCATGTCCTCCACCGTCAACTGTAAGATCTACGACAAATTCTCCCGGCTTTGGAGCAAGGATTTCAACTACTTCTTTAAGAAGAACCGGAATGTGCATTTTCTTTTAATTCACTTAACTTACTTTGCCTATATTTTCTGTATGTGTACAAAGCTATTGCAAATAGTGGTCCATCAACTAAAATACCACATATATATGCGAAAGCTCTTACATCAAACAAAAAGAAAAGAAAAAAAAGAAGTGTAGATGTACCTTTGGATAAAATTATAACTTCCCAGGTATGAACAAACTGCTCTCCCTTATATGTGAGATAAGCGGAAAAGGCAATCATATACATCATAGAGACAGAAAGCGTGAACCAGAACATCTCAGAAGGTAAAGGCAAATGTTCAAACGGAAGACCTAAAAAATCAGAGACAAAATTACAAGCGTATGGTATAAGTTTATGAAACGGTATATATAAAGTCCCTGCAATAAAATGAGAAATACCATATATTTTTGCAACCCTCCTGAAAGACTGATAACTCATTTGATTGAATTTGTAAATGAGATGAAAAAAATAGAAAAACACAAAAAAGATAGAAATGAAGAAGAAAAAAATCAGGAAATGAAATTAAAATGAGAGAAATAAAAATTAGGCTAAAATTGAGTACCCACCATCAACGACGATCGTTTGACCTTGAATCATATCAGCTAATGGGCTTGCGAGAAACAAAACCACATTAGCAACATCATCCGGAGTTACAAGCCTGCCAAGAGGAGTTCTTCTTTTTGATTCTTGAATAAGTTCATCTCTGTTCGGGAAAAATCTCAGAGCTCCTGTTTCAACAACACCGGCAGAAACGATATTTACATTTATTTTTTTGGGTGATAGCTCAACTGCTATGTGTCTCAAAGCAGATTCAAGAGCCCCCTTTGAAGCGCCAACGAGAGTATAATATGGGATAGCTCTCACACCTCCTAAACTTGATATTCCTATTATTTTTCCGCCTTCTGGTATAAGGTCTAAAAGTGTTTTTACCAAATTTATTTGCCCAAAGACGTTTATTTCAAGGGTCCATCTGAAATGCTTCAAGTCTGTTTGATGGAATTCTTTCAAAACTCCACTTGCTGCATTAAGGACTATTATATCAGCTTTTCCAAATTTAGATTGGACAATTTCTCTTATTTTTTCAGCGGTTTCTGGTTCTGCTATGTTACCCTTTACTAATTCACACATTACACCTTTACTCTCTATATCTTTCTTTGTTTTTTCTGCTTCTTGAACATTTCTTAAAAAGTTTATTACTAAATTAGCTCCTTCCTCCGCAAATTTTAGAGAGATACTCCTTCCTATACCTCTTGTTCCACCAGTTATTACTACAACTTTATTTTTGAAACTTAATTCCATAAAGAAAAAAATTTTTTGATAAGTTTTTATTTCCCTATTTTCAGAACTCCTTTGATCTAAACATCTTTTTTGGAATTCCGATAATAATTATTAAAATAATAAGCCAAGGAGGGGGTGAATTTGGATGGCGGAAATAGGAAATATTTTTTTGCCTAACATTCTTTCTCCGTTTGATGTATCGGCAATAGTTGAAAATCTTGTAAAATTCAGACAAAAAATTCTCACAGACCCGTTGAATAATAGAAAAAATCTGATACAGGAAAAACAGCAAGCTCTTTCAACTTTGAAAAATAATGTTATTGAACTTCTTGCTACTGCCCAAATATTGTCTTCTCAAATATCTTATAAAGTGTTCAAACCAGTTCTTACAAACCTTACAGGTTCAGAAAATCCTTCAAACATAATTTCAGTCAGTTCTGGTCCGGATGCGGTTGCTTCTAACTTTGATGTCCAGGTAAATCAGCTCGCCCAGGCTTGGAAAGTTGGTAGCGCATCATTTTCATCATCTTCTGTCACACTTTCAAGTTTAGGTGTGACCACAGGAGAGATAATAGCTATAAAGGGGGCTGATAAGGGGAATGCGAAGGTTTTAAGACTTGATCCGAACTGGACAATCTCGCAACTCAGGGACAAAATAAATGAACTCAATGCAGGAGTTACGGCTTATCTTGTAAATGAAGGAGGTGGAGTCAGACTTATAATTGCTGGAACAAAAACCGGCGAAAGTCGGGAGTTCATGACATTAGTTGATGTTTCAGGGGATGCTCTGCAAAATCTCGGACTTACAGGTGGAATTCTTTCAAGAAAATATGATACTTTACCTGCTGGTGAATACAGATCGGATGCTTTCACGAAAAAAGATGTTGTAGTGGGCACTCTTTTGGGACTTAATACTGCATCTGGTGAAGCTCCGTCTGGAACTATAACAATAAATGGAACTCCAATATCAATAGACCTTAATACTATGACGCTTGAAGATATAAAGAATGCTATAAATGCTTCAGGTTCTGGTGCGACTGCTACTATTTTGGAAGAAGTTGGTATGTTCAGACTAAAAATAACTGGGGTTTCAAGCATCTCAGATGATAACCATGTTCTTGAAACCTTAGGGGTTCTGGCTCAAAATTACAGTAATGTTGTTTCAGCTGGACAAAATGCTCAAATTTCAATTGATGGAAATATTTTTACTTCGCAAGATAACACATTTACTCCTGAGGAAACCGGAATAACTGGTGTTACCTTTACTGCTTTGAGAGCATCAACTGATGTCATACGGGTTTCTATAACCAGAGATATAGATAAAATAATAAAGTATTTTCAGGACCTTGCTCAATCTTGGAATAAGGTTGTTGATTTTATAAAATCTCAGATAACATTTGATCAGAAAAAAAAGAGTGCAGGTCCGCTCTCCGGTGAGTCTGTTTTGCTTGCCGTTGATGCTGCCATGAGAAGAGCTCTTTCTGGAATAATTGAAATTCCTCAGATGGATGGATCTTTTAAAACATATTCCATAGCTTCATTAGGACTTTCGTTGGATAGAGAAGGAAAATTGTCTGTTGATGTATCTAAATTAAGAAGTGCCCTTGAAGCAGATTTTGAAGGTGTAGTAAGAGCTCTTACATCTTCAATAGAAAAGAAAATAGTAAGCAGTGGTTTTGCTTCTGCTGATACATCTTTGGGAATTTCAGGGGAAATTTTGGTAAATGGGAAAAGTGTAGTTATAGATCCATCTGATACTCTTCGTCAGATAGCTCAAAAAATAAATTCTGTGTCTGATACTGCAAGAGCTTATATAA
Source organism: Candidatus Calescibacterium sp. (assembly GCA_032249135.1). Classification (GTDB taxonomy): domain Bacteria; phylum Calescibacteriota; class Calescibacteriia; order Calescibacteriales; family Calescibacteriaceae; genus Calescibacterium. The sequence goes on along the minus strand of JAVVGL010000014.1, from coordinate 29,563 downwards.
AATCTGTTTCTGGGCAATACAAACTTATCATAGAAAACCTTCAAATCGGCTTGCCAGATTTAAAAGAAGTCTCTGGGAATGTCCTATCTGATTTAGGGTTAGCGTCTACATCATTTATTACAAAAAATAAAGTAAGTCTTTATATCCTCAAAACAGATACATTCTTTTCAGATACTCAACCTGTGAGAAATATTGTTGATCAAGATTCTTCAACTTCTGATACCGCTAATAATATTTCCGGAACAATAACTTTCAGGCTCCAGGACGGAACATCAGTTACAACTTCTGTAATAGACATTAGCTCCGATTCTCTTTCTGATATTGCAGCAAAAATCAACTCTGCTGCTGGTTCAAGTATAGCTGAGGTAAAAACCACTGTTGTTGATGGAAAATTGAAGTATTATATTCAGATAAGCGGTGTAAGTACTGACCCGAATGATTGGTCAGATAGTACTGGGGGAAAACTTTTGCAGTTTTTAGGTATTTTGAAAAAAGATGAGAATGATCAGAGTTTTGATAAAGGTTTTGCAGAAAGATTGAGAGAAAGTTTAGCAGCTGTTACTGGATCCAGAGGAGCCATAGGTTTAACTGAATCTCGTTTTCAAGGCGAACTTACAGGTATAGACAAAGATTTGGAAAGAATTTCAGAGGAGATAGAGCAATTCAGAGCGTCTTTATATCAAAGGTGGTCAAGGGCTAATCAACTTATAGCTCAAATGAATAACATGTTGCAGTTTTTCAGAATGCTCTCATCTGCACTTATACAGGGAGTAAGCAACCCATTTATTCCTTCTGGTCAGAGAAGATAAATAAATTTAAGGAAGAGTTGTTTTTTCTTTCATTATTTTTGTTGCTTCGTATATTGAGATTGGTCCTATAAATTTTTTTACTATTTTCCCGTCAATAATAAGGAATGTTTCTGGAACGCCAGAAACTCCATAATCTATTGCTGTTTCTCCACTGTCAAAATATATGTAATCATATGGATTTTTCTCTTTGAGATAATTTGAGATTTTATCTTTTGAATCTTGAAAGACAACTCCGACTATTTTTATTTCTTTGTTGTTTTTTTTAAGTTCCATTAGTTTTTCTCTTTCTTCTTTGCATTCTGTACACCAGGAGGCAAAAAAGTTTATAAAAACGATTTTACTTTCCGCAGCTATTTCTTTTATGGATTTTGTTTCTTTTTCTTTTCCAATTTCTTCATTATTTTCATTCTCTTTTATTTTTTCTGCTTTGAAGTCAGGTGGTTCGTGACCTATAAGAGGCGATTTTTCAAAGAGCTTTTTTGACCTGAAAAGTCCCGGCAGAAAAATTATAGCTATTGCTATCCCAAAAATTACAGAAAAAATAAGCCATCTTATTTTCTCTTTGTCTTTCGTAGCTCTTTCTTTATCTTTTTTTCTTTCTTTATCTTTCATATTTTTTTCTGGTATATTCTGTAAATTTTATACTTTTGTGCTCCTGAAATTGAGATTATTTTGTTTATTCTATCGTTGTCTTCTAATGTCCATGAAAGTTCAGCTTTCTCATATCCTCTTTCTTTGCCTCGCTTCATCAATTCTCCGACCATAAAAAGTGGCATGAATGGATAATTTTTCCTAAACTTTTTTTTCACTCCAAGAATAATAAGCCTTATAGATTTTATCTTTTTTATTCTATTGAATATTTTGATGAAATCAAGAGGATTTTTTCCTCCGCTTGTTCCGGCTAATGCTTCATTTATGTTGGGAACAGCTATGCATACTCCTGCTGGCTCATCGTCCGCATAGCAGAAAAAAGCTATTTTGCTATCAAGAACTATTTTGAGCATCTGAGCTATCTCTTTACCTTCTTCTTGTGTCAGTGGTATAAATCCCCAGTTTTCACTCCATGCATCGTTGAAGATATCAACTGCAATTGATATATCTTCGCTCAAAGTTTTTTTTGTTATCTCTCTTATCTTTAACTTACTTTCTGATTCTTTCCATATCAATTTGAGGAGAGATGAAGTTTTCTTTTCTACATCTTCTCTCGTTATTTTCCACGCAAAAAGGTCTTTTGCTTTTGAGTACCCATTCTTTTCTATAAGATCTACATAATATGGTGGGTTGAAAGGCATCATCACAAATGGCGGTTCGTCAAACCCCTGGATGAGAAGACCGGATTCTCCATTTATATTGAATGAAAAAGGTCCCATTATTTTTTCCATACCTTCACTTTTTAGGAATTTTTCTGCTGATGAAAGCAATTTCTCTGCGACTTCATATGAATTCACACATTCAAAAAATCCAAAGAAACCCGCTTTTTCTTTTTTTGTGTAAAGATAATCTATTTGAGCTGAAATTCTTCCAACAACCTGTTTCCCATCTTTTGCGATAAATAATTTGGCTTTTCCGTGTTTTAGAAATTTTGAATATTTTAAGGTTATGAGCCTTTCAAGAAAGATCGGTGGAACAAAAGCTTTTTCACCCTTTTTTATCTCATATTCACAATCAACAAACTTTATAAGATCAAAAATCCCTTTTACTTCTTCTACCTTTATCATGATTTTTTTTTATTTATTTCGTTTTTTATTTTATGAACTCTGCTAATTTGTTTGGATTCAGGATGAAAATTCTTTCTCCCTTGTTTTTCCCCTCGTAGACTATGATTATTCCCTCAAAGAATTCTTTGATGTTCTTTATATCTGGTGGTGGATATAATTTTGCATTTATATTGTCAAACTCTTCTATTCCTTCTACTTCATCTGTAAGAACTCCGAAAAATTCCCTTTTTGTTTGACCTAAAACAATCATGAAAATCCTTCTCTCTTTTTCTTTTTTTTCTTCTCTCTCTTTTTCTTCTTTTTCTTTTTCTTCTTCTTTTTCCTTTAAATCTGTTTGTTCTCCTTCTTTGATTTTGTCTGATTTTTTTTCTTCATCATTAGTTTCAAGCTTTCTCATATCTATTATTTTTTTCAGGTCTATGAATGTTATGATTGTTTTTTCTCCTTGTGTTATTTCTACTTCTGCAATTCCTAATATATACGGTGGAGCTCCGCTTATTTGAGTTATTTGTAAATCTCCTTTTTCCTTTATTATTTTTTTTACCCTCTTTATATCTATTCCAAATCTTCTTTCGTTTATCCTGAAAAGTATGAGTTTTCTTATACCTTGCTGATCCATAGATTTATTTTAATGTTTTCTTTTTCCATCTTTTACTTCTTTTTTTGGTCTTCCAATTTTATTCTTCGTCTCGGAGTATCTTTTTATACTCTTTGTAAGAGAGGAGAGAAAATGATTCTATACTTTTGGAGATTTCAATTTCCATAAGCCAACCTTCTTTATACGGATCCTCTACAATTATTTTCGGGTCATCTATAACATCTTGGTTTATTTTCAGCACTTTCCCCGATATGGGAGATATTATCTCTACGGTTCCATCTGATGTCTCTATTTCTCCTATTATATCTCCTGCCTCTATTTCTGTTCCTTCTTCTGCATCTAAAATTATTTCTCGTATTTCCTCATCCTCGCTTGTGAGGAATTCTGTTATGCCTATTCTGGCAATATTATCTGATTTCAAATAAACCCAAATATGATCTTCTGAAAAGAGTAGATTTTTTGGTATGCTCATACTTAATTTTTCATCCTCCTCCCTTGATTTTTTATATAAATTTTTTTTATTTATTTTCCTTGTTGTGTTTCCATTTTCTTTATTTTTATTTCTCTGTCTTCTGTTTTTTTGCTTTTTTCTGATTCTTTTCTGTTTATTTTCTGTTTCTTATTACTTTTGAAATTTTTCCCCTTCCTTTTTGCATTTTCTTTTTCGGCAAATATTTATCTTGATGTTGAAAGATACTTTATTGCGATGAATCCTAAAATAAGGAGTGCCGAAAAAATTATAGTAAAAATATTGAAATATTTTTCTATAAAAACTTTTACTCTTTCGCCAAAGAAGAAAATTAAAGTTGATACTATGAAAAACCTCGCAGATCTTGATATAAGGGAAGCAATAATAAAGATTGGGAAATTTATTGAGAATACTCCTGCTGATATTGTGAAAACTTTGTACGGTATCGGAGTGAAGCCTGCGGTAAAAACTGCTATGAAAGCATTCTTATTATAAAGTTCTGATACTTTCATGAAAGTCTCAACGGAAAAAACATATTTGAGAAAAAAGTCTTTTGTAACTTCCCAGAAAAATTTTCCCAGAATATATCCTCCTATTCCACCTAAAACCGAAAAAATTGAAGTTATTGTCGCAAAATATAAAGCTCTTTTGGGTTTCCCAAGACAAAGAGCCATAAGCAAAACATCAGGGGGAACAGGAAAAAAAATGGATTCTGAGAAAGAGTTTAAAGCTAATGCCACATGGGACCACTTTGAATTTGCCCAACTCAAAACCCAATCATATATTCTCTTCAATATTCCGAACATTTGTTGAAATGTAAATTTACTCAGAAATTAGAATATGTAAAATTTACTCAGAAAAATAGATTTTTTTCACAAAATAGACATTCTTTCTCCAATCTTCTTTCACTCTGACCCAAAGGTCAAGATAAACTTTTCTTCCAGTAAGGTATTCAATTTCTTCTCTTGCTAGAGTTCCTATTTGTTTTATTTTGCTTCCGTCTTTGCCTATCACTATTTTTTTCTGGTTCTTTCTCTCAACATATATCGTTGCTTTTATATAAAGCGTACCATTTTCTCTTTCCTCTATTTGCTCCACTTCAACTGCTGTTGAGTAAGGTATCTCCATATGCAGATAGTTGTATATTTTTTCCATTATTATTTCCTGTATTATGATTCTTATTGGTTGCCCTGATATCATCTCGTAGGGGAATAGAACTTCATCGGTTTGTGGGAGATACCTTTCCGTTGTTTCTATAAGGTCATCAAGTCCATCTCCTTTGAGCGCTGAAATCGGAATTATTTCTGCATATAAGTTCCACTTTCCTACCTCTTCCATCATAGGTAGTAAAATTTCTTTTTTCACAAGGTCTATTTTTGTAAGAAGACAGAATACCGGAATCTTTATTTTTTCCTCTTTTAGAAAAGATTTGAGATTTTCCGCTACATCTATATCTTCACCTTGTATCCCCTCTGATGAATCTATAAGGTGGTAAATTATGTTTGATGTTTTCAGAGATTCAATTGCACTTTTTACCATTTCTGCTCCAAGTTCGTTTCTTGGTTTGTGAATTCCTGGGGTATCTATGAATGCTATTTGAATTATCTTCCCTTCTTTTTCATCTTTTATTGTCTTTATTCCTATTATTGATCTTCTTGTAGTTTGAGGTTTTGGAGAAACAGCAGAAAGTTTTGCTCCAACTAATTTATTTATTAGGGTTGATTTTCCGACATTCGGTCTCCCAACACAAGCTATGTATCCAAATTTTATTTTCATCTTTTCCATCTCAATATAATTCAAAATACTAATCCTATGCTTGAAAGGAAAATTTTACTGAAACTATATCCAACCCAAACATAAAGTCTGGGGGAAACAAAACCTCCGGATACTACGGGATAAGATGAGAATCCGAAAGCCAATCTGAACCATTTTAACGCTGTTGCAATCAATCCTGCGGATGGGTAAAATTTTGAAAAATAAACTACTTGCCCAAATATGAATATATCGTCTGTGTTTGTGGAGAAACTTCCTCCTACACCTCCGCCTACCGGTATATTTTCTTTCATGGTGTTTCTACTTGAAAATATAATGCTACCTACGCTTATTTTGAATTTTTCAAAGCTGTGCAGAGCAATACTTCCGATTCCGGCTATAAAATCTCCTTCACCTAAAACATCAGAGAACTCGTTATCCCACTTGAATCTGATAAAGGGTCCAACTCCGAGCTTTATATCTTTTGCGTAAAATCCGTAAGATAAATCTAATCCTGCAATTTTTGCTGAACCGTGTGAGCAGATAAATTTTGGTGTCAAGCATTTGAAACCTATGGCTCCGCTCAATCTTGAAGTTATGCTATCTGTTGCCCTTGCCGAGACCATCTTAAATCTATCTGATATGCCGAACGATAGATTTATATCATATTTTTCGATAAGTTCAAGTGATGCCGGGTTGCTTTCTGAATGAGGATGAACTAATCCGGCACCTTGAAATCTCACATCGGGAAAACCACCAAAAATGTAAATGTATTTTTCTTTACCTTTATCATTTCTTGTATCTCCAAAGCTTTCTGAGATAAGTAAAAAAGTAAGTAAAAAAAAGAGCACTATTACAGAAAATACTGAAAAAAATATTGATTTCGGGGACTTACTCATCTTGTGTTCTCATTATTTCTTCTATTTTCTGTATAACTTTGTTGAAATCTTCTTCTTTTCTTTTCTTTTCTAAAAAATAACTTTTGTAGATTTTGAAAATATTCTCTTCACCTATTTCAACATTTGCTATATTCTGATTTGTTTTTCCTTCATTTATTTTTTCTTCTAAATATGCTACGAATTCTACTTCTTTCGTGATTTTGTTTTTTATTTCAACAACTTTCTGGAAAGGTATTGACGGTGGAACTTTTAACTTTATTTTCTTTATATCCATAGGATAGCTTTTCAGTTTCATAATAATTCCATCAAGTTTTTCTTTTTCTAAATCAAACTCAAATTCTTTCAAAGTTCTTTTGAGGTCTAACTGAATTTCCCTTTCTTCTATATTTCCGTTTTTTACATTCAGCAAAATCACAAATTTCTTTTCATCTTTCTCGCCGAAATCTATTTGGTATATTGTTCCGGAGTAATATATTTTTGAGTTTGGAGACTGTATTTTTTGGAATCTGTGTATGTGTCCGAGAGCACAATATTTAAAATCTGCTGGGATTTTTCTTTCATCCACAGAATACTCATAAAGCAAGCTTATTTCCTTTTCTGTTCCTGACGGTTTTGCACTCATTAGAGCCATATGAGCTACCAAAATTGCTGTTCCTTTTTGAGCTGCTAACGCCCCAAGTTTTTTTATAATTTGTGATAATACCTCTGAATACTCTGCTGCTTTCTTATCTTTTGTTAAATCTTCTTCGGGTATTATTTTATGGACAAAACTTGGGGGTATGTATGGGATTGCGGCAAAACAGACATTTTCTCCATCTTTTTCGTATGTAAATAGCTGTTCTCTTTCGTAATATGGGAATACTTTTACATTTGCAAGACCTAAAAGTTTCCTGACGCTTTTGAGAAAATCATGAGAGTCATGGTTACCAGATATTATTAGAGATTTTACACCTTTTGAATTCATATCAAGGAAAAAATCCCATATTATTTCCTGGACCTCTATTGGTGGATTCTGTTTATCAAAAAGATCTCCTGCAACTAATATGCAATCTACTTTTTCTTCATTCACAATTTTTTTTATTTCTCCTAGTGCATAGATTAGGTCATCTTTTCTTGATATATCGTTATTCTTTTTCCCTGCGTGCCAGTCTGATGTATGAAGAATCCGCATTTTTCTGTTAATTCATTATAAATTGTATAAAATTGCAAAATAAAGAAAAAATTGGTAAATTAACAAAATATGGAAAAAAAAGAAAAAATTGATTACTTATTTTTGAAAGAGGAGGTTAGATGGAATGAAATCGGGGAAATTGGAGAAAAGGAGTGGAGATAGTAGTTTTAATTTAAGGTTTAGCTTTGGTTTCGGGTTCGGTTTTGGTGCGCTTATTTTATCGTGTATTTTTCTGAATTCCGGTTGCAATATCCAGAAGCTTGCAATAGTTATGACCGCCGAAGCAACGGGAAATGCGGCAAAAGAGATACAAAAATATGATTTGCCTTTTATAGTAGGAGCTGGTATTCCTTCTAATCTTCTCATACTTGAAACTGGAAGACTTCTTGCTCCGGATAATCCTGTTATTCTTGCAAACCTTGCTGAGACTTATTGTTCTTATGGTTCGGGTTTTGTTGAAGATTATGATCCGGAGAAGGCGAATATTCTTTACTATAAAGGATATAAGTATGCTGAGCAAGCTTTGTCTATAATCAACAAAAAGTTTAAGGTGACTTTGGAGAAGGTGAGAAAAGGAGAAGTTGCGGCAGAAGAACTCGCAAAAACCATAGAAAAAAAGCACATAAGGGAAGCTTTTTGGTATACGGCATGTCTTGGTTATTGGATAGCAACAGCAAAGGGTTCTCCGGAATCTGTTGTTGAGATTTCAAAAATGATTGCACTGGTAGATAGACTCATAGAACTTGATGAGGATTATTTTTATTCTTCCCCTCTTTTGCTTCGGGCTACATTTTATGCGACAGCTCCGAGCATACTCGGTGGGAGTCCGGTGAAATCAAAAATATACTTTGATAAAGTTTTCAAAAAAACGAACGGTAAATTCTTGCTTGCAAAAGCTGTTTACGCACAATTTTATGCAACTTTACTCAAAGATAGGACGGAAAAAGAAGTATATCAAGAGGAGATAGAGAGATTGAAGGAAAAGATAAAAAGTTATGAAGAAATAGTGGCGGAAACGGAAGACCCTGAAATAAAAGCGAAATTATCTCAACAGCTTGAAAACTTCAAGAAGGAGTTGCAAGATATAAATAATGAAAAAGTTGCAAGTTTATTTTCAGATAAAACTGGTGAGCAAATTTTTGATGAAACAATAGAAGAAATACTTGCAACTCCTGTTGATATACTCCCTGATGTTACTTTGGTTAATGCTATAGCGAAGGAAAAAGCAAAATTACTTAAAGGAAAAAGAGATCAATATTTTTGAACCTACATTTCTACGCCGAATATTTTTGGTTTTTTGTAATCATAAAAACCTTTTCCTGTTTTCCTACCGAGGTTTCCAGAGCTAACGAGTTCTCTTAATTTTGCAGGAGCTGCAAATCTTTTATCTTTTGTTCTCTCAAAGACATTATCTGCAATAGCTAATATAATGTCAAGTCCCATAAAGTCTGCGAGTTCAAAAGGTCCCATAGGGTATCCGAGACCGAGTTTGCAGGCTTTATCTATATCTTCATAGGATGCAAGTCCGCTTTCGGACATCCTTATAGCTTCAAGAATAAATGGAATAAGCAAAGCGTTTCCTATGAATGCAGGGGAATCTTTTGTTATTACTGGTTCTTTCCCTAAAAACTTTGCAAACTCAACTGCAAAGTTTATGTATCTCTCATCAGTTTTGATGGAGGGTATAACCTCAATTAGCTTCATAACAGGTGGCGGATTAAAAAAGTGGAAACCTAAAAATCTTTCAGGTCTTTTTAGAGCAGCGGCTATTTCTATTACAGGTATTGATGATGTGTTCGTAAAAATTGGCATATTTTCATCAATAACTTCTTCTGCTTTTTTTAGAACTTCTTGTTTAAGTTTGAGTTCCTCATTTACTGCTTCAATCACAAGAGAATCCTTTGGAATTTCATCTAAATTTGTAGTTCCTTTCAATCTTTCAATATTTTCTTTTACTTCTTCCTCTTTTATTTTTCCTCTTTTTATTCCGACTTCATAGAATTTTTTTATGTAATTTATTCCTCTCTCAAGAGAGTTTTGGTCTTTTTCCACAACGGTTACATTGAAACCTTTGTTCAGAAGAACAATCGCTATTCCAAATCCCATAACTCCGCATCCTATTACTGTACAGTTTTTTATATCTAATCCTGCAATTTCACTCATTTTATAGATTTACCTCCTTTTTCTTACATCATAATTTTTATAGTTCTTTATTTTTTCTATACTCTTTTACAAGTTTTTCTACTGTTTCTATTATTTCTTTGAGGGGAGTTCCAGGGATAAAAATTGCTTTAACTCCCCAGGATTTTAGAGCATCAAAATCTTCATCTGGAATTATTCCTCCGACCACTATTGGTTTATCTTCTATTTTCCTTTGTTTTAGCTCCTCTACAAGTTTAGGAATGAGCGCATTGTGCGCTCCTGATAGAATAGATATGCCTATAAGGTCCACATCTTCTTCAAGAGCTATATCTGCTACCTCTTTTGGAGTTTTATGTAATCCTGTGTATATAACTTCAAAGCCTGCTTCTTTTAGTGCTCTCGCTACGACTTTTGCACCTCTATCGTGACCATCAAGTCCTATTTTAGCTACCAAAATTCTCCCTTTCATATATACATCTTTTAGTTTTGTTCTATTGGATTTTACAAAAATTCAAAAATTTGAATTGATTTGTTTGGGATTATCTGATAATATGAGTTGAGATTATTTAATTCTATGAGGGAAGAACTTCCCAGGAATTTTTCTCTAAAAGTTTTTTCAGGTTACCTTCTCCTTTTAGTTTTTTAGCTTTTTCAATTTGGTCAAAGAGTAATTCTTCAAATGTTGGCTCTCTTACTCTTCTTATTATTCCAAGCGGTTCAGGAAATTCGGGGTAGTGCATATTTGCTATCACAAAATTCATATAAAAATCTGTTTCATCGTATACTGTTATTTTGTCTTTTGTTATACCGTTCTCTCCTATTTTAACTACTTTTGGTTTTCCATTTTCTATTATTATTCCTTTATCAAGGTTTTTCCCGAAAATTAGAGGTTGTCCGTGTTTTACTTCAATTGCTCTTTCACTTCTTACTTCTTTTCCTGCAAAGTCTTCAAATGCCTTATCGTTGAACACAACACAATTTTGGTATATTTGTATGAATGCTGTTCCTTTGTGTTTCGCAGCTTCTATGAGGATTTCAGTAAGTCGCTTTATATCTTTATCTATTGCTTTTGCTATAAATGTTGCTCTCTGCGACAAAGCAAGTAAAACTGGATCCACTGGTCTTTCTATAACGCCATAAGGAGAACTTTTTGTTATCTGCCCGGGAACACTTGTTGGAGAATATTGTCCTTTTGTGAGACCATATATTCTGTTATCAAAAAGCAAAATTTTTATATCAAGATTTCTTCTCATAAGATGCATGAGATGATTTCCACCTATTGCGAGACCATCTCCATCACCAGTTACAACCCAAACAGAAAGGTTAGGATTTGCAACTTTAACTCCTGTTGCTATTGCAGTAGCTCTTCCGTGTATTCCGTGCAATCCATAAGTATTCATGTAGTATGGGAAACGAGAAGAGCATCCTATTCCTGAAACTATTACAAAGTTCTCTTTCGGTATTCCGAGCTCTTTTGAAATTTCAGCAAATGCAGACCTTACAGCATTTAGGATTGCATAATCTCCACATCCAGGACACCATCTTGGTTCCTCACCAGAGTCAAAGTCCTTTGGTGTTATTTTTATTTCTACTTTTTGTTCAACCTGCTGCACTTTTTGTTACCTCCTCTCTTTTTTCTATAAATTTTCCTTCGTAGACTTCTATATGTTTTGACAATTTCCCTTCTTTTTCCATGTTTATTAGCTCTTTTTCAACTGCTTTCATCAGTTCTGATTCTTTGAAGGGAGTTCCTGTTACTTTGTTGAATCCAACTGCATCTACTCCAAATTTTCCTTTTATGAGTAAAAGAAGCTGCCCCAAGTTAAGTTCTGGGATTAAAATTCTTTTGAACCTTTTTAGGACATCGTGTAGATTTTTTGGGAATGGATTTATGTATCTCAGATGAGCTTGAGCGACTGGCCATCCTTTTTCAATTGCTCTATTTACAACAGCTCTTATATGTCCGAATGTGCTTCCCCATCCTAAAACTAAAAGTTCTGCGTCATCTGGACCGTAGACTTGTATATCAGGGATATCTGCTTGTGCTCTTCTTATTTTTTCTGCTCTCAACTTTACCATAAAGTCATGGTTTTGTGGGTCATAAGATACTTTACCATATATGTGTGATTTTTCAAGTCCTCCGATTCTATGTTCAAGTCCGGGGGTTCCGGGTTTTGCCCAAGGTCTTGCTAATGTTACTTCATCTCTTGCGTAAGGGTAAAAACCGTTAGGTTTTTCCCAAAAATCAACTTTTATTTCTGGAATACTATCTATATCAGGGATTTTCCAAGGTTCAGAACCCATAGCTATGTATAGATCAGACAGAACTATTACGGGGGTCATATATTTTATTGCAAATTTTGCTGCTTCAAATACCGCCCAGAAGCAATCACCTGGACTTTGCGGTGCTATAACTATAATTGGTGATTCCCCGTGTCTTCCATACAGAGCAAAGAGCAAATCTGTTTGTTCTGTTTTTGTTGGCATACCAGTTGATGGACCAGACCTTTGGTTATCTATAACTATCAGAGGAAGTTCTGTCATGACAGCAAGGTTTATTCCTTCTGATTTCAAAGAGAGACCAGGTCCGGATGTTGCCGTTATTCCTAATCCACCTGCGAATGATGCACCTATTGCTGTATTCACAGCTGCTATTTCATCCTCCATCTGCAATGCGATTATTCCGAAATTCCTGAAAGCTTCAAGGTAGTGTAGTATATCACTTGCGGGTGTTATTGGGTAAGAAGCAAAAACCACTGGGATTCCTGTTTTTTCTTTTATTGCTAAAATTCCGTATGCGAACGCTTCGTTTCCGGAGATATATCTATATTTTCCCGGTTCAAATGTATATTTTTGAACTTCTATTCTTGGGAATTTGTGTTTTATTTCAAGTGTTTCTCCATAGTTGTATCCCGCTTTTAGTGAAATTTCATTTGCTTTTGCTATTTCTGGTTTTTTCCCGAAGTTTTCTCTTATGAACTTTATTATTGGTTCAAGTGGGCGCATAAAGATCCACGATACCAGACCAAGAGCGAAAAAGTTTCTTGTTCTTATTTTATCTTTGTGGGGAATTTCTATTTCTTTCAGAGCTTCAAGTGTGAGTTTATTAAATTCCACTTTTATTACTTCAAATTTTGAAAGTATTTCATCTAATGTTTCTTCGCCTTTTAGTATGCTTTCCCAGTTTGCTTTTTTGTAGTTTATCTCATCAAATTCGTCTATGTTTATTATAACGAGGGTTCCGGGTTTCAGATAGGGAAGATTCACTTTTAGAGCTGCTGGATTGAATGCAACGAGTGCATCTGGTTCATCTCCGGGAGTTAATATATCAATTGAACCAAATTGTATTTGAAACGCGGAAACTCCGTAAGTTGTTCCTGCTGGTGCTCTTATTTCGGCTGGGAACTCAGGAAAAATAGCAAAATCATTTCCATATATTGCTGTTGCTAATGTGAATTGGGAACCAATAAGCTGAATCCCATCTCCTGAATCTCCTGCAAACTTTACCGTTATTTTTTGAACCCTTTTTCTTATTCCACCTGCCGGATCTTCTTCCATCATTTCTTATGATTTTAATCAATTTATGAAGTAATTTTCTTATTTTCAGATTTGTTTCTTTTTAAGCAATTTTTTGTTTTTTTACCAGAGAGGGAAAACTTTGGATGAAAATAACAGGAAAAAACCCAAATTTTTTTTATTTTCATATTTTTGAAAAATTATGAGTATTTTGAGCAATTTGAGACCCCCTTACAAAGCAACCCATAGAAAAAAGAGAGTTGGGAGAGGATACGGAACTCACGGAAAAACATCCGGAAGAGGACATAAAGGTCAAGGACAGAGAGGAACTCTTCCCCCACCTTGGTTTGAAGGAGGTCAAACACCTTTTATAAGAAGAATACCTAAAAGAGGTTTTAGATCAAAATTTCCTACTGAATATCAAATTATCAACTTGAAAGATTTAGCTAAAATTGAAGAAAACGAAATAACTCCGGAACTCCTTTACGAGAAAGGTTTGATTGATTCCTTAAGAAAACCTGTAAAAGTTCTTGGTGAAGGTGAAATTTCAAGACCAATTACACTAAAAGTTCACGCCGTGTCTTCTTCTGCCAAAAATAAAATTGAATCGCAAGGAGGAAAGGTTGAACTAATTGAGATGAAAAAATAATTTCTTTGTTTTTTGCGCTTTTTTTTTGATGATTAAATTTATCTTGCTATGAAAAGTATAAAAAAGAGTAGAAAAATATTTTTTATTTCGGCAGCTCTTTCTTTCTTTTTAAGCTCTTGTATTCTTATTTTTTTCTTTTCGTCTTGTGCTCAAGGACCAGCAGGAGGGGGGCAGACTCAACAGCAACAACAACAGCAACAACAACAGCCAATACAAACTATTCCAACTTATAATCAAGATGTAAAACCAATATTAGATGGGAAATGTATAGGCTGTCATAAGCAAGGAGGTACCGCTGGTTTTGCTCCTTTAACAAGCTATGATGAAGTTGTAAATGGAACTGCCAGAGGGTCATCCTGCCAGGGAACCCAGAACTTAAACTATGTAGTCAAGGGAGATCCAAATTCAAGTCTTATTTACCTCAAAATAACAAATCCGCCTTGTGGTAGTAAAATGCCTCCGGGAGGCTCTCTTTCTCAAAGCGAAATAGATACAATAAAAAATTGGATTCTGGGAGGAGCACCTGAAAATTGAGAGTTTAATTAAAATTTTCTTTATATGGAAAAACTTTTTTTCCGTAGTATAAGCGATGTTTTGAGTCAGGCATCAAAGTTAAGAGAAATTTTTGAAGGCGGAGGAAAAATACTTTTATCTGACATATCTTGTTTTGTCGTTGCGGTTTTACCTTTTTCAAAAAATGCAGTAAAAGAAACTTTTGATTTGCTGCAAGAATTTTCAGGTGGGAACTACAACATAGCACCTTATATTGTGCTATCAGAAGAACTATTTCTGCCAAGATTTGTTTTTGCTACTGAATATGATAAGGTAATTTTTGAACTTCTGAAAAATTCTGGTTTGAATGCTGTTTTACTTTTGAAACCTACTTTCCAGTTTCCTCATTTTGTTTTGAAGAATAGAAAAATCGGAGTTAAATTTCCTGACGCTGAAATAAAAAATGTCTTGAGGGTATTGGGCGGAGTTGTTCTTTGCTTCCCAGCTATAAAGAATGGAGTTCCTGTTTCAAATCCTGAATTGGTAGATTTTGTAGATGTTGTAATACAAATTAAAAATTTCGCTCCCGCAAGGCTCCCGACTTATATTGAAGTTATTGAAAATTATGTTGTGAAAGTTGTTTCAGAAGGATTTTTATCAAAGAATGATTTCCAAGAAAAACTAGCTCCTTTGGGGTTCAGGGTGGTTTAAGTTTTGAGTTTTTGAAATTGATTTTACCTTTCTTTACATTTTTTTATTGTTTTTTTATATTTTCTTTTTTTCTGTTTTATTTATGCCCTCGCAGATAAAAGTTTTGATGGTTGTTGATTTGGAGGGATTCACAAAATTTTCAGAAACTCACAGCCAAGATGAGCTAAAAGATCTTATAGATAGTTTTGAAAAGTTTGTAAATGAAATAGCGGGAAGATTTTCGGGTGAGGTTATAAAGATTTTGGGTGATGGAGCTTTGATGATTTTTGATAGTGCAGAAAACTCTATTAAAGCTGGAAAGGAAATAGTTCAAAATAATTTGAAGGGGCTCAAGATAAGAGCATTTGCACATATTGGAGATTTCATAATAGATAAAGAGAAAAAAGATGTCTTTGGTTTTCATGTAAATTTTGCTTTCAGACTTTTAGGGTTTATACCGGGTGGAATATTTGGTGTATCCGAGTCTCTTTTCCATATTATAACTCAAAAGGAAGATTTTGCTGAATCTCCAAAACTTTCAGTCAAAGGAGTTTCTCATCCTGTAAGATTTTTCTTTTTTCCAAAATCTCAAATAAAGTTTCAGGAAACATATGATGTGAAATTTTTTATAAAGGAAGCTCCATGGTGGCTCAGAGCCATTTCGTTTTATATTGATGTACTTATTTTTTCAAGCACTTTTGGAGTACTTTCAAGTTTGGCTATTGCAAAACTTTTACCCAAAATCTCATACTCTATATGGGGAAAGAATTTAGATTTTTCACTTGTAGAGGGTCAAGGTGAAGAAACAAGGCGATCTCAAGAACAAACTCAACAAGAACAAAAAGAAGAAAAATTATCAGAAACTCAAAAAAAAGAAAAGGAAAAAGGAGAAAAAAGGAAAGTTGTAGAGCTGAAAAGTCCTGTTGTAGGTATAGAAGGCGGAGGGGGAAAGTTGGAAGTTCATATACCAAAAGGTAAAATAGAGGCTGAACCCGGGAGAGTTAAACTTATGTTTTTTGGGAAAGAAATCTCAATATCTTACATACAAATTGGTGGATCGCAAGTTTTTTTCTTCATTCTTTATCTTGCACTCTTTTGGTATTTTGCAAAGGGCAGAACACCGGGAGATTTTTTGTGCTCCTTGAAGGTTGAAAAGATGAATGGTGATAACCTTGATTTTCTCACCGCTTTTTTAAGGGCTTTATTATCTGTTGCATTCACCATATTTTTAGGTATTGGTATAATTTTACCTATGATTTTTCTGGGAAAATCAGGTCAAGATATTCTTACAAAAACAAGAGTTGTGGTTGTGTAGTTTAAATAACTATTGCCCTTAAAATTTCTCAATTATAGTTATGGTCTCATTTTATGGTCTCATTCTTTCAAGCGTGCTTTTGATTTCCTCAAATTTTGAAGATACAAACTGCGTTGTTGCTCTATATCTCAGGGCATTTTCTGAAAGTTTTATCATCTCATTATCTATATCAACAGAGTTTCTGTCGGGTCCGAATGCGGTTGTTTCGTAAAAAACTGTTGGTTTGGGAGGGGGTGGGTAGGGGGAGGGGAGGTGGGTAGGATGCGTTCTTGCAAGCTCAATTTTTCTCCCCCTTACCTTATCTTCTTCAATTATTGATTTGAGATATGGTTCAAAGCTCAAATCTTTTGCTTTATATCCTGGTGTATTTTGATTTGCAATATTTGAGGTTATAATAAGGTGTCTTTGGAAAAGCAAATCAAGGGCATTTTTGTAAAAGACGAAATCTTTTCCAAAAAGTCTTGTATCTTTTTCTAAATTTTCCATCAAAATTTTGAAGCGAAAAACGTTCCATAGGAAATTTTTTCCTATCTTCAAAATTTTGTTGGAGTTTCATTAAAATGTCAGAGAAAAATTTTTTGCAAGATACATTAGGGAACTTGGTTTGATAAAAACCTGATTTTTTTCTTTCACATTAAATCTTTTTGTGGATTATGAGGAAAATAATATGGGCTCCGTGGAGAATTGAGTATATAGAGAAGGCAAAATCGGGAGAAAAGGAAGAATGTTTTCTTTGCAGAGCGTGGGAGAAGGGCGACAGCCTTGTGGTATATAAGGGTAAAAGTGCATTTGTGATAATGAATAAATATCCTTATAATTCTGGACATATTATGGTTTGTCCAAAAAGGCATGTTGCAGAGCTTGAAGATATACCGCCTGATGAAAAGATGGAACTTTTAGAACTTTTAGAAGTTTCAATCAGAGCTTTGAGAAAAGCTATAAAACCTCATGGCTTTAACATAGGAATAAATATGGGGCGTGCTGCGGGAGCCGGTCTTGAAGATCACATCCACATCCATGTCGTCCCGAGATGGGTAGGAGACACAAATTTTATGCCAATCTGTAGCGATGTAAAAATCATAGTTGAAGATATAAACTCTTCTATGATGAAAATAAAAAATTACTTGAGCGAGGCGATTATTGAGGAACAAAAAAACAGTAAATGAAAGATTGTGAAAATTGGAATTCTGAAAATTTTATGAATAATCGGAGGAAAATTTTTTAATTTCTTCCTCTATTATTTTCTTTATTTCGCTGAATTTCGGTTCTACAAAAAATTGCTTTGTTTTCATAAAATTCAAAGCCGCTTCCGGGTCTTTAAGTCCATGACCTGTTATAGTACAGACTATAACTTGATCTTTCATTTTAATTTTTTTGTTTTTGACCATTTTTATAAGTCCTGCTATTCCTGCGCATGGAGCAGGTTCGCAAAATATTCCCTCCTTTTCTCCCATGAACCTATATACAGATATTATTTCTTCATCGCTTACCATATCTATTAGACCATCTGATTCTTTTACTGCCAGTTCTGCTTTTTTCCAGTTTGCAGGATTCCCGATTCTTATAGCGGATGCAATTGTTTCTGGATTTTCTATTGGGTGTCCTCTTACAATTGGAGCTGCTCCTTCAGCTTGGAACCCAAACATTCTCGGAATTTGATCTATCTTTCCGAGTTCTTTGTATTGTTTATATCCTAACCAATATGCATATATGTTTCCTGCATTTCCTACGGGTAAGAAATGGTAATCTGGAGCAAATCCCAATACATCACATATTTCAAATGCGGCTGTTTTTTGCCCTTCTATTCTCCAAGGATTTATTGAATTCACTATGAAAAGTCCGAAATCATCTGATATTTTTCTGACAAGTGAAAGTGCATCATCAAAATTACCTTTTATTCTGATAATTTTTGCTCCATATGCTACTGCTTGAACGATTTTCCCAGTTGCTACATTTTTTTCCGGTACAACTACGAATGCTGGTAAATTAGCCCTTGCTGAGTAAGCAGCTGCTGATGCTGATGTGTTTCCGGTAGATGCACATATTGTTGCTCGTGCCCCAACTTCTTTTGCTCTCGTTATTGCAACGGTCATTCCTCTATCTTTGAAAGATGAGGTTGGATTTAATCCCTCATGCTTGAAATATATTTTCCCAGAAAATCCCATCTCTCTTAACTCTTTTACAAGATGTACGGATTCTATAAGCGGTGTGTTTCCCTCCAGCAAAGTAACTGGTTCTATATTTATCTTTTCCCCTTCAACAGATATAAGATTATGGTATTCGTGAATTATCCCTCTCCATCTTCTATAATTACTATTTGCAAAGCTTTTCAAATTATTATCTTCACTACTCATAAATTGGGATAATAATAAAAAGGAAGTTTTTAATTATTTTATTTATTTAACGATTTAAGCTTATTTATTGGAAAAGCTCTTTTGGTTTATTGCAATTTTTTTGACTATTGGTCAGGTTTACAAATTATGTTTAGTGATTTTATGTAGTAATTTTATGTAAATTCTGGGTTTTTATATGAAAAGATTAATTTTTATTTTGATTCAGTGTTTGCGCCTGTAGCTCAAAAGGATAGAGCGTTGGACTTCGAATCCAAAGGTTGCGGGTTCAAGTCCCGCCAGGCGCACCACTTATTTCTTTTTCCATCCTCATCCATCTTGGAAAGCTTTCTCCTGTGAAATGAAAACCTAAAGATTTATAAAATCTTATGGCTTTTTCATTATTTGCTCCAACCCATAATCCTACCTTATTAACACCTTTGATTTTAAAATATTCAATAGCCTGCATTATAAGAAATTTTCCTAATCCCATTTTTTGAAATTCTGGAGTTATACATATCTCATGAATTTCTCCTGTTTTTCCGTTCCACCACCATTCAGAGCTACAAGCTATGAATCCTATTATACCTGTTTTTTTGTCGTAAAGTATCTTGAAAAAATCTGAGTGATTTATCAGCCACCTTATATACTTTCTTGCATGCTTTTCCGTCGGTTCCCCGTATTCCTCCATACCTTCGTATGCCTTCATATACACTTTTGTAATCTCATCAAAGAACCTATCTGTTATTCCAAATTCAGATAAGTCTTTGATTTCTATTTCTGCTGTGCTTTCTATTTTTTCTTGTGGGTTTTTTATTTTTATCTCATCAAATATGGTTCCCATTGAGGATAAAATTTTAAGTCTATTTCTCTTGCGTTGATAATATTTATTGTTGGTTGGCGTGGTTCCCTGATTAAAGTTAATCCTGCTTCCTCTGGTGTTCTATCTCCTTTTTTCAGGTTACATGATATGCAGCTTGTTACTACATTTAACCATTCAGTCTTTCCTCCTCTTGACCTTGGTATTACATGATCTATCGTCAGATTTTTCGGAGAGAATTTTTTCCCGCAATACTGACATGTAAATCCATCTCTTATGAAAATTCCAAGTCTTGACACTTTTGGTTTTGATATTTTAGGGTCAATATCTGTATCTGTTACGATTATTTTAGGAATTTTTATCCTCCTTGAGACAGTTGAGATATATTCCTCTCCATCCTCTGGTTCTAATTTAATCCATTCCCAAATTGAAAGGGTTTCAAAATTTTCTGTGAGGACTTTTGCGGATTCTCTGAAAAGCAGAGAAAATGTATGCCTTAAATTAGTAATATAGCAAGGAATAAAATTTTTATTGAGAGCAAGAACTGCTCTTTTTATTATCCTTTTCCCGCTTTGATTTTTGGTTATATTATCCCCCTCTGAATAAAAAATTACTTCTCCATCTTTGCCGTTTGTACCTTTTATTTCTTCCCAAAAGAAGGCATTCACCTCCTTTTCTTCAATCGTTGTATTTAATTTAAAATAAGCAATTTTTGAGCTTTTGAGGCAATTTTACAGAAAATTTTTTAGTCTATTGTTAAAAATTTTTGAAAATTAGAAAATAATTTTTATAATTCATCGATAGAAATGCTGATAACTATTTATTATTCCTTCCGTCGCGCTATCTAAAATGGCGATCAAAATATTTTAACAATGGGCTATTTTCAGTCTTTTGAAAATTTATTTATTTACTTTTTTTTGGAAGATTTATTTATTATTTTTTTGATGTAATGAGAGGAATTTTTATTTTTTCTGTTTTTGTTTTCTTCTTTTTTGTTTTGGGCAAAATAGATTGTATGGAAGCGGGAGAGACAAAGGAAAAAGGGACAAAGACATTTCAGATAAAATCGCCAGCTTTCAAAAACGGTGAAAGAATACCAAAAAAATATACTTGTGAGGGAGAAGATGTTTCTCCTCCTCTTGAATGGTCGGGAGCCCCAGAAGGTACAAAAAGCTTTGTTTTAATAGTTGATGACCCAGATGCCCCAATAGGAACCTTCAATCATTGGGTGGTCTACGATATTCCTGCCTCTAAAAACTCTTTACCAGAAGGAGTTCAGAAGAAACCTGAAATTGAAGGTGGAATAAAGCAGGGAAGGAATGATTTTGGTAAAGTAGGGTGGGGAGGACCATGTCCTCCGCGTGGGCATGGCATTCACAGATATTTTTTCAAAATAAAAGCTATATCTCAGGAGAGTTTAAATCTCCCTCCGGGGGCATCAAAATCGGATGTTCTCAAAGCAATTGATGGGAAGATTTTGGGCGAAGCGGAGTTTTTCGGGACATACTCAAGGTGATAGCTTGAATCTTTGAGTCATTTTCCCAAGTTTATCGGCAATTCCCAGGATGTTATCTGCTCTTGCTTTTAGGATTGTTATTATTCTTCTTATTTCCTCGGTTGTCCCAGATAGCTCAACTGCTGATTTCCTCGCTATATCAACGCTTTTGCTTCCCTCTTTCAGCTTCCTCCTTACCCTTCCTATCATCTCATATGAATGAGATATATTGTGGAATAGAGTTTTTATGTTATCTAATTCATCGGACATTAGAGTTATGAGTTTTGAGGTGTTGTTTTTGATCTCTTTGAGATCATCATAAGAAAATAATACTTCATTTGAGCAAGATTTAGCTATATGATGCATCTTTTGGACATCTTGAATGATTTTTCTGACTTTCATGAAAGCTTCTTGAAATTGACTTATTGCCTCATTCCCTTCTTTTTGAGCCTCCTTTAATTCTCTTTTCGTTTCCTCTGAATGCACTATAATTTTTGTTACATTATTTTCAATAGTGTTTCTTGTTTTATCAAGAGTATTTATAGGTTCTTCAACTTCGTTCTTTATTACCTCAGCAGCATATAAAATGATCCTGTTTAGGTTTCTGATTTCATTTACTAAATTCTTTAACTTTTCTTCTGCTCTCTTTGAAAGTTCTTTTATCTCTCCTGCTATCACTTTAAATTCCTTTCCTATTTCCGTCTGAGCTTCTTCATGAGAGATAGCTATGTGGACATTAACTGATAGTATGTTCATATCATCCATGTGGTCAATAAGATCTGATATATCTTCGGTTAGTTTTTCTATTATTTCTAGGGATTCTTTGAGGGATTTGAGAGTTTTACTTTTAGCAGAGGTTATTCTGCTTATTGAATCTGCAAGGGAATCGTTTTGTGCTCGTATGTTTTCTCCGCTTTCGGTGATAACTGTTGCAGATTCTTCGCATTTTTTTAGCTTATTTTGTATATCTTCAAGCTTGCCTTCAATTTCTGCTTTCACATCCGATATCTTTGATAGATCAGAGTATATGTTTTCTGATTCTAATATAGTTTTTATAGTTTTTAGACTTCTCACAACATTTTCTATGATTCTGTGTATATTTTCTGAATCTTTCAGTATCCTTTCGGCTTCGGATTTTGTTTCGCTGAGTTTTTTCTCAGTATTCTCTACTCCCTGAATCACATAAGTTATAATAGATGCCAGATCTTCTAAAAACCTTACAACATCTTGAACTAATTCATATACACTTTCAGTTGATTCGGATACCATCTCTATCTCTTTTTCTTGTTTATCACTATTTTGTTTTATCTTTTCTGTCATTTTGTTTATGTCTTTTACTATGGAAACTAAAATTCCAGACAATCTCTTTATTTCCTCTAACTCGGCTCTGAGGATATCTACCATTTTTGCAAATGACATGGAGATTTCTCCTATCTCATCAGAAGAATCTGAAATTGGTTTTTCAGTAAGGTCCAAGTCATCTGCTATTTTTTTTGAGATATCCCTTACTTTGTTCAGAGGCAAAATTAAGTTATTTAGTATTATCATGAAAATGATAGCTGAAACCAAAGTTAAAAATAGAGCGAGAGAACCTATGCGGATGATTTTTGACCAGAACTCTACATCAAAATTCCTCATAGATACAGCTAAAACAGTAAAACCTTTAAACTCCTTCTCTTCATTTTTTCCTTCAGCAAGAGCCGGAAAAGTCTGTTTTTGTATCATTACAGGATTAAGAAATAAAATTACTTCATCACCAGTTATAGTTTTCTTGCTCAATATGTTCTGTGTAGAGTCGTAGCGGATAGAGTTTTCAGATTTTGTTAAGTTTCTTATGAACCATATAAGATCCTGTGATATCTTTTCATCTTTTGTTTTATAAGTTATGATTTCACCATTTCTATTTATCGCTCCTGCAAATACAACATCTTCATTCCCCATAAATAGATCTATAACCTCACCCAAAAGAACCTTATCTTCCTGAATAAACCCATATGTTATTGATGAGTGATTACGGAAGAATTCGGATATTTGTTGTCCTTTTTGTACTATTTGCTTTTTGAACATCTCTCGGAAGTTTATGAATACAATAAATCCAATTGCAAGGAAGATCGTAATGATCCCTAAACCGAAGAAAAAAATAAGTTTTACCCTAATTGAATTCAGCCTCATAATTTAATTTTAATATTTCAGATTAAGTTTGATTATTTTTTCTGATGTAGGATTGATAGAGATTTTCTATACTATTTTCTTTCTTGGATTGATGGGATAGCAAAAAGAATAGCTCCATTTTCCCATAGCTCATCTTTGAAACGTGGGAGGACAGAAATTTTTCTTTTATATCTTACAACATTCTTCCCAACCTCCAACAAAACTTCAAGGTTGCCATCTGGTTGATTTTTCAGTATTTCCCGTATTTTTGAGAGATAAGATAAGCTTTGGATCTTTATGAGTAGAGACATTTCAGATGGTTCAAAAAATAAAAAAGATATCATTTTTCTCTGAACTTTCTTTCCAACAAACACATATATTTTGCCTTCCTTTATTTCTTTTCCATTTTTTCTTATGAGGAGAATCTCATAGTTTTCCCTGGGGTCATATGATACTTCGCAAGTCAGAATACTTCCTGCTGGAGTTTGAATAATTTTTTTTACTCTTCCTATGATTTCTGCTATATCTTTAAACTCTATTGGGAAAATTCCGTAACTTATGGATTCTATTTGATTTTTTATTTCACTCTTTGAGAGAAGAACTCCTATTGTTTCTATTTCCATTTTCTCTATTTCATATTGTCTTTGTTTATTTCCATTATCAAATAGGCTTGTTCTTTGCGACAGGAGAGCTTCTAACAAATTCAGAGCTTTCTCCCTTGATATGAATTCGTCAAATGCTCCTGCTTTTACAAGTGTTTCTATAACTTTTTTGTTTATTTTGAACCTGTGAGCATTCTTTATAAAACCTTCAAAGCTCGTTATTTTTACTCTCTGTCTCATTTCCTCTATTGCTTTTACTGCTGCTTCTCCTAATCCCTTTATTCCTCCGAGACCAAACCTTATTGCATTTCCTTCAACCGAAAACTCGCTCTTGCTTTTCGTTATAGATGGCGGCAAAATTTTGAAACCAAGTCTTAATAGTTCTTCTATGTATTTTGAGAGCTTTTCCAGATTGTTCATCTCAGATGTCAGGAGGCTTGCCATGTATTCAAGGGGAAAATTGGCTTTCAAGTAAGCAGTAACATAAGCAAGGAAGGCGTATGCAGCGGAATGAGATTTGTTAAATGCATATCCTGAAAATTTTTCCATGATTTCAAATATTTCTTCTGCTTTCTCTTTTGGAATCCCTTTTTGTTCGCAACCCATTATGAACCTTTCTCTGACTTTCTCCATAAGTTCTGCTTTCTTTTTCCCCATAGCTTCTCTGAGTATATCTGCTTCACCCATAGAAAATCCTGCGAGTATGTTTGCTGCAAACATTATCTGTTCTTGATATAAGAAGTTTCCATATGTTTCTTTCAATATACCTTCAAGGTCGGGATGTATGTATTCTGTTGGTTTTAACCCCTTTTTCCTTTCTATAAAATCATTTACCATACCAGACTGTATGGGACCTGGTCTATATAGCGCAACAGCTGCTATAAGTTCTGAAATGTTTTCGGGTTCGAGTTTTATCAGAAGTTCTCTCATACCTGCGCTTTCGAACTGGAAAACACCAAATACATCTCCCTTTTTGAGCATCTCATAGGTTTTTTTGTCGTCTAAAGGTATATTGTTAAAGGAGAGTTCTTTGCCGTGATTTTCTTTTATCATCTTGAATGTTCTATCTATCACGGTCAGCGTATCAAGACCGAGGAAGTCAAATTTTACAAGCCCGATTTTTTCCAAAGATTCCATGTCAAACTGGGTTACAAATTCATCTTTTGCCCTTGCGATAGATGTGTATTCTGTGATTGGTTTATCTGATATGAGAAATCCAGAAGCATGTGAGCCAATATGTCTTATTAATCCTTCAAGTTTCTTTGCTTTTTCAAAAATCATCCTAAATCTTGGGTTTGAGTCAATTTTATTTTTGAACTCTGGGATCTCTGCGTATGCCTCATCAAGGGTCCATTTTCTTGATGGCTCCTGTGGTACAAGTTCTGCAAGTTCTGAAACACTTTCCAGAGGCTCATCTAATATTCTCCCGACATCTCTTATAGCAAGTCTCGCTCCAAATGTTCCGAAAGTTATTATATGGGCAACGTTATCTTGACCATACTTTCTTTTTACATATTCTATCACCTCATCTCTTCTTTTCTTGCAGAAATCAACATCTATATCTGGTGCCTTTTCTCTTTCTGGGTTTAGAAATCTTTCAAATATGAGCCCGTACTTTATCGGGTCTATTTCTGTTATTCCAAGCGAGTATGATACTAATGAACCTGCTGCTGAACCTCTTCCCGGACCAACCATTATGCCTTTGCTTTTTGCCCACCTTATATAGTCATCTACTATGAGGAAATATCCTGAAAAATTTTTTTTAGATATGACATCAAGCTCCTTTTCAAGTTGTTCATAATATATTTTCTCATCAAATTCTTCACCTTTATCTCTCTTTTCTTTTAACCTTCTTTTGAGTCCCTCATATGCTTTTTTTCTGAGCGTTTCATCTGGATCTCCAAACTCAGGAGGCTTTGGAATTCTCAGATGGCTCGGTTTTTTGAATTCAAATGAAACAGATTTTATAATATCTTCGTGAGATTCTATGCTTTGTGGAATATCTTTGAAAATCTCTATCATTTCTTCTTTTGATTTCACATACAAACCCTTTATTTTGTACCTGAATCTGTTTTCTGATTTTATTTTTTCCCCGTATGCTATGCAAACAAGCATATCTTGAATCTCGTATCCGTCTGGGGTTGCATAATGACAATCTGCTGTTGCTACACAAGGAATATCAAGTTCTTTTGAGAATTCAAGGAGATAACTTACTACTTTTTTCTGTGTTTCCCAGGTTTGAATATCTTCTTTTCTGTTTGGGTCAGCTGGTTCTCCTCTCATTATCTCAAGGTAGAAATCTCTCCCAAAGATTTTTTTGAACTCCTCAGCTTTTTTTCTTGCTTCATCTATTTTCCCTTCAATTATGAGGCGTGGAATGATTCCGTTAAGGCATCCCGATAGCATTATAAGACCTTCTTTATATTCAATCAGAGTTTTGATATCAATTCTTGGTTTTCTATAAAAACCTTCCATATTTGCGATTTTGAGGAGTATACAGAGATTTTTGTAGCCTTCTTCATTTTTTACAATGAGTGTTGCGTGAAAGTTTTTTTCATCCTGATTTTTTTCCGTAAGCTTTCCGGGAGCTATGTAAATTTCGCAACCTATTATGGGTTTTATTCCAGCTTCACTTGCCTTGAAGAAAAATTCAACAGCTGAGAAAATATTTCCGTGTTCTGTTATAGCTATTGCGTCTATTTTGCCCTCACAAGCTTTTTGTATGAGTTGGTCTACCGTCATCGCACCATCAAGTATGCTGTAATGAGTATGTGTATGGAAGTGCCCAACCATATATTGAAAATAATTTTATTAGAACAATTTTTATTTTTAAACTTCAAAATCTCTTTGAGAAGAAAAGCGAAAAAGAAAAATCAAGAAAATTTTTCCCTTTTTTCAATTGAGGTTCAAATGGGTTGGAGGACAAATCTGGATTTTCAAAGAGAAAGAGCATAAAAGATATGCCCGCTGTTGTGGATTCATCTAAATCTATTGCCAAAATTGGACCGAATTCATATATTCTTTCTTGATCTTCTGATTTTGAACTTTTTTCAGCCCACCTTCTTGTAAAATGAAATCTTGCTCCCAAATAAAAACCATCTAAAATTTCCCCTGACATTTTTATCCATAGGTCATCAGAAAAAGGTCCTGCGTGCGAGCCCGTGTACATTCCTCCTACTGAAAGTGGATAGTTGTGATGCGCATAAAAAGGTTTGTTTTTATTCGTTGATGTAAATTCTGTTATAAATGAAAATCTTCCTATTTTACCTGATATTCCAAGTAGCCAAGCTATATCTAAAAGTTCAAAGGGGAAAGGAAAGCATTTCATACCTGCTGCTCTATCTTCGGGTTGCCAACAAGCCATAATATCATCTCCGGCGTATTCAAGGTATCCTGCAAGTTCATCAAAGATTTGAACTCCTAACTTATCTAATATCTGACCTATGTTGGTGATTAAATAAAACCCTGCTGCCTGATTTGTGTCTCTACTTGCCCAGTATTCCTCACATTCTTTCTTTTTTGCCTCATCTTGTTCATATTTGCAGATTCCTGATGCGTTTTCTAATCTCCCTGTAAATAGATCGATATAGTCTTGAAATGTTTTTGGTTTTACTCCTCCTTTTCCTCCAAAAGCAATAATTCTGTTTGCACCCAACCGAAAGAACAAAATTCCCCACTCAAATCTCATTATAAGGAAATTTGGATCGGGATATTTATAATTTGGATCACTTACGAACACTAATCCTAAAAGCCCAGATATATCTCCAAAGCAAAAATCACCTATGCATGGCAAGGGTAAATTTTTTATTTGACCTGACAAAAATTTTTGTGGTTCTATATTGTGTGAAAGTAAAACTGAATTATGAATACCTGGCCCCAAGGATATTGAATCTTTGCCTCCTGAAAAAATCAAATATTTGAATTTTGTTTCAAAAGATAATCTGTGAAGAAATATTGGCTCATATCTTGGGAGTGAAAAGAAAGGTTCTGCTAAAATTTTTGTGTTTATATCCTCATCGCCGTATGTTATTCCGAAGAGAATAGAGTTGTATGTATTCAATCCCTCCGAGAGTTTGAATCCTTCGTAGTTTGGAAAAAGTATTTGATCTTGGAGAAAAATCGTTCTTTTTCCATTTCCTGAAAAGAATGCTAATGAGTTTCTGATTTCCGCTCCTAAACTGAATTGTCCCAAAATTAAATTTGATATTATTATGAGTGAAGTTGTCATCAATTTTTTTATGATGATTTTACGATTTCTCCTCTGAGAGAGTTTCTGAAAGCTTCTGTTATTTTTACATAGACTATTTCTCCCGGAGGTATTTTTCCTTCAAAATTTACAGGTTTGTTGGTTCTTGTTCTTCCTGTTGAATCTTTATCTGGATTTCGTTGAGCGGGACCTTCAACAAGTATTTCCTCAACCTTTCCTATGTATTCTTTCATTTTGCTTAAAGTGATTTCATCTTGTATAGATTGCAGGTATCTTAATCTTTCCGCTTTTACTTCTTCTGGGATTTGATTTTCCATTTTTGCGGCTGCGGTTCCAGGTCTTGGAGAGAACTTGAAAGAGAAAATATCATCAAACTTTACTTCTTTTATAAGTTTGACTGTTTCTTCAAAATCTTCGTCTGTTTCTCCTGGAAATCCGACAATTATATCTGTTGTGAGTGCGATTGATGGGATTTTTTTTCTGAGTTTTTCTACTATCTCCAAGTACTGTTCTATTGTGTATCTTCTTGCCATTTTTTTTAGGATCTTGTTTGAACCAGATTGAACTGGCAGATGAAGGTGTTCGCATACTTTTTCACATTCTGCCATGGTATCTATAAGTTCATCTGTCATATATTTTGGGTTTGATGTTGTGAATCTTATTCTCAATATTCCATCAATTTTATTTATTTCTCTGAGAAGTTGTGCAAAAGAGATTTCACCGGGTATGTTCCATCCATAACCGTTTACATTTTGCCCTATCAAAGTTACTTCTTTTACTCCTCGTGATGCGAGTTCAATTATTTCCCTTATTATATCATGAGAAGGTCTTGTGACTTCTCTCCCTCTTGTTATTGGGACCACACAAAAAGTGCAGAATTGATTACATCCTTCTTGTATTGTGACGAAAGCCTTTACTCGTGAGCCATCGTAAAAGGTCTCTGGTATTGGGCTTTCAAATCTATCGTTTATATTTGTGGTGAGTGATGTATCAACTACGATCTCTCCTGCGATTACTCTTTTTACTATTTCATCTATTCTGTGTATTGCATGTGTTCCTACTACAAAATCAGCTCCGGTTTTATCCAAAAGCTCTGAACCTTTAAGTTGGGCTACACATCCAGTTATTCCTACTTTCAAATCTTTCTTTATTTTTTTTAGTTTTATGAATTTGCCGACCTCTGAATATACTTTGTGTTCTGGTTTTTCTCTTACTGCGCAAGTATTTACTATTATTACATCTGCTTCATATTCTGATTGAGCTGGTATCATTCCGAGTTTTGCTATCATTCTTTCTGAATCTTTTTCGTTCATCTGACATCCAAAAGTTCTTATAAAAACCTTTTTACCTTCAAGTGATATTTTGTCTATATCTTGTGTTCTTTCACCCTTGTAGATTTTCTCCTCTTTATATATTTTCCCTGCTGTATTCATGGTTTGCCCTAAAATTAAAAGTATAATGAATTTCTCTTCGGAGTTATATTTTTCCTGATATTGTTGGCTGAATGAAAAAAAGATAAGGAAATCTAAGTTAATGGTAATCTTGAATTTACCTTCTGATTCAGAGATGCGAAACAGTTAAATCCCAAAACCTGCTCAATTTCTTGACTTTCTTTTTTCAAATGATTATATTTTTGTTATGAAGTTTTCCTTCCCTTTTTCCTTACAAACAAAAGGTTTATCTTATCTATTTCCATCCTATTCTTCCTCCTTGTCTGCGGAAAAGATAACACACAAAA
>JAVVGL010000013.1:0-58829 GCA_032249135.1 Candidatus Calescibacterium sp. | reverse complement strand
CACAAAGCAAAAAGACTTCACTGGGATCTGAGATTGGAAGTACCTTCAACTCCCGATGATTTTGAGCAAATGGATAAAAAATCTTATGAGTTATTAGGTATAAAAGTTGAAAACAAAGATACCGTTATGTGGAGCTTTGCTATACCAAAAGCAAAAGAACCTGCAAAAGGTGAAAAACTGCTTGCAATAGAAACTGAACCTCATCCCGTTGAATATAACAACTTTGAAGGCAAAATTCCAGAAGGTATGTACGGAGCAGGAGATGTCAAAATATACGATAAAGGCAAGGTAAAATGGATAAGTGTGAAAAATAACAGAGTGGTTTTTGAACTTGAAGGAGAAAAAATAAAAGGAAAATTTAAATTGGTTTTTTTCAAAGAAGAGGGGGGACAGAAAAAATGGTTGTGGTCACGGGTGGAGCAGGATTCATAGGCAGCGTTTTTATATGGAAACTAAATAAAGAAGGTGAAGATAGAATTCTCGTGGTTGATTCGTTTTCTGATACCAACTCACATTCAAAGTGGAGAAATCTTGTGGGTCTTGAATTTTATGATGTTATAGATAAAAATGATTTTTTTGATGTCGTTCAATCAATGAAGGTAGATGTGATTTTTCATTTTGGAGCAAAAACATCAACGACAGAAAAAAATTTTGGTCTCGTTCTAAAAGAAAATTATGAGTTCTCAAAAAAACTTTTTCTTTTTGCTCTTTCAAGAAATATAAGGTTCGTTTATGCATCTTCTGCTGCAACATATGGTGCAGGTGAAAAAGGATTTGATGATGATGAGGAAAAACTCCCCGAACTTACCCCTTTGAATCCGTACGCTTTTTCAAAACATCTTTTTGATTTGTGGCTCTGGAAAAACAACTACTTAAATTATGCTCTCGGATTGAAATTTTTCAATGTTTTCGGTCCTAATGAATACCATAAAGGTGATATGAGAAGCTTTATATCGAAAGCATATGAGCAAATAGTAAATTATGGGAAAGTTAAGCTGTTTAAATCTTTTGTTCCAGAAATACCAGATGGGGAGCAGAAGAGAGACTTTATTTATGTTTTTGATGTTGTTGATATAGTTTTTTATCTTTTTGAAAAAGGTAAAACAGGGATTTTCAATGTGGGAACTGGAAAGGCTCATTCTTTCAACTTTGTGGTAGAATCTACATTTTCTGCTCTTGGACTTGAACCGAAAATAGAATACTTTGATATGCCAGAAGATATAAAAAAGCAATATCAGAACTTCACACAAGCCAATATAAAAAAGCTCGAAGAATCAGGATACGATGTATCAAAAATTCAGAACATCAAAGAAAAAATTCAAGATTATGTTAAAAGATATCTTGTCCCCGGAATGAAAACGGTAGGTGAAGTTTTAAGATAAAATTTAAATGGAGTAAAATTTAAAAAGCGGAGTAGATTTAAATTAAGTTGAGGTTCAAAAAAATTTTTTTGAAGTGGAGTAGGGGATAGGAGGTTTGAAATAGCTATGGTTTTCATAAGGGAAGTTCTTGCTGGATTTTCAACTTTTTCGGCTATGGCTTATATTCTTTTTGTTCAGCCTTCAATTCTTCAAGGTGCAGGGGCTGACCCTTATATTGTCTTTTTTGCTACTGCTTTAAGTTCTGCAATTGCTACTTTCCTTATGGGACTTTTCGCAAACACTCCATTTGCTGTTGCTCCTGCTATGGGACATAATGTTTTTGTTGCGCTTTTTGTTGCAGGAGCGCTTGGACTTAATATAAAACAAGCTCTATTTATAAACTTTATTTCAGCTATCATATCGCTGATCATTTCTCTTTCAGGAATTTTGCCTCTGATTTTGAGGTCTATACCTGCCGATCTCAAAAGCGCTATATCTGCTGGAATTGGTCTCCTTATTACTTTTGTAGGATTACAGTGGGGAGGAATAATTCAGGCAAATCCTGCAACTTTAACCCAACTTGGTGATGTATCAAGTATTCCTTTTTTAGCTACTGCTTTGGGACTTGCTGTCTCAGCCACTTTATATGCGATCGGCATAAGGTGGGCAGTTATTTTGGGAGTTATTGCATCCACAATTTTTCTGCACTTTAAAGGTTTTGTATCTTTTGAAAAATTTTTTCAGATGCCTCACTTACCCTCTGAATTCCCTTATTTTTCTCCTTTTTTGCCCAATTTTGAAATTTTTGTGAAAGCATTACTTATACTTTTATTTCTTGATGTTTTTGATACAGCGGGAACTTTGGTTGGATTATTTCAAGTAAGTGGAATAGAACCCGATAAAAAGACAGTAAAAAGGTGTTTTATAGTTGACTCTCTTGGAGCTTGTATCGGAGCTCCACTTGGCACAACAACTCTTACAACTTATGTTGAATCAGCTGTTGGCATTCAGGCGGGAGGAAAAACAAAAATTACTGCTTTTGTAGTTGCAATTCTTTTTCTCCTTT
Organism: Candidatus Calescibacterium sp.; assembly: GCA_032249135.1. Taxonomy (GTDB): domain Bacteria; phylum Calescibacteriota; class Calescibacteriia; order Calescibacteriales; family Calescibacteriaceae; genus Calescibacterium. The sequence goes on along the minus strand of JAVVGL010000013.1, from coordinate 56,402 downwards.
CTTTATTTTTCTACCCGGTTGTAAAATCTGTTGCGGGAGGAATAGAGTATCAAGGCAAAATTTTCTATCCACAAGTTGCTGTACCCATGATATTTGTTGGATTTTTTATGCTTTCTTCCTTGAAAGTAAATTGGGATGATATCACATCAGCTTTACCATCTTTTATAACTCTGATAACTATGGCTTTCACTTTGAGCATATCTGATGGAATTATTTTTGGTTTCATAAGCTGGACATTTTTAAAAATTGTTTCAGGAAAATGGAATGAGCTTAATCCGATAATTTTGGTTTTAACGCTCATATTTGTTGCAAAAATTATTTTCTTTGGATAGTAGTAATGAGAAGGTTTATTTTTATAACTGGTCCGTCTGGATCTGGAAAGTCTGCTGTTGGTAAAATTTTAGCTCAAAAACTTGGATATGAATTTTTAGATACAGACGAAATAATAAAGCAGATTTCTGGTAAGGAAATAAAAGATATATTTTTGCAAGATGGCGAAGATTATTTTAGGTTTTTGGAAGCAAAAGTAATTCGGGATGTTGTTCAGAAGGAAGGCAATTTTGTAGTTTCTCTCGGTGGAGGAGCCGTGATAAATCCCCAAAATCTTCACACAATAAGAAATAATGGGATAGTGATTAATCTTTTAGGAAAGCCTGAAAAACTTTTTGAGAGAATAAAGGGAAGTCGTGAAGAAAGACCTCTTCTCAAAGGAGATTCACCAGAAGAAAGACTAAAACAACTTATCTTGCAAAGAGAAAAGTGGTATAAAATAAACGATTTTTACATAGATACAACAGAAAAAACTCCCGATGAAGTGGTGGAAGAAATATTGAATTTTCTCAAACTTACATCTCTGATTGATTTTGTAAGGGTCAATCTCGCGGAAAGGTCATATGATATTATTGTAGGATACAAAATCTTTGATAACTTGGATGTTTTAGATTATCTTTCAGCGAAACTCAAAAGGATTTTTCCGCAAGCGAGAAAAACAGCTATATTATCTTTTCACTCAATAAAAGATGTGATGTATTCTGATGAAAAAAGAGTAGGAGAAGTAATATTAGATTTTCTTTCAAAATTGGGACTTGAAACTTTTGAATTGACTCTACCAGAAGGAGAAAATACAAAGGATGTTTTTTATGCCATTTACAGCTGGAACTATTTTTCAGATTTAGATATTAAAAAAAGTGATTTTCTCACTTTGCTTGGTGGTGGAGTTATTGGTGATCTTGGAGGGTTTATTGCTGCATGCTGGTTAAGAGGTATAGGTTATATAAACATACCTACTACCTTACTTTCACAAGTTGACTCTGCAATAGGTGGAAAAACAGGGGTCAATACTCTGAAAGCGAAGAACATGATAGGAGTAATTTATCAGCCATCAATTGTAATATCGGATATAAAATTTGTTGAAACTTTACCTGATTGGGAATTTTTGTCTGGAATGGGAGAGGTAATAAAATACGCTCTATCTTTGTCCTATGAGCTTTATGAATTTTTGCTCAAAAACAAAGAAAGCATTTTGAGAAGAGAACCTGAACATCTCAAAAATGTTATTTCTTTAAGTTCTTCTTTGAAAGCAAAAATTGTGTCAGAGGATGAAAAAGAGGAGACGGGTTTGAGGATGATCTTGAATGCTGGACACACTATCGGACACGCAATAGAATCAAGTTTAGGTTTTTCAATACCTCATGGACTTGCTGTTGCGTTAGGTTTGATAGCTGAAAGTAAAATTTCATCTGCTATTTTGGGAAATTCAAAAGTTTATGATGCGGCAAAACAAATTTTCTATGAATTTTTCTCCGGTGTTGATTGGTCAAAGTTCAAAAAAAATATAGACCGTCAAAAATTTTTCTCATCTATGAAGCTTGATAAAAAAACAAGAGGGAATAAATTGAAATTTCCAGTTATAGTAGATGTAGGAAAAACAGAGATTTACGATATAGAGATTGATGAGTTTCAAAAACTTTCAGAATATGCTCTTGAAGATATAGAAAAACTTTGAAATTTTTCTTCCAAAGGTTTCAAAATTCTTAAATTATTACTACTGGTAAAATTAAAATAAATGAAGATGTAATAAATTGTGCTATGGATAGTTTAGATATATCAAAGTTAAAAGAGATAATCAAAGAGGCTGTAAGGGAAGTTTTGCATGAAGAATTTTTGAACTTGTGGATTAATTCTCTACCTTATGTCTCTGATGAAGAAATGAAGGATATTCAAGAAAGATACGGGTCTCCAAATTATACGGAGGATGAATTCGTGGAGGGGGATTTGAAGTAAATCATCTTATTGTGTAGAAAAGATAAGATATTATGTAGTTGAGGATAAATATTGCTACCATAGTATAGACTATTGATTCTGTTGTTCTTTCGCCTACTGCTTCTGCGCTACCTTTTGTGGAAAAACCAAAATAACACGATACTATTCCTATTGTAAGTCCAAATGAAAAAGATTTTGTTGCACCTAAAACTATGTCTTCAATATCAACCCAGTTATGAACATCTTTCAGAAAAAGCTCTGCGTCTATGTTGTATGATGCTGCTGATATTATTCCACCAAAAATTCCAAAGACTATAAACAGAAAATATATTATTGGCATGCTTATAGATAGAGCTAATATTTTTGGTACTGCTACATAGTGAGTTGGAGAGATTCCCATAACAGAGAGGGCGTCTATTTGTTCTGTAATTTTCATCGTTCCTATCTTTGAGCAATAGGCGGAGCCAACTCTTCCTGTTATTATGAGCGCGCTGAATCCGCTTGCAAGCTCCCTTGCAAAAGATAAAACAACAGATGGTCCAACCAAAGACTCCATTTTTGCAAGTGAAAAAGCTCTTATTGAGTGTAAAGTGAAAACCATCCCAAGAAATGTTGATGTTATGAAAATAATGGGGAGTGATTTCATCCCGCAGAACTCTATTTCTTTGTATAAAAGGGAGAATCTAAACGGAGGCTTTACTATTTCTTTCAGAATAGTTCCAGAAAAAGTAAAAATCCCTAAAACATCATTTATGATTGACCTAAAAATTCCCATCAAATATTTATGATAATGCTTCTTTCATCTTTTGTCTCCACAGATGCCCTTTTGTTTCTATCTTTTCTTTTTTGACTATAAGGTATCTTAGAACATCATCGTGAGTTTCAAGGAATTTCCGTAGTTCTCGTTCTCCTTCTCCTGTTGATTTATATTCAAAGTAAAAATATTTACCTCTATCATATCTTTTTATTCTGTAAGCTAATTCCTTTTCTCCCCAGTTTTTTTCTTCAATTATTAAGCCGACTTTTCTTGATACGAAATCTTTTATTTCTTCTATAACTTCTTTTTCCTTTTGCTGTCCAAGGTCTGGTCTTATAACTACGGTAAACTCATAGACTTTTATTCTTTTTAATCTTCCGTTTCTTTCTACATAGTTTTTGCCTTTACTTTCTGCTTCTTTTATTTCATCTGATACATATTTTTCTACTTCACCTTCATCTGCTTTTAAAGACCTTAAAGTTGTCATTTCTATTTTTTCAGTCTTCTCTTCTTCTCTCTCGGTTTCTCCTTCTTGTTTTTCCACTTTTTCAGTTTCTTCTTCTTTATTTTTAATATCCTCCGGCATACTTTTGATTATATTACAAGGGATCTGATTTATGAAAAAATCTGTTTTTTTCTGTTTTTCATACATATTATTTATTTATTTATTTATGGAAATAAGATAGGATCTGAAAGATGCATTAATAAGGGCAATAAATTCTTCTTTTAAAATACATTTTGGTTGTGTAAAGGACCAAGATGGAGTTCCTATTCCTTTTCACCTTACATATTGTGAACTAAAAGATGATTTTATTATTTTTGACACTACAAGGCAAAATCCAGCTTACGAACTTATTGAAAAGTTTCCGGAAGTCTCTCTTTCACTTGTTGATATGGATTCAGTAATAAAATGGGAAAATCCTACGGGTCTGCAAGTAAAGGGATTAGCTAAAAGAGAAGTTGAGAGGTTCAGACTTGAAATATATGAAATATACGATGTTATTCCAAAAGCAGGAATTGATTTGACCATACCAATTTATAGAAAAAAGCTTTTGTGGGCTCAAACCAAGTTTTCTAAAAATTTTAAGTTTGCAAGCTATAATTTTTCCATACCGCAAAACATACTGAATGAAGTTGTATCAATAAGAGATAAAGCTCATTCACAAGGTATATATTCCGTAGTCTCAACAATAGATCCACTAACCGGTATTCCTAACATAACTCCAAGATGGATTGTTGAGGTAACCCCTGATGCGTGGGTATTCGGTGATTCAACTCGGCACAAAACCCAAATAAATGCTGAAAAACCATGTCCTATATCAATTTTAATTTTTGATATTCCTTCGGGTCAAGGGATACTCGGTATTGGTTGGGTAAGTAAATCAGATTCTCCTGATCTCAAAAGGAAAGTAGAGGATTTCTGGAAGACGAAAAACATCAATGTTCCAGCAATGAAGGTGAATTTATTTCATCCTGAAGAAATTTACAGGGTTTCTCGTGTATCATTTACGAAAATATTTGAAACAAGACCTCGCTCTCAGTGGTTATTGCAATCGTAAATTACTGATATTTTGTGTGTAGTTTTTGCATTGCAAATTTATTAAATTAGAAACCCAAAAAATAGGACCGAGTCTGAATATTTTCTTTTTTCATATTTTTCAAAGAAGAAGGAGAATATTTTTTCATCATCTGTTTTTTTGAACCTTCTCAGAATGACAAGATAGTTTGAACTTTCTTTCATAAGTTTTATGAGTTCTTCTGATACTTTGTAGGAGAAAGGTGGATCTGCGAAAATAATGTCAAACTTTTGATTATTTCTTTTCAGGAATTTTATTACATCTTGGCATACAACTTTTGATTTTTTTTCAATTCCAAGTTCGTAAATATTTTTTTTCAGATTTTCTACTGTTTTTGGATTTGATTCAACGAATAACACGAATTCAGCTCCGCGTGATATAGCTTCTATTCCGAACGAGCCGGAACCTGCAAAAAGGTCAAGAACTGTTTTTCCTGAAACATCTATTGAATCAAAGATAGCTTTCTTTATGAGTGATGTAAGTGGTCTTGCGTCGCCTTTGAATTTTAAAGCTCTTCCTTTGAGCTCACCACCACTAACTCTTATTTTCCCCATTGTTTTGTTCTTTTCTCAATTGCTTTTTTCTACTCTGTTTTATTTTTTACCCTCTTGTTATTTTTCATTTATACTTTTTCTTCTGTGCTTATTGTTTTTATGAATTCTTTATTTTCTATGAACCACTCACATGTTTTTTTAATTCCTTCTTCTATTGTCGTTTTTGGTTCCCAGTTCAATATTTTTTTTGCTCTGGTTATATCGGCACAGGTTTCAGGGAGATCCGCAGGATTTGGTTTGTCAAAAATTATTTTAGCCTTTTTGCCTAAATTTTCTTCTATGAGTTTTACGACATACATAAGTTCTACGGCTCTTGAATTTCCCAGATTTATTATTTTATATCCTAATTTTTTTGTTCCTTTTATTGTTCCTTCTACTATGTCATCTATATATGTAAAATCTCTTTTTTGTTTTCCGTCGCCGTAGATTATAATAGGTTTGTCTTCCATTATATTTTTTATAAAACGGAATATGCTCATATCAGGTCTTCCAGCAGGTCCATATACAGTAAAATATCTTGGGATAGTTATATCTATTTTATAGAGTTTGTGGAATGTGTATGCTAAAAGCTCTGCTGCCTTTTTCGTTGCAGCATAAGGAGATAAAGGAGAATCTGTTTTGGCGCTTTCTCTGAAGGGGGCTTTTACTCCAGCATATATGCTTGATGTTGATGCGAGAACAAATTTTTCTATTGAATTCTCAACACATAAAGATAGTAGATTTAGAGTTCCCGTTATATTTGCATCTACATAAATTTGAGGATTTTTTATGCTTGCTCTTACTCCTGCTCTTGCTCCGAGATTGAATATGCAATCTAATTTCTCTCCTTTCAAAGAAAAGACTTCATCTTTTTTTGAAATGTCTAATTTCAAAAATGTAAATTTCCTGAAACTTTTGAGTATATCAAGTCTGAATTTTTTGAGTTTGATATCGTAGTAGTCGTTAAGGTCATCAATTCCTATCACTTCAAAATTTTGTTCTAAAAGTTTTTTGGCTGTGAAACAACCTATAAATCCTGCACAACCAGTTACCAAGAACTTTCCTGTTTCCTTCTCTTTTCCCATATTTAATTTTCATTTTATAATTTGAAAATCAAGTTTAGTGAGCCCGTTTATGTTTTTATTTTTTCTCCTTATTCCTTTTTCTATTTTAGCTTTGTTTTGTAAATTCACAACAGAAGATAAAAATTTTTAAAAGTAAAAAGGTTCGTATGCGTCTTTCTGTATCTGATATAGAAAAGCTTTGGAAATTTTTATCTAATATTCTACAAAATATAGGTTTGAACCCGAATTTGTTTGAAAAAGCTGTGAAGAAGTTTATAGATTTTGTGAGAGCAAGTGAAAGAAGTACAACTGCAAGAATAAAATTGAGAATAGCTAAAATTATAGATGAAATAGAATCTAAGAGCAAAATAACAAAAGAAGATAAGATTCGCCTTGAAGTTTTAAAAGATGTAATGAACATAATATCAGAAGAGGAAAAGAGAATTGATTTTGAAATTTTTGAGGATGATGAGAGTTGAGAAGAAAAATTATAGTTTAAAGTGATTGTCGCGAAAGATATCGCAATCATAAGGGGAATTTCAGCAGCTATATTTGCCATATCCTTGTCTTTTCTCAACATTTACTTTTTTGAAAGAGGATATAGCATGGCTTATGTAGGGCTGATCACAGGTATATCAACAATAGTAGGCTCTGCTATGAGGATTCCTTCCGGTTTACTTTCTGATATTTTTGGTCCATCACGAGTTCTCATTTTTGGTATTTTTTTGAGGGGATTTGCTCTGGTTATGATTGCAGTTTTTATGTATTATGATTTTGGTTTGATTTGGTTTTTCCCGTTGCTTTTGCTCAATTCCGCTGCCTTTTCATTCCTCATCACATCTTCTAATTCAATAATAAGTTTATACTTCCGTGAGCTTGATTTAACTCGTGCTCTTAGTATCGTAAGAGTTGGAATAAACATAGGTTTTTCAGTTGGACCTCTTTTGGGAGGTTTTATTTCCGAATTTTCATTTCCTCTTTTGTTCTTGATATCGGGGATTTTATCTTTTGTTCTTTTGATTTTTGTAATAAAGATAAAAAATAAGATAGATGGGGAGATTGCAAAATCACGAAATCTTGGTGAAAAAATTTCGTTCAAGGATGTTTTTTCGCCCATTCTTGATGCTCAATTTTTAATTCTTCTATTATTTGTATTTTTTGGTGGAGTTATTATATCTCAGTTTTTAAATTCGTTGCCTATAATAGCCAAAGCCCAAAATTTTTCAAATCGTCAAATAGGTTTTTTCTTCACTGAGAACGGATTTTTCGTCATAATTTTGCAAATACCTCTTGTAAAGTTCATAATGAAGTTTTTCATAAATGATGATATAAAAATCGGAGAAGAAGCGATTAACAATAATAATATCAGTAGTAGAAAAATTTCAGCAGTATTTTTGGGGCTTTTACTTTATGTTGTTGCTTTCAACTTTTTTGGGTTTTATCAAAGTTTTGCTTGGTATTCTTTTTGTGTTTTTATTTTAACTTTGGGAGAGATAATTTTTCAGACATTCTCTATGGATTTGGCAATGAATTTTGCTCCAAAAGATAAAAAGGGTACATATCTTGGATTTTTTGAGTTTTCTGAAGCTATTGGATGGTCTGTTGGAAAGTATTTTGGTGGATTCGTATTTGATTTGTTTCATCATGATCCCAGAAAATTCTGGTTTATTGTGTCTTTACCTGCCTTGCCAGCTTTTTTACTTATTTTTGTTTTTCGGATATTTACAAATAAAAGAGATGAAAGTAGAAACTGATCAAATTACCAAAGTGATCGTTAGATTTTCTTTTTCTTTTTTAAATATTTTATCGTAAGATAGAATATACTGATTGTTATTAGAATGGAAAGCCAAAAAAGGTTTAATTTCTTATACGCAGCAATTTCTCTGATTATGTCTATGAGTGAGAAAATTGAAAGGATAACAAACAAATCTCTCAACCATCGTCTATAACCAAAACCAAAAAAGGGTCCAACAATAAAGAATCAATTATTTTGAACTTATAACCTATATCGCCTGATACTCTAATCATTAGGAATTCAACATCCTGATCAAACTCTCTAATCATGAGAATTTTGATATTTCTATCAAACCTGTTCCCTTTGGTTTCGGTAATGATTTTGAAAGTAAGGTTAGAATATAGATTCCATTTTCCCAGTGCTCCTATACCATAAAGAATACCCTGATTTTTTCCTTCTCCCACTCACATCCTCGTCCTGTTCCCATATGAAACTTTCCCCTATCAAATACATAGAATATTCTCCTTTTGCCTTTGAAATAGGTATAAAAAGCATCATCACAAGCGCAAAAGGATATATCTTGCTGTTTTGATTTTTCATCTGCCAATAAATATTTTACTTTTTGGACCTTCTCTCTTTTGAACTTTAATTATAATATTAAAAGTGAGAACGTTCAAGTTAAAAAAAGGTGAAATAATATATAAACCTGGGGATGATATAGAAGGAATTTTTGTTATCAAACATGGTAAAGTTAGAACATATTTTTTAAGTCAAGATGGCAAAGAGTTTTCGCTTGAAGTCTTAATCAAAAATGATGTTTTTGGGAGTTTGGATGGTGAAGTTGAAGAATTTGCAGAAGTTTTTGAAGATTGCGAATTAATATTCATACCAAAATGGGGATTAAAAGATTTAAAAAATAGAGTAGCAGTGGGTTTAATTTCTGCTCTTTCAAAGAGGAACTCTTTCCTCAAAAAGAGAATAAAGGAGTTTGTTCTTTTACCACTTGAACAAAGAATAAAACCCACAATCCTTTATCTCGCAGAAAGATTAGGAAGAAGGAAAAATGGATTTGTTGAACTCAATTTATCTCATCAAGAGCTTTCTTCTTTCTTAGGAGCTTCAAGAGAATGTACATCTAAAATATTGAAATTTATGGAGCAAGACGGTGAAGTTAAAATATCAAGAAGAAAAATTGTAGTTCATCTCAATTTCTTTGATAGTAGGTCTGAAGATAAATTGTGATATATATCACTGAAATCAAAGCTTGGAATGATAAAATTATCTTTGCATAACAAAAAATAAAAAAGGAGGTGTAAAAAAATGGCAAGGGTTGTGATAAGAAAAGATAAATCTCCTGTTGAAATAAAAGTAGGAGGGGAGAGTGTGTGGATATGTAGATGTGGGCTTACTGATAATCCGCCTTACTGTTCAGGTAGGCATAAGCAAACAAGAGATGAAAAAGACGATGAACTTTATATTTATGAAGATGGTAAAAGATATAAAGTAAAATTAGAAAAAATTGAAGAAGGTTAATTTCTCCAAAAGTAATTTTTTAAGAAAGGAGGTGAAAAATTGTGGAGAAAGTAAAAAATATTCTCTTTTTGATAGGAAGGATTATTTTAGGTCTTTACTATATTAGCGCGGGATTAAATCATTTTACCCAGTTGAAACAAATGGCTCAGTGGACAGCATCAAAAGGAGTTCCACTACCTGAACTTAGTGTTATTGTTTCAGGGATTTTGTTGCTCGTTGGGGGTATCACAATACTTACTGGTTTTTTGCCATATCTTGGAGTTTTGAGTTTGGTTGTTTTCTTTTTACCAGTCACTTTTATTATGCACAACTTCTGGGCTGAACAAGATGCTCAGATGAGAATGATGCATATGATTCATTTTTTGAAGAACATGGGGTTGATGTCGTCTGCTCTTATGTTTTTAGCTATTCCAGAACCTTGGCCTTATTCTTTGGGGAGGAAGAAATAAGTTCGTAAATTACTTTTTTTATATCTGATGCACATCTTTTCATTGTGAATTTCTCTTCAATTTTTCTTCTTCCGTATTCTCCCATCATTTTTCTTTTTTCCTCTGAGGTTCCGAGAGCGGTTTCAATTTTTTCTGCAAGACTTTTTTCGTTGTTTGTTTTATATATGAAAGAGTCTTTACCATCTTCCAAAACCTCTGATACTCCTGCCTCGTCAGGAGCTATTACAGGGATTTTGGTAGCAAGCGCTTCAAGACCTACGAGTCCAAAGGGTTCCCTTTTTGATGTTATAACAAGAAAATCAAAAGCGTTGTAGATTTTATTTATTTCCTCCGTGAAAGGTAGAAAAACTACTTTGTTCTCAAGCCCTTTTTCTCTTACACTTTTCAGGACTTTTTTGTAGTAATTTTCATCTACTGCTTCTCCAACAAATACCATTTTTATTCTCTCGTTTTTCAGATTTTCAGAACCTGATACAGCTTTTATTATTAATTCTTGATTCTTTCTCTTTTCAATCTTTCCGACTACTCCGAAAACAATTTCATCTTTTTCTATTTTTAGTTTTTCTCTTATATATTGTCTTAATTCTGGGGAAAAAGAAAATTTTTTCTCGTCTACACCAAGATATATTGTTATAATTTTTTGGGGATCAACTGCCCAGTTTTTTCGCATACTTTCTGCCATCCTTTCGCATATAGCGATAAACTTATTTACTCTTGAATATAATATTGCATGGAAGATATCTTTCTTCCAGCTGACCTTTCCATGGTTGAAGACTATTATCTTCTTATCTCTGATAAAAGGGAAGAATATGATTAGCTTTTTTATTAATCTCAGTCTATGCAATATAGCTATATCACTTCTCAAAAGATATGGTATAATATTAGAGATATTTTCGTGTTTTATAGTTGTTATGTTGAATTCTTCACTCAGTTCTTTTTCAAGTTCATTCGCAAATACCTCTAAACCCCCTTTCCCAGAAGCTGATACATTCAAGATTCTTATTTCGTTATTATCACCTACCATATGCTGAATTTTTTGCAAGTTATGAATATCAGGTAATGATTAATCTTTCAATAATTAATCTTCTCTATTATGTTGTCCAATTAATTCTTCGTAGATATTTAGAACTTCTTTTGCTGCTCTTTCCCATGTGAACTCTTTGGCTCTTTCAATTCCTTTTTCTATAATTTTTTCTCTCACACTATTTTTCTCAAGTAATTTTATTAGACTTATTACTTCATCTGGTGTTTGTGCATATAAAGCTGAATCTTTTGCTATCTCTTCCATAGGGGAGTTTGGATGGGTTATTACTGGGCAACCACATTTTAGAGCTTCCAAAACTGTTAATCCAAATCCTTCCCTTATATCTGGCAAAATGTGGCAGAAAGCTCCGCTGTAAAGTGCAGCAAGTTCCTCATTGCTTACATATCCTAATGATTTGATTTTGCTTTTAGTATGAGGCTTATCCCCAGTTATAACGACTTGGAATCCAGACTTTTCGGATATTTTTTCTGCAAAATCTACGATATGTTTTTCATCTTTTTTGCTTGATATTATAAAGAGGATATATGGTTTTTTAATTTCAAATTTATTTAATACCTTATTGACTTCTTCTTCGCTTTTTCTATGAAATTCATCCCCACATCCATTATATACTACTTTTACTTTGCTTTCGGGTATATTGAAAGTTTCACAAATTTGCCTTTTGGAGAAATTTGAAACAGTTATAACCACATCTGCAATATCTATTACTTTCTTTGTTAAGGACATTTTCTTTCTCTTCACTTTTGGGTCTTCTGAAAACAGAATAGGATTTAGGTCGTGTAAAGTCAAGATCGTTTTTTTTGGTTTTTTTGGAAATGTTTTGTACACTTTGAAGTTAGCATGATATATATCTACATCATTATTTAACCACACATAATGTGGTTCCCAAGATAGATTTAATATTCTGGAGGAAAATGAAAAGCTATATAGCTTTATTATTTTAGCTTTAAGCTGCAGTATATTGTATGCAATAGGGGAATTCTTATTTTCTTTAATGAATTTCCACTTGCTTCGTCTTATGCTAAAAATATACTCATGCTCAGGGGCGATTTTTAGCATGTTTTTAGCTATCTCATAAATATGTCTTTTTGCTCCATTCACTCTTTGGATAAAGATTGGCGTTATATCATAAAGAATCCTCATTTTCTATGAGGCATTATTTTTTGTAAGTCAAACCAATTTTATTAATAAACAGAAATTTTTATCTTTGGATCTATATATTATTTGTGGTATGAAAATTCATTCATGATGAGATTTTATTCTTTTATATTTATTGCTCTTATGAATATGATTCTTTTGATGTTCATCTCTTTACCCAACTTGCAATATAGCGAAAATTCTTTTATCTTCAAATTTATTCCATTTGTCTCAAATTTCTTTGCACCTAATTTGGGTATAGCTTTTTTTTCTATACAAAACCGTTTTTCTCATTCATTTTCTTTGATTCATCTCATCAACCTTATCTATATCCAGATGAGTATGAAAAATTCAAACCTGTTCTTCCTAAGATATACCTTGAATGTTTCGGAAGACGGGTATAATAGTTGGAGTGGAGTTTGGTGCGCAGTATTCAAAAAAGGTGAAAAACCATTAGGAGTATGTAGAAAATTTCCGCTTTCAGCTTTCCACAATATAAACAAGAACTTTCTTGTAAAAATAGGAGAAGAAAACGAAATTGCAGAAAAAAAGTTAAAAGGCAAAATAAATGTAAGAAACATCCTTACAGAGTGGGAAATAGAGTTTGAACCAACAGGATATGTCTATAAACACCTACCCGAAGCAGCTTATTATCTACCTCTTGAAACAGAAGTTCTATCACCAAATCCAGACCTTAAACTCAAAGGATATATAAAGGTAAAGAATTTAGAAACGCAATCACAAATCCACGATATAAAGGTAGATGGGAAAGGATACCAAACGCACATATGGGGAACAAAACATGCTTTTAGATGGGTATGGGGGCACTGCAACGCAATATTAGATGAAAATGGCGAAATGTTAGAAGACTCATTCTTTGAAGGTTTAACAGTTGTTGCTAAACGAGGACCGATTATCCTTCCACCCATGACCTTATTTTCTCTGAGATACAAAGGTAAAAATTTTGACTTCAATAATTTCAGAGATATTTTATTCAACTCGGCAAAATGGGAATACGGAGATAGCATAAGATGGGAAGTAAGATCAAAAAAAATGAATTTTAACCTTGTTATGAAGGGAGAAAAAAACAACTTCATCGTGGCTACCTACGAAGATCCAGATGGAGAAAATGCTTTCTGCCACAATAGTGAAATTGAATCTGCTGAAATAGAAATAGAAATAGATGATAAAAAAGTAAAGCTATTTTGTCCCGGAACATTTCACACAGAGTTTGGAGCAAGAGCTCCTCTTGAATACAATCCTCAAAAATTCATATATGAGTAAAGTTTATATTTCCAAACACCTCAAAATCTCAAAAACCTCAAAATCTGATTTCAACATCAATAGGGTTATTTCTGTCAAGTTCGAATTTTATCTTTCCTATTTTATCTCCGAAACAAGGCTTAATTTGAGGGCAAGAAAAAATTATATAATCGCCTCGCGCCTTTATCTTCAATTTATCTTTATCGTAATCAATTTCTAAAATTTCTCCTTTCACTTTTTCAGGGTACGGTCTTATTACAGGAGCAAAATTTGTAAGAGGATTTAAATATTCATCAATAGTAGCAAGATCGTAATAAGGAGCTTTATCAAATGACCAAATAGCTGAACCTACAAAATTCTCATCAAACTTATCTATAAAATACCTTGAAATTTCAGCAGCAAGAGGATGCTCATAACCTATTCCATACTCACCAACAACAATAGGCACATTATACTTTTGAGCGTGTGTATAATGATTAGAAAAGGTAAGATCTATTTCTTGATTCCAACTCGTACCAGCTTGTCCCACAGTTCCAGTAATAGTATATATGTGTGGAGCATAGGCTAAATTTTCTCCCTCCGGCTTCAAAATATTTACAGGAGCTCCAAAATCTGAAAGAGGATGAGTCTCATAAAAGATTATTTTTTCAGAATATTTCCTTATCTCCTTTATTATTTGGTTATAAAATTTAGTCAAAATATTTTGTTCCCAGTATTTGCGACTTTCATCGTCTTTCCAGTAGGAACCTGGCCAAGGTTCGTTGATCACATCAAAACCAATAACAGCTTTTTCTTGACCAAGTTCCTTTACAACTAAAACCCACGCCTTAATAAAATCAGAAAGAACTGAATTTTTGTTTTTCCAAAAAGAATCAAATTGGCAAGAAATAGAATCATCTAAATAATTTGCAAACCATGGAGAAAGGTTTTTGAAAGAAGGGCATTCATTATCTCTTGCCCAATCCGGCATGCCACTACCCTCTCCATGAGCCTGAAATCCAAACAAATCTTGATGCATATCTAACATAACATATACAGAATGCTTTTCACACCAACGAATTACTTGCCTTATTTTTTCGATGTATTGAATATCATACCTTCCTCTCTCGGGTTCTATGTTTTTCCAAAAAATGGTAAGACGAACAAAATTCAAACCAAACCTTTCTGCTAAAACTCTTAACTCCTCCTCTCCAACCCAAGGAGCATACGAAAACTTTGCCGTATGAGATATATTAACTCCTCTCAACAAAATTTTTTCGTCATCAGGTGTCAAAATAAACATACCTTGGGTTCTAAAAATATCCGTACGCTTATCTTTTTCTTTTTCAGTAGTTGAACATGAAATTAATAAATGGAGCAAAACAATATAACCGACAAAGATTTGAAGAAGAATTTCCCTCATATAAAAAATTTTCATGTTATTCCTTAATTTTTTCCGGCTTCAAAGTTGGGAAAAGTATGACTTCCTTTATCGTCGTAGCACCGGTTATCAACATAACCAATCTATCAATACCTATACCCTCCCCTGCCGTAGGAGGCATACCATATTCCAGAGCCCTTACAAAATCCCAATCCATGTCTTCAAGGAGTTCTTTCATTCTCCTTATTTTTATTTGTTCCTCAAATCTTTTTCTTTGATCCTCCGGGTCAGAAAGTTCAGAAAAAGCATTTGCGACTTCCATTCCAAAGACATAAAGTTCAAATCTTTCTGTAAAATCCGGGTCATCTTCTTTTCTTTTGGCAAGGGGAGATGTTGAAGTAGGAAAATCTATCACAAATGTAGGAGCTTTAATTTTATCTGCTACAAAAGTTTCAAAATATTCTAAAACTATGTTTCCCCAGTCCGTATCGTCCTCAATTTTCATTTTGTCTTTCAGAACTTTTCTCAGAAAACTCTCATCCTTTATTTTATTTTCTGGTATTCCTGAATGTTTTATAAATTCATCTTTTATACTAAGTCGCGGAAATGGAACAGAAAACTCTATCTCTTCTTCTCCTCTCTTTACTGTGAGTTTTCCGTTAATAATCTGACAAACTTGTGAGAAAAGCTCCTCCGTAAGTTTCATAAGATCGTTGTAATCTGAGTAAGCCTGATAGAGTTCAAGCATAGAAAACTCGGGATTGTGGTGAGAGGACACGCCTTCATTTCTTAAATTTTTCCCGATCTCAAAAACTTTATCAAATCCTCCTATTATTAACCTTTTGAGATAGAGTTCAGGAGCTATTCTGAGGAAAAGCTCTACTTCAAGTTCATTATGGTAAGTTTTAAACGGGCGAGCGACCGCACCTGATGGGACAGGCTGTAAAATTGGTGTCTCAACCTCAATAAATCCCCTATCAATAAGAAAATTTCTTATAAAGTTTATTATTTTGTGCCTCTTTATGAAAATTTCTCTAACATCGGGATTCATTATAAGGTCAAGATACCGAGCTCTGAAACGCGCCTCAACATCCTTTAGTCCATGCCACTTTTCAGGTAGAGGATGAAGAGATTTCGCTAAAATCTTCAAAGAATTAACATAAATCGTTATTTCTCCTTTTTTTGTTCTGAAAACTGTTCCTTCAATTCCTACTATATCCCCAGAATCAACAAACTCTTTGAAAAAATTTAAAAGTTCTTGACTATATTTTTTCTCAATAAATGCCTGTATAGTGCCAGCATGATCTAAAATATGAAAAAAGACTGAACCGCCGAAATCTCTTATAGTTAAGACTCTTCCAGAAACCGAAACAGACTTATCTACACTATGTTCCCCTTGATTTAAATATTGAAATTCCTCCTTTATTTTTGCTGAAGAATAAGTTGGTCTAAACTTCTGCTTATATGGGTCAAGACCTGCCTGAACAAGCCTTTTAAGCTTATTATATCTTATTTCGTACTCAGTCATAGGACAATTTAAATGAAAAGGTTAATTTACAAGATTTATCTTTGGTTTATTTCAATTTATCTAAAACACACAGGAAATATGCTCACCATATATAAATCCGAAAAGTAGAAGAGAAAAAATTCAACAGAAGAAAAAATCAAAACTAAATTATCTTTTTGAAGATAAGCCTGAAAACTGATATAGAAGATTGATACAAAATGGACATCAGAGATATAGTAGAAAAAGCAAAATTAGATAGAAGGACAAAAAACTTTATAAAATTGAACCTCGCTATAATAGCTATATCTTTGATTATATTCTTTTCTATCAAAGTAAATACGAAAAAAAAGTTTGAACCACAGATAAAATCTTTAAAAAAATCAATAGAAGATGAATCAAAAAAAGTTGAGGGAGATATGAAAACACTAAAAGAGAATTTGCACAAACTCAGGCAAAATCACTCATCATGGGAAATGAGCAAAAATAAAACAGCAGATATTTACTCCTTGCTTTTGCGAACCTCAAAAGTTTCATCAAAAAACATAAGCTTAGAAGAACTTGAAATAATCCCGGAAGACACAAAGATTAATTTCCTCATCAAAGGTCAAGCAAAAGAGCTCCAAAATGCGAATAATTTCTCAAAAAGACTTTCAAAAAAAAGAGGTGAATTCTTGGTAAGAACAGAAATAGTGAATATGAAAAATTCAGAAGATGAAAAAGTATCGTTTATATTAAAGGGTCAAGCTTGGTCAACAAAAAACGAAAAACAAGAAAATAAAAAGAGAATAACGAATGTAGAAGAAATAATTGGAGAAAAGAGAAAGGGAAATGAAATAATGAAGAACACAGAAGATGAAAACATAAAGGAAGATGAGTAAATAGTATTTTCTCCCTGATATAAGTAAATAGAAATTGTCATTTAGTTCTCTTATTATTTAGGCTCTCTTATTATGTTTAAGCCTTCAAAGGAAAATCTCATACTTTCTTTTTTGAAGGAAACATTCTTGATTTCAAGCTTTACTCCCAAAGTTCCCCTCCATATCTCAACTTTCTTTATTGGGAACACAATAGGGTTAAGATATACTATGACTCTGCTTACATTTTTTATAACATCTTTTTTTGGATAGAGTTCATACTCTCCTTCGTCAATTTTTTTAACAAAGAAAAAATCAAAAACTCTATCCGAGCCTCTCAGAATTTCAACAATAAGATTTTCAGAAACTTCATCTTTAAGCTCTCTCACATAAACCTTATTTTTATCTTTTCTTACAAAGTAAATGAAAGTTCCATCTGAGAGAACCTCATTTCCATCTTGATAAGATATTTTGAATTTCAGAGGTTTTTCAAAATAAATTTTCCCTTCCCTTCTTTCTATTACACTACCCTTTTCAACAATTTCCTCGTAGAACTCAACTTGCCAACTTTGAAATTTTCTCAAACTCTCAAAAGCTTCCTTTATCTCCTGAGCAAAAGCAGAACGCCGAAAAGAAAAAATGAAGAAAACCGAAGTTAAAACAATAAAATAAAAGGAAAAAACTCTATTTTTCTTTTCAAGAAGAATACATTTCATTTATAATATCTTTATATCTTTCCATAATAACTTTCCTTTTTACCTTCAAAGTTGGAGTTAATGAACCGTCTTCAATCATAAAATCTTGAGGAATAATTCTGAATTTCTTTATCGTCTCAAAAGAAGCAAGTTTTGAATTCACTCCGTCAATAACCTTCTGTATTTCTGAAACGATTACTGGATCATTTATTATCTCTTCATAGCTTTTTGATGTATCTAATCCTTTCGCTTTTGCAAAGTTCAAAACTTCATCTTTGTTGAGAGTAATCAGAGCTACACAGTACGGTCTTGCATCTCCTATGACAACGGCTTGACTTATAAGAGGAGAACCAGCCTTTATAGCATTCTCAATAGGTTGCGGAGCAACATACTTTCCACCAGCAGTCTTTATAAGGTCTTTCTTCCTATCTGTTATTTTCAGAAAACCATCTTCATCTATGATACCGATATCACCTGTGTGGAACCAACCATCTGGCTTGAAAACCTCCTCTGTTTCTTTTGGTTTTTTCCAATATCCTTTCGCTATGTTTGGACCGCGAGCCAATATCTCACCATCTTCTGCAATCTTAACTTCAACCCATTTCAAGGGTTTCCCAACAGTTCCGAATTTGAATTCACGAGTTGTATTTATAGATATAGCAGGAGTAGTTTCTGTGAGACCATATCCTTCAAGAATTAGAAGTCCAGCAGCCCAGAAAAACTCAGCTATTTCCTTTGACAACGGAGCTCCACCGGATATGAAGAATCTTATTCTTCCTCCAACCCTTTCGTGAATCTTTGAGAAAACGAGCTTATGAGCTATTTTATGTTTTATAGAAAGCCCCAAAGGTGGCTTTTGACCTTTTATCTTGTAATCACCATATTTTTTACCGACCGAGATTGCCCAATCAAAAATTTTCTTTTTTATAGGACTTGCCTCGGCATTAGCTCTAACTTTTGCATAAACTTTTTCAAAAACTCTCGGAACAGATGGGAATACCGTAGGTCTCACCTCCGCGAGATTATCTATAACTTTATCTATACTTTCAGCAAAGGCTATTTTTATACCAAATCTCGGATGGACATACTCAACTGCTTTTGCAAAAGAATGTGCAAGAGGCAGAAATAACAAACATACATCATCCTCTCTGATATCTCCAATATCATAGAGCATCTCAACCATAGAGAGATGATTAAGGTGCGTCTGAATAACTCCCTTTGGAACGCCTGTGGTTCCAGATGTATATACTATAGTTGCTATATCATCAAGTTTTATTTTTTCTATGTTCTCCTCTATTTGCTTTTCATAATTTCTCAAGTAGCTCCTTCCCAAATCCTCAAATGTTTTAAAACCAATAATAAAATCTCCCTCCTTAACTCCGTTATCAAAAGATATAACCTTTTGAACATTCGGGATTTCAGTTCTCTTTTCCTTCATCTCCTCAATTATTGCTTTGTTTTCAGCAAAAACGAAAATGGAGTCAGAATCGTTGATTATGTAAGATGATTGGTTGAAAGGTAAAGAATGATATATAGTAACCGAAGCACCACCTGCAAGCAGAATTCCAAGATCTGCTAAAACCTATTCAAGCCTGTTGTAGGAATATATCGCAGCTGTGTTCCCTTTTTTGAATCCCATATGAATTAGCGCAGAGGCTATACATTTCGCTCTTTCAAAAAAGTCTTTCCAACTGATATCTACCCACTGATTATCTTTTTTATATGAGAAAGCAGGTCTATCCGGCGTCTCGTTCACCCTCCACTTGTAAAGATCAGGAATGTTCCTGAAAGGTATTTTTACCTCATACTGCATATTTTTTACCTCCTTTTCATTTTAATTTTTTAGTTTTTAATTTAACGATCAAAATATTTTAATAAAGAAATTAAATTTTTCCACAAAAATTTGCAATCCCGACCAAATTTGATTTCAGATTTTCAAAAGCTAAATTCTCCTATAAAAATCAGCCTCTGAAAGTCTCCGCCTTCTCTTCTATCACTTTTTCCCTTTTATCTTTTTATTTTTCCTGGGAGTATGAATTCGTATCTTTTTCTCATAATTTTTGTTCTGAAAAATCTGTGAGTTCGCCTCATAGATTGGAATAAACTCCATATAAATGCATCCCTTTTGTAATAAGATTTGACCTGCTCAAAAGAAATTTTGTCATCAAGGAAATCATTCACAATATCCACAGCTTTTGGAACAAATTCAATCAGCCCCTCCTTAAAAAGGTTTGCTACAAGGTCAATTAATATAGATTTGAAATCATAATATCTATCAAGGACCTCCTTAAGGAAAGCTAATTTTAAAATACCCCTGATAATTGGCGGAGTGCTTTTCAGAAACAATTCAGCAGGAAGCATCTCCTTACCATCTTTTCTATAAAGCGGAGTAGATACATCAATATAAGTCAATTGTATATTTCCCGAATGTATATTTCCCGAAGAGTTTTTAACTGCCCAGTTAGATATTTGTCCATCAATGCCAACCTTTATTTTACTACTTCGGTCGTTGAAAGTCTTTACTTTGAGAATCTCAATAACTGCATGCTTAAAAACATTTGTCCTATCTTTGTCATCAACCGAAGTTATAAATGAATTTGCAATGTTTGATTTAGGTATAAGCTCTTGGGCTATATAATAAACAATTCTTCCGTCAGATGTTTCAACTATTACACCTTGCGATTGTGCAACATCTATTCCGACATCATCTTTCAATATCTGCAAATATTCTTGCAAGATTCCGTCATAATATTCAGCTTCCTCTCTGGAAGAAAATACAGGTATCCTTTTGAAAACCAGAGAATGAAATGAAGGATGTTCAATAATAAAAACCGTACTTATCTCTCCGTAGCCTATTATTCTTGCTGGGATTTTACTTTTTTCGGGGTTCAATGTATTCAGTCCATCTTCAAATTCTTTCAAAATATTTTTATTTATATCAAAAAGCATTTTTTCGCTCACATATCAGAAAACCATTTTTCAATAAAAAACGATTTTTCAATAAAAAAACCATTTTTCAATAAAAACCATATCACGATAATTATCAATTCAAGCAAAAAACACTTACAAAAAACATAAAAAATATCAGGCAATTTTGCTTACCATAGAGAGTGCTCTATCAAGTCTTCTTATAACCTCCTCTGCTTCATATTCTTTTATTATCAGAGGAGGAAGGAATTGAAGTACGGATGGATCATTATTAGCGTATATACATAAAAGCCCAGATTCATAACAAGCTTTCACCATATACATGCATAAAAGCTCATTTTTCATTTTTATACCCATCATCATTCCAAGCTGTCTTATTTCCGATATCACATCAGAATACTCATCTTTCAACTTATTGAGTTCCCTTTTAAAAAATTCTGCTATATCATTTACATGTTTGAGGAATTCAGGAGAAGAAGATATTTCAAGAACTTTCATCGCAACAACACAGCCTAATTCAGCTCCACCGAAAGTTGAGACATGAATAAATGGGTCATTATGAAAAACGCTTTCAAGCTCAGCTTTAAAAGATGTGGCAGATATAGGGTAAATTCCCCCGCTCAAACCTTTTCCAACGACGATTATATCTGGAACAACTCCAAAATGTTCTATCCCCCAAAGTTTCCCAGTTCTTCCAAGACCAGTTTGAACTTCATCAATAATCATTAGAGCACCCTTTCTGTTGCAAATTTCCCTCACTCCCTTAAAAAATTCTTTATCCGGGACATAAATTCCAAGAGTAGCTGGAACAGTTTCAAAAATAACCGCAGCAGTTTCAGAATCAACAGCTTTTTCAAGGCTTTCAATGTCGTTGAATGGGACCTGTACAAATCCGGGTGCAAGTGGTTCAAATGGTTTTTTATATTTTTCATCTCCGGTAGCAAGAGCAAAACCTGTGTGTCCATGATATCCACCTTTTGCTGATATTATTTTTGGTCTTTTCGTGTAAGCTCTTGCAATTTTTATAGCAAGGTCAACAGCTTCACCCCCTCCAACTCCAAAAACTGTGTAAGTTATGCCCGGAGGCATAAGGTCAGCCATCTTTTTCGCAAGAAGTGCTCTTTGTTCACTTATCAGATGATGATTACCTATATCAAGTTCATTCAAAGCGTCTTTGAGAGTATTAACTATTTCAGGATTTCTATGTCCCAAATTAAAGACCCCCCCGTTGCAATGGCAATTTATAAGTTCCTTTCCGGTCTCCACATCATAGACATAAATTCCATCTCTTTTACCGAAGATAAAATCCATACCGAACGAAGTGAAAACTCTTACTTTCCCAGATGAAACATGATTTTTAAATAACTCTTCTATTTGGCTTTTTTTTAGTCGTCCAATATAAGATGGCATTTGAATATAAATTAAGGTAAGATTTTTATTTTTGTTTTCTCCTTTCTTCCTTCAACAATAGTCAATGATAGTTTGCTCTGGCGAATCCCGTAATTGTAAAATAAAAGTGTATATAAAGCTCTGTCCAAATAAAATCTGAAAAAAAAGAAACTTTTTTAGTAAGGTAAAAAATAGGAATATTATGGCAGAAGTAATAAGGATAGAGGGATCAAAGAGAGAAAAACTTGGGAAAGAAGATGCGAAAAAAATAAGAAAGCAAGGCTTTATTCCTGCGGTAATATATGCAAATGGGAAAATTTACGAACACTTAAAAGTAAAATATAGTGATATTTCAAAAATCCTAAAAGCAGGTGTAACAGAATTTGAAATAGCCGTAGAAAACAAAATATACAGAGTAAGGTTGCAAGATGTACAAATAAATCCAATCACAGATTTACCGATACACTTTGATTTTTATTGCAAAGAAATTATAGAACACAACTGACCTCAAAAAACTAAAAATAAAAAAACAATAGACAAAATTGAAGGAATAGACAAAATTGAAGGAAAAACAATTTAGAATTTAAAAAACAAATGCCTTTTCAAGCCATCCAAAAAATATAAAGTTTAATATTGCAACCGCGAAGTTTTATCTTTCTTTATTTCCTCGTAAAGCTTTTGAGCTTTTTTCCCAACAGATGTCCCCAAAAGCTCCTTGTCTTTTTCAACAATAATTTCAAGCCTTCTTATAGCTGGCTCATATAATTTCCTTCTTAAATAAAACTCTGCGACAAGAAGGTGATGCTCTGCTAAAATATTAAGAACCTTCTCCCTTATTTTTGATACTTCTTCTGCTTTTTCGTGGTCTGGATACCTTTGAAGGAATATTGAAGATAACTCTCTTACTTTTTTCACATATTCAATATCTCTATCAGCCGTATCAACAAATTTCATATAGCACAAAATAGAATAATACAAAGCATGAGGAGATTTTTTGTGAGAGCTGTATCTTTGATAAAAATTTTCAAATAAAACAGCAGCTTCGGCACAATCTCCTTTTTTCATCCTAACATAAGCTAAACCAAAATTTGCATCTGGAACATATTGAGAAGTTGGGAATAGTTCTATAATTCTTTGTAAATATTTTTCCGCTGTTTCATAATCCGCTGCAAAGATGCCACCCTCTGCTTTTTGCATAGCAATTTTGTAAAGTTCAGCAGGATCATTTGGTGGTTTCCTTTGCGCACAGCGGAAAAATAAAAAAGAGTGAGATAAATTACTTTTACAAAAATGCTATCTATTATGAGGACTGTTAAAAAGAAGGTTCAACTTCTTAGAGAGGTTGTTCAAAAACTTTCAGAGTTTTACAGATAAAGGAACATCTGAAATTTATCCTAAATTACCTTCCAGAGAAACCTGAAAAAGAAAAGGTAAAATTTCAGTTGATTAAAAAATTTTTAGCTATGCCGGAAGTTTCTGAAAGAATAAAATCTTTACCAAAATACCTCTTTGCGGAAATAGACGAACTTAGAACTAAAAAAATAGAGGAAGGAGTTTATGTTATAGACCTTAGCATAGGAGATCCTGATCTACCTACTCATCCACTTATTGTAGAAAAAATGAGAGAGGAAGTAAAAGATCCTCGCAACCATAGGTACCCTTCTTATGATGGAGATATATCTTTAAGAAAAACTTTTGTTGATTGGTATTATGAAAGATTCGGGTTCAGCTTTTCTCCATCTTCTGCATTAACTTTGATCGGCTCAAAAGAAGGAATAGCTCATTTTCATCTCGCTTTTTTGAATGAAGGCGATATTTCAATAGTTCCATCTCCCGGGTACCCAGTGTA
This sequence comes from Candidatus Calescibacterium sp., assembly GCA_032249135.1. Lineage (GTDB taxonomy): Bacteria > Calescibacteriota > Calescibacteriia > Calescibacteriales > Calescibacteriaceae > Calescibacterium. The sequence goes on along the minus strand of JAVVGL010000013.1, from coordinate 32,465 downwards.
TGGTATCTGGACAAAGTTTGCGGGAGGTAAAGTTTATAATGTTGTTCTGAAAGAAGAAAATGGATTTTTACCAGATATAGAAAATATACCGCAAGATATACTTTCTCGTGCAAAAATTTTTTGGCTCTGTTATCCGAATAACCCAACTGGTGCGTGTGCTACTTGGGAGTTTTATGAAAAAGTTGCTTTTTATGCAAAAAAATATGATTTTGTTGTAGCCATAGATCTCGCCTACTCTGAAATATATTTTGATAATAAAAAGCCTCTTTCCTTCTTTCAAGTCGTAAAAGATGACTCAATTTATGCTATTGAGTTCCATTCATTTTCCAAAACTTTTTCAATGACTGGTTGGAGAATAGGTATGGCGGTGGGGAATAAAGATGTTGTTTCTGCACTTGGCAAAGTAAAAACGAATACTGATTCCGGAGTTTTCAGGGCGATCCAGATGGCTGCAAAATTTGCCCTTGAAAATTACGACAAGATAGTCCCAGATATACTGAAAGTTTATGAAAGAAGAAAAAGAAAAATAGAATCTGCATTGGAGCAAGCTGGAATAAGTTTTTTCAAATCTTATGCGACTTTTTATATCTGGTTCCGCTGCGGTGGGAGTTCAAAAGACTTCGTAAAAAATGCACTTGATAAATTCGGAATTTTGCTTACTCCCGGTATAGGTTTTGGTGATGGTGGGGAAGGATTTGTAAGGATATCACTTACAGCAAAAGACGAAGACATAGAGAAAGCAGCAAAACTAATACCTCAACTGAAACAGCTGATGTGAGACAAAAAATAAAAAGTAAAAAATAAAAAATAAAATAGATAGAAGGATTTAATCTCATGTTTTCAGATGTGAAAGTTGTTTTCTTTGGTAATTCTGATTTATCTGTTTTGGTTCTAAAAAAACTCATTACTTTATTTCGGTGTTTTGTTATCACTTCACAAGATAAGCCTGCTGGAAGGGGTTTAGAGCTAAAACCTAATGCGGTAAAAAATTTTTGTATCCAGAACAAAATAAATTTTTTAGATACAGATGATTGGGAGAAAATTTATTCTACAATTTACGATTTCAAACCTGATTTTATGGTTGTAGCCTCTTACGGCAAAATAATACCTAAAAAAATTCTTTATCTTTTAGATCAAAAAAGGAGATTGAATGTTCATCCTTCTTTGCTACCAAGGTGGCGTGGACCTGCTCCTGTGCAGTGGGCTATACTTTCGCAAGATGAAAAAACTGGTGTTACAATTTGTACTGTTGAAGAGAAAGTTGATAGCGGATACATAGTTTCACAAGAAGAAATCAAAATCTCAGATGATGATACATACCTTACTCTTTCGCAAAAACTTTTTGAGTTGGGAGCGGAGCTACTTATAAAATCTATACATGATATAATTTTGGGTAAGACAAAGTTTTTAGCACAAGATGAAAGTTTGGCAACATGGGCAAGAGTAATAAAAAAAGAAGATGGTTTTTTCTCTTTTCAAGAGAGAGCACAAGATATTCACAGAAAGATGAGAGCATTCTGTATTTGGCCAAAAATATTTACAAAAATAAAAGGCGAAACTGTGAAAATACATGAAACTTTCCTCCCTGATTTTGAGTTTGATGGGAAACCCGGAACAATAGTCAAAATAAATGAAGAATCTTTTTGGGTTCTTTGCGGTGATAAAAAACCAATAGCCATAAAAAAAATACAGAGACCCGGGAAAAAAGTTGTATCAGGAAAAGATTTTGTAAATGGATTAAGGTTAAAGGTTGGTGATTCTGTTGCCTGAAATTATTCTTTGAAACTTTTCAGATTTGCAGCAGTTCTTCTTGGGTAAGAGGATAAGATAAAAAGAAACCTTGAGCGTAGTCTATTCCTAATCTTTTTATTATTTCAAGTTCTTCTTTTGTTTCTATTTTTTCTGCTATTGTTTCTGCACCTACTCTTTTTGCTAAATTTGTAGCCATGTAAATTACTGCTTCTGCTATTATGTTTTGTTTCTCATCTCCTTCTTTCAAACTTTTAATTACTGAACCATCAATTTTTATGAATTTTATTGGGAGCTCATATAGAAGCCCAATTTCAGAGAAAGCCGATCCGAAATCATCAATTGCTATATCTACTCCTGCTTTATGAAGAAGCTCTATATTCTTCTTTACTGCTTTTATTTCCTCGTAGTTTGACTTTTCACTTATTTCCAAGCATAAATTAGTTGGGGGGATACCCTGATTTGATAGAATTTGAAGTATTCTATAAGCTCTTTTTTCTGTTATTGCTCTTGCTGTAAGGTTTATTGCAAATTTGTATTTTCTCAAGCTTTTCATAATATCTACTGTATTTTCAAGTATAAAATCTAGCAAATCAGATTGCGTTCCTGATGCATCTGCTATGTCTATTATGTCTTCTGGGTTTATATCTTGTCCTTTCCATCTCAAAAGTACTTCAAACATTTTTATTTTCATATCTTTTAAATCATAAATTGGCTGGAATACAACTCCAATTCTCTTTTCTTCTATTGCTTTTGATATGTTTCTTATAACTTCAAGTTTTTTAGGAATGCCTTCTATGATTTCATTTGCTATCAAATATTCTTCACTTCCTAATTTTGTTGATTCATATAAAGTTGTTTCTAATATGTCAAGAATATCAAGAATATTTTGACCATTTTGATGCCCTGATGAAAAATAAATGTATACTCCTCCATTTGATGATACATAAATTTTTCTACCATCAACTTTCAGATGATAGTTTAATTCACTTTTTAACTTTTTTATTAACCTTTTTGCTTTTTCATATGCCTCATTTTCAGTTTTTGCTGATGTTTTTAAGATAAAACCAAATTTCCTATCTGAAATCCTATAAATTTCGCCTACTTTGTTTTCTCTTCTGGTTTCAATATCTTCCCCATTTGTGTTATTTTCCAAAACTATCTCTTTTAACTTATGAAATATATGTTCTAATATTTCAAGGGCTAATTTATCCCCAAAGTATGCTGATATGAAATCAAAATTGGTTATTTGAACTAAACCTAATATGAAATAAGTTTTTTGAATGTTCTCTATTTTATTTTTTATTCCTGAAATAAAAGAGCTTCTACCTTCTTTTTTCTGTTTATCTTTCAATTTCAAAAGCTTCAAAATCAACAAAGGTAGAATCTTTTCCCATCCTTTTTCTGGTATAACATCTACCAAATTGCTGCTTCCTAATTCATCAAGTAAAGTGTCAAATTTGAGGATTTTTTTTATATTATCGCACAGTATAATAAAAGCTTTTCCTTCTTCTTTTTCTTCCTTTATTGCTCTCACTTGATTTTTCAGTTCTTTTTCGGAGATAACAATTATGTCTGAGTTTTTCTTTGTTTTTGATATTTCAATTTCTACAAAATTTGAAAGTTCGTTCAAAAATTTCTTTGGATTTTTTTTTGAAATCTTGGGGGAAATATAAATTCTTGTTTTTCCCCACGCCATTTTTCTACCCCGTATTTAATATCCTGCTAATCTCGTAAATATAATTTAATCCTTTTTCTATTTTTTTGTTATTTTTGTTTATTTTGCTAACTTTCTTTCGTTAGTTTTTAAGTTGTTTTTAATTTTTGAAAAAGGGGGTTTTAGATATTATACCTTCTGATATTCTGTTTCTTATGAAAACTTTTATTTTTGTTCCATCTTTTATGTTTTCTTTGAACCATCCGAAAGCTATGGGTTTTTTCAAGACTGCGGAAAATACAGCGGATGAAATTACTCCTTCTGGTTCAGTTTTAGCACCGGGATTTGGTACAGGTAAGCTATCAAATATAATGCCTTTGAGGTATAAAGGATTTTCCTCAAATCTTTTTTTCAGAATCTCAAATCTTTCTGATTTTTCTGAAATGAATCTTTCAAGATGTGAATGGAATGGGGGAGGGGTTTCTTCTGTCAAATCCATCCCAAAAAGAATAAGTCCAGCTTCAAGTCTTAAAATATCTCTTGCTGCGAGCCCACATGGTCTTACCTCCTTTTTTATTTCATTCCACAGCTCATAAGCTTTTTCTTTTGGCATAACGATTTCAAATCCATCCTCCCCTGTGTATCCCGTTCTTGAAATGAATATTTCTCCGTCTTCATCAAATTGAAATCTTTTGAGCTCGGAGATTTTTTGAGATAAATCAGGGGAGAATTTACTCATTATTTTCACGGTTTTTTCAGGGGATTTTGGACCCTGTATAGCTACGAAAACTGTTTTATCTGATATGTCTTCTATTTCGGCTTTGAAAGAATTTTTTTGTTTTTCGTATTCAAGTAAAGCTATATCTTTTTCTTTTCTACTCGCATTTACTACTAAAAAAAACTCATCTTCTTTTTTTTTGAAGACTACAACATCATCTATTATTTTTGCGTCTTCTGATACGAAAAATCCGTATAATCCTTTTTTTTCTTGGTCTAACTTTCTTGTGAAAACTTTACTTATAAGTTTTTCTGAGTCTTTACCAAATATTTTTACCCTACCCATGTGAGATACATCAAAGAATCCTACGTTTTGTCTTACAGATAGGACCTCTTCAATGGCTGATCCAAAGTGCAGGGGGAGATACCATCCTGCAAATTCCGTAAAAAAAGCCCCTTCTTTTTTTTCAAGTTCAAAAAACGGAGTTTTTCTAATTTCCATTTTTTATACAATAACTTTGAGCTTTTTCGGTTCGTGAATTTCCATAACCTCTCCCGCTGGTTTCATAATAATCAGTCCCGATCTTAAAGCGTATAAATCTGCGCCTTTTCCAAATCTTATCCCAGCAATAGCCCCTATTAATTTAAAACCTTTGTATTGTTCAAGGAAAAAGAAAAATTTTCTCATGTCTTCTAAAAGCTCATCCACATCTTGGGAAGAAACTTTTGTTTTTGCAGATACCAACAAAATAACTTTCTCTTTTTTTCTGTTATTATTGCCTTTACTTTTGGTATTATTTGATTTCTCACAGACCAAATATAAATCATATTCTGCGTTCTCACCATCTCGTGAAACTTTTGCCTCCGGATATACTCCAACTACCTTAAAGCCTTTTTCTTCCATAAACTTTATAGCGGAGGGTTCAATCATACCTTCTGGAACCTCTCCCCAGCTTCCTGTGAGCCGGCTCACTTCTGTTTTCAGTTTTCTTATCTCTTCCGATGCTTTTGCTACTTCTTGCGAGGCTCTATCTGCTGCTGCAAAAGCTCTATCTGCCGCTGCAAAAGCTTTCTCTGATAGCTCATATGCTCTGTCTACCCTTTCAGATAATTTAGCGATAGTTTCCCTAAGCTCCCTAAACCCTTTTTCGTTTTCTTTGGAGAATCTTTCAATTCTTTCAGAAAGTCTCTGAATTATTTGTTCTATTTTATCTATTCTGCTCAATCTTTTTTGTCTTTTCATCTTCATTAAGATAAAGTTAATATCACTTTTGTGATTTGGTAAATAGTGCACGAAGGTTCAATATAATATGAATACCATTTTTTACAAATTAGATTATGGTGAGGGTTGATGATACAATAGTTGCTCCTGCGACTCCTCCATTTCCATCTGCGATAGCGATAATTAGAATTTCAGGAAAAGATACCCTTTCTATTTTGAAAAGACTTACGAATTCAGATTTTGAAGTTCCAAATAAAATCAAGTTTGTGAGAATATATGATCAGGATGGCAAAGAAGTTATAGATGAGGGGATGGCTGTTTTTTTTAAGGGACCGAAATCTTATACTGGTGAGGATATGGCAGAAATATATCTTCATGGAAATCCTCTGCTGGTTGATTATGTTGTCAATCTGTGCATAAGATATGGTGCTCGGTTTGCCGGAGAGGGAGAATTTACGAAAAGAGCTTATCTTAACGGCAAGATAACATTAGAGAAAGCGGAAGCTATAAATTCTATCATAAGGGCTTCAACTCTGGAGGGTATAAAAAGTTCTCTCAAAGTTTTGAGAGGAGAATTTGAGGTCTTAATGAAAGAAATAAAAGATGAAATCGTAGATGTTTTATCAAAGATTGAGGCATCAATTGATTTTCCAGAAGATGTTGATTGGGAACTCCCTTACGCAAAATTGTATCAGGAGGTTTTGGAAGTTTCAAAAAAAGTAAAAGAAATTGCTCAGAGATGGAAATCTATAAAAGTCCTCATAGATGGTCCAAAATGTGTTATAGTTGGAAAACCTAATGTTGGGAAATCATCAATATTTAACGCTATTTTGGGGCAATCTCGTGCTATTGTTTCTCCTATACCTGGTACAACTCGTGATTTTATAGATGCGAAAATAGATATAGGAGGTGTGATAGCTACGATAGTAGATACAGCCGGTATAAGAAGAACCCCTGATCCGATAGAAGAGGAAGGTATAAGGAGGACAAAAGAAGTTTTAAAATCTGCTGATGTTGCAATATGTGTTTTTGACTCTTCATCTGATTTTCAAGATGATGATAAAGATGCATTAGAATACACTTTGATCTCTGATGCTTCTAAGTTAATATTTGTGATTAACAAAATAGATATAGGTGATTTGAGAAAGTGGGAAAACCTTTTGAGAGAAAAGATTTCTGATTTTGTTTCCGGTGCGTCTGATCCAGAAGATAAGAAAGATATATCTATAATTGCAACATCTGTAAATTATAAAGAAAGTATTGAAAAGTTGAGAGCAGAGATAAGAAGTTTTTTGAATACTTTCAGGTCAGACGATTTATCAGTGATAAGTACGAGGCAGAAAATATTATTAGATGGAGTAGCTGCTGATGTGGAGCGTGCATTGGATTTTATGAAAAATTCAGAGTATATAGGAGCTTCATATTCTCTAAAAGACGCTCTTGGGAAAATTGACGAAGTTTTTGGTGTCGGAAGTTCAGAGGAAGTTATAAATAAAATTTTCTCTAACTTCTGCATAGGGAAGTAGCTTTGTTAGAGGGCTTTTAATATATATAAAAGAAAGAAAAAAAATAAAAAAAAGTAATAAAATAAAAGAATGCGGATACATGTTCTTGGGGCATTTGGTTCAAAATTCAAAGATAAAAATATGGTATCTTTTCTTGTTGATGATAAGATTTTGGTAGATGCGGGAAATGTCTTAAATCCGCTTGGGGATAAAGCTTTTGATATAGAAAATATTTTGCTTACTCATTACCATCTTGATCATATTGCAGAGATTCCTTTTCTTATATCTGAATCTTTTCCTTCAAGATTAAAACCTCTGCGTATATTTGCAAGCTCGCATACAATAAGAGCTATGAAGAAGTTTATTATGAACCATAAGATATGGCCAGATTTTTCTGCGTTGAAGTTGAGAAAAAATGGGAGTTTTTCGTTGCAATACTATGAAGTAAAGGCTGGTCAAATTTTGCAGATTGGAGAATATGTGATTTTGCCTTTCAAGTCAAATCATATTATACCAACCCTCGGATTTAAGATAACTTTCCGAGGAAAATCTGTAATATTTTCTGGTGACACTTATGTCCAGCAAAACATATGGAAGCTTACAAATGATGATGAGCAAGTTAAGGCTATTTTTATAGATGTATCATATCCTGCACGGCTTCATGATTTGGGAGAGAAAGCGAAACATCTCTCAACAGATGTGTTTGAAGAAGAGCTAAAAAAACTAAAAAGGAAAGTGAAAATATTTGTTGTACATATAAAACCTGCATTTTTTGATGAGGTAAGGAAAGAAATAGATCAAATAGCAAAGAAGTTGAAGTTAGATATATTCATTCCAAAGGAAGGAGAAATCATACGATTGTGAATTGAAAAGTTCATACTTACAAAGCTTTTTTACAATCAGGACATATCCCTATAAGTTCGTGTCTATGGCTTATGAGAATAAAACCAAATTTTTTAGCTACCTCCTCTTGAATTTCTTCAATCCTTTCATCTTTGAACTCAATGACTTTGCCGCATTTTTGACATATAAGATGGTCATGATGTGAAGAGACAACTTCAAATCTTGAAATCCCATCGCCAAACTCCCTTTGAGAAACTAAGCCTACATTTTTGAGCAAACTAAAAGTCCTATATATTGTCGCAAGCCCTATATTTTTTTTTCTTTTCCTGATCTCATGGAAAATCTCCTCAACGCTCACATGTCCCCCGAGCTTCAAAAATATATCTAATATAATCTTTCGTTGGGAGGTAAGTTTTATACCCTTTTCCTTCAAAAAATTTAGTATGTACGATAGATCCTTTTTTATGATCTCATCTTTTTTTTCTGTATCTATATTACCTTTTCCTTCTTCTTGCATCATAAAATTATAATCTTTTTTCAAAAATAAATCCAAATTTTTATTCATTAAGGAAAACAACCTGATTTTACTAAATATTTGGGACAGAAAATCTAAAATTTAATTTATAATGCTCAAAATATTGAAGTTTCCAGATCCGAGATTGAGAATAAAAGCAAAGGAACTTAAATTTATAGATAAAGAAATCAACTTGATTTTAGGAGAGATGAAAGAACTTATGTATGAAGCAGATGGGATAGGTCTTGCTGCAACTCAGGTCGGAATTCAACTTAGAATTTTCACATTTGATATATCAGAAGAAAAAAATTCACCACAGGTTGTCATAAACCCAAGAATAATTTCAAAAAGCCAAGAGAAAATAGAATTTGAAGAAGGATGTCTATCAATTCCCGGATTGAGACTTCCAATAAAAAGGTCAAGAAAAATAATAGTAAAGTGGATTGATGAAAGGGGGAATGAGCACCAAAAAGAATTAGAAAATTTAGAAAGCGTCCTTTTTCAACACGAAATAGACCATCTTGATGGGAAACTTATAATAGATAAACTTCCACCTGCTGAAAGAAAAGAAATCATTAACATGTTGATAAAAGCTGCGGGTTCATTTTAGGAGTTCTTCTATGCTCTTAAAATCTTCTTTTGCCATCTTAAATGTTTCAAGAGCTTTTTTATACATAGATTCTATATTTTTTGCGCTTTCAAGTAGGGAAAGTAAGTTTCTTGAAATCTCATCTGTGACTTTTGATTCTTCCTCTGTTGCCGTAGAAATTGCAGAACTTTCAGTATTTATTTTGGCTGTGTATTGATTCACCTCATCAAAGCTCCTTTTACCTTCATGGACAATCTCAACTCCTTTTTTGACAGCTTCAAAAGCCTTTTCTATTGCTTCGTAAGTTTGACTTACCCTAGCTATGATTGAGTTTATCTTTTCAGATATATCTCTGGCGGATTGATAAGTTCTTTCAGCAAGTTTCCTTACTTCACCTGCAACGACTGCAAATCCCTTTCCTTGTTCTCCCGCTCTTGCTGCCTCTATCGCAGCATTCAGAGCAAGAAGATTGGTCTGGTCTGTTATATCTTCTATCGTTGAAATTATTTCTGATATTTCTTTTGTTTCACTTTCAAGACTTTTTGCTAAATCTCTGACCATGGTCATAGTTGCCTCTATATCGGCTATCATTTTCACAATGTTATCTATTTTTTTCAAACCTTCCTGTGAGATTTGCGCTGTCTGGTCAACCATATTTGCGATCTGAACTATTCTTGAAGCAACCTCAGCAGCAGAAGCAGAAAGTTCCTCGGAAGCAGTTACTATTACATTTATTTTATTAAGTTGCATATCATTCTCCTTGACGACATTAAGGTAATCCTCCTCAAACGCTCTCAACTTTTCCAATGCTTCCCTTAACTTAGAAAGGATTCTATTTTTCTCTGCGCTTATTTGGTTATCTATGAGAGCTTTTATTTTTCTTCCTTCTTCTGTTGATGGAGTTTCTGACATTATATCTTCAAGAATAAAATTGAACCTTTTTTTCTCATAAATCCTTGATAGTATGAAAGCTAATATAATTCCAACAATCCCACCAAGAAACAATATTATGGATGCCCAAGAGAATCCACCTAACGCAGAATAAATGATAAAAACTAATGTAAGAAATCCTAATCCACTTATAACCCCCAACATATCAAAAAATTTTAAACATTCAGTAGAAATTTTCAAGTTTTTGTATAATTTTTTAAACCTATTATGGGTAGAAAAAATCGGAGTGAAGAGAAATTAGATAAGATAGTGAAGAAGATGAGAGAATGCGGTGAAATTCTTTTTTCAAAAAATTTGGTAGATACAAGGTCAGGAAATGTAAGCGTAAAATTGACAAAAAACAAACTTATAATAAAAAGAACAGGTTCCTCTATGCCATATATAACAAAAAAAGATGTTATAGTTTTACCAATCTACGAAGAGACGGAAAAAGATAATTTAGCCTCATCGGACCTCAAAATACATCGGAGAATCTACATAGAGTCAGAAAATAAAGGGAAAGATATAAATGCAGTTTTACACTGCCATATGGCGGAAGCAGTTGCTTTATCGTTTTTTCAAGATGAGGTAATACCTCCCGACTATGAAGCTCAGTACTTTATAAAGAGAATAAAAGTGGCAGAATACAATGAAATACCAGAATGTGTCGCAGAATTTAAATTGTGTATCGCAAAAGGTCACGGCGTTTTTGTGGGAGGAAAAGACCTTGATGAAGCTCTGTTTTTAACTTTGGCGCTACACAATTCACTAAAAATCTTATTTTTGAAAACTATACTTGAAAAAATAAAAATGTAAGGTGCAGAAAAGAGAAAAAAGAAGATAAAAAAAATCCAATAATAATACTAAATAGGCTGTTAAATTCTTGCATCAATAGGGTTGAAAATGGTTTTAAGGTATCCTTGATATAGTAATGGAGCAGTCTTGAATTTTGAAAGTTCAGATGGTTTTATCCATAAAAACTTTACATGTTCCCAATCTATTTTTATATCTGGTTTGGTTTTCAGAATCACACGAAAAGGAGTTATCTCCCACCTTATTCCAAGTTTTGCATCCGAGAGCTCAAATGGGGTGGATTTTATGAGTTTTTCTATCAGGGTTGGGTCAAGTCCTATTTCTTCTTTGAGTTCTTTTAATGAAGTTTCTTCCTCTGTTTCTCCTTCTTCTATATGTCCTGACACAACTCCCCATTTTCCTCTATAACTTCCAACTTTTCTACTTCTTTTTAGTATCAAGATTTTCCCTTTGTATTCTACAAAGGTGGATGCAACTTTTCTTGTTTGAAGCTCCCAACCCAATATGTGATTTATTGCAAAAAAGAAAGCAGAACTTGCAACAGATTCCATTATTTTTTCTCTTTCACCTTTGAAAAGATTTACAAAAGAATATTCACCTTTGTTTGAAGCTATTGCTAAAAAAGAGAGACCAACTGGCTTTTGCTCTGTACCACCTTTTGGTCCCAATATAGATGTTTCAGATAACACTAAGTCTGCATTTGTGATACTTTTTATTTTCCTTGCAAGAGAGATGGCACATTTTTCAGATACTGCACCATCAGAAATGTCAGCTGATAAAAAAGATTTCAGTTCATTTGAATAGGGCAAAAAAGCTCCCACGAAAACCTCAGAGGCACCAGCATTTCTGACTATTTCAGATGAAATAATACCTCCTGTTGAACATTCAACAACTGCACATTTTATTTTTTTCTCTTTCAGGAGTTCAAAAAATTTCTTTGAAAGCTTTCGTACATACCCAAAATTTGGAGAAATCGGGAAATTTGAGGATGGAAGATTAAACATTTTTGGGTTTTACTACGACTTTTATTTTAGCTTTGAATTTTTTCATAAAATCAACTTCAACCTCATACTTTCCTATGGATTTTATTGGATTTTCCAAAATAACCTCAAATTCAGATTTGAAGTCAAATTTTGACTTTATTCTTGCTTCTATGTCTTCTTTCCTTACTGAACCGTAAAGGGAGCCGTCTTGATTGGCTCTTTCATAAAATTCAAAAGTTTTTCCATCAAGCTCTTTTGATTCTTTCTCTGCAAATTTCAGAAGTCTTTCATATTTTTTCTTTTTTTCCTTTTCAATATCTTGTAGGTGTTTTTGTAAAGATTCTGTCAATTTTATTGCTAATCCACGCCTTATCAGAAAATTTCTTGCGAGACCGTCTGAAACCTCTTTGATTTCTCCTTTTCTTCCGTATTCTCCTGCTTCCTGAATAAAATAAACTTTCATCATCAAAAACCTCCTTTTTTTATTTATTTTTAGTTTTTTGCTTTATTTTTTTACTCTTTTCATTCTTCTTTTTCTTCTTCTTTTAGTTCTTCTTCTTTTTGCTTAGATTTTTGTTGCTGATCTTCGTTTTGTTTCTTTTTAGCAGATAACTCAAAAATTTCTTTCAATTCGTGAGGTTGAAGCTTTACCCCTACTGTTGTAAATGGTAATAAAGCTAGATGCCTTGCTCTCTTTATATTTCTTGCAAGTTGTCTATGGTGCTTTGAGCATAATCCAGTGGTTTTTTTTGCTTTTATCATACCACGTGGAGTAAGAAATTGAGCCAAAAAATCAGGATTTTTATATGTTATTGGCGGTAACTCGCCTGTACAAACTTTACAAATTTTCCCACTCTTTACTTCCATATAAAACTATGAAATTAAAACAATAAAATCAATTTTCAAAAAATCAAAAAAATTATTTTTAAAGTTTTACCTGTCTGAAAAAGTATGAACTCATTCATATTTTGCTTTGTTTTTCTCGGATTAATACCAGAAAAAGTTGTTATAGATCCTTTATTGATTCTGAAAGCTCATACCCATCAGGAAAATAAAAAAATTATGGTTGTGGAGCTGAAAGAAGTAGAGATTAATTTGCAGGGTAATTTATCTCCTCTGAATTTTTGGGGGCCTAAATTGGGAATGAACTTTATCCCGGTTGTCTGGGCAAAAGAACTTCGGAAGGATGATATAGATTGTATTTTAAAAAACTTGTGGAATCCAAGGAAATGTTTTACTGAAAACATAATATATTTGAGATATCCTCGCAAGCTTTTTCCCAAAAATACACAGGAAAATGTGGAGCATAGCGGTGAAAACTATTTGAGGAGAGTCTTTGCAAAAATTTATGAATCATCAGAGGAAATAGGAGCAAGAGCAGCTCGTGATATTTTCAGGGTCAGCGGAAAAGGAGTAATAGTGGGAATAATAGATACAGGCGTAAGATGGTACTCTGAATTTTTTGCGTATGATATTTCAGATGCTCTTTCCCGTTTTGGGTTGAAAAGAAACTTTTCAAAAGCAACTATAATATGGGATCAAGAAAGTAAAAATTACACAGGAGGCTTCACCACACCTCAGAACTTCAATTACGGAGTAGAATGCTTGTTCCCTTCTTTGAGAGATGATATAAAAGACTACAAAGGATGTCCTCATAGTGATAAATCAGGTCATGGAACTCACATATCTGGAGTGATTGCTCTTGATGCAGGAGATGGTAAGGAGGTAGGAATAGCTCCTGAATCTCTTTTAATTGTGGTATCAACACCCATGTACGAAGATTTAGTAGTTGATGCCGTGAAATATATTTTCTCTTATGCTGAAAAATGGAGGTTACCGGCAGTTGTAAATATAAGTTTGGGAGGACACTTTGGTCCACACGATGGAACAAGTTTATTTGAACTACTTCTCAGACAACAACTTGGAAAAGGTAGAATTATAGTTGCAGCAGCTGGAAACGAGGCAAATCAAAAAATACATGTTGGTGGTGAATTTCAAGGCGAAGTATCAGTGGTAATAGATTTGTTAGGAGATTGTGAAGTCCAATTTTGGGTAGGTAAAGGTTCAAACCTTGAAATATCTGCCTATATTTTAGGTATAAAAGACTCTTATACAGAAATCAAAAAGGGAGAAAGAAAATTTGTCGTCAACTCTGGATCGCAAAGAGCTCTTATTGATTACGAAGGAGGAGCAGATATATCTTTTTACCTTGAAAATATAACTTATTCAAAATCTGAAATAAAAGATGGCATAATATTCGCTTCGGAAAAAATAAATGATAAACTTGTATTGAAATTCAAAAGTTCAAAAAAAGTAAGAATAGATGGATGGGTATCATCTGATCCCCAAGGATGTCTTTTTTCATCAGAGGGAGATTTAAAACCGGTATCTGAAGGAACTATTTCCGTTCCTGGAACATCTCCTGATATAATAGCTGTTGGTTCGTATAACTTGACATCAGCAAAAAGAGAGAGAGGTCAAATTTCTGTCTTTTCTTCTTGGGGATTTGATTCATCAAAACCTAACATAACGGCTCCTGGAGAGGTAATATATTCTCTTTGTCCGTCAAGTGATGATTATTTATGTGGAGATTCAGGAACATCGCAAGCGACACCGCATGTTACGGGGGCAGTTGCTTTGGCTCTTGAAAGGAATCCTTATCTTACTCCGCAAGAAATAATTGATGCTCTGTGTAAGGGTGCTCTGAAAGATAATTTTACAGGTGATGTCCCAAACAAAATCTGGGGATGTGGCAAACTCAGAGTTCCTGAATTCCTGAGCAATATTCCGCCTGTGGTACCATCTGGTATCAATAAAGAAGGAAAAAGTGTGGAAATTCAAAAATCATCTGAGAGAGTAGGAAACAAAACATATACCGTTATTTTAATGAAAAGTTCTGTTCCATTTCGTGTTCTTGATTCGTCAGGTTATTATGATCTTGGATGGAGCACTTATCATAAGCTATATTTTGATTCAACGGTACCGAGTGAGTTTGAAGTGGAGTTTTTAGGGGGATGGATAGGACTTGGAAACAGTAGTGGGGAAACTGGAGGAAGTAGTGTGGAGAGGAAAAAAGTTTATACATCTGGTATAGGGTTTGATGGGGACTCTTGCGGATGTTTTGTTTCATCGCAAAATGATTTTTATTCAATTTTAATATTTGCTATATACATATTTTCAGTTTTTTTAGTTCTGCGTTTAAGAAGGGTGGTGTACAAAACCTGAATTTTTATTTTGTTTTGCTTTTAAGTCTTAAAATATAAAAAATTGGGGGGTAGTTTAATTGGCAGAACATCGGACTCTGGATCCGAGGGTCGAGGTTCGAGTCCTCGCCCCCCAGCCAAAAAGGAGGGGTGTCCGAGCGGCCCAAGGAGCGTGGCTGGAAACCACGTGCCCCGTAAAAAGGGGCGCACGGGTTCAAATCCCGTCCCCTCCGCCCAAAAGGAGAAAAGATTTCGTTGTAATAAATGAACTATGTTTTTGAACAAATAGAACTTGAAAGAAAAATAAAGTTAGACGATTTTCAAAAAGAAGCAATAGATTATCTTTTCCAAGGTTTTGATGTTCTCGTTTCTGCTCCAACGGGTTCTGGGAAAACTTTAATAGCAGAAGTCAGAATTCAGGATATACTAAAAAAGGGGGGGAGAACCTGGTATGCTTCTCCTCTGAAAGCTCTATCAAACGACAAATACAGAGATTTCAAAAAACTCTTTGGCCCAGAAAATGTCGGCATAATGACAGGGGATAGAAAAGAAAACACAAAAGCTCCAATTCTTGTGGGAACAACGGAAATCTTCAGAAATATAATAATTGAGGAAGGATTAGTAAAAGATCTGGATGTAGATTTTATTGTTCTTGATGAAGCTCACTGGATAGCTGATAAAGAAAGGGGAGTTGTTTGGGAAGAGATGATAATTTTTGCTCCAAAGAAAGCTCAACTTCTTCTACTTTCTGCAACTTTTCCAAATGTAGAAGAAATAGCTTTATGGATATCAAAAACCAGACAGAAGGATGTCAAAGTTGTTTTCAAGTTTGAAAGACCTGTACCGCTCATTTGGTTCTCTTTGGGCAGAACAATTAAGCCTCTTTTTAAAACAGAGGTCTCATCATCTTTGAAAATTGAACCTGGGGAGATAATAGAAAATCAAAGTGATTTTTCTGTTCCGCGAGCTCTTGTTAAACTCAAAGAAAAAGGAGCAACCCCTTCTATTATCTTCTTCTCTTCACGAAAAGAGTGTGAAGAGTATGCCTTGCAAGTAGGTAAGATGGTTGATGAAGGAAAAATAAATTTAGATGATTCTGATCAAGATGAGGAAAGGAGACGAGAGTTTTGTGAAAGTTACTTCCAAAATTTCCCATATCTTCGTGATGATCTTTTTGTTTTGAATTTTATAAAAACAGGTGTAGCTCCTCATCACGCTGGACTTTTTCCAGCTATGAAAGTTCTCTTTGAAGATGCTCTCAAAATCGGTCTTGCCCACTCTATATTCGCTACAAAAACTCTTGCATCAGGAATTGATGTTCCAGCAAAATCTGTTGTTATAGCCTCAAAATACACATTTGATGGAGAAAGAGAAAGATTGCTCTCTCCCTCCGAGGTATTGCAGATGACAGGAAGAGCAGGTAGAAGAGGCAAAGATACTGTGGGTTATGTATTCATAGCTGCACCTTGTGGTCAAGAAATAAAGAAATTTTTTGGCGATATAGAGCCTATAAGATCAAGTTTTTATATCACTCCACATCTTGTTCTTAATCTTCTCAAATCACTTGATATACCAAAGTGTTTGGAGCTTATAAGAAAGAGTTTAAAATTCTTTGAGATATCAAATTCTGTTGAGAAGTGGGAGAAAGAAAAAGAAGGTGTAAAGGCGAAGATAGATCAGCTCATTTCAGAATTTCAGAAAATAAAGCCGCAAGAGAAAAGATGTTCCCCAAAAACTAAAATAGATTTTCTGAACACTCAAAAAAATTTGTATCAAGGTGAAAAAACGATAGAGGAACTCAAAACAAGGGTATCAATTCTTGAAAAGCTTCTTAATTCAATAAAGGGTGAAAATTCAATGAATGGAAATTTGGTTAGATTTCTTGTAAATAAAAAAGGAAAGCTCATACTATCGGAGGACTGGGAATGTTTTGGGAATTCTGACGATGGAAAAAAGAAAAAGAAATTCAAATTTGAATTTTTTATTTCGCTGAAAGAGGACGAAAAAAAATTTACAAAGGAGAAAATACTCCCACTTTTTACAGATAAAAGGTTTTATGATAAAGAAAATCTGCTTCAAGCGATACAATCTTTAATCAACAGATCTGAAAAATTGGTCATCAAAATAAAAGAAGAGAATAAAAGGAGAATTGAGGAAATATCAAGATTTCCTTGTTCGTCTTGTCAAGCTTTTGATGTATGTTCAGAAATATCTAAAAATTTGAAGGAACTTGATGATAAACTAAATAAAATGTTAAAAGATAATCCAGATGAAGTTGAAAAAGAGTTCAGAAGAACGATAGAATTCTTGAAATTTATGGGGTATTTGGACCAGGATTATATGCTCACAGAGAAAGGATGGGAGGCTTCAAACCTGAAAACCCCGCGGTCCATATATATATATGAGTTGTTGAAGAAGGGACTTTTTGGGAATGACCCTGCAATTTTTGCTGCAACATTAGCTATGCTTTTGGGCGAACCAAAACCTCCTTTTGTAAAACCTCCTCAACATATAGAGCGTGAAGTTGAGAAGATATATCAGCTTGAGCTGAAATTCGGAATTACCCCAAAATTTAAACCAGCCGAGGTGGTTGTGCGCAAATGGGGGGCAAAATATACTGTCTTAGCTTTTTTAGATGGCAAAATTTATTCTGCTATGAAGATATGGGCGAAAGGTGGAGATATTCATGATGTTCAGGAAAAGAGTGGAATTGAAGTTGGAGATTTGGCAAGAATGGTTTCTCAAACTGTTGAGGTTCTGAGGCAAATTGAGAAAATTTATGAATTCAGGTATATATCCCAAGTCGCTATATCAAAAATATATAGGTCTCCTATAACAGACTTTGTTGATTGATTTTTCAAAAGCTCAATTTACTCAAATTTATTGAAAATTAGTCAAAAAGTAATTATTTTTTAGAAGATGTTCATCTGTCCAGACTGCAAAGGGAAAGTTGAAAACTTAAAATGTAAATCCTGTGGATTTTATCCGCAAAATATAAATGGAATTTTAGATTTTAGAACAAAAGATTTCAGAGGAATGAGTATTTCCTCTTTTAAACATTCTTATTTTTCGCCAAATCTGAAAAATTTTGGTGCAAACAAAATTTTAGATGGGATTTTTAAGTGATCATCTTCACTTTATTTTAACATTTTCACTTTATTTTAACATTCAGCAAGAATACATTTGTTTTCTCTTCAAATTTTTCAAACCTATCAATTTTTTTTAATTTCATAACATTTATAAAAAGGCATTCTGGATTAAAGCCTTTTTTTTCAAGGAACTCTTTTGCTCTTATAAAATGTGATGGGACAACGAATGTTGCAACAAGATTTTTCAATTTTTCTCTTTTTAAGCATTCTTCTATTATATCTTCTATTTTTTCTCCTCCTCCACCTATAAAAACCGAGTCAGGATCTTCTAAATTTTCTAATATTTGTGGAGCTTCACCGTGAACAATTACTAAATTTTTTGCTTTGAACTTTTCTGTATTTTCTTTTATAATGTCAATCAAATCTTTTCTTTTTTCTATACAATATACTTTACCTTTTCTTGCAATAAGTGCGCATTCTATTGATACTGAACCTGAACCACCACCTATATCCCACACAACAGAATTTTCTTTCAAGCAAAGTTTAGATAAAACTATTGCTCTTATTTCAGATTTCGTTATCAGACCCTCTTTTGAGGCAAAATTTTCATCTTCTTCTCCGATATGAAAAACTCTTTCTTTTTTATCTTTAAGTATTATTACGACATTCAGAGGTGAGAAATCATATTTTGATACATCTTTTGTATTAAGTTCTAAAACTCTTTCGTTTTCTCCACCTAAATTTTCAAGAACAAAAAATTTCTTCACATTTATATCGTTCTTTTCAAGAAATTCCGCTATTTTTTTAGGATCATCTTTCCCAGATGTCAATATAAATATTTTTTCATTTTCAACTATATCCCAGAAAAAATCATCTAAACTGAACGCTTTTGAATGAATACTTATAATTTTTGCGTCATCCCATGTTTCTTTTATTTTCGCAAATGCAAGCTGCAAAGATGATAAATTCGGTATAACCTCAAAGATATCTTTTCCAAACCTTTCAAATAGATTTTTTGAAAACCCGAAAAATAAAGGATCTCCTGAATTTAAAACTACAATTCTTTTCCCTTCTTTGATGTAAGATTCTATTTCATCAAGGGTGGAACTTATATTTGCGCCTATATAAACTATCTTTTGGCTTTGAGAAAGAATTTGTGATACAAGATTTATATGTCTTTTACCACCTACAATAATATCTGCTGATTTTATTTGGTCAATAGCTTTTTTAGATAAACCAGCAATTCCGTCTTCATTTATACCGATTATGGCTATTTTCTGATCAGAACTAATCCTTTCCATTTTTTATTTTTTATTTATTGCAGCTCCTCCGTTTTTTTATTTTTCTGCTTCAAGTTTGCTCGTGTTTTTTTGAGAATAATCCATGCGAAACCAAAATTATCATTCCTACCGTTATAACTGAGTCCGCTATATTGAAAGCTGGCCAGTGATATTTACCTATATGGAAATCTAAAAAATCAACTACATAGCCTTTGAAAATTCTTTCGGAGACATTCCCGAGAGCTGCTCCGAACATAGCTCCTATCGTGTAAAAGGGAATACCGGAGAAAAATCTTGCGAAATAAAGGAGGGCAACCATAACAAAAACCGATATAAAATTGAGAACTAACCTTATTTTTTCGTTTTGAATATCGGAAAGCATTCCAAAGACTACACCTCTATTTCTTATATGAACTATATTGAAAAATTCTGTGACTTTCACTTCTGAAAGATATGGTAATTTTTGCTCAATTATATATTTTGTTGAAATATCAGCAGCGAAAATGCAAAGCGAAATGATAAAAAATATAGCCCATCTTTTCCTCATAGACTAAAACATTATATGTGATTGAACGAACTTATTGTTTGGCAATCAAATTTCTGTTTGAATTTTATTGCTTGTTGTAAAATTTTGTCTTTATTTTGCCTAATCTTTAAGCAGATTTTATTTCTTCTGCGACATTCTTTTCAGTCTCTCGTGGTAAGTATTTGCTCATAATTTGCTCTATATTTCCTTTCAGCTCATCAAAAGCTTTGTATTCAAATGATTCTTGTGAATAGTTTTTTAAGAGTCCATCAATTATTAAAGATACCGCTTTGTATAATCCGAGTATGTTCTCTTTTATCGTTTCTTTAAGATATGTAAGTTGAGCTTTATCTCGTGGGGGAATTTCAAGAGATTCTGCGATCTCACACATCTGAACGACAAGGTGGGCTCTCATTATTGAATTGAAGAATTTGAGTATAACATCAACACATTCTGCGAAGTTTGCCGGACTTATCTTGCGGGGAATTGTCATCATTTCTGCCCTATTTTTCTCGTTTATTTCCCTTATGTGGTTTATTATCTTATCAAATTTCACAACTCTTTCACCTCCTTAAATATAAAAATTTAATCTACTTTCCTAAAAAAATGAACTTACCAATAAAACCCAACAAATGTTATTAAAGCTAAAAAATCAAAAACACTTCGCAAAATTTTAATTCGGAAACTTTTAACTTATTTTTTACATCGCTAAATTATGAAGAAAATTGCATAATAAAAATGAGAATTAAAAAGCTATGGGGGATGGTAAAAGAAATAATATTATTGCAATATGGTTGAGCATTCTTGGTTTTATGATTTTTGTCATGGTATTGCTTGGAGGTATTACGAGGCTTTCAAAGGCTGGATTAGCTATCGTTGAATGGAGACCGGTGACTGGAATAATCCCTCCTTTGACTCAAAGGCACTGGGAGGAAGAGTTTGAAAAATATAAAAAAATACCTCAATACAGAAGACTTATGTTCTCTATAAGTTTGCAAGAGTTCAAAAAACTTTACATTTTGGAATATCTGCACAGGCTCTGGGGCAGGATGATTGGTTTTGCGGTGATTTTTCCTCTAATTATACTTTCTCTGAAAAAAGTAATAGATAAAACATGGGTAAAATACTTCATTACACTTATCTTTTTGATTTTTGTTCAAGGAGTTTTAGGATGGCTTATGGTGAGAACAGGGATTGTTGAAGATAGAATTTTTGTTTCTCCTATATTTTTAGCTTTACATAACACTTTTGCTCTCGGATTATACTCTTTCGTTCTTTACGGAATATATAAATCTAAAACGACAGGGAAAGAAGTTGTTAGTCAAAATGAAGTTATTAATCAAAATATTGGAAATAAAAATTATGAAGAAGCTGGATTTTCAACAGATTTCAGAAAGATAAAGATGTTGAGCTTGGTTGCTATTTTGATTTTTGTTTTCCAATTCATTGCCGGGACATTGGTCGCTGGACATAAAGCTGCTCTTTTAGCTCCAACTTACCCTGATATGAACGGACATCTTATACCACCAAATTTATTTTCACAAAAAGATTTTCTAAACAATCCTCTATTTTTAAATTTTTTTCACAGGCATTTTGCTCTGATTTTAGGTGTGGTTTTGATTTTCCTTGCTTTAAAAGGGGTTTTTTTGCCAATTATTCTTTGGTTAATGCAGCTCATTTTGGGAATCATAACAACCCTGAACTCAAAAGGAGACATACCAGTTCTTTGGGGAGTTCTACATCAAGTTAACGCTTGGCTTCTTTTTACATCTTTGTTTTTTACTTCCTTCAATTTAAGGGCACAAAAAGGTCTTTTTCCATCTTCCGCTTTCAAGATAAAATAAAGCTCTTTTGTGTAATCTTTCGGTGGTGTAAATCAGAAACTCAAATTCGTAAGGAATTATTCTGAAGCCAAGCCAGTATGGAGGGCGAGGAACTTCTTTCCCTTCAAACTCTTTTTCATACTTTTTGAATCTTTCAATCAGTTCTTTATATGAACTTATCGGTTGGCTTTGTCTTGATGCCCAAGCTGCAATTTGAGCTAATCTTGGTCTTGTTTTGAAATATTCATCGGCTTCCTTCTCGGAGATTTTCTCAGCTTTACCTCTTATTTTCACTTGTCTGCCAAAGTTTTGCCACCAAAAGAGTGCCGCAACAAAAGGGTTCTTTTGGATTTCTCTACCTTTTTTAGATTCAATATTTGTAAAAAATACAAAACCTTCTTTCCCAAATTTTTTCAAAAGAACTGTTCTTATATTCGGTCTCCCCTCTTCATCAACCGTTGAAATATACATATAAGTTGGATCATTTTCTTTCTCCGACGCTATTTTATACCACGCTGAAAATATGTTAAATGGATCGTCAAGCTTTTCAAGTTCGTCTAGTTCGTCCTGATAATGTGAAGGTATCATAAATGAAATGATTTATCGGCAGTTTTTCTATTTTGAGATATTCAAAAATTAAAATTAGGAAATAGTGAAAAAGATAATTTTGTGTACAAATTTAAAAGGATAATCAATTTTTGAGTAAGAAGGATTATTCATATGCTTGAAATAGAAAATTTAAATGTCTCTGTGGAGGGGAAATTGGTTCTAAAAGGTATAAATCTTGTTGCTCGGGGCGGAGAGATACACGCTGTGATGGGACCAAATGGCTCTGGAAAAACATCTCTTGCTTTTACAATAATGGGACATCCAAGATACAAAATAGAAAGTGGAAGGATTACCTTTGAAGGTGAAGAAATAAATAACCTCAAAACTCATGAGAGAGCAAAAAAAGGGATTTTTCTTGCTTTTCAATATCCGCAAGAGATCCCCGGTGTTCCTCTTGGAAAATTTTTGTGGACAGTAGCAGGGGGTGAGAAAAATTTTTCAGCTTTCTCTCGTGAGTTCAAGGAAAAATTGTCTTTGCTCAAAATTCCGGAAGAATTTGCAAAAAGAGAGATAAACAAGGGTTTTTCAGGTGGAGAAAAAAAGAGAACAGAAATCTTGCAAATGTTAATGCTGAATCCTAAACTTGTTATTTTGGATGAGATAGATTCAGGACTTGATGTTGATTCTCTAAAAATTGTTGCATCAGCCGTAATAAATTTTATGACGAAGGAAAAAATAATCATAATAATAACTCATTATCCAAGAATTTTAAACTATGTGAAACCAAATTTTGTCCATATACTTTTTGATGGAAAAATAGTTTTATCTGGTGATGAATCTTTGGCAAGTGAGCTTGAAGAAAAAGGGTATGAGAAATTACTTAAAGAAAAAGGAGTAAAAATTGAAGAAGAAAAACTAAAAATTGAAGAAAAGAAGATAACAGCAAAAGATGTAATCTGATTTATGAATTTGAAAAGAGTATTTTGGGATTATGATGAATTTCAAGATGAAAATAAGCTTCTAAAATTTCTGAAAGAGAATAAACATAACGAATCCGTTTATCTATGGATTATGTCAAGATTTTTAGAATATGGGAGGGTAGTGGATACTCTGAAAATTTTTTCTCTTGAAGAGATTGAGAAAAATATAGATAAGCTGAAAATTTCAGGAAGGTCAAAAAAGAAATGGAAAAGAATTTTAGAGTTGCTGAAATAAAAGAAGCTTACAAATCTCCTGAACAAAGAGAGCTACTACTGAAATTGCTGGAAAATGAGATTATTGAGAAATCATTTTTCTTGACAGGTGGAACAGCTCTTTCTGTCTTTTACTTAGGTCATAGAATCTCAGAAGATTTAGATTTTTTTACAACATCGGATGTTAATTTAGGTGATTTAAGCTTTTGGATAAAGTTAAAATTTTCAAGCAATGCAAATATAGTCAGCGCCTCTGAATTTTATTTATCTTATGAGATTTTCAATATGAGGGTTGATTTTGTAATTGATAAGCTTTCTATAAATTGTGTCAGAAATGCATTTGAATTTGAGAATAAAAGGAAACTCACTATTGACTGTATCGAAAATATAGCAAGTAATAAACTTTGCGCTATTGTTTCAAGGTTAGAAATCAGGGACTTGATAGATTTTTATTTTATTATGAAAAACTTCAATTTGGATTTTGATGAGATTTATAAAATTTGCATAAAAAAGGAAGCCCTATTTGATGATCCACCAAGTGCTGCTTTTGAGATAGAGCAAAGGTTAGAAGTTTTGAAAAACCTGAAATTCATACCTTTAAATATGCTCAAAAAAGTAAGAGTTGATGATGTAATAAGCTTTTTTGATAAAATTGCTTTAAGACTTTATAGAAAGGTTTAAATTTATGCGCTATAAAATTATAATTTCTTATATTTTTATTCGCCGTTTTTCTTTTTTTGTGGGATGATATTGGTTCTTGATAATATAAGTTTATATTCTATGCTTTCTAATAGAGCTTTCCATGAAGCTTGAATTATGTTCTCTGACACTCCGACTGTTCCCCATCTTAAATCAGAATTTTTATCTTTTGATTCAACAAATACTCTGACTTTCGCTCCTGTTCCCTGGCTTCCAGAAACAACTCTAACTCTGAAATCAGAAAGTTCAATCTGTTTTATTTCAGGGAAGAACCTTTCAAGAGCTTTTCTTGCTGCTCTATCAAGAGCATTTACCGGACCATTTCCATCTGCTGCTGTGTGCTCTAATTCATCGTTTACACGCAGTTTCACCATAGCTTGGCAGTGTATATCTTCTTTTCTTTTTTCATTTTCTGTTCTGTGAATGATGACTGTGAATCCTTCAAAGTCGAAAAATTTTGGTCTTTTGCCAAGTTCATCTAATATGAGTAGCGTCAGTGAAGCATCAGCCATTTCAAAATCATAACCTTCTTTTTCAAGAAATTTAACTTTATTCAGTATTTTTGCTGCTATATTATCATCTGGTTCAAATCCCAGTTCCTCTAATTTCAGCTTTATTGCCGTTTTACCTGCGAGGTCTGAAATTACTATTTTTCTTCTGTTTCCGACGAGTTCCGGCGGCATATGTTCGTACGAGCTCATATCTTTTGTCATAGCGTCAATATGAACTCCTCCCTTATGAGCGAAAGCAGATTCCCCAACAAAAGGTTGATTTCTCGGAGGTGAAATGTTAGAAAGTTCCCATATGTAATCAGCAACAAATTTGAGTTTAGATGTATCAGGAGATATATCGTATCCCATTTTGAATTTTAGGATGGGGATTATTGATGTAAGGTTTGCATTTCCGCATCGCTCGCCAAGTCCATTTATTGTTCCCTGAACTTGCTTTGCTCCAGCTTTTACAGCTTCTATTGAATTTGCTACTGCAAGGTCAAGGTCATTATGAACATGTATTCCTATTTTTATATTTCCGAACACGCTTTTGAGTTCTTCTATTTTTTCTCTTATAAACCACGGAAGCGAGCCTCCATTTGTATCGCACAGAACAATCCAGTCGGCTCCGCCTTCAAGTGCGCTTTCTATACATTTGAAAGCGTACTCTTTATTTAATCTTGCTCCGTCAAAGAAATGTTCGGCATCAAAAATTACTTCTCTTCCTTCCTTTTTCAAAAATCTTACAGTTTCTTTTATCATTCTCAAATTTTCTTCAAGGGTGGTTTTTATTACTTTTTTTACATGGAGGTCCCAGGTTTTTCCATATATTGTGATAACTTGGGTTTGAGCTTCAAGGAGCTTTATAACTTGTGGGTCATCTTCGGGTTTTTTCCCTGCTCTGCAAGTT
Organism: Candidatus Calescibacterium sp.; assembly: GCA_032249135.1. Taxonomy (GTDB): domain Bacteria; phylum Calescibacteriota; class Calescibacteriia; order Calescibacteriales; family Calescibacteriaceae; genus Calescibacterium. Next base: position 7,180 of record JAVVGL010000013.1, on the reverse strand, counting down.
GAGCCAAAAGCACAAAGCTTTGCATGTTTTAACTTAACATTTTTCATAATGGAGAAAAAATCTTCATCTTTTGGATTAGAACCGGGCCATCCTCCTTCTATGTAATCTATTCCGAAATCGTCAAGCAAATGAGCTATATTTACTTTATCCTCAAGTGTCCATGATGAACCTAATCCTTGTGCTCCATCTCGTAGTGTTGTATCATATATAAAAATCTTTTCTCCCATAAAATCCAATTTTAATCTCGTATTTGGTATATTTTTATTTTTTCAGTTTGTAGAACTATAAATTTTAGAACTATAGATTGTAGTATCTTACTTTAATACGGTTATGTCTATGATTGATTTTATATGGATTTTCGTATTCTTTATAACTTCATTTTTTTATTCTGCAAGCGGTCTCGGAGGAGCTTCGGCATATCTTGCATATTTTTCATTAATGAAACTGGAACATACACATATACCACCGACAGCTCTTTTTTTGAGTGTTCTTTCTACTTTCACATCAACTATAAACTGGATAAGAAGCGGATACATTAAAAAAACTTCAATACTCTTTTTAATAGCATCGGTACCTGCTGCTTTTTTTGGGGGGAAAATGAAAATTTCCCAGACGACTTTCAATATACTGCTTATCATAACACTTTTTTTAGTTGGATTTTTGATGCTCAAATCTGAGAGGGAAGAGAAAGAAAACGAAAGAAATAAAAACAAAGATAATAGAAAGAGCGACTCAAAAATCGGAACGGAAAAAATATCAAATTATCAGCAGAAAACATCAAATTACCATTATGATGATGATAAATCAAAGATAAAAAAAATAATTTTGGTTCTGCCCTTATCGTCAGCAATAGGATTTATATCTGGGATGATAGGAATAGGTGGAGGAATCTTTCTCATACCAATTGTTTATTGGATTGGGATTATGGATTATAAATCAGCTTCGGCAACGGGGGCAATATTTATATTTTTCAATTCAATCTTCGGACTTTTAGGAAACATAACTAAACAAAGCCCGGATATAATACCGATTTTAAAATTTTCTCTTCCTGTTGTTTTGGGAGCATTTGCCGGTTCATTCTTGGGAGCGCGAAAGTTTTCGGCAGAAATAATAAAAAAAATATTTGGTTTCGTTGTCATTTTCATCGCATCAATAAAATTAATAGAGATGATAATATCGGAGCTAACAAAATGATGTAAGGTTTGATTCTTGTGAGTTTTTCTGTTTTGAGATTACCGAATTTTTGTTGAGAAAAAAATTTTGGGAAAAATTTGAAAAAAACTTAAACTATATATTTTTGAAAAAAATATAGAAATCTAAGGAAAATAAAAAAAATAAGAAAAGGAGGTTTCTGATATGGGGGGAATAAAAATTAGAAAAAAAGAAATATTATTATTATCTTTTATTTCTTTGGTTTTGGTTTTAGGGGTATTTGTTGTGAGTTCATTCTCTCAGGAAGGAACCCAAGGACCACAAGGAGCAATTCCCTCGGTGGAACAACAAGGGGGCGCTTCTCCTGAGACTACGCAGGGAATTACTCCTCCCGGTGGTGCTGTTCAGGGAGGTGGGAAAGCTGAGGCAGGAGAAGAAAAGAAAGAAGCAGGGGAAAAGAAAGAGGAAAAGGGTCTTATCGCTAAACTCATAGAAGCTTATAAGGTTGGGGATTGGCCGATGCATTTTATTTTGCTCTTTTTCCTTGTTATACTTGCTTTTTCAATTGAAAGAATAATAGCTATTTATTTTGTTTATGGTAAAAATCCTGCTAAAACTTTTGATGAGGTAAAAGCTGCCTTTGAAGAGGGCGGATTAGATAGAGCGTTAGAAGTTGCAAAACAGAACTCTAACCTACCAATAGGCGCCATTATGTATTCTGCTTTGAGGGTTGTCAAAGAAGGTAATCCTTCAAATATAAATGAGGAAGAAATAAAAGAACTTGTAAGTTCTGCAGTGGAAGAGGAGTTTTTGAGGTTTGTTCCCAAAATTCAAAGAAGGGTACCACTTATCCATATATTTGCTAATACTGCTGTGCTATTGGGATTGCTTGGTGCAGTTGTAGGTCTTATAGAAGCTTTCTCGGGAGTTGGGGCAATGGATCCGGCTCAAAGACAAATATATCTTTCAAAATCAATTGCTATCGTCATGCATTCAACAGCTTTTGGACTTATTGCAGCTATAACAGGTGTTATTTTGTTTGCTATAATATCGTCAAGAGCTAATAATCTTGTTGCTACTCTTGAAGAATATGCGGTGAGAGCAAGTAATTGGGTAGCACTTATGGCTATTCATTCTGCAAGAAAACTCAATAAAGAGCAAAGTAAATCTGCAAGTAAGTGATAATCTTAAAGGTAAATCTGCAAATAAGAGCTAATTTTACTTTCCTAGTTCTTAAATTATATTTGATATGTGGTTTATTTTGAAGGTTGTAATCTTTTTATCTTTTTTTCTTACAGCAATATCATATACTATCTTTGTTTATGAGAGATTAAATGCTCATTATAGATTAGATCCGAGAAAGCTTTTTTTTTCTTTTCTTAAAGAATTTTTAGCTTATATTTACCTTTTTTTAAGTTGGATCTTCGGTTTTTTTCCGTATGAAAATTACATACCAAGAAAGCTCGGCGGAGTCAAAATCCCTACTTTCATAATACCCGGATATTTTTTAAACAGAGCATCCGTTTTTTTTCTTTTCTACATGTTGAGAAATAGAGGGTTTGAAAACATATATGTTATAAATCCAGGTCCATTTACAGGTAGCATAGATGATATAGCTTCAAATTGTGCCAGGATAATAAAAGAAATTCTTGAAAGTTTAGCGATAGAAAGTAAAGAGGTTTTTATTATTGGACATTCATTGGGAGGACTTGTGGCAAAGTATATTGCAGAAAATAAAGAAGTTTTTGGGTTAGATGTTCAGGGGTGTGTTACTATATGTTCTCCGCATCGGGGGACAAAAATTGCAGTCTTTGGAATTGGTAAGAATGCATTGGAGATGGTACCAGGTTCGGAATTTGTAGAAAAATATCATGAAGTAAAAAATCCTTCTTTATATTTCTGTGTTGGAGCAGAGTATGATCAGCTAACTATACCTTATGAAAGTTCTTTTATAGATGGTGCGGGAAAATTTGAGTTAGAATCTGCTGGTCATTTTTCACCTCTATTTTCTCAGTCAGTAGCAGATGCTATTTTTGAATTTCTCAAAATGCGAGAAAAAAATATTCTTTATGAGGAAAGCTTCTCTTCTGATTATTCTGAGCCTTTGACTTCACAACCTAATCTTTAGAGAAAAATTAAACCTATTCCATATCCACCTTGCTTCCAATCTTTTACAATTTCAATACTTTTTTTGTATTTATTTTTTACTTCTTCCCAGAATTTTGGCACACCTCCTACCAATCCCTTTGAACCGGGAACAATATCATGCAGACCTATAATCCCACCATTCTCTCTCACAAGTTTGCTATACATTTCAAAATCCATTCTTACTCCCTCGTAACTATGGTCTCCATCTATGAAAAGGAATTCAATTTTTCTATTACCTAAAATGCTTTTAACTTTCTCTAATGTTTTTTCACTGTGAGAATCTGATCTGATGAGGTGAATTTTCTGATTACTTTTAGCAAAGGATTTATATACAGGTACTTTCCATATCGGATAGCCTAATTTACTCCAAGGTAAATCAATGCTTATAATTGTTGCATTATCATCTTCGACTTGTGAAAGAAGAAATAAAGTGCCTCCGTGAGCTGTTCCTATTTCAAGGATTGTTTTTGGTTTAATTTTCTCCAGAATTTTTAATAACTCTAATACTTCTTCTTTAATTTGACCTGGAAGAATAATTATATCTTTCTATCTTAAAGTTAAAAGCGAGATCTACCAAATCCTCGAGCTTGCTTATTTTGGAGGTTTCTCGCTTTAATTTATTAATAAAATAGGGAGTCAGGATCGCTCCTATTATGTGATAGTTTACCCTACGAATAAAAGAAATTATCCCCTCATTCCTGATCACATTTAATGATTTTCTTATTAGTTCATTCATATATATGGATATTTTAAATCTTTTTATTTTAAATTTAAGATTTGAAACTTCTGAAAGGTTTAACATCATAGTTCTGAACTAGAATAGAGAAAAATTTTGATTTTGTAGATTTTACCTCCTTTGTGGTCTAAAACATAAATTTCACCTTCATTATCTTCACCAAATGAAGATATCATAAAATCTGTATCAATCAAAGTTTCTGTTTTAACATTTTGGAAAACGATATTCTTTTTCTGATTATCTGATAAAAGTTCGTTTTTATAATCTTGGTATAATTTGTCTGCGTCTAATACTCTGATTTTCCCAGAGCACCAATCACCGAAAATGTACTTTCCATAAAGTGGTTTTATTTTTGAACCTCTATAAACATATCCCCCGATTACGGCACAATCTTGAACTTTTGATATAGGATATACTGTAATTGGGAATTGATATTCGTCAAGATAATTCTCTTTTTTGCAGTTTTTGAGGTTGAAAGGTTCAAAACCTTCAAAACATCTCCATCCATAGTTTTTACCTTTTTGAATTATGTTTATCTCCTCCCATCTGTCTTGTCCCACATCTCCTGCCCAGATGATTCCTGTTTTTCTGTCAAAGCTGAACCTCCAAGTGTTCCTTAATCCCCACGCGAATATTTCGGCACATCCGGATTTTGGTTTTTTATTTTTTTCAATTCCACACATTACATCCCCGTAAAAGGGATTATCTTTTGGTATCAAGTAAGTTATGTTTTTGGGTAATTTTGTTTTTGGTTCAGGGTCTATTCTGAGAATTTTCCCAAGAAGATTTTTTGTATTTTGTGAGTTATCAAGAGGATCTCCTGCTCCCCCTCCATCTCCCAAACTTATATATAGCATTTTATCTTCTCCAAAAGCTATCATACCTCCCTTGTGATTAGGGAAAGGAGGTTGTTTGACTTTAATTACGATGAACTCTTTTTTATGATCTACTTTAAATTTTCTGTCTTCTGAGATAAAATATGAGATTACTGAGTTTCCGAATTTATCTACATAAGATACATAAACCCTTCCGTTTTTTCCAAATTCTGGCGAGAAAGCTAATCCGAGTAGTCCTTTCTCTCCGCCGAAATCAACCCTATCTTTTATATCTAAAAAAATTCCTACTTTTCCTTCGTATATATACTTTACTGTCCCAGGTTGTTCTATGACATAAAATATACCTTTGTGAATAGGATTTTCTGTAAAAAATACAGGATTTGTAAATCTTAATTTTAACTTTCTGCCTTCTGGAAACTCTTCAAGATATATTTTGTTATTTTCGGGAGGTGTTTTGTTGTTGTGGTTGAGTAGATCACGGTTTCTTTCGTCTTCGTTTTTTGTTTTGCTTTGGGTTTCAGGATAAATTTTATTTTGCAGAAGATAAGATAGAAAGAGAAGGCTTCCGCCCGGAGTGATTTTTATTTTACTTATTTTTTCCTGTGGGATTTTATCTTCTCTTATTGCTATTATATCTTTCACTTGCCATAGTGGTAAGTAGGGTAGTTCTTCTTGAATGATTTTTTGAGCCAATATCACAAGTTCTTTTCTTTTTTCTTTATCAATTTCCTCTTCTATTTTTTCTACTATTTCGTCAAAAGTAGGATTTGAGAAGAAAACTCTGTTGAGTCCGTATGGTGGTATTTTTTTGCTGTGTGCGATATCTTTCAGAATTTGTGGATCTTTTACCCCAACAAGGTTAAGAGAAAATAAATCAAAATTACCTTTGTTTATTTCGTAAATCAGGGTTGAAAATTCTCTTTGGGCGATGTTTATTTTTATTCCTATTTTTTCAAGATAGCTTGCGATAGCCTTTACGTTTCTTATCGCATATTTTACAGTTGAAGTTTTCCATGTGAGTTCAAATCTTATTCCGTTTTCGTTTTTTTTGAAACCTGATTCATCCAAAATTTTTTCTGCTAATTTTGGATTATACTCTATTTTTTTGTCTTCAAAATAAAATTCTGATCTTTTTGGGATGAAAGAGAAAATTGGTTCGGCTTGATTTTGAAGTATATTTTCTATTATTTCCTCTTTTGGTATTGCATGAGCTATTGCTAATCTTACATTTTTATTTTTGAGTATGTCATTTTTTAGGTTAAAGGCGATGTAGGTTATATTTATTCCGGGTGAGACCAGAAGATGAACATTTTTCAGGCTTTTGACATAATCTATAAGGTGAGGCGGAATTGCGTTTACAACGATATCTATATCTCCTTTCTCAAGTTCAAGAACCCGAGTTATATCGTTTTTTACTCCTTTTATTATTACTTTGAGTTTCCCGTCTTGTGATTCGAGTTCTGTTATGTTTTCTGGAATGAATTTTTTTACTTTGAAAAGACCTGTACAATCTGTGAAATTTTTGGGGAATATAGGAACAGCAAGGTCGTAAAAAACCGAAGAATAAGGTCTTGATAATATTAGTTTAACTTTATCGTTTTCTGCTTCAATTTTTTCTATGTAATCAAATTTTCCCCATCTTTTGTATTCTTCAAGTGAGTTTTTAACTAAATCTCCTGATATTTTTTCTCCCGAGCATGTTTTTGCGCCTTTTATTTTTATCGTCAGAGCGATTTTTCGTTTTTTTTCTTCATCTAAATTTTCTATTTTTACTTCTTCTGCGAGATCAGGGATTGGGTTGAGATTTTCATCAAATTTGAAAAGTCCTCTGTGAATAAGTTCTACTGCTCGGAATGAGTAGGCAGATCTTGCAAGTGGAGGATATAAAGTTGATGGAGCATCTTCCATAGCTACAACTAAAACTTTTTTCTCTTTCTCATTTTTCCCGACTTTATTTGAGCAATGTAAAGTTGTGACGATTAATGAAATCAGAGGGAGCATGAAAGATAATTTGAGTTTCCAGAAAAAAATTCTCTTTGAAGATTTTGAATGGTGTGTTTTCATTTTTCAGTTCTATTTTAGTTTTTATTTATTTTTGGAGTTTTTCGTTTTGTTATTTTAATCTAAAAACTACATTTATTAAAAATGGCTTGAATCTCCCCATCTATAATTTCAATTTTCTATCGCTTTCTTCCCCTTATCTGACAAGGCTTCCGGAGATTGTTCAAAATCTTGACTTTTTTTTTTTTCGAGATGATTAAATTTTTAGTTGGTAAGAAAATGGATATTTCAAAAAATCTACTCTGGA
>JAVVGL010000012.1:0-61592 GCA_032249135.1 Candidatus Calescibacterium sp. | reverse complement strand
GCGTCTCGTTCACCCTCCACTTGTAAAGATCAGGAATGTTCCTGAAAGGTATTTTCACTTCATACTGCATATTTTTTACCTCCCTTTCATTTTAATTTTTTAGTTTTTAATTCAACAATCAAAATATTTTAGCAAAGAAATCAAATTTTTCCACAAAAATCGGCAACACTGACCAAATTTGATTTCAGATTTTCAAAAGCAAAAATCCTATATAAAAATCAGCCCCTGAAAATTTCCCCTCTCTCCTCAATCCCTAACAAATAAAGTTCTCTAAGACTTCTCCTATATCTGATGTCGGTCTCCCATCGTCATCGCTCATTTTTATATTTGCTGGGCAAACCTCAGGATATTCTGAAAGAATTTTTTGGAACCTCTCCTCAAATGTATCTTTGCTTTCATCTTTGTAAAATACCCCTATCCATAAAGTATCTTGGTCTAACGCTTTTTCCATCGCAACTTTTATATCAGATGTCGGAAAAGTATCATCAAGAATCTTTATTCTTTCCATATAACTTTCTTTTGTATCTACTGTGTTGAAAACTGGACATGGTTGAAGAACATCAACGAGAGCAAGACCCTTATGTACTATTGCCTGCTTTATTATATCTTTCAGATGCTTTACATTGTATGCAAACCCACGAGATACAAAAGTGTATCCAGCCGCAAGAGCGATAGCTATCGGGTTTATCATATCGTTTATGTTAGGATACTTCAAAGACTTTGGTTGAGCTCCTTTCCTCAAAGTCGGAGATGCTTGTCCTTTTGTCAATCCATAAACCCCATTATTATGTACGATATAAGTTATATCAACATTTCTTCTTCCAGCATTAACAAAGTGCCCAGCTCCTATTCCGTATCCATCTCCATCACCACTTATTGCTATTACTGTCAAAGATGGATTTGCAAGCTTTGCCCCTATCGCATAAGGTAGAGGTCTTCCATGAAGAGTGTGAATTCCATAGGCATTTATAAAATGAGGAGTTTTACCCGAGCAACCTATCCCAGAAAATATTGCACATTTTGATGGAGGTATTTCAAGTTCAGAAAGAGCTTGAATTAAAGCCGAAAGAATACCGAAATCTCCACAACCCGGACACCAATCCGACTCTATATCAGACCTAAAAACACTTTGCATTTTTTTACACCTCCCTTTCTTTTTATTTTTTTACCCTTTTATTTTTTTATTTATCTTTATCTTATTTCTTTCTTCCCTTTTATCTTACTTCTTTCTTCCATTTTTTCTTTTCACCATCCTTACTACTTTGTTAAATTTTTGCTTTATCATAATCCAGCTGTAAGAACTATTCTTTTTCTCTTTGTTCTACCTTTTATTATTTCTCTGAGAGCATTTACAGCTTCATCGTGAGAGATTGGTCTTCCGTTCCACTTGAGTATCATATAATCAAAAAACTCTCCTGTTTTTTCTGTTATGAGTCCTGCAAGCTGCCCGGAATAATTATTTTCTACCGCTATTTTTATTTTCCCCTTTATTTTCTTTCTTATAAGCTCTCCGTCAAGCGGATGAACCATCTTCACTTGAACAAAAAGTGCTTTCAATCCCTCACTTTCAAGTTCTTCTAACGCAGATAATATTGCTCCTTTTGTTGACCCCCAACTTACTATAACGAACTCACTATCTTCATCTCCAAAAACATTTATTTTCTTTTCCTCTTCAACCTCTTGAATTATTTTTTCAAGTTTTTTCATTCTTTTTTCGTGCATAAGAAGTCTATTTTCTGGATCTTCTGTTATGTGTCCAAATTCATCGTGCTCATCCCCGGTGTTCCAGAAAACAAATCCAGGTTGTCCCACAAATACTCTTGGTGAAACTCCATCTTCTGTGATTTCAAATCTTTTGAATTTTGTAAATTTTTTGTCATAACCGTCTTGACCATCTTTTACGATTTTCCCTCTGTTTATTTTTACTTTACTTATGTCAGGATAATTTATTGTCTGAATTCCATTTGCAAGGAGTTTATCTTCTAATACTATTACAGGGCACTGATATATTTCTGCCAGGTTGAAAGCTTCTACTGTTATGTAAAACGCTTCCTCTATATCTCCCGGTGCTAAAACTATTCTTGGGAACTCACCGTGAGCAGCATATACTGCGAATTTCAGATCTCCTTGCTCATACCTTGTAGGTAATCCTGTCGCCGGACCTCCTCTTTGATAATTTATGACAACTATTGGAACTTCGTTCATCCCTGCCCATCCTAACCCCTCAGACATAAGGGAAAATCCGGGACCAGATGTAGAGGATGCAGCTCTTGCTCCGCAAAGTGCAGCTCCTTGTATCATAGTCACAGCCGCTATTTCATCTTCTGTTTGAACAACAACCATATTATATTTTTTAGCTATTGACTCCAAAAACTCGCTTTCATCTGTTGCTGGTGTTATTGGGTAATAAGTTTGGAATCTGCATCCTGCGACAATTTTCCCCAAAGCTGTTGCCTGAGTTCCTGTAAGGATTACTCTTTTTTGTTGCGAGTTTCGCTCAATTTTTGGAAGCTTTATTTTTATTTTGTCTTGAAATTTTTTTGCAATCTCATAACCTATGAGTCCTGCGAATTTATTTGGCTCCAATACCTTTCTTCTTTTTCCTGTAAATATGAAATCCATAGATTTTATTACACATTCTGCGGGTAAATCAATAGCTCCTGCTGATGCAAAAACGCTTATTGAGTTTCTCATAACTTGCAGTTTTTTAAAATCTCCCAAACCAAATTTTTCCGCTGTTTCTTTTATTATCTCGTTGTACTTTATTGGAATGAAAACCACATCATCTCTCTTTATTCCCAGCTTTTCAAGGTCTATTTCTGCATCGTATATTACAACTCCTCCGGGCTTTACATCTTTTATGTGAAATTTCAAAGTTCTTTCTTCAAAAGATACAAGAACATCTATTGGATCTCGGAAGCTCTTTATCTCTTTATCTGATACTGTTACTATAAAATATGAATGTTCTCCTGTTATGTTTGAGTGGTATTCTCTTTTGCCAAAAATCCAGTATCCAGCGTACGCGCAGGACCTCGCAAAAGAATTCGCAGAAGTATCAACCCCCATTCCCTGGGGACCACCTATGAGCCAATTTAGTATCACATAAAAAATTTAGTTTCAAAATAAAACTTTTTCTCATATTTTGGAAATGTTTTATTTACATTTTTATCTCTTTGAAAACACGAATTAGTCGTCAAAAAACAATTTTTTTTCTTTCACATTAATTTTTACTGAAATGAGATACATACTTATATGGCTTTTGATTTTTGCAGGATCAATCTTGATTTACAGAGCAATCGTTGATGTCCAGCAGAATCAAAAGTTTGAGGATTTGAGTTTTACTGATTTCATAAACAAGTTAGAAAGTGTAGATGAAGTAAAGATAAAAGGAAATAAAATTGAGGGAACTTTCAGAGACGGAAAAGCATTCAGAACTTATGGACTTGTAGAATGGGAACTTATCAAAAAACTTTACGAAAGTGGTGTAAAGGTAAATATAGTGCCAGAGGAAAAACCTTCTATTTTAAGAGATATTCTGATAGCTTGGGTTCCTACCTTGCTAATAATTTTTCTTATTTTTAGTTTTATAAGAGGTATTGAAAGGGGAAATGCTCGTGCCATATCTTTTACTCGTTCAAGAGCAAAAGTCTTCGTTCCGAAAAAAGAAAATAAGGTTACTTTTGATGATGTCGCAGGACTTGATGAGGTAAAACAAGAAGTAAAAGACATAATTGACTATCTGAAAAATCCTGATAAGTTCAAAGAGTTTGGAATAAGACCTCCAAAAGGTGTAATTTTTATAGGACCGCCCGGCTCCGGGAAAACCCTCCTTGCAAAAGCAATAGCAAATGAAGCCGGAGTCCCATTTTTTTATGAAGTTGGTTCTTCTTTTATTGAACTTTTCGTTGGCGTTGGTTCAGCAAGAGTCCGAGACCTTTTTGAGAGAGCAAGAAAAAATGCTCCATGCATAATCTTCATAGATGAAATAGATGCAGTGGGAAGAGGAAGAGGAACAGGAATTGGCGGAGGTCATGATGAAAGGGAACAGACTTTAAATCAACTTCTTGTTGAGCTTGATGGAATAGAATCAAGAGGAGAGCCAATAGTGGTTATAGCAGCAACAAATAGACCCGATATTCTTGATCCAGCTTTACTGAGACCTGGAAGATTTGATAGAAAAATTTATTTTCCCTTACCTGATCTAAAAGGTAGAATTGAGATACTAAAAGTTCACCTCAAAAGAGTCAAAGCTGACCCGAATATAGACATAGAGAAAATAGCAAGATCAATTCCAGGATTTTCAGGAGCTGATATAGAAAGTATGATAAATGATGCAGCAATTATGGCTATAAGAGAAAAGAAAAACTTTGTAGATGAAGAACTTCTTATGCGTGCAAGAGATAAAATGATAATGGGAGTAGAAAGAAAAGGAATTTATCTTACAGAAGAACAAAAAAGGAGAATTGCTTATCATGAGGCAGGTCATGCTCTTGTCGCAAAAATTGAAGGTCCAGACCCTATAGAAAAAGTCTCAATAATCCCTCGTGGGAGGGCACTCGGTGTTACCTTACAGGTCCCGGAAGAAGATAGATACATTATGGATAAAGAGTATCTTATGAAAAAAATTTCCGTTCTTCTTGGTGGATCTGCATCCGAAGAGCTATTATTTAATTCAATCTCCACCGGAGCAGCTGATGACATAGAAAAATCTACCGAACTTGCAAGAAAAATGGTATATGAGTGGGGAATGTCTTCACTTGGACCAATTGCTTTCAAATCAAAAGAAGAATATATATTTCTCGGCAGAGAAATTTCAAGAACCGAAACAATATCAGAAGAGACCGCAAGAAAACTTGACGAAGAAGTAAGAAATATAATCTTAACTTGCTACAACAGAGCAAAAACTATAATTTCTAATAATATAGATAAACTGCACAAATTGGCTAAGGAACTTTTTGAAAAAGAAACACTTACTGCAAAGGAACTAGATGCCTTGCTAACTTAATTCTCATTACAATGATCTATTTCCCATCAAATATTTCTGAAAATCTTCGTAGTAGATTTGAAATTGAACTGCCAGCTTGTGGTCAAATTCTTGATACCAAAAATTATGTTTTCATCATGGGAATACTAAATATGTCCCCAGATTCTTTCTATTTTGGATATGAGAACGAAAAAGAAGCGATTTTAGCTGCTGAAAAAATGATAGAAGAAGGTGTAGACATAATAGACATAGGAGGACAATCCACTCGTCCCGGTGCAGATGAAATTCCAGAAGAAGAAGAAATAAGAAGAATAAAAAATGTTATTTATGAGATAAGAAAAAATTTTCCTCGTATTCCCATTTCAGTTGATACTTATAGGTCTTCTGTTGCTGAAATTGCGCTTGATTTGGGAGCCGATATCGTAAATGATATTTCTGGATTCAGATTTGATGAGAAAATTCCTTATATCTGCCAAAAATATAAAGCACCAGCTATCGTAATGCATATTACAGCTAAACCAAAAATTATGCAATCAAAACTATTAGAAGACACGGAACTTATTGAGAAAATAAAACTTTATCTTTCTTCATCCGCAAATATAGCCGAAAATTTAGGAATAAAAGTCATTTTAGACCCAGGTATAGGTTTTGGTAAAAAACCTCATCAGAACCTCATAATTATAAATAGACTTGACGAGATAGTATCGGAGCTAAATTATCCTTTGCTTTTGGGAGTGTCAAGAAAATCATTTATAGGATTTTGTATATCGCAAGAGAATCCCCCACCTCCTTCCGAGCGACTTGAAGGAACGATATCTGCAATATCAATAGCGCTTCAAAAAGGAGCAAGAATTTTCAGGGTCCATGATGTTTTACCATCAAGAAAGGCTTTGAAAACTGCAATTTCTATCCTTTCAGAAAGGTTTGCTGAAGAAAAATTTTTTTCTTAAAAGGAAAATTTTCTCCTGCACGAAAAATTCTGCACTTCCTTGAACTTATTTGGATTCAAGATATTTTGAAGTTGTCCATAGAAGATATTGCTAAAAATCTTGCTCTCATCATTTCATCTTTCATTTCTCTGACTGCTCGCTCAAAACCAACAAAAACTGCTCTTGCTACTATTGAAAACCCTATTGAGAGTTCTTCTATGTAAATTATTTGCGCTATCTTTGAAACATTTGCTACACTCAAAGCATGCCCTGCCATAACTTCAAGCCCTTTTTCTGACGCATACTTTGCAACTTCTTCTATCTTTTTCACTATTTTGAAATTCTGTGGATCTTTCGCGTAATGAGTTGTATTTATTTCAACAAAGTCAAGTCCAATATCTTTTGCTACTTCAACAGTTTTCTCATCTGCATCTATAAAAACTCCCACTCTTATACCTTTTTCTTGAAGAGCCTTCGCAAATTTTTCAACTTCATTCTTGGTACTCTCTGGTTTAAGGTCCATTCCTCCTTCTGTTGTCACTTCCCCCTGTCTTTCAGGTACCAAAGTGACTTTTGCTGGTTTTACTTCAAGTACAAAATCTAAAATATCCTCAAACAACCCCATCTCAACAGTTAAAGGTAAATCTACCGCTTCTTTTATCATTTTTACATCTCTTTCTTTTATATGTCTTCTATCTTTTCTGAGGTGTACTGTTATTCCATCCGCTCCACCAATTTTAGCGAGGACTGCTGCATGGACTGGATCTGGCTCTTTTTCTTTCCTTGCCTCTCTTAACGAAGCCACATGATCTACATTTACAGAAAGCCTTATTTCAAGATATTTTCCTTTGTCTTTTTTTTCTTGGCTTTTCATTTTTAATTATATTCAAAAATTATTAAAAAAAAATAAAACTAAAATTTTCACTTTTTGTGGAAATCTTTAAAAAAATGATTATATTATTTTTGGGTATTTTTTTTATAAAAAACAAAAAAGGAGGTGATTTATCATGACGGGGTTAAGGAGTATGGATGGTAATAATAATAGTAAATGGAGTTTTTTATTCTTTGCTTTTATATTCTTGATAATTTATTCTTCCTCGTGTTCCTCTCCGCAGCAATCTTATAAAGATAAGCTGCCAGATGGTCTCAAAGTAGTTTCTGTATACGGTGAGAAAGACTTTGATAAAAGTAAAATGAGAGTTGATCTTCAAGGTTGGGAGGCAGATGCTCCGCAGTCTTTATTTCTCGCTGAACCTGAAAAGAATAAAACTTACCTTATGGCTTATGTTTTACCTTATGAGCTTGTGAGAGAGGTCTGGGGTGATAGTGCAAATTCACTTTCTCATTTTGTAGGTGCTGAGTATGCAAATATAGATGAGAGAACCACAGCTTTGTGGCTTGTTATGAACGCTCCCGGTTACTTTTGGATGTTTACTCCACGAGCTTTGGTCTATGCAGCGAAGTTTGTGGTTGAACATCCAAAATTTGAAGAGCTTGTGAAGAAAATCTCTGAAACGAAACCGGGTGAGATTTTATCAGGCAATTACCCGGAGGTTTTCGGACTTGCAGCGCAGATTGCAGAAGATGTCAGGGAAAAAATTTTCCCAGCTGATGAAACGAAAAAAGCGGCAAGATTTTTCCCAAAAGATGAAACATTTTATACCGAAGTTCCTTGCGATATTTCAGATCAAGGAGTTGCTAAATTTCAAGACGCTCCGGGTCTTGATGTCAAGTTTACTGTTCAACATATGATATTCTATGGAGTAGGTGTGATAGAGGGATTTGATCCCGGTAGGTTAGATAGGATAAGGCGTTATGCTGTTTTGAACGCTCAAAAAGCAAAAATAGACCTTTCTCCTGGCAATATTATAACTTTGAATTTTATAAATCCAAAAGTTGATACTCAAATTACATTACCTAGTGGCGCAACATATGCTATAAGAGTTGAGAAGGGTTTTGAGATGAGTTGGTCTATATTCACAGATCCCATAAAAAGAATAGGTCTTGCTGCAAACTTTGGAAGGATTGTAAGGTATGTTATTGAGGTTGCTGTTCCAAATATTGCTTCATGCATACCAGATGGAGATACATGGGGATGGGCTGTTGCTACTGCTCAAAATATTTTAGATACAGGTTCAATAGAAGGTATAAGCCAACTTATAGGCAGAACGTGGGATGAGATTATAAGAGTTCTTGTTTCCCACTTTGTTGATCAGAATTCATTTATTTATAGAATTTTGAATAGAGTTGGGTTTGCAAGCTGTGCTTATAATGGAGAGTTTATAATCAGCACAATAGCAATGGCTCTCGGGGGATATCCTATAATCGTTCTATATAATGCTTTTACAAAGTATATCCCATTTGGGTGGGAGCTATTTACAAGACCAAAAACAGGAGTTTTCTATGCTGTTGACGGTGTTCCTCTACCTCCCGGACTTCCGGTTGTGAGGGAAATCTATCCACTTCCCGCTTCATCCCCAGGTATTATAAAACTTAAATCTGTCGGTCCAGAATGTACTAGTTGTAGGTTGAGATTAATTTGTCAGTCAGTAGGGGGTATACTTGATCAGGCGATTTACTTAACTTGTCAGTCTGAGTATTCGATTTTTATTCCGCCTAATTTGGATGATACCTGTGATGTCATACTTGTAAAGCAGGACTACTCTCGGCAGTGCCCCCCTATAATTGGTTGTCCGTTCGGATTCTTCGCAAAAAGTGACCTCATTGAAATTATTCTTTCAAAGTGGACAATAAAGGTAAATAGGTGCAATGAATGTATTAATGCTGATTTCCCAGATAGCGTTACCGGGTATTACCAGAAGAGAAAAGAATCAGAAGAAGGTGGAGGATGTTCAACCACGCCTCCGCAAAGTCCATATCATATTTTTGCCATTTTCGTAATATTTGTTCTGAGAGAAGTAAGAAGATCCTATAAGCGCAAGCAATCAATTTAGGTACAAGGAAAAGAAAATAAGTAAGTAAGAATGAAACTCGGAATGCAGAAGTTTAAATCCCTCCTTAAAAAATTATTCTTTATTCTCGCCTTCTCTCCTATCTTTCTCTCTTTTTTGTTTTTAGGTTGCAGGGGAAAAGAGATTAAACCAGATGATTTTTCATCAGGGCTTGCAAATAGAGACCCTAAATTGGCAGATGGTCTGCTCTATATTGAAACAGAAAATATTCAGGAGGCTAAAAAATTCTTCAAAAATTTAGGTAAAGAAAATCCGCGCCATTGCGGTTATCTTATAGGTCTTCCTCTGGTCCAAATTCAGGAATACCTTGCAAAGCTGGGGGCAATAATAAATTTCATCGTAAGCGTTTATGGAAGCGGATCAGCACAAACAACATCAAGGATCCCCCCCACCCTGCCTGGCCACAAAATTGAGCTTGAATATGCCTCGTCTGGCAAATTACTCACAAAACAGTCTTGTGATAACTCTCTTGATAGATTAATTCGTGAATTCGTCTCTTCCCTTCACACCGATACTGAGGAAGGATTGAAGATGTTAAAACAAGCTATCTCACAAAAATGTGAAATAGATATAAATTATCCTTTAAGGTTGTCTATTGGGAACTCTTTTTCTCTCCATTTTGTTTTGTATGGCAGAATGGGTGAAGCTGAATTCTCTTTCTTAAATTATATAGGCTACTTTGTTCTCACAATATCATCTTTTATATTGGCTCACGATTTCTCAGTCAATACTTTTGGAGTACTTCAAAATATAAAAAAGATTGATACCCAAAACATAATAGGTTTGCTTAGAACTCTTGCGTTTTTGGTTGAGGAATGTGATAAAACATTTCTTTTCTATCAAGACGGACAAAAATATATCAGGCAAATGCCGAACTTTATTACAAACTCAATAGAATCTGGATGGTCTTTCCTTAAATCACTTGAATCAAGAGGTAATATGAAACAAGAAGAAAAAGAAAAATATACTATCGTGTTTTACGATAAATCAGGAGAGAGAAAAATAGGTTATAATCCTTACTCTGTCACGATAGCTTCTCCATTAGATGAAATTGAAATAAAGCTGAAAGGAGAGGTTGTAGCAGGGAAAGTGAGAGCATCTCTGAACAAAGTTAAAATAAAAGTTCCCTATCTTATATCTTTGGATTTTGTTCAGCAAGTTTTTGATTTGAGCGAAAAGATAAAGAAAATTTTGCAAGAAGGCAAAAGAGGATGTCCGGATAATTGCATCTCAATTGCCGATTTTAATTTTTTCTTGCAAGCTCTGAACACAGCAAAATTTGACGATTTTTTGAGATTTGATATTGTAAAATACTTTCAAAATCCGAAACCTATAAGGGAGCTTCTCCCTTACTGGTTTGAAAATAAGGTTATTGATAAAGATGGAAAGCCTATCAAAAGATGGGAATTTATGATAGAAGCTGAGGTTCCGCCATCGCGCAAAGACAATGTTTATTATCTTTTCAATTTTGATTCATCTCATTTCAATTTTCCGCCTTATATAACTTTTTATGGAATGCAAGTTTCAGATTATACTATACCTCCTGATTGTGTTTTTATACGATCTATTCCATATATTCCTGTGCCTTACCTTGCGGATATAGTTTCCAACCTTATTCTCATTCCATATCTGAATGTTCAGGACCCCTCCCTTGGAGGGATTTTATATGTTCGCCTAAAAAATACAAATATTTGGGCTGATTGCAGCGTTTATGAGAGAGAATATCTTTCAGATGAGTGGAAACATCCTAATTTATATATGTTCAACAAGAGCTTGGCTATAATTGTTCAGAAAGCAGGCTCAATAATTTCTCCTTTGGCTGATATTATTTTGCAGTCAATCTCGGCTGAACAATAAATTTCCTTTTCTCTACTTTTTTGAACTTCACCTGTATTTTGAGTTTATCGTTCTTCATCACGGCTTCTCCCTCTCCTTTTTTGAATGATGGAACTATTTTTAAATCTTGTCCATTATGTCCCCAGTCTATTCCATAAGCAAATTTACCCTTATAGTATTCTTTGAGTGAAATTTTTATTTTGTCTTTTCTTATACCCTGCATTTTTCCGAATGCTAACATCTTTCTTTTGTTTGCATGAAGACTTAAAAGATGTATGCAGAAAAAGTAAGGAATGTAGTCTCCCACAAAAGTAGCAGATGATGATTCGTTGAATATATCTTCAAATAAAGATAGGTCGTATTCAAGGTCTGTCCATCCAAGTTCTTGAACTGTCATAAGATAACATGTGAGATTTCCGGCATACATTGACTTTGCTTCATAGCAGGGTAGCCTATTTTTTGCTTTTATCTCTAATTCTACTTCCTCGCCTTGAATAAGTTTTTTCACATTATCTAAAATATTTTGTAGGTTTTCTTTTTTCTCTGAATAAAGGTCTTCAAATCCTGCAAGTTGAATAGCATTTCCTCCATTTTTCAGAGCAAGCGTCATTATTGAGGTGTTATCGGAAAATCCTATTATTGTTTTTCCTTCAAATTTTTTTGTTTTGAAAAATCTGATGAGTCGTGAGGAGCCAAATCCCCCCTGCCAGCACCATATAACATCATATCTCAAAGCTTCTTCAAAATTTTCTGCTACTATATCAACCGGTATAAGTCCATATTGTTTTTCTGTTTCAAGTTTTATTTTTTTACCTTTGTATTTTGCGAACCAAAAAGGTTTCCTGTATTCCGCTGTTTCTGCCACCTTTATCAGAAGTTCTGTGTAATGAACTTTGAACCCAAATTCTTCCAAAACCTTTTGTATTTTTTTGAGCTTTCGTGGTGTAGGATAAGATAAAGATGAAGTTAGAGGAACACCGATATGCATAGTTTCTTTATCATAAAAAAAGCTATTTTTCATTTCAAAATTTCAAAAATCAAAAAATTCAAAAATTTTAATTGATATAAAAAATCTGTGTAAAATTTCTTTGTATGCAAGCAAAAAATGTAGGGATATATATCAAGGTTTACGGATTTGTCCAAGGTGTAGGTTTCAGAGCAAGCACATACTACAAAGCGAGAGAACTTGGGCTGAAAGGTTATGTTAGGAATTTGGAAACAGGTGAAGTGGAAATTTTAGCGGAAGGAGACGAGAAAGCCATTTTAGCTCTTCTTGAATGGGCAAAAAAAGGACCACCCTCTGCAAGAGTAGATAAAGTTGAATATGAGTTTTTACCTTACACAGGTAAATTTTCATCTTTTGAAATAAGATACTGATGAAACAAAAAAAAATAACCTGCAATCTTGAAGTTCCCCTGAATTTTTTCCCAGATTTTAATTTTGACTCCCTTGAGAAGGCAAGAAAAGTAATATCTCTTATCAGAAAAAATCTTCCAAAAGATTTTATAAAGAGTAGGTCAGAAATTGTATGCAAAGAGATTGTGAGAAGTCAGGATTTTGCCCGGGCAGAAAAGATAGCATGTTTTTTTGGAACAAAAGGCGAGCCTGATACATCTTATATACTCAGATATTACAAAGAAAAATTTATATGTTTGCCAAAAGTAATGGGAAATGAAATTGTGTTTTTGAAATTTGAAGGCAAACTCAAAAAAGGAGCATTTGGAATACCGGAACCCCAATCAGATTGCATCGTACCACCACAAGAGATTGACTTATTCTTGGTTCCTGGCGTTATTTTTGATTTGAGGGGTTTTAGGGTAGGATATGGTAAAGGGTTTTACGATAAAGTTTTGGTACGTTCCTCCGAGAAATCAAAAAAGATAGCTTTGTGTTGGAGTTTTCAGGTTTTCAGAGAAATAAAAGGGGAAAAGCCTCACGATATTTTCGTAGATGAAATATGGACTGAAAGCTTTGTTGTTTATCCTTCTTTGGCAAGTAGTTCAAAAAATTCAGCATTTGTGCGGGTTCTTGACATCTTCTCATAAAGTAGCTCCATAGCATCTATTGTGCTAACAGGTTGTAAGCTCTTTCGTAAAATCCATATTTTGGGAAGCAGGTCAGGAGGTATAAGAAGTTCTTCCCTTCTTGTCCCGGATCTATGAATATCTATCGCTGGGAATATCCTTCTTTCTGCAATTCTTCTGTCAAGGTATATCTCCATATTTCCTGTGCCCTTGAATTCTTCAAAAATAACTTCATCCATCCTTGAACCTGTATCTATAAGGCAAGTCGCTAAAATTGTGAGAGAACCACCATCTTCTAATGCTCTTGCTGTACCAAAAAATTTTTTTGGGAATGGCAAAGCGGCAGAATCTATTCCTCCCGTCAGAACCTTACCAGATGAAGGAATATAATGGTTATATGCTCTTGTAAGCCTTGTTATTGAATCCAAAAATATTACAACATCGTATCCGTATTCCGCTAATCTCTTCGCTTTCGCAAGGACTATTTCTGCAACCTTTATGTGTGATTCTGGTTTCTCATCAAATGTTGATGCAATAACCTCAACATTTCTGCCAGCAGCTGCATACTTTTCCACAATATTTCTTTTCCAATCTGTTACCTCCTCCGGTCTTTCATCTATTAGCAAGACTATAAGAATAGTTTCCGGATGATTTGTCAAAATAGCTTTCGCTATGTTTTGCAGTAGCATTGTCTTTCCTGCTCTCGGAGGAGATACGATAAGTCCTCTTTGACCTTTTCCTATTGGTGCTATAATATCAACTACTCTACAAGATATATCTCCATCCGGTTGCCAGTCAAGATTGAATTTTTTTGTTGGATAATATGGTGTTAGGTTCTCAAACAGTGGTCTTTCTCTTGATTTTTTCGGATCTTCAAAATTTATCTTGCTCACAGTCTGTAAAGAAAAGTATTTTCCTTTCTCCTCGGAAGGAGGGGATATTTCTCCTGCAACAACATCCCCTGTTCTGATTTTGTATTTTTTTATTAAATTTTTATGAACAAATACATCATCGCTTGATTGTAGGTAGTTATTATGTGGGAACCTGAGAAATCCCGCACCAGATTCTATCATTTGAAAAACTCCTTCCGCGTACAATCTGAATCCAAAGTAGCTTCCCGCTCTGTTCATAATTTCTGCAATAAGCTCCTGCCTCCTCAGATATGATGGATCCGGTATTCCAATATCTTCCGCAATACTTATAAGTTCTGAAATTTTTTTCATACTTAGTTTATTCAATACTAGATATCTTGTCCCATCTCTTTCTTCCGTTATATCATTCAGAATCTGAAGGATTCTCTCTCTGACTTCAACTCTTGGAATTTCTTCTTTCGGAATTTCCTCTTTCCTCTCCCCTTCCTCTTCTTTCTCCTCCTCTCTATATGTTATATATTCTTCCTCGTATTTTACATCAGGATATTCCTCATATTGTGTTATCCTTTCTATCTCATTTGACTCTGCTACCTTTTCCTTCAGTGAAAAATATTCACTCTCAATTTCAATAGGTCTTTCATCCTGAATTTCTCCCGTTTTTCTTCTTCTTTTCCTTTCTTGTTTTTGTGAGATCTTTCTTTTTGGTAAACTAATATTAGCTCCCTCTATTACATTATTAACCTCTTCATCTTTTTCTTTTATTTCTTTTTCCTCCACAGAGTTTTTACCTCCTTTTTGCTTTTTGTTTTCTTAATTTGTCTTTCTCATTGAATACGCTATCTTTTGTATAATTTAAAATAAAATCACTTTATATAAACCACGCTTAATCAAACTGTGAGGATACACATTTTCAGAGATCTTTGATAATCTTATTTTAACAATTTTTTGCGAAAAAAACAAAAAAATAAAAAAATTTGCCTTTGCATCTATAAACTATAAACCTAATGAAAATGATATGGAATATGAAACTTTCTGGAAGGGCGTGGATTGTAAGGGTTTCTTTTCGTGCTGCCGTTTTTTCCCTATTTTTTTCGACTATTAGTCCGGAAGTCGTGCAAGGGCAAACACAGGGTCAGCAGATGCAAGTTCAAGGTATGCAACCACAGGTTCAAATTTTCCCCGTTGAGCAAGAAATCTACAAAGTAAAACAAAAATTAGATAAGATTTTTATACCAGAAAAAGAAGAGTTTTTATCAAAGCTTTATAGAATTCCTTTCCCTCTGACTCAGAGAATAATTTCTATCTTACAGGATTTACCCGATCATCTTGTGCCAAATTTTGTCAAACTCATAGTTTTAATGAAAGATTACGAGATAGAAGATTTTATATCACGACTTTTGTATTTACCCCCAGCCGAGGCAGAAAAGTATATTCTTACAAAATATAAAGACATCAAAGAATTCGCTGAGGTATCTGACATTGAACTTTTCTTTTCTGGATATGATACTGCGAAAATGAAAAAAGCAATTTTGAGGCAAGTCGGCTATGACATATCTTTTTGGCCAGTAGTAGAAAAGCCAACAGCTCATTTTATATCTTCCGGATACATTCTGGGACCGGGTGATTCACTTTTTATTTATATATGGAGCAAAACAAAAATACCAGATGTATTCAATTATCCCTATTCAACCACGGTTTTGTCAGATGGTAAAATTTTTATACCGCTTGTAGGTCCAGTTGTAGTTGGAGGGCTTAAGATTGAACAAGCTAGTGAACTTCTCAGAAACTCAATAAGAAGGGTTCTCGGCGAAGTTGAAGTTGCTATATCTCTTTCAAGTATAAAATCTATACCCGTTTTAGTTATGGGTGAGGTCAGGAACCCCGGAGTAGTTATTATAAGTGGAGCTCTTTCTCCTTTTGAAGCTATATCAAAAGCCGGTGGAATAAAAAAGACAGGAAGTTTGAGAAGAATAGAAATAAAAAGCAACGGGAAAAAAGTTGGAGAAATTGACCTTTATAAATTACTCTTTGAAGGTAGTGCTGAAGAATTCTCTAAATATACTCTTCGCGCGTGGGATACAATTTTCGTCCCACAAATAAGAGGAACTTATGCTATATCGGGTTCTGTAAAAAGAGAAGGTATATATGAAATAAAAGATAAATCTACTTCTTTAAAATCTGCTATTGAGTATGCAGGTGGATTTATTCCCGAAACAGGAAATTTCAGAATAGTTGTGAGAAGATACAAAGGAGAAAAAAAAGAGCTTTCCTATGATGTTTTCGTGAGAGCAGATGAATTAGATAAACTTGAAAGCATAAGTATATATGATGGTGATTTTATTGAGGTATTTTCTGCGGTTGCAGAGAAAGTGGAACCTTTTGTTGTTGTTTCAGGATATGTAAAAAAATCCTCCTCTTTTCCGTATTTTGAAGGTATAACTTTGCGTGATCTTGTGCTACTTGCAGGAGGTTTTGGCGGTTATTACACTCCATCCGGATACGAAATCACTATAAAAGAAGGAAACGAAGAGAAGACACAAAAATTTTCTGTGGAAGATAGAGAAAAAAAAGATGTTGAAAAGGTCCTTGAAGATTTTCGTAATGTGAAATTGAAACCTTTTTCACGGGTGACAATTCTGCCACCACCAGACGAAGAAACCACAAAAATAATTCAGGTTGAAGTTATAGGGGAAATAAAATTCCCCGGAGCTTTTCAAATCAAAAAAGGAGAAAGACTTTATGATGTTCTGAAAAGAGCTGGAGGATTTACAGATTTTGCTTATCCAGAAGGAATTGTTTTTACGCGTGAATCCGTCAGAAGGTCTCAGATTGAAAGGGTAAATCTTGTTTCTCGTCTTTTAGCAAAAGAGATTATAAGTGAATCAACTCAACAATATGTTCCTACATTGCAGACTCCTCAAATGCAAAGACCTCTTGTTGAGGAGAGATTGAACATTTTAAAATACATTTCTGAGGCTGATATAAAAGGGCGAGTAGTCGTAAAAGTGACTCGTGACCTTGAAAAACTTCGTCAATCAGAATATAATATAGAGCTTGAAGATGGAGATAAAATATATGTTCCTCCTATTCCAAACTATGTTATAGTCGCTGGTGAGGTCAAATCCCCCACAACATTTTCTTATGTTCCTGATAAATCTGCAAAATTTTATATAAATCTCGCCGGAGGTTTTACAAAGTATGCAGATGAAGATGAAGTATTTGTGATAAGAGCAAATGGAGAAGCAACTCGGAAATTAGGAGAAATTTTACCTGGGGATACAATTGTGATACCTCCAAAGATAGTCATTCCTTACCAGAGCTGGTATCTTGTGAGAGATGTTCTTTCTCTTACATTTCAGGGGATGAGCGCAGCTGCTCTTATGTATTCAGCAGTAAAAAGATAATTCAATTTAAGAGAGTTGGTTTAGTTTTTAGTGGAAAAAATTTGGTCCATCGTGAAATATTTTTTATTTCTTTTATTTCATAGTCTCATTTTTATTACGATTTCTCTATAAACACATCAAATAGAGAGAGGAGGCCTTGTGCGTAAAATCTTTGTGGTATTTTGAATTCTCCGAAGCTGGTGAGATCAACTTCCGCATATTTTAAAATTTCTTTTCCTTCTTCTCTTTTTGGAATTATTTTTATTTTTTTTAACTCATTTCCTTCGTTTTCTTTTTCTATCTTGAAATCTTCCAGTATATCAAGGTCATATTTTATATCTTCTATATCCTCATTTTCTTCTCTAATTTTTTTTAGTTCTTTTTCTATTTCATCTTTTGAGCTCAAAAAATCAAGAAAGAGCGCTACCGGATCTTTTACATTATCGTCAAAATCATAATCTTTTTTCTTCACAAAATTCCTACCATCTGTTTTACTTTCTATATATTCTGTTTTTGTTGTGATGTATCCGTTTTCTTTGCTGAATGCAATTGAAGATGAATAGCTAAATCTTTCGTGTTTTGTCAGGAGCTTCAAAATTGATGATGGTTCAAACTCCAACAAAACAGATAATCTATTTTCATACTCTGATTTGGTTTTCAGCCTTATTTCTCCTATTGGAATCTTTGGTAGAGAAAGAACTGAGAGAAGGAAAGGGGGAATTGGTATATCCTTTATACCTTCTCCTGAAAATTTTACTGCGACTTTGTATGTTATGTTACTATTTGGAATTTCTATTTTCTTGAAACTTATTTTGATTTCTTTCGGTTCTAACGATGGTTTCTTTTCTGTTTTTGGTTTTGTAGTTAGTTTTTTCTCTTTTATATCCTTCCCTCTTATTATCTTCTTTTTTGTTTCCTCTGATATCCTTTTCTTGACATTCTTTATATTTTCTTTTTCTTTTTCTTTTGCATTTCCTCTATATTTTGTTTTTACCATAATTTGAATTTTAAGAAAAATTTCAAATAAAAGCCAATATATCTTTCAGGCTTTTTATTTCTAAATCAGGTTTAATTTCTTTTTCTGTTCTTACTGGAACGAAATGCTTTTTTGTTTCTATTCCTTGAACGAGAATAGAAGTTATTCCTAAGTTTTTTGCTCCGTATATATCTGTTTCAATTTTATCTCCTATCATTACTGCATAATTTGGATTTATTTCAAATTCGGTCAATATGAACCCAAAAATTACTGGATCTGGTTTTCCTATTTTCACATATGTTTTTCCTGAAGCAAAGGAAAGCATTTCACATATTGGGAGATCTCCTATGAATATTCCCTCTTTTGAGCCGAATTTTCCTTTGTAATAGTTTGTGTGACCGCAGGAAATAAGTTGTGCACCTTCAAGCAAACATTCAAGAGCAAAATTTAGTTCTTCAAAATTCAAATTCCTTTTCATTCCTATTACAACAAAATCAACGGGTTTTTCAAAAACAACTTCTACTCCGTTTTCTATTTCAAAATCAATAAGCAAACCTCTTTCTGATATGACAAATACTCTTGGAATTTTCTTTTGAGATTTTGATTTAACATATTCTACTGCCACTTTTCCTGCTGTAAATATTTCCTTTTGACTTTTTGCTATCCCAAGATCCATCAGAATTTCTGCAACACGGAAAAATGGAGTCCTTGAAATGTTAGAAAGGAAAGCTACTTTTTTACCTTTTTTTCTTATTTCCTCTATTGTTTCCAGAACATCTTGTGATACTGCTGGTTCATCTATTGAGGGGACTATTACACCTTCTACATCAAAAATAAAAAGCTCTTTCTCTGTGAGGCTTATTGTTTTTTTCTGTTGTTTTCTATTTTGTTTTTCCATTGTTTTTTTTCTTTTATGGAGTTTATGCTCTTATTTCTTCGCCCCCCTGTTTTTGCAACTCTGCTGATTTTTTTCTTATTTCTTCTATTTCTTTTCTTACTTCTTCCGTTGCTTTTACCATGTTTTGTAGTTTTTGTTTTGCTTCTTCTTCTGTTCTTGTTTTCAGACCACAATCGGGGTCAATCCACACCTGGTTTACATCAAGGACCTCAAGGGCTTTTTTAATTCTTTGTTTTATTGTTTCTACATCCTCTATTTTGTGCGTATGCACATCAATTACTCCGAAAGATATATCTTTTGTGAAAGGATGTTTTTTGAAGAGTTCAACAAGGTCAAGCTCTGAATTTGACATTTCAAGATCAATATTATGTACGGGAAGTTTCAACATTTGTGGGTATACGAATTCAAAAGCTCCGTAGCATATATGAGTTATAAAGTACGCTGGGATACCTTCTGTCATAATTTCAAGGGCTTCTTTTGCTATTTGGAACTCGTAGGGTCTTGTAGAAATTGCGGGTTCATCTATTTGTATAATTTTTGCTCCTGCTTCTGCGAGTGCTTCAACTTCTTTTCTTAACTCCTTCGCAAATGCAATGCATACTTTCTCTCTGCTACCATAATATTCATCAAATGACCAATCCATCATTGTATAAGGACCTGTAATCATTCCCTTTACTGGTTTTTTTGTGAGTGATTGAGCAAATTTCCATCTATCTACTGTTATTGGCTTTTTCCATTTTATTTTTCCGACAATTCTGGGTTTTATGTAGTATCTGTTGCCGTAAGATCTTACAAGCCCGCTCATTTTGAAACCTTCCATATTTTCAGCAAAGTATGTTACCATATCACCCCTATAAACTTCCCCATCTACTATCACATCTATTCCTATTTCGTCTTGGAATCTTACCCAAAACTCTGTTGCTTTATCTTCAAGTTTTCTCAACTCTTTTTTAGATATTTTTTTTCTGCGAGCTTCTTTTATGTAATCTGGTTTCGGAAGGCTCCCAACAGATGTGGTAGGCAATATAGGTAATCCAAGCCCCCTTAATATTTCATGTCCTTTTCTCATCCCTGAATTTTTATATTTCATTTCACAAAAAATCTAATTTTACAGATAAAATTTTTTCGTTTTTTCATCATAATTTATATGGTATGGAGTTTGATTTTGAAAACATATTGAAACTATCGGCAATTGATATACCTGAAGATAAAAAACAGAACTTCAAATATCAAGTAGAAAAAATAATAGAGTTTTTCAAAATTATTTCGGAGCTACCGTTAGATGACATTCAACCCACAACTTGGAAATTTGAAGAAAATCAAAGATTAAGGGAAGATGAACCAAAAAAGTTTGAAAACATTCAGGGAATAATAGATGGTTTCCCTAAGAAAAGAGAAAGATTTGCAGTCGTTCCGCAGGTCGTAGAAACAGAATGAATCAAAAGAATAATCAGAAAACAAATACGATGGAAAAATTCAAAGTTATATGCAAAAATAGGTTTGCAAACGAGTACGAAATAGAAGAAAAGTATATAGCTGGCATAGCCTTAGAAGGTTCAGAAGTGAAATCAATAAGAAAAGGTAATGTATCAATAGATGAAGCTTATGTTGTTTTTTCAGGTGGAAGACCATTTATAGTAAATATGTATGTCGCTCCATACCAGAACTCTCCTTTCAATCCAGACCCAACAAGATCACGAGCTCTCCTTTTGAGAAAAGAAGAGATAGAAAGAATATACGGAAAAGCTACAAGAAGAGAAATGAAAATTATCCCTCTTGCTGTGCTCTTGAAAGAAAACAAACTCGTAAAAATAGAAATAGGAATAGGAAAAAAGAAAAAACTTTGGGATAAAAGAAGAGAAATAATAGAAAAAGAAATGAGAAGAAAAGAAAGAGAGCTAAAAAGAAGATTATGATAATAAATAAAAAATAACTCAACTATAAAGATTGCTCAATCAAAGATATCCGTAGTCCTTATACCACTGAATTGTTTCAGGAAGACCATCTTTGAGATCAGGGTATTTTAACTTATACCCAAAAGATTTAAGCTTTTTGTTTGAGAACCTATAAGAAAAAGCTGTATATCTTGCAGTGTCCTCTTCTATATATTTCAAACTACCAATCAAAGGTAAATCAAATAAAAGTGGAAAGTATTTATTTACAAGACGAGAAAATTTTGCTGCTCCAAACAATGCATAAGATATTGGTTTCGTACTGACCTTTATTGGGATTTTAAAATGAGGCTTACCTAAAAATTGCGCAACCAAAATATTTACATCTGAATACGAGTAATCAGAATCATCAACTATGTTGAATACTTCTCCGTTTGCTTCGTCTTTTTGAGATAAAAATAAAGCAGCTCCACACACATCTTTTACATGAACCGAAACCGCTTTGTTCTCTATTGTAGGAACAATTACAACAGGAAGTTTCGCAACTCCAAAAATTATGTTAGCAAACCCATAAAGATTGCGAGGTCCATATATAGGTGCAGGTCTTATTATTACGACATTTATTTTACCCGATATGTGATACTCCATTGCAAGCTCCTCTTGTTTTAGTTTTGAGTACTCGTAGTTATTGGACGGTCCTATTGGACCGTTTTCATCTATTGGTTCGTCCTTTAGTTTTGATACATCGTAGACGCCCGCAGTTGACCAAACAACTATTTTTTTGACTCCGTTCGCAACCGCGACATCAAGAAGATTTTTCGTCCCTATAACATTAACCCTTATGAGATCTTCAAGAGGAGCAGAATAATTGAAAATAGCAGCGGGATGAAAAATACAATCAACAGAATCAACGACTTTATCTAATGTTCTTTTATCAAGAAGATCAGATGGTATAAATTTGACCTCTGGATTAAGCCATCTTCTCGGAGCATCCTCTCTATCTGTTGCTATAACTTCATAACCTTCTTCAACTAAAAGATCCACCATATGAGAGCCAGAAAAACCACAAGCACCTGTGACCAAAAATTTCTGTCTCTTTCTCTGACCTGATTCTGAAACCCCTGACTGATTTCCGGAATCATACTCGGTATTTTCGGCTTCTTTTATTTCTCCTTCTTTTTTTGCTCTGACTTTCGTTGCCTTTTTCTTGCTTTCTTTTTTTTCCTCTTCCATAAGAAACACCCCCTTCAAATTTGAACAAATGTTCAATAATTTAAATTTTTCTTTTTATTTTTTACTTATTTTTTTACATTTTTCCGGCTTTTTTTAATCTTCTAATTTTTTAAAAACTTCTGGTATTTTTTTTAAGATTTTTGCTGCCCAACCTTCAAAGCTTTGTTAAAAAGTAGATGCAATCTTGAAATTCTTCTTCTTGCCTCGTTTTTGTGTATCACTCCTTTTGAAGCTACATGAGATATTATAGATACCACTTTCCTGAACTCACTTTCAAGTTCAGATTTAAGCTGATCTGAAATCTCAACTTGATTTTGAATTATTTCCATCAATTTTTTCTTAAAAATACGAATAGAATTTTTCATTCTTGTGAGGTGATAAAGGTTTCGCTCCCTTCTTTTTTCAGCTTTCCTCAGTTGTCTTTTAGCACTCTTTGTGACAGGCATAATTTTTGAATTTAGACAAAAAAAGAAAGAAAATAATTTTTTAAGAAAATTTTGGTTTTCTTCAGCATATAAATTTCACCAAAGCTAAAAAGCTGAAAATGTAAAAATTTCAAGGAAAATCACTAAAAATAAAAGATTAAAGAGAAAAAAGGAGGTAAAATAAAATGAAAAGTAAATCTGGCAAGAAGAAAATATTTTCTGAGATAGAAGAAAAAGACATAACTCATGCAATAGTTTCAGGTTTTATGAAGATGCTTGAAGAATATTCATCAACAGATGTTATTGTTCTTGGAGCGGGTCCAGCAGGGCTCGTTGCCGCAAAAGAACTTGCAAAAAACGGCGTTAAAGTCCTTATAATAGAAAGAAACAACTACCTTGGAGGTGGATTCTGGATAGGTGGTTATCTTATGAACACAATAACAGTAAGGGCACCAGGGCACGAAATACTTGAAGAAATAGGAGTTAAACTTCAAGAGGTAAAACCAGGTCTATTTATAACTCACGGGCCGGAAGCAGTTTCAAAACTCATTGCAGCAGCATGCGATGCCGGTGTGAAGTTCTTACAGATGACATCTTTTGATGACCTTGTTATAAAAGATGGGAGAGTATCAGGTGTGGTAGTAAATTGGACACCGGTTTCGGCTCTCCCAAGAGAAATAACTTGTGTAGACCCGGTTGCTCTCGAATGCAAATTCTTGATAGATGCAACAGGACATGATGCGTATGCAGTAAAAAGTCTTGAAGCAAGAGGACTTGTGAAAACAAAAGGAATGGGAGCAATGTGGGTAGAAATGTCGGAGGATCTCATAGTAGAGCACACAGGTGAAGTTTTCCCAGGACTTTATGTAGCAGGTATGGCTGTATCTGAAACCTACGGACTCCCAAGAATGGGACCAACTTTCGGGGGTGTCCTGATGTCTGGGAAAAGAGCAGCAGAAATAATAATAGATGAAATCAAAAAGGAACAGCAAAAAGAAAAGAGAAAACAACAATCAAAATAAAATAAAAAAGCAGAAGAGAAAAAAAAGTAAAATTCTCATCTTTTACGAGGGAGTTGATGAACACAAAGTAAATATAGTTTCAAGTATTACTAATTCTCTTTTGCAGTGGTTCGGAATCCCAGCAGAAATAATAGTAAAAGGTAAAATATGGGAAAACTATAATGAATTAGAAGAAATTTACAAAAACCTCGTAAGAATAAGAGTAATAAGATGGAATGAATTCAAGCTACACGAATATGTAGCCCCGGCAGAAATATCATTTGAAAGAAAGAAAGCAGAAGGTAAGATAAAAGGTTGGGGAATACTCTACGACGGTTTTTTTCTCCAATCAATCATGCTTTCCGCTTTGCTCCACCAAAAACTCATAGAAAAAATAGATTTAGAGAATATTCCAGTAGTAATAACAGATAGACAGATAGCAACTTTTGGGGAAGACGGAAGATATCACCTCCGGATTGCAGTTTTAGGGTATCCTTCTTTGATATCAGAAAAAGGATTTTTCTCAGCTCCAGCAAAACCAAAAGAATACCACATATCAAAGATGATAAGTGAAGATGTAGCAATAGTAAAAGGTT
Source organism: Candidatus Calescibacterium sp. (assembly GCA_032249135.1). GTDB lineage: Bacteria > Calescibacteriota > Calescibacteriia > Calescibacteriales > Calescibacteriaceae > Calescibacterium. Next base: position 37,571 of record JAVVGL010000012.1, on the reverse strand, counting down.
ATTCACTTCAAGAGGAGATAGAAAATAATTTCCCGCTCCTTGCAAGACCATACATTATTCTTTCTTTACTTTGGATAAAGTATGGAATAGGATTTTGCCAAAATGAAACTTGTTTTTTCTCTGATTCTCATACAACTGAATCTTTACTCAAATCAAAGTCAGGAAAAATAACCCTATGCAATTACCACAAGGATGAAATTTCAAAGATTAAAGAAAAAATCAAGGATTAGATTGCATCATCTTTTTCCAAGCCGATTCAAGCTCATCAATATAACCTATAACCTTTTCTAAAACCTCAACATCAAGATTTATACTACCTTCGGTTATTTTTTTTGTTATAAAAAGGTAAGATGTAATAAGATATTTCCCAACCTCGTTTGGTTCGGTAGTAGCCAGAAGGACATCAAAAATTTTCAAAGCATTTGATATTCCCTCGTACTTTTTCTCATAATCTTTATTTTTTATTCCATCTATCGCTTTCTTTATTTCAGATTTTGCAAGGTCATAACACATAAGGAGTAAAGAAACAGGATCAGCAGTCTTCACAGAGTTAAGAAAAAAATTTTTCTCAGAACTTATACTATTGATTTGAAAAGAATTTGAGGCTGAATTTTTTTCTTCACCGCCGTCTTTCTGTGTCCCTTCAGGTTCGACTTCAACCTCTATATTTCTCAGATTCAAATCATCTAAAATTTTTGCCATAACAAAAAACTCAACAATTTTTAATGGGAAAACAATTTAAAATAAAATCAAAACAAAAATTTAAGCATACTGTGATATAATAAAGTCAAAAAGTATATCAAAAAATAGGCTAACTCTCTCCAATATTCTTCCCACTTCCTCTGAAGGAAAAACTTTTATAACCTCACCAGTATGAGTTACGACTTTAACAACGGGTAAGTTCCCAATTTTATCAAAAGCAAGGAAAATTCCAAGAGATTGAAGTTTTGAATTAACAGCTTCTATAATTTTCTGCATCTGCTCAAAATCAATTGAACCACTCACACCAGCTATATAGTTAGATTTAATTGAATTAAGTTCTCCTATAACTTTTTTGACATTCTCACTTTTGATTTCCGCTAATGCAAAACCTTCAATATTTTGGTTTTCTACTTGTATTTTCACATCCATGCCTTCTCACACCCTCCTTTGGACGGCTTCCTTTCCATCCCCTCAATTTATAATATAATTTTTATTTCGGAAAAAAACAAAAAAAGTTTATTTACTATCTCCTCATCAGTATATTGACGCCTTCTCTGATAAGGGCTATTGCTCTTTGAGCAGCTAATATATTAGCTGAAAGCATAACTTGTTTTAAAGAAAGTAAGATAGATTCAGATGAAAAATCAGTCTCTTCAAGCGAGGAGTTCATAATTTTAAGCTTAGATTTTATTATATCATTAAGATCATTTCTTTGGTTTAACTTTGATAATTTTTCTCCGACCTCCGCTCTTATTTGAGATAGCTTTGAAAGAACTATATCCAAAACCATAGGTATCTTCTCTGTTTCTGAATTTATATCAGCTGGAATACCGAGGAAATCAGGTTCAAGTGAAGGTAAGAAAAATCTCTCCTCATCGTGCAAACCATCTCCAAAAATAGTAAGTATTGGGTCGGCACTAACTTTGAATTTGACCTCAAAATCACCAGAGTTCGGAGGAACTTGAAGTCTTATTCCTAAATCTTCAAAATCTGCAAAAAAAGGCATATCTGAGGGTTTTGAGGCAAGTTCTTTTGTTTCAGAAAAAACTGCTGATCCATTTACAAAAAGAGTAGCTTGAATTGTATCTCCTGATTTTTGTATCTTGATTTCAAATTTGCCTCCTTCCTCTATTCCATATTTTCTGAAATTCAAGCCCGAAGCATCAAGGGATTTTTGAGAAAAATTAACCTGCCCAGAAATTACCTCAACTGCTAAAACAGAATTTGAAAATCCTCCCCTTGCCAATATTTTTGAGAGAAAGGTAGATTTTTTTACAAATTCTTGCAAAGCAGAGAGGGTTTCTTTATATGCATTTGCGAGTTCGGAAAATTCCTGACTATCTTTTGTCTGTGATGCTCTCAAAGCTATAGATTTCAATTTCTCAACAAAAGAACTAACATCTTGAATTACGCTTTCATAATTTTGAAGTGCAGTTGAAATTTTCGTTATGTGTTGAGATATGAACTCCAAAGATTCTACTTTCAACTTCAAAGATCTGGATAGAGAAAGAGAAGAGGGAGAATCTTGTGGTAAAATTTTTCCTGAAGATAACCTATTTTGTATTAATTTGAGCTCATCAACATTTTTGCTTATTTTTCCCGAGATGAAAAGAGAAGATATTTTCAACATCTTCATTGCTGCAAAGATAAGAAAAGTCTTTCCGTTTTTTCTTTGAGGATTTGAATGACTTTTTCTTTAATGTCTCTTTCTTCTTCCGGAGCGAATTTCAAAGTCGTGATTGCATTTTCAAATGAAATATTTTTCATAAATGGATTTTTGAAAAACTCGGATATTTTTATCCATGCAAGAGCTAAATCAGAAATTGAATCAGCATAAACCCGGACTCCTGCCGCTTCACAAGCAGTAGATAGGATTTCAACTGATGTTTTGAGCTCTCCGGATTTGAGCAAAATATTTGCAACACAGGTGAGAGCAGATAAAATAGAGATCTTGTTTTCATCAGATGGTTCAACAACACCGAGATATTTTGTAAAGAGCTCAAGGGCATTCTTTTTATCTCCGTGCATGAACTCAAATTGAGCATAGTTAAAAATAACGGATGGGATTTTACCTTCTGTTTCTTCGTATGCTTTCTTGTAGTATTCTTGCGCTTCGTCTAATTTTTGAAGTATTTCGCTCACGAAAGCAAGATTAGAAAGTTGATATGGTGAGAGCTTACTTTCAATGCTTTTGAGAATTTTGTAAGCTAACTCGTATTCTCCGATTTTCATAGCACAATCTACGAACTCATCAACCGCCTCTGTTTGCCAGGAGAAAAAATTGGGAGAGAGCTCAAAGACCTTCTTAAAATGCCTTAATGATTCTTGATATTTTTTAAGATGGTAAAGAACCCTTGCCATCCCCAGATAATACTTTCTTATTAAGGAATTAGGAGAGACAGCAATAAGATTAACACCAAAACCTTTCTTCTTTGCTTTTTCAAGCTCTTCAAGTGCCTTCTCATAATCTTTTTTTGCAAAGAAAACATCAGCTTTTGCTATATTTACTGCTCCCTCATCTGGTTTTGCCTTTTCAGCTTCTTCAAGATGCCTCATAACTTCGTCCCAATTTCCCTTAACTCTTTTTATTTCATAAGCTGTCATATTTAGGTCATAGATCCATATTGGAGAATCTTTTGGAACAAGTTCAAGAGCCTCATCTATCTTCTTTATCGCATCATCAATTCTCCCGAGGTTTGCATAAGAGAATGCAAGATATCTTTTTGGCCAAAAAGAATTCTCTCTTTTTTCTTCTTCTTCAAGTAATCTTAAATTTCTCAGGAGTTTCTCCATAAGCTTTTCTTTTTTAATATATCCTGTATGAGTTATTTTTATGTTAACAGCTTTCTCTTTTATTCCGAGCCTTAAAAGAGAGAAAGTAACTTGTTCATGAATTTTTCCCTCAAACCTTATTTCTTTGTGATTTGGAAACATCCTTATTTGATACCAATACCATGTATCTTCATCTGCTCCCACCATTTTGGTTTCAATAAGGAAAAGGTAAGCTTCATTTTTTTCTGGTGGAAGAATCTTTTTGAGTTCTTTTATTCTTTCTATATTTACATCGTCTATTATATCGTCTGCGTCAAGCCAGATGATCCAATCACAAGTTGCATATTTTAAAGACTCATTTCTTGCAGCAGAAAAATCATCACACCAGGGGAAAAAATAAACTTTTGCTCCCATGCTACGAGCTATTTCGGGAGTAGCATCTTCACTTCCCGTATCAACAACTATAATCTCATCCGCGAATTTCCTTGCACATTCCAAAGAATTTTTTATGTTCTCTTCCTCATTCCTTGCTATCATGCAAACCGAGATTGTATTTCCCATCTTATATTACCTCCTTTTCTTTTTAATTTTTCTTCTTATTTGTTTCCCTACTTTATATTTGTTTATCTTTTTTCCACAACGGATAATGATAAACTACCTTCTCCCTTCTCCTGTTTCTCCTCATTTTTTATTTCTATTTCTACATCTAAAAGTTCTTCTGAACCTTCAAGAATCATGTGTTTTCCTTTTTTTGTGCGAGTGTTTATAACAAAAGGAGCGAGGAAATTGGCAAAAACCTTTCCGCCTTCAAATCTCAATATTACCCTCACAACAATATCAACTATATCACCTTGTCCTAACTCCTGAATTTCTTCCGGTTTTGCCAAGATTGAAAAATTAGGAGCAATATAATATGGATCTACAACAAAAAAAGCAAGGTTATCTCTTTCAAAAGAATGCATAACTTCCAACGGGAAAGGTAAGTTATTATTTACAACTTTGAGGAAAAAGAACTTTTTCAGATCATTGAAACCTATTATACCTGACGGGAACTCAAAAACTTCAGATTCGTCTATATTTATATCGCCAAAGAGTTTTGAATGAAAAATCATAATGATTAGATTATCGGAAAAAATCAAGAGGAGTTTAGAGATTTGGAACTATATTTAGAGATTTGGATATGTTTGAAGCACAAATTTTTGCTTTTTTGATTTTTTGTGAAGGAAAGATTATCATAAAGAATAAAGGCGCGGGGTAGAGCAGATGGTAGCTCGCCGGGCTCATAACCCGGAGGTCGCGGGTTCGAGTCCCGCCCCCGCAACCAAATTCACTCTCTACTTTCTTCCTTTTCAAGCTTTATCTCACCTAAATCAACAGCAGACGCTCTCTTTACAGTAACTTCCTTCATCAAAGGTTTATACCCTTCTGCCTCAAAAGTAATAAGATACTTGTGAGGTTTTGAAAAATCTGGAAGAGGAACAAAAAACTTGAACTGCTTTTCAGGTGTTATTTTAAATTCAATATTGGCTTCCGGAATCTTCATAACGACCTCCTTATCTTTTTCCTCAATTCCTACAACCTTCCCCTTAACTACCCCTCTTACAAAATGCAAAGAAAGAGTTGGAACATAAGTCACCACAATAAGGGCTATAATAAAAAGGAAAATAAATCTTACAGAGACTCTATAAAGGAAAGTTATGGGTTTGCCAAACCTGAAAGCGCTAATAAACAGGTTAAGACCGACAGGAGGAGTAAGATAACCAATTTCAAGGTTGAGGAGAAAAACAATTGCAAGATGAACTGGGTCTATTCCATATTTTAAAGCGACAGGAACTATCAAGGGAACAACAACAACGATTGCAGAAAAAATATCCATAAGCATTCCAACAACCAAGAGGAAAAGATTTAGGACTATAAAGAAAGTTTCACGAGATTTTATGAACTGCTGAGATATTTCAAAAAGTTTCTGAGGTATCTGCTGATCTATCAGAAAGTTAGTAAATCCCATCGCCATACTTAATATAGCGAATATTGCTCCAACAAGGAGCATACTCTCTTTTGCAACTTTTGGAAAGTCTTTTAATTTTATATCTCTGTAAATCAGAACTTCAACTATTATTGCCCATATTGCAGTTATAGTTGCAGCTTCTGATGCAGTGAAAAGACCAGTATATATACCAAATATTATAAATAAAGGTAAAGGAATTTCAAAAATAGCCTCTTTGGTAGCAGATATAGCTTCTTTTAAATTAAACTTTTCAGTCCTAATTCCACCAGCAAATAAAGTCACAACAACAGAATATATAAAGAAAATTAAGATGGTAGTAAGTCCTGGGATAAGACCTGCGATAAATATTTCATTAACGGGAGCTTGCGATATAACTCCATATAATATGATAGGCAAAGAAGGAGGGAATAGAAGTCCGATTGAACCGGTAGCAGTTATAATACCAAGAGAGAAAATTTCCGAATAACCAGCATTCCTTAAAATTGGTAAAAGCAATCCACCAAGAGCAACGATTGTAACGCCGGAAGCTCCTGTTAGAGCAGTAAATATAGATGTTGCAACAAGTACAACGAGCGGAACACCTCCCGGCAACCAGCCGACCCAAGCTTTCGTAAATCTCAAAAGTCTCTGAGGTGCGCGAGATTCCGCAAGTATATAACCTGCAAGAGTAAAAAGAGGAATTGCAATCAAAGCCGGAGCACTTGCAAGTCGATAAGCCTCCTGAATAACAATAGCAATATCTACATCTGCTATATAAAGAAAACCGAATATAGCACCTACTGCCATAATAGCAAAAAGAGGAGTACCCGAAAAAGCAAGGAGAAAAACAAAAAGTAAAACTATAACCGCAAGCATATCCTACTTCAAAATCTCCTTTTAAAAACAATCAGATAAAAACTCAATTTTTTTCTATCAAATAATACAATCATCATCAAATCAAATAAATTTCATTTGTTCTCCTTCCTTCTTTTCTTCTTCTTTCTTTGATTTACCTAAAATTTCTTCAAGAGTAAGAATAATGAACCTGAAAGTCATAAGAGAAAAAGAAAAAGGAAAAATTAGTTCAAGATACCATACCGGGACTTTTAATGTCAAAGATACTTCCCCGCCGCTTTTTTCGTAAGATATAAATTTCAAAGACGCATAAAGCAAAATAGCAGAAACAAAAGCAGAAAAAAGATTTTTTATAATGTTGAGAACTCTTTTTGATTTTCCCTTGAAAGCTCTTGAAAGCAAATCTATATTTATATGTCTTGCGTGGATTGTGACAACAGATGCCGCCAAAAAACCTACCCACAACACAGCATGCCTTGTGAAATCATCTATCCAAAAAATGCTCAAAGCAAAAAAGTTCCTCAAAATTATCTGTAAAAAAGAAAGAAGAACCATAGCGGCAACGAGAAGAAAAATAAGAAAGCTCTCTACTTTCTCTATAATATCGCTGATTTTTCTCAGGAGCTTCATTTATTTCCTCTTTGCGGACTACTTTTTTGCTCTAAACTTTTCAAGTTCAGAAACAATTTTTTTCAAAAGTTCCTGAGGATACCCGGCGTCTTTTGAATACCATAATTTTTCCTGACACTCCTTTTTGAACCACTCTACATCCTCCTGCGGTGGTGTGACGAATTTAACTCCCATTTTTCTGAGCTTTTCCAAACTTTCGGCTTGCCCCTGCCTTATTCTCATTGAAGCTTCCTTTTGGTATGTCCTGAAAGTAGAAATAACTACATCTTGAATGTCTTTTGGGATTTTATCCCAAGCTGATTTTGAAACAACGACCACCCCTGGTTCAAACCTGTAAGGATAGTTTATCACAACTTTTATAAGTTTGCACCACTGCAGACTCAAACATGCCATCGGACTTGTCTGAAAAGAATCTATCATGCCAGTTTCAAGACCAGAAAGAACATCTGGGACCTGAAGATATATTGGGCTCGTTCCCAAAATTCCAGCAATTGATGTCATTACTCTTTCACCCTTCCACGCCCAAACCCTGGTTTTCCCAATATCTCTAAAGCTTTTCACATCTGGATTTTTTGAGTACCAATAGATAAACCCTTGTTCTGTAAATAGTAATAGTTTAAACCCTCTTTGTTCAAAGTATTTTTCAAATTCATCAAAAAATTTCTCATAGATGTAATCTACTTCTTTTTCGTTTCTGAACATAAAGGGAAGATCCAAGACCTCCAACTCCGGCGCAATCCTTTTTATTCCATTTATCGTAAAGCCTCCCCCCTGCAATTGTCCTATCCTTATCTTCCTTATCATCTCCTCCTCATCACCCATCACTCCCCCGGTATATGATATCCATTTTATTCTCTCTTTTGTTTTCTGAGATAGTTGATTTGCAATTTCTTGGACCACATCAACCCAGACAGAACCTGACGGTGCAAGAGTTCCGAACTTCAACACAATTTCCTGAGCAAAAGCTTGAAAAGAAAAAATAGAAGAAAAGAGGAGTAGCCAAAAAGGTAAAGACAAAAAAGATAATAGATAAGAAGCCTTTATTTTTTGTTTTTTTATTATCCTTATCATTTTTTTTACCTCCTAATTCATAATTTTTTGGTTTATATTTTTAATTTATTATTTTCTTTTTTCATTTAATTTTTGTTTTTCAGTCGCTCTGTGTTCATCTCTCAATTTCACAACAGTCTGGTATAATTCCGGGGTATAAAATTCTCCTTTGAATTTCTCATGAACTTTTGTAAATGTTTCGAGAATCTTTTTGAATTCAGGGGAACTTTTGTCTGGGGAGATGAATTTTATTCCTTGCTTTTTGAATTCCTCAATAGCTTTATTGTTTTCTTCAATGAGAGAACGAGATAAAGTTTTGAAGTATTTTTCTGAAAGGTCATACAAAGCTTTTTTATGTTCAGGAGAGAGTTTATCGAGGGTTTTAGTGCTAATAACAACCCCGCCTGACGCAATATTTACAGGGAAATCTAACATATATTTTACATGCTTTGACCACTGCAAAGCAAGAGCACCATATGGTAGGTTGTAAAATGCATTCACCATACCAGTCTGAAGCCCTGTAAGGACATCCGCAATTGAGAGATTTATAAGTTGAGCATAACCTTTGAGAACCTGAGATGTCTCAGCAGCAAGTGGGTCTCCTGACCAAACCCAAAGTTTTACTCCGGAAAAATCATCAAGTTTGCTTATAGGTTTGTTAGAAAAAACATAAACTTTTCCTATTGGGAAGTAAGCCAATAACTCAAATCCTTTTTCTCTGAACCTCATTTTGAAATCATCCTGCATTTTTTCCCACACATAGTAGAACTCATCGTAATCTTCAAATAATCCCGGGAGTTCAAGAATTCTTATGCTTTTTTCTATTATTCCCAATCCATACCCCGTAAATCCTCCTCCGTTAAGTTGCCCCATTTTTATTTTTCTGACCATCTCAGGTTCATCTCCCATCACACCTCCTCCATACCAGACAATTTTGACTTTTCCACCTGTGATTTTTTCAAACTCATCTTTCATCTTATTAGCGATTATCATGTAAGAGCTGCCTTCTGGGGATAAAGACCCCATTTTTATGGTAATTTCAAAAAGTAAAAATAGAGCCCAAATCATAACAAGTTCAATTTAATCAGAAAGAGAACAATTTTCCACAAAAATTGAGAAAATTTTGTAAAAATTTATTTTGTTTTTTCTCTTATAACCTTTCCCCCTGATATTTCAACAAAACGCTCACATTTTTCCCAGATTATGCAAAGCGTAGATAAGAAATCAGAAAATTCAGCGCTTTTATGAATAACTGCAACTTTTTCCTCTTTTCGCACAAAACTTTTTGAGACCGGATTAAAAATCAGGCTATAATCAGAATCCGCATCTGAAACAGAAACTGCTCCCTGAACGAAAAAATCTCTATCAAAAATCTTAACCTGCCTTTCTTTTGAGAAGAAAAAAGATGACCAACCGAAAGATATATCAAAATCAGAAAAACCTTGATTGAAAAGAAAATCTTTTACAACATCAACAACATATCCTTTCCAGACGCCTCCAAGATCAGGTTTTTCAAAACTTCTCCAATATATATCAAAAATATTTATAAAATCTCTCAGAATTTCATATTTTCTTATGAGAGAAAGAATTTTTTGAGATTTTGAACCTGAAAAGTAAAAACTTTCAAATTCAGAAGAAATCTGAAAAATAAAAGAATTAAACTTGTCTAACTTAGAAAAATCACCGTCAAAATCATATATATCAACACAAAGATAAGAATCTCCAACAGGATAACATTTTGAAAAACTATAAACAGAATAAGAAGGTAAAAAGCTGATTTCTTTTCTTGATTTTACTTTAACGAACCCCAAATCAATTCCTTTTGATATAGCAAAAGCTTTCTTGACAACACGAGTTGTAGCCCATGCAGACAAAGTGGCTCCTTTTATGTTTCTTATATCTTTTCCAACAGAAACTGGGTCTTTTTCGCTTTTACCAAAAAACTGCTTCAAAAACAACTTTGATCTTATCTCCCCTCCCCTTGTTTCCCTATAAACAAGAACATCAATGTAAGAGACCTCGGGTACTTCTTTCTCCCGAGATATACATACAAGAAAAGTAATTGGCATCTCTTTTCCTATTTCATTCAAAACAGCGCAAAAACCCAATATTTTCTGTGAGTTTTGGTTTTCTCGTACTAAAACAGCAGAAACTAATTTCTCATCAAAAGAAGGCTTCACAGGCTGCAAAATAGAAATAAATTTGTCGTAATCAGATATTTCAAGCTCAACATACTCAAAGTAAGAGTATGCGGGGAAGACGCTCCGAGAAATACTCATTATTTTATCAGAAGAGAGCGTCTCCCCCAAAACTACTAGGATAAAGAAAAGCATAGCTTCCATTTTTACTTAATCAAAGCCCAAATGCAAACCCAAAAAGAAAAACATTTTGAACTGGATTTCCTTTTTGCTTCGTTATCTCATAAGATATAGAAAAAACCCATGTATCAGTAGGTCTGTAAGCTAAACCCGGAGTTATCCTGAAAACAAGATCAGATTTTTTCCCTAATTCAGTTTCTCCCTCTTTTATATCAATTTTTGATATTAGCCCTGAGAATGAGACAATTTCTGGTCGCAAAAATAAAACAAACTTTGATGAGTCATCAAGATACAAGGGAGTATTTTTGAGGAATGAAGGGAAGAACTTTAACCTTATGAGAACCCAACCACCGTGCTTTATATCAGCAAGAACATCTTTTTTTACAGTCATTTCAAGCTCAATTTTACTTGCTCCTTTAACTTTAACACCGGTTGCTCCCTCTTGAAATAAAACTTCAACTTCTTTGTTGTATATTCTTTTCCCTATCGCAGCCATTACATCAGAAAGTTTTTGGAACTGAGTATAAGCGTATTCACCCTCTATATCTAAAAACGGAAGAACCTCTGTTTTGAAATCAAAAGCAGCAGTCCAAACATTAGCAGAAGGTAAAAAAGATGGAGTATATCTTCCGAAATACCCGGAGATTCCTATTTCATGTCCGAGAGCCGGAGCAAAAAAGAATCTTCCCGTCAAAGCCTTCTCTTTCTTTGAGTCCAAAGCAAAGTTTCCGAAACGAGGCTTTATAACACCCTCAACTTTAAGCATGTTGTGAGGGGGGTTATCAGCCGGTTCGTGCCGAGAAAGATAGAATTCAATATCATGTTCCAAAGTCACGCCATTTACCACATATAGCTCGTATCCGGAAAGAGAATTCCCTATATCAAAGTTTCCAGTAAAACCCAGACCAATTTCGGTCCAAGCTACTTTTTCTGGTAGTACAGTTCTATCTCTCACAGATAGAGGTCTTCTTGCAGGTTCCCACAGGTCATCATCGTGCAGAATATTGAATCTACCAAAAGGAGGCAAGATTGCTCCGACTCTGAAACGTAGAGGTCTTGCATATTCAAACTCTCCCCACATCTGTTCAAGCTTTATTTCAGACCCACGAGAACCTTCAATTTCTGTTTTCATCTCAATAGGTTTATCTTTCTGTGGGGAGAAGTTTTCTTGAAGTTCAAGGAGTCCGAACCTTTCAAACTCAAGTTCTGTGTAGAACCTAAGTCTTTCCTTTACCGTAGCAGAAAAGGTAGGAACTATTCTTCTTAGTGTGAATGTGATGGTATCTTTTGAGATTTCAAGGCGAGTTGAGCCATAAGCTCCGACTGATATTCCTCCTTCTCTCTCATAAGCAAAAGAAAGTTTTGCGAAGAAAAAACATGAGAACAAAAAGAAGAAGGGTAATAATAGGAAAGTGGATTTTAGTAAAACAGCAGATTTGGTAATGGTTTTTGAGCTCAGCGCATACGAGTTGCCTTTTTCTTTTTTATTTATATCTTCTTCCGTGCAGTTTTTCATTTTTTATCACCTCCAATTTTTATGATAATGAAAATCATTTTCAATTTCTTAATTTTCAAAAAATTTTTTGTTTCAATATAGGGATATCAAAGAACATAACAATTTTACCAAATGATAATTGTTTTCAACTGATTTTTCTGAACTTATTCTGATCTCCTAACACAAAACTACGCATATACCGATACAAAAAGTCCAGCTTTTGCTTTCATATCAAAATTTCTGAGGCGTCTTGCAAATTGCTCTTCTGAGATTATTCCGGAAAGAAAAAGAAAATAATCCCTTAAAACTTCATCCCTTATCTCCCGAGATCTCTCATCATCCCTTAAAGAAAGGAATGCAAGAAGAGAGAACAAATTCTGTTGTAAATTTATTGGATTTGTCATATCCAGATTTTCTTCACCCGAACTCCTCTGACCTAAATTTGATTTCCCCTTGCTTTTTGATAGGATTCTGTGCAGCCATGAAACTTCATCCCAAGATAAAGGAGATTGGGCTTTTTTGGGTTTTGGCTCTGATGAGGGCAATAAACTTTGAGGAAATTTTACACCTTGCGGGGAATTCGTTCCGCTTTCTCTTTTTATAAAATAAACCTCGGATTTTCCTCCAACCGCAACGAGCTCCGAACCAGAAAAAGCGAATCTTACACTAACAAGAGAGAAAATAGGTATTCCACCTTCCCTCAAAACTTGCTCTACCATCCTTACTGTGTTTCCTATTTCCCATCCAGCAACCCACGCGGCAGAGATTGAAGCAGGAACAACATTAATTCTTAATCCAAACTCGTGAGGTAAAGGTTTGAAAATCATCATTCTTATGCCTTCCATTAGTATAAAATTTAATACTCACCAAAAGAGCAATTCCAGAATTAACCTAAAAATACAAAAATTAACCAAAAGCTGATATAAAAGGTGTATATAAATTCTGAAACTATACAGAACTCCACAAACAAAGTCTTTATGAATATGAATAGAAAGCTTAATTTAGAATAAAAATCAACAGAGGAGAAATTTTTAAATTTATTGATTTTTCTGAAAAAGAAATTTGGCTGAATACTATTCGGTTTATATATGAGGATAAGACTTGCAATCGTTGTAATATCAGCAATAGTTTTTGGCGTAATCATATGGTGGAAAGGGATAAAGCTTGGGCTTGATCTCAAAGGTGGCTCATACTTTCTCCTTAATGTCAGGCAAGACATAGCAGTGAAAAAATTCACAGAAAGAATAGCTTCAGAAATACTGAGCGAATATGAAAAAACATACGGTGAGCAAACTACTGAACATCCAGTTCGTTTTGAAGATACAAAAATCTATGTTTCCGCATCCCCAGATTTTATAGAAAAAATAAAAAAGGATTTTCCGTCTTTCAATTATGAAGGTTCCGCTTTCTTTGAAGATAAAGAATATCACATTTTTACCCTAAAAGAAGAGGAAATAAAGGAGATTGAGGAATTTGCGGTAAATCAGGCTCTATCTACAATAAGAGCGAGAGTAGATGAATTCGGGATAGCAGAACCCCAAATATTCAGATACGGTAAATCAAATATTGTCGTCCAACTCCCCGGAATTCAGGACCCATCACAGGCAAAAAGAATAATAGGAAGAACCGCACTACTTGAATTCAGAATAGTAGATGATGAAAATGATTTCTTTGCTACGATAACACCAGAAGAGGGAATATATAAGGGAACAGAAATTGGAGCAGGTGGTAAAACGGTTTCTTATCTTTGGGTATATGAGAAAGACTACGAAAAACTTGCAAATTTTATAAAAAATCTCAATCCACCGCCTGGGCGGATAATCTTTATAGGTAAAGGTGAAAAAGGTAATATATGGAGAACTTATCTACTTGAATCCATATCAGAAATAACAGGAGAGTTTTTAAGAAATGCAGTTGTGAGAATGAACACAATAACTAATGAACCTTACGTTCTTATATCATTCAACTCAGAAGGAGCAAAAAGATTTGAAAAAATAACAGGAGAAAATGTGGGAAAAAGACTTGCAATAATTCTTGACGAAAAAGTTTTTTCTGCCCCAGTTATACGAGAGAAAATATCTGGGGGAGTCGCAACGATAGAGGGAAGATTCACGATAGAGGAAGCAAAGGAATTAGCAGCAGTTCTGAGGGCAGGAGCTCTGCCAGCTCCTGTTGAATTTGAAGAAGAAAGAACTGTAGGTCCATCTTTGGGTGAAGACTCAATAAAAAAAGGTATAATAGCATCGGTCACAGGAGCCGTACTTGTTGCCCTGTTTATGCTCTCATATTACAGGATATCAGGATTTGTAGCTGTGATAGGAGTTGTAATCACTATTTTATTTACACTATCTATATTATCTTTGTTTGGAGCAACCTTAACATTACCCGGAATTGCAGGTCTTGCGCTAACAGTTGGAATGGCTGTTGATAATAACATTATAATTTTTGAGAGAATAAGAGAAGAACTTTTGAGAAAACAGGTTATAAAACCAGCAGTAGAGGCAGGTCATAAACTTGGTATGGCAACAATAATAGACGCAAACCTGACAACGCTTATCGCAGCTTTATTTATTTTTCAGTTTGGAACAGGTCCGGTGAGAGGATTTGCACTAACACTTTCAATAGGAATTTTAGGAGCGATGTATGGAGCAGTTTTCTGCTCAAAAACAATTCTTGACTCACTGCTCCAAAGGAGAATTTTTAGTATATAAGGAAGGAGGAAAAAGAAAATGGCAGAAAAAGATAAATTCAAAAAAAAGATTTTCAAAGAACCAAAAGTAGAAAAACCTCACGAGGAAAAGGAAGCAGAAAAAAAGATAGAAGAAAAAAGGGAAGATGGTAAAGTAACTACACAACTAGATACAAAAAAACAAGATACGAAAGTACATACCACTCCCGTTCAGCCTCAACCAAAAGTTCAAGCAAAAACGCAACCTATTACACCGAAAATCCAACCTACCGTAAAGCATACTCCAAAACTCATAACCACAAAGTTTTTCTCTCTCTTTCCGTACGGTAAAATAATAAATTTTCTGAAATTCAGGAAGATAGCTTATGCTATCTCATCTGCACTCTTTGCTTTCTCTTTATTTGTTATATTTTCAGGAAGAGTTCCGCTTTCAACTGATTTTAAAGGTGGAGTATCTGCAACTGTAAAATATGAAGGCGAAGGTACAATAGATATAGGGAAAATAAGAGAAGTATTTGGAGAAGGAAATATTCAGAGCATAGGGAAAAATGAGTTTTTAATAAAACTTCCTCTTGATTTTGTAGAAAAGGCAAAAGCAGAAGGAAAAGATGCAGGAACAGCTATAATGGAAAAACTTGAAAAAATAGGAAAATTTAAAACAGAAAAGGTAGAATCAGTAGGCTCACTCATAGGTGCAGAACTCAGAAAAAAAGGAATATATGCAGTAATATTCAGTATTATTGGTATTTCAATATACATAGTTTTGAGGTTTGAATGGAGGTTCGCAGTAGGTGCAGCAATATCTTTGTTTCATGACTCACTCATAACTTTGGGAATAGCATCTGTTTTGGGAGTAGAACTATCCTTACCAACCCTTGCGGCAATACTAACACTCATAGGGTATTCAATCAATGACTCAATAATAATTGCTGATAGAATAAGAGAAAAATTGAAGATTGCAAGAATTGCTTGGACAGAAGACATTTTCAATAGAGCAATAAGTGAAACACTATCAAGAACTATAATCACAGTTCTGACAGTTCTTTTCCCAACACTTACAATAACAATATTTGGAACAAAAACTCTGCGTGACATAGGAATAATATTTCTGATTGGTCTCGTTATAGGTACATACTCATCTATATTTGTTGTTTCATCGCTGGCTTATGATATTTACGCATTGCAGAAAAAGAAGAAAGAAAGGGAAGCTCAAAAAACAACACAGAAAGTGTAAATAAATCTTTTTATCCTCAAAAAAAGATAGTAAAATTCCTAATCCAAACATTACTATTTTTAAAAGTGGAAAGGAGAAAAAAGAAAAAATATGCAAATACCAGATATATTAGAGCTCTGTTTCTTTTAATAATAACATTAAATTTCTCAGCGGATTGTAATCCAGAGAATAAAAGCAATAATATTTCCGAAGCATATACAACTTTTGCTTTTTTATTCATGCTATATAAATTCATGCAGAATATAGATTCTAATATAACTGAAAATACAAATTCAATTCACTCGGTAGTTTTTGAAGAAAGCAAGTCTATGCTAAGAAAAACCCTCCCCGATTTAAACGAGCTAATTCCAGTTTTCCCGAATATTGAAAAATATTCATTTTCAGATTGTTTAGATATAAAAAAAGAGACTGATTTTTTTCAGTCAAGAGGAAATTGCAATATAAAGGGAGTGAGAGGTGAAAAAATATTAAATCTTGATTTAGATCTCAAAATTTATTATAATGAAACACAAAGACAAAAATCTTTGAACATAGGGAAATTAGATTTAGAGATTGACACTATAAATTTTTGCAGATATAATATAGGTTTCGGAAATTGCCGCGAAGTGAAAGAAAAATTTGACCTTCTATCGTTCAAAATATCAGCAGAATTTCGCTACGAAAAAGAAAAAATAAGTGATAAGGAAATAAAATTTAATACTCAATATCTTTCCATATATATTAATTTCTCCCAAAAACCAAAAGATAAAAAAACAAAATCAGCAATAATACAAAATATAGTAGTAAAAAATTTCAATTATGAGCAAGAAGAACAAGCAAAAGATACTATACTGAAAATATCGCTTACAGGAGACTTTTTCATAAATTTCTCAGAGGATTTATCTCAATCAAGAATGTGTTTTTTAAAAATTGGGAAAATAGAAACTCAAGAATCTGTGAGATTTGATAATCAAGATCTCAAAAAGAATAAAGAAAATCCTTTCCAAGTTTGCCCAAAAATAGGAAAAATTTCTATAAAATGGGAACCTACAAAAAAAGAATCTCAAATAGACTTTTTCAAAGAAAAATGCTATGAGATAATTCCCGAGGTAGAAGAAGGACTTAAAGTTGGTCTATGCTCGTACCCATAATACGAAGGAGGAAATTATCTTTTTCTCCGATGGCTTGTAGAAGTTTCAAGACGAGTTTTTCAATCTCTTCATATTTCATAACAAAAGAAGCTCGATTAGCTATAAGGTAAGTTGAAAATTCTTCAAGAACTACCATCTCTTCAAGGTCGTTTTCATGAAGAGTTCTACCTGTTGAGACAAGATCTGCTATTATGTGAGATAAACCAACCTTTGGAGCTATTTCAACTGAACCGTGAAGTTCAACAATCTCAAACTCTGAAAAATATTTTTCAGCATATTTTTTTGAAAGGTTTGGGAATTTTGTAGCTATGACAACCTTTGATGTTGGAACAGGTTTATTTTTTGGGCGAGCAAATGAAAACCTGCATTTGCCTATTTTCAAATCAAGAAGTTCAAGAACATCATATTTTCCCTCACGCAAGATATCAAGCCCAACCATTCCAAGGTCAACTACCCCACCCTCAACCCACACTGGAACATCTTTTGGTTTCAAAAACCATAAAACAAGGTTATCTACAGAATATGAAAGTTCCCTTTCCCGAAAATTAATTTCATAACCTGATTTTTTGAGTAGCTCTAATTCCTCATCAAAAGCTTTCCCCTTGGATATAGCTATGGTCAACATTAAAACTATATTTTTTAATTTTATATATTTTGCATAATTTCCGCTATTTCCACAAAATCTAATCCGTCAAGTTTTGAAAATAATTCCTCACTCAGCCAGGAAAAATCTTCGTCTGATATTCTTTTCGCTTCCGTGTATATTTTTTCTGGTTGAGCATCATATTGGATAAGCTCGGGATAAACCATCCTTCCCATTATTATATTCGGAAGTGAAATAAACTTAACTTTTACTATCCTTTTTGCTATCTCAAATGAAAACTTGCTTAGCTTATAGAATATTACCGCTGGTTTTCCAAGTAAAGCTGATTCTAATGAGGCTGTCCCAGATGCCAAGATAACAACTTTTGAATTACTCATAGCCCACCTTGAATTTTCAGATGGAACAATCTTTACAATCTCTTTTATTTTTTCCCTAGTCTCCTTTTCGCTTGCTTTTTCTATCTCTTTCCACAATATATCAGGAAATTTTGTTGGAACTATTATTTTTTCGTCTTTGAACATATCAAGCAAAGAAAGGAAAATGTCAATATGGTTTTTTATTTCCGAAGCCCTTGAACCTGGAAGTATAGCTACAAATTCCGATTTCTGATTTTTCTTTTTTTTTATTTTACTGCGTTCAGTAAATCCTTCCTCTTTGATTATTTTGCATAGAGGATGACCGACGAAAATACTTTTTTCTCCCCAAACATCTTTCTCAAATGGCAATATGCAAAGAACTCTATCGGAGAAACTTTTGACCAATTCTTTTCTATTCTCTCTCCACGCCCAAATAGTCGGAGGTATAAAATATATGACTTTGATTTTCTGATGAAGCAAAGCTTTTGATATTGCACCCAAAGGTATGTTAAAATCTGGTGCATCGCACAATATAAGAAGATTTATATTGTTTTCTACGACAAATTTTATAGATTTCAGCAAATAAAACACGGTGGATATAAGATTTTTAGTTGAAGGTATTCCAACAACAGAAAAGCGACTGATATCTAATATGCATTTTGCGTTCTTTATATTTGGCGTAGTAGAAAATATTTCCCCCATCAAAAATGGAGAGATTTTTTTCATGTAAAGTTCAGCCGAAAAATCTAAACAAGAAATAAAAACCTTCACTATTTTTTAAGTTTGAACTTCAACTTCTATTAAAATTTGCTTTCCTTCTCAATTTTGTATTTATATGAAGCTTCTACGAAAGAAACAAATAAAGGATGTGGAGAGAAAGGTTTAGATTTGAACTCAGGATGAAACTGCGTTCCTATGAACCATCTGTGACTTGGTAGCTCAATAATTTCTGGTATCGGAATATCTCCGTCTGCGGATACTCCTGAAAATAAAATCCCTTTTTCTTCAAGTAATCTGATGAATTTTGGAGAGACCTCATACCTATGTCTGTGTCGTTCATATATTCTATCTTTCTTGAAAATTTCTGACGCTTTTCCTCCTTTTATTTTTATCTCACCTGCTCCAAGTCTCATTGTTCCTCCAAGTCTTGTTATATTTTTTTGTCCTTCCAAAAGATCTACAACTGGATAAGGTGTGTTCGGATCAAACTCTCTTGAATGAGCTCCCTTCAACCCGCAAACATTTCTTGCAAATTCAACAACCATAAGTTGTGCTCCAAGGCATATTCCAAAAATTGGAATATTGTTCTCCCTGCAGAATTTTATCGCTAATATTTTTCCCTCAATCCCTCTATATCCGAACCCACCTGCTATTATTACTCCATCAAATTTTTTCAAAATCCTATCACAATTTTTATTCCTCTCAATTTCCTCTGAATCTACAAGATGTATATTTACCCTCAATTTGTTTGCTATCCCTCCGTGTTTAACTGCTTCTTTTAAAGAAAGATACGCATCCTGATGAGAAGTATATTTTCCAACTATTGCTATGTCTACATCATCTTTTGCGTTTTTTATCGTGTTCACGATTTGCTCCCATTTTTCCATTTTCGGTTCTCGGGGCTTGAAATTGAACAAAGATACAGGATCTGTTCCAAAAAGCTTTCTTGATATTATCTTATGTAAGCCTTGTTCCCTGAATATCAAAGGGATTTGATATATGTTATCAGTATCTGGATCGGTTATGACTGCTTCTTCATCTACATCACAAAATAAAGATATTTTCTTTTTAATATCGTGTGGAAGAAATTTTTCTGCCCTGCAAATTATTATATCTGGCTGTATTCCTATTTCCCTGAGTTTCATAACACTATGCTGGGTTGGTTTTGTTTTAAATTCACCTGATGTAGATTCAAGGATTGGAATATATGTGACATGTATATAACAACATTTTTTTTCCTTTTTCATCTGCCTTATAGCTTCAAGAAATGGGAGACTCTCTATATCTCCCACTGTTCCTCCGACCTCAACAATAACTACATCTTTCCCTTCTCCTGCTTTCTTCAAGTGCTCTTTTATTTCATCTGTTATGTGAGGTATAACTTGAACCGTACCTCCGAGAAAATCCCCCCTCCTTTCTTTCTCTATTACTGAGTAGTATATTTTTCCGGCAGTTATATTATTTAGTCTTGTCATCTGAATTGATAGGAACCTTTCATAGTGCCCAAGATCAAGGTCTGTTTCTGCTCCGTCTTCTGTAACATATACCTCACCGTGTTGGAATGGATTCATCGTTCCCGCGTCAACATTTATGTATGGGTCAAGCTTTACGATGTTTATTTGAAATCCCATATCTTCAAGTAATGCGCCTACGGAAGCAGCTGCTATACCTTTACCCAAAGAAGACATAACTCCTCCTGTGACGAAAATGAAATGCTCCGCCATAAAAGTATATACATTCTATCTATTATTTTTTCCCCTTAAATTTATCAGTCTATTGCTAAAAATTTAGGGAAACACATAAAAATTTTCTAATTCTAAAAAAGTTAGAACCTACGTAACTTTTAAATTTTTAGAGAAAATCATATGTTCTCTTTTATAACTAAATTTTCTTTCAGAAGTTTTTCAAAAAAATCTTCAACATCTTTCCTAACAAGTTCTTCTGATATTCCAAAAGTTTCAGAAATGATTTTTATCATTTCCTCCTGCGGTATAGATTCAATGAAATCCCACAAGATCTGTGAAATTCCTTTGAAAAGAAAAATTTTTTCTCCATTAAACACAATTGTTCCGTCCCTAAATCTTTTCTCAATAATATTTGCGTTTTTTCTCATTTTTTTCTTAATAATTTCTATTTTTCTCTCTTAAATTATTATTATAGCTAAAATTGAAAGGAAAATTCAAATAGAAATAGAAAAAAATAAAAACAGAAGATGAGAAAAAAGATGAAATCGGAAATAAAAGAAGAGCGGTTGATATTCTAAAAAGAAAACTTTTGAAATTAGGAATATATTCTGCTCCAATTATAGCGAACGTATCTTTACCAGATATAAAAATATATGCACAAACTCCACCAGCTGCATGTGGTCCAGACGTAGGGGGAGCACCAATTTTCAGGAAAAAGAATACCATAGAAGAAGAAAACAATAACAATAGAAAAAAAGATAGAGACAATAAAAAAAGTAGGATTGCAGAGAAAAATAGAAAATTCAAACCAGACCCGAGAAAAAATTTCGGCGATAAAAAATGGAGCATCATAGAAGATGACAAAGAAAATGATGAATACTAATTCCACCGTTTTCACTAGTAGAAGCTCCACCAAATGTGACCAATATATAATAGGAAGAATGTTCTAGTGGATACCAATATTAGTGCTCAAAAAAGGAGAAATATACAGAATCAGAGTATCATCTATTGATGTAAATCACGGATTCTCAATTTTTTGAGTGTGACGGGCTTATTTTTGCTTTAACTGTTGTGCTGAACACAAGATAGGTCACACTAACATTTGGATACATCGCATTTTGTTGATTTTCGGTAGATGGATAATTGTGAAATACATCCTACTTTTTTACAGGGAATGTAGGAGAAACCACTGTAATGTTCACAGCTTATGTTCCCCTGAAATCTCATCTACTCAACTATTTACTTATGGTATAGCGGCAGCAGCAGTTATAGCATTATTTAATTTACCCAGTTATATTCCTTATTTCAAAAGGAAGAAAAGTAATTAAAACAACTCTTGAAATAGACGAAAAAAATTGAAGATTTTCTGAAATAAGATGCTTTTATTCTTTCGCTCTACTCTTTTACCTCTACTTTTATTCCAAGTTCTTTGAGCTGGCTTACATAAACATCAGATGGAGCACCAGTGAGAGGACAAACACCACTTTGCGTCTTTGGGAAAGCAATAACTTCCCTGATACTCTCCTCCCCTAACATCAGAGCAACGAGTCTATCAAGTCCCAAAGCTATTCCGCCGTGAGGTGGAGCCCCGTATTTTAAAGCTTCAAGAAACCAACCAAATCTCTCATTTATCTCCTCCTGAGATAAATTCAATATTTTGAAAATTTTGTACTGAAGTTCAGGATCGTGAATTCTTATTGAGCCTCCGCCTATTTCCTCTCCATTCAGAACTATATCATATGCTCTTGCTCTAACTTTTAGCGGGTCAGTATCAAGGAAGCCTAAATCTTCATATTTTGGTGAGGTGAAAGGATGGTGTTCTGAGACAAATCTTTTTTCTGTTTCATCCCAAGAGAAAAGTGGGAAATCAACTATCCACACAAAGTTAAATTCATCTTTTACAAGAGAGAAATTTTTAGCAACCAACTTTGCTACCTTTGAAATTATTGTTCGTGATTTTTCCTCTGTATCAGCTACTGCAAAAGAAATCCCGTTTCCCTCGCAAAGCTGAGATAGAGCTTCCTTTTCTTCATCTGATATGAATTTTGAAACAGGACTTGCTACGAGCTGATTATCTTTGAATACAAACCACATAAGACCTCCGCCTCCCATACTTTTTGCAAAGCTTTCAAGAGATGCAAGCTGCGACTTTGAAGCACTTATATTTTTCACCCCAAAAGCCAAAACTTTACCTCCAACCTCTAAAAACTTCCGTATAAATTCAAGCTTTGTGTGAGAAAAAATATCAGATAAGTCTTTGAGATGAAAAGGTATCCTTGTATCGGGTTTATCAGTCCCGTAAAGTGAGATAGCATCTTGATATCTCATTCTTGGAAAAGGAATTTTTATCTCAATATCTAAACACTCTTTGAAAATAAAACACAGAAGTTCCTCAATAAGTGAAATAATATCCTCCTCAGAAACAAAAGACATTTCTATATCTACCTGAGTAAATTCTGGTTGTCTATCTGCCCTCAGATCTTCATCTCTGAAACATCTGACTATTTGGAAATATCTTTCAAAACCCGCAACTTGAAGAATCTGTTTGAAAAGCTGAGGGGATTGCGGCAACGCATAAAATTTCCCTTTGTATACCCTTGATGGAACGAGAAAATCCCTTGCTCCTTCTGGTGTGCTTTTTGTCAGAAAAGGAGTTTCTATTTCAACAAAATTTTTCCTCCACATAAATTCTCTTATTTTTCTTGCAACAAGGTGTCTGAAAATAATATTTCTTCTCATTCGAGGTCTTCTCATATCTATGTATCTATATTTGAGTCTTACCTCTTCTGATATTTGTTTTCTTTCATTAGGTAAAAATGGTGGAACCTCTGACTTTGATAAAACTTTTATTGAACGAGCTATAACTTCAACATTACCGGTTCTTATATTAGGGTTCTCAGTTCCTTCTGGCCTTCTCCTCACTTCTCCCTCTACATGTAAGACATAGAAATTACGTATGTTATCTAAATCCTTCAATACATCAACATTTATATTTTCAGGACGAACCACAATTTGAACTTCACCAGTTATATCTACAAGGTCTATAAACTTTAATCCTCCGTGATCCCTTACTGATTCAACCCAACCTGCAAGCTTAACAACCTTACCGATAAAGTTTTCATTAACCTGACCACAACCTACATCTTTCATAGAAGTATGAAGATCTGAAAACAAGGTCTCAACTTTTGACATAAAATACAATAATAAAAAGGTGAATTTGGATTTCTCTTATTACCAGTTTAATTTCTTTTTGTTTGTGATTTTGAAAATTTATTTTTGAACAACCATTCAAATTTTTCTGATTTTAACAATTCACTAAAATAGAATTTCTAAAAGAAATTGATTGAAAAAGTAAAATGAAATGAAAGGAGGTGAAATCTATGAACTTTGGAAATGGAGGGACATCAGAAGATAAATTGAAAGACAAAGTTATAATAACTTGTGCTCTTTCAGGAGCAGTAGCAAACAGGACTCAGTGTCCATATATTCCTTACACTCCTGAAGAATACGCAGCCGAAGCAAAGCGAGCTTATGAAGCAGGATGTACAGTTGTGCATATTCACGCAAGGAGACCAGATGGAACACCTTCCTACCTTGTTGAGGACTTCAGAAATATAGTAGAAGCAATAAAGGCAGAAGTTCCAGATATGATAATAAATCTATCAACAGGAGCAGTTGGGCTTCCACGGGAACAAAGAATAGCCCATGTTCTTGAATTAAAACCTGATATTGCAGCACTGAATATGGGGACGATGAACTACGCAAAATATAGTCCAAAAAGAAAAAACTGGGTATTTGCATTTGAGTTCATAAACTCAATTTGGGATATTGAGTATTTCATAGATTGCATGGTGAAAGTTGGAACAAAACCTGAATGTGAATGCTTTGACCTTGGACACATAGAAACAATATACCCGCTCATGGATAAAGGACTTCTCAAAATCTTTCAGGTGAGCATAATATTGGGAGTTGTCGGAGGAGCATCAGCAGATCCGAGAAACCTTGTTTATCTTTCAACAAGGGTTCCACCTGGTGTAGAGTGGCAAGTTATAGGAATATCAAGAGAACAATGGGGACTTATAATGCAATCTGTTCTGCTCGGTGGGCACGCAAGAGTTGGATTTGAGGATAACTTTTATCTTCCAGATGGTCGGATGGCGAAGTCAAACGGTGAATTAGTAGAAGCTGCTGCAAGAATAATAAGAGAAGTCGGAAAAGAGGTCGCTACACCGGAAGAAGCGAGGAAAATTCTAAAACTTGAAGAAGCAAGAAAACTTGCGCAAACCAAATAATAATAAAATCAAACTTCATCAACCAATATGAAATCTTCTCCTTTTAATTCTTTTTCTTTTGATTCTCTTAAATTTTCCAGTGATGCAAAATCTTCCACTTTTTCTGCTGACTCAAAAACTTCACCATAACTTTCTTTTTCTTCTCTCAACTCCGATGATTTCCTTTCGGCTTCATCACTAAAACCTTCAAACACATCAGCTGTTTCATATATTTCAGGTGGAGACCTCTTTTCTGCTTTCTTTACTACATTTGAGATCTCTTTTATTTTCTCATTTATTTCTATTTTTATTTCTCCTATTTTCTCATTTATCAAATCTTGGAATTTAGATTCCAATTTTTTTTCAAAGTTTTCAAGTTCTGATATATAGTCTTCCTTAGCCTTCTGTAATAGCTCTTTTAACTTTTGTGAGAATTCTTGCGCAAATAGATCTTCCTGACTTTTCAGAAGCTCTTTAACCTTATCAAACAAGTCTTTTTTTATTGAATTGAGAATTTCATTCTCCAGTGATTTTCTGATGAGAGAAAGCTCTCTCTCAACCGCGAGTTTTATTTTCTCGTCTAATTTCTGCTCAAGATAATTTAAAATAAATTCTTCAAGTTTTTTTGTCTCTCCGCTTGAAAGTATCGCACTCATATATTTTTCAATCTCTTCCTTTTTCTTTTTAATATCCTTCCGCATTTCAGTTATATAGTTTTCTGCTTCTTCTTTAACCCTCAAAAACACTTCCCTGATCCCATTCAGAATAGAGAGCAATTCATCCCTTAAGGAGACTGTGGTTTCTTCCGTCCAGCTGAAAGATATATCCCTTTTTTCCTCTAATACTTCTGATATTCCTATTTCCCCTTCCATTTTTTCCTCCTCCTCTATTTTTTCTTCTTTCTCTTTTTCTTCTTCCAATTTTACTTCCCCCTTTTCTTCTTCTTCTTCTTCTTCTTCTGGTATCAGATTTTCATCCATCTCATAAGTATATGAATCTAATTCTGTTTTTTTTGGTTTCTTTTTTATTTTGGCTTCCGATTTCAACTCATCTTCTAGTTCCGATATGATCTGAAAAAGCTTTCTTGAATCAACGGGTTTGGTCAGGAAGGCGAATATACCAAGCTTTTTGGCTAACTCATTATCGGGTTTCTCAAGGGCACTCACAAGTAAAACAAATTTTCCATCAATACCTTTCTTCTTTATTTTCTGGACAAGCTCATATCCGTCATTTTCTCTGATAAACTTTGTATCAAGTATAAAAATATCGAATTGGGATTTATCCACAAGGTCCAAAACTTCATCTGGTGAGTGAGCAACCTGAACAGAATACCCTTCTTCTTCAAGAGCCATCTTTACTATCTTTGTTATAGTTTTGTTGTTATCTGCAACGAGTATATGCATAAAATAAAATTTAAGAAATTATTTTTTAATTTTCTTTTCCTTTATTTCGTATTTCTTTATTCTCTCCTTCATTTTGTCTTTCTTTATTTTTCTTTTACTTTATTTTGTTTCTCTATTCTTTTAGTTCTATCTCGTAAGTTTCCACTATAGGATTTATGAAAAAGTTTTCTATTACATCTTTTCTACCGTTTTGAGTTCTTATTTCAAAAATCTTACCAACTCTTATATCTTCGACCTGATATCCAAGCTTTTCAAGTTTATCTTTTATCGCCTTTCCTTCGGGGTCAAAAACTTCTGGTTTTTTCTTAACTTTTATCTCAAGAGGCATATTTTTTGCTCTTGAAAAAATGAAGGAAATATAATTTGGTTTTACAAGAGAAAGTTTTTCTGATATGATAGATGCAAGCTTTTTATCCTCTTTTTCAAGGTAAGAAATAAGCGCGGTTTTGAAATCGGGAGCTTTTCCTTCTATGACATCAAAAGCAACCCTTTGAATTATCTTGTATGCCTTATCTCTTGGAACACCAGCCAGAACAAGCTCAAATAAAGCCTTTGATGAAAGAATCAAGTTTTTTGACATCTCAAGATTTGCTTTAATCTTACTTTCATTCACCTGAATACCTTCAAGTAAAATTTTTAACCTCACAAGTGCATAATCTAAAAGAATACAGATTTGAGGTAAAATAACCCTTTCAACAGATGAATGAGAAATGTCTCTCTCCATAAACAAAGCTATATTTTCAAGAGCTGGAACCACAGCACTCCTTATAATACGAGCTATGCCTGTCAAATTTTCGGAAACAACAGGATTTCTCTTGTGTGGCATAATAGATGAGCCCATCTGCTCCTCCTCAAATGGTTCCCTTAACTCATCTATTTCAAGTATTTGATGAAGCCTTAAATTTAAAGCAAGTCTTTCAATAGCAGAAGCTAAAAGAGAAGCAGAAAGTATGAAAAAAGCGTGCCTATCTCTTGGAACAATTTGAGTCGCCACCGGTTCCGGTTTTAACCCAAACTTTGAGAGAACATATTCCTCAATTTCAGGCGGAACCGTGTTATAAATACCGACAGCCCCCGATATTTTCCCGAAACTTATCTCTTCATCTGCAAAAATAAGCCTTTTTCTTGCACGTCTGAACTCAGCAAAATGAGATAAAAACTTTGCTCCCAAAGTTGTAGGCTCCGCGTGTATTCCGTGAGTTCTCCCAACAGAAATAAGGTCTTTATATTTTTCAGCAAGGTAAAGCAAAACTTTCTCAACAGCTTCTACATCTTCTATTAGTATCTTCAAAGATCTTTTTATCTGAATAGAGAGAGCAGTATCTATTATGTCTGATGACGTAACCCCAAGATGAATAAATCTTGCAACATCTGGGGAAACTTTTTTAGAAAGAGCGTTAACAAAAGCCGTAACTTCATGTCTTGTTTTTTCTTCTTCTTTTCTGACTTCATCGGGAGAGACCGAAACTTTTTTTAAAGCTTCCGGAACATAATTCGGAACAACACCCAACTTTGCCCAACCTTCCAAAATTGCAACCTCAATTTCTTTCCATATATTGAATTTCTCCTCATCACTCCAAATTTTGAGCATCCTTTCGCTTTTATACCTTGTAAGCCACCCCAACATAAATTAAAGTTTAAAAATCAAGGTACAAGCTTTATAATTTTGCAGATTTGTGATTTCAACTTTATGATATGAGTGGCCCCGGAAAATTTAGCTTTGTTTTTAAGTCTTTAAGTTTTTGGCGTTATATCTTCTATTTTATTTTCTCCTTGCTTTACCCTGAACCTTTTAACAAGAAATTTCTGCGTTTTTTCAACTTCTGGTTCTTCAATTGAAGAAACTCTCCAAAATTCAATTATTGCTTCATCTTTCGTTATCTCACAAATTGCATAACCATGATAGTGAGAATTAAAATAAACCAGGTTTTTATTGAAATCCAAAATTTTTCTCTCTATTTCTTCTAATGTTTTCTCATCAACCCGCAAAAGGGACCCAAGATTTGATGATGTTATGGAAGTTCCAGCAAATTCAACCCCGACATTATCTTTTGGAGATTGAAAGTCATCGTAAAGGTTTCCAGCAACGAAAGTATGTAGATCACCTGTAATAACCAAATAGTTTCTGACCTTTGTTTTGTTTTGAGATATGTAATTTAAAATTTTTCTTCTTTCACCTGCATAGCCGTCCCACTGGTCAAGGTTAAGGAAAGAGTTTTTACCAAGAAGCATCTGACTTATGCATACCTCGTTTCCGTGAACTTTCCATATTATATCTTCTTGTTCTGAGAGTTCCTTTAAAAACCAATCTAACTGCTCATCGCCGAGCATAGATGTCTTTTCTATATTTTCGCAAAGGGCAACATATCTTTGCCCAAGCGTACCTTCACCGCACGGGTGTGGAGATCTGTATAATCTTTCATCAGTGAGGATAAGTTTTGCAAGAGATCCAAATGTAAAACTCCTATATATTCTTATTTGCTTTTTAGGATCTTCTTCTTTTGGGTCAAAGAAAATGTCCGCTGGCATATACTCCCACCACGCTCTTGATGCATCTCTTCTTCTTTGAGGCTGATCTATTCCACCGAAAATGTCTTTTCCATTATCGGGAGAGCTAGTCTGAAAGCTATCGTTTGCGAACTCGTGGTCATCCCAAATTATGTAAAAAGGAAATTTCTCGTGAGCCATCTGTAAATATCTATCTGATCTATAAATTTTGTAGAGCCTTCGGTAATCATTAAGATAAAAAGCTATACCTTTTTCATTAAGCTCTATTTTTCTTATCTGGGCGTACTGAAATGCAGGATCTGAGACGGTTTCATATATATAATCCCCAAGATGAACCACAAAGTCTAAATCCTCCTGGGCAAGGTGATACCAAGCTGAATAAAAGCCATTTGTGTAATCTTGACACGATACAAAAGCAAACTTTATTCTATCAAGATTTTCTGGAATTGTTTTGAAAGTGCCATGGGGAGAAGATAAATTATCTTTTATAAATCTATAATAGTATCTTTTACCGGGTTGCAGGTTTTGAACTTTGATTTTTACACAGAAATCAGTATCTTGTGAAGGAGTTATAACATCTTGAATTAGAATTTTTTCAAAGTTTTGGTCTTCTGCTACCTGCCACACAAGAGGAGATGGGTCATTATTTGTTCTTGTCCATATAATAGCTGAATTTTGAGAGACATCACCACTTGCAACAGATTGAGGAAAAAGTTCATAGGATACTTTGATTTGCTGATTTGAGGTTTGTTGATTTGAGCAACCAGAAACAAAAGAGAGTGGGAAGAAACGAGAGAGCCAAATTGCACCTGTTGTTTTTACAAGAAAAATAAGAAAATCCCTCTTCCCTCGGTCCAGGGAGAAATTCTTTTTATTCATCAGAATCAAAGATAGTTGATTTTAGCTTGATTTTCTTTTTATCAACTTTTTTTATTTCAATATTTTGATCCTAAGAATTAAGGTTATATTTAGCTTCCACACAATAAATAGATCAATAAATAAATCATAGATCAATAAATAAATCAATAAATTATTTTTTTCTTTTTACCCTCAACATACACAGGGGGACCACCCTTTACAGTTTCCTCTGTTATTATAACTTCTTTCACAGATGGTATATCTGGGACTTCAAACATAATATCAAGCATAATTTCCTCTATTATTGAGCGTAATCCTCTCGCTCCAACTCTCTTGATATCAACTCTCCTTGCAATTTCTTTCAGAGCCCCATCTGTAAATACAAGATTTATTCCCTCAACCTCAAAGAGTTTCATATATTGCTTTATTATAGAGTTTTTAGGTTCAACTAGAATCCTTTCTATATCTTCCACAGTAAGCGGATGGAACGGAACTATAACGGGGAATCTTCCTACAAGCTCTGGTATTATACCGTATTTTATGAGGTCTTCGTGTTTTATATGGTATATTATTTCATCTCTTTCATTATTTTGTGATTTTTGTTTTGTTTTTAGCTTTTCTTTTTCGTTTTTGTTCTCATCAGCATCTGTTTCTTTAAATCCTATTTTCTTTTTACCAAGTCTCGCTCTTATTATATCTTGTATTCCAGAGAAAGCACCTCCAGCTATGAAAAGTATATTTGTTGTATCAATAAAGAGGGTTTCAGATACTCCTCTTTTACCTCTTATTGGAACACTTATTCCGCTGCCTTCAACTATTTTCAATAGAGCATGCTGGACTCCCTCTCCTGAAACATCCCTTGTAGATGATCCGATTTCCCCTGATTTTCTTGCTATTTTATCTATCTCATCTATATAAACTATTCCCATTTGTGTTTTTTGTATATCATATCCTGAATTCACATAAAGATAATACAGAATGTTTTCTACATCGTCTCCGACATATCCTGCTTCTGTAAAACTTGTCGCATCTACTATGACCATAGGTACATCAAGAAGTTTTGCTATTGTTCTTGCAACAAGAGTTTTTCCCGTTCCCGTGGGTCCGACAAACATAAGATTGCTTTTTTCTATACTTGAATCTTTAAGAATTATTCTTTTGTAGTGGTTGTAAATTGCAACAGAAACATATTTTTTTGCAATCTCTTGACCGACAATATACTGATCAAGAAACTCTTTTATTTTTCGTGGAGTTAAACTTTTTATTCTTGCTATGTTTTCTTCTGAAAATAAATCTTCTTTTTGATCATCAAAAGAATGACTTTCTACCATGTCATAGCAAATTCTCACACAGTCAAAGCATATATATGCTCCGTTCATACCGCCGATTAGTCTTTTGACCTCTTTTTTTGATTTCCCACAGAAAGAACAACTTTCAGAATCTGAAATTCTCGCCATATAAAAAATAATAGTCCTAAAATGAATTTTTATCCTTGTTTTTCTGATTTTTTTGTTTTTTGTCTTACAACACTTTGATTTTGAGAGTTATTGAGTTTTTTTCTCTCATACTTCTCCTATTTCAACTTTTACTTTACTCTTATGTGATTTGACTTGATGAAGTTTTTATACCAATTATAAAATTGTTTTGGAGTTGCAAGATGAATTTCAAATGGAGCATCGGGAAATTTTTTCTCTATTTTAACCTTGATTTTTGCTCGTTCAAATAAATCATGTGGAACTTTCTCAGAAATAACAAGAATATCAATATCGCTATCGGGTTTTCTTTTACCTGATATTGCCGAACCAAAAATTATTACCTCAACATCTGGCAGAATCTCTTGAAGTAAACGCTTGATTTTCCTTGCGTAATATAAAGAATTTCTAAAATATTTTTCTGCTCTCTGATTTTTATGAGCTAATATCTTGTATATACTTGCCATAAATTCTCAATTTAAATTTCAACCTTTCCCTCTCTTTTTTTATTTACTTACCTAAATTTTTCCCCTGTTTTATCTTCCAAAAATTTAATGACTTTTTGAGCGAACTCAATGATTTTTTGAACTTCAATTTTCTCAAATTCCCTCGGGAAGTATCTTGATGTTATGTAGGCACCTTTCAAAGCTTTGAACTCCAAGATGTGATTTTCGTAAAAATTTTTTATCTCTTTGCTGTTGTAAATTTCAGAAAGTTCATCAAATAATTTACCAAAGTTATGGGTTTTTGGGAAATCCCCAGCTTTTACGAATATAAGGTGTTTTAGGAACAACTGAATGGCTTGTTCAACATCTAATGTAGATAAATTGAACCTTCTTTTTTTGAAATCTTCTTTTGCTCTTTGCCAGAATTCAGTTTCTCTTTTCTTTAAGAATTTTTCCTCTTTTTTCATTTTTCAACTTCAATAAGCCAACGCCACAGAGGAATAAACTTTATAAATTTTTTCGATTTTTTCCCCTTCTCCAACTGATTTTGAACTTCTTCTTCACCGTAGTAATCCCAGTTAATTATTGTGAGATTATCACACCTTAACTCTTTACTTGCTTTGAGTAAGCTTTTGATTTCTCTTTCCTTTGTTTTATACATTTCAATATCGTAGCAAACTTGAATAAGCTGTACGACATCCTTGCCCTCTTTTATGACAAAATCAACCTCGTTCTGTTGATGGTCTTTCCAATAATATATCTCCCATGAGTTATTCCAGTAGCTTTTTCTTCTTAAAAGTTCAACGGCAACAAGGTTTTCCATAAGTTTCCCTTTATCTTCCATGAGCTTGTATCCTATAACACCGGCTAATCCTGTATCTATGCAATAAACTTTTTTTGGAGCTATAAATTGTTCTTTGAGTTTGAAAGAGAATCTTTCTAAGATAAAAATCAGATAAGCACTTTCTAAAAAAGAGATCCAGTTTTTCAAAGTATGAACATCCTTTATTCCGAATATATTTTTTAGTTTATTGAAGGAAATCTCAGAGGAAAAGTTTGATATGAGATATCTGGTAAGCTCCTTGAAAGTTTTTTTCTTTTTTATCTTATACCTTGTTAGTATATCCTTTTCTATTATGTCTGAATAGATTCTAACTAAGATTTCTCTTCCGAAAATAAGTCTTTCAGGAAATCCGCCCGCTGAAAGATAATCATCAAGAAACTTTTTGACTTGTGCTTCTTTTTTTGTAGAATACGCATCTTCCGGAGAGAGTGAAAAATCATAAAACTTGAGGAATTCGCGAAAACTAAATGGAAATAAAGTAAAATCAATATATCTTCCTGTAAGATGTGTGGCAAGTTCTCCTGAAAGCAGATTAGAATTTGAACCAGTGATTATAACTTTCTTTGTTCGCCTCAACCTATTTACAAAAAGTTCCCAACCCTGAATGTTGTGAGGTTCATCTAAAACAACGTAATCAAAATCACCATACAACTCGTAGAATGCTTGAAGAAGCAAATCAAAATCCTTTGAGGTAAAATCAAATAACCTTTCATCGTCAAAATTTATGTATGGAAGGTTTTTCAAATCTTTCAGAATTTATCACGAAAGAACAGATTTTCCACACCTTCTCACTCCTAAAATCAGAAGGATATTTGGCAGAGAAAGATATTTTTTGAGTTTGAGGAAATCTACTTCTCTTTGAATTATTTTCTCCTTTTTGGATTTCTCCTCTATTTCCTCTCTCTGGCTTACTATTACTTTTTTAATTCTTGTATTTTCACTTATTTATAACTACAAACTTTTAAAAAAAGTTTATGATTTTCAATTTTTTAAACTGCAAGCTTTAATAAGCAAACAATTCTTCTTTTGATTCATTCCAGCTTATCACACTTATTAATCTGTTCCAAACCTAAATGTGAAGAAGAATACAGAATTAAACAGATGAAATGGTGCGGATAAATTTTTTATCTTTTATCCTGACATGACAAGGTCTGCTTTATCTTGAAGAAAAATTTCAAAAGTTTTACTAAAAATAATTTCTTCTTCCGGGATTAAGTTTTCAAATACAACTTTTTTTGCAATTTCTCTTGCGATGGATATAAGTTTCGTGTCTTTCAGAGCTTCTACCTTTATATCTGAAAACCCATGCTGACGAGTTCCAAGAATATCTCCAGGTCCCCTTATTTCAAGGTCATATTCTGCTATTTTAAAACCATCAGATTCTTTCTCGAGAATTCTTATTCTATTTTCCGAGTTTTCAGAAAGATTATCAGGAATAACAAGGATGCATTTTCCTTCCCTTTCTCTTCTACCAACCCTGCCTCTCATTTGGTGTATTTGAGATAGACCAAACCTTTCAGCGTGCTCTATAACAATTAAAGTTGCATCTGGGACATCTATTCCAACCTCAATTACCGTTGTTGAGACGAGAAGATTTATTTTTCCCTCTGCAAAATCTTTTATTATTTGTGATTTTTTTTCTCCACTCATTTTTCCGTGTATTAATCCGACACCCCATTTTGAGAACTTCTCTGATAAAACTTTATACATTCCCTCAGCCGATGGTAATTCTAATTTTTCAGAATCTTTCAGAAGCGGGTACACTACAAATACCTTTCCCCCATCTTCAAGTTCTTTCTCTATTTCTTTCCATAGGAAAAACTTTTCTGATTCTCGTAGTACTTTTGTTTTTACTGGTTTCTTACCCGGTGGAAATTCGTCAATTATAGATATGTCAAGGTCTCCCCAGACTGTCAGAGATACTGTTCTTGGTATCGGAGTTGCGGTCATAGCGAGAATGTGAGGTAAATTTTTATCTGCTTTATTTATAAGTTCTATTCTTTGAAGAACTCCAAACCTGTGTTGTTCATCTATTATAACGAGTCCCAATTTTTCAAATTTTAAATCCTCATCATATATTAGTGCGTGCGTTCCAACTACAATATTGATTTTTCCTCTCGCAAGACCTTGATATATTTCTTTCCTTTCAGATTTTTTTGTGCTACCAGTTATTAGTTGAACATTTAAGCCGAATGGAGCCCCAAATTTTTTGAAGTTTTCATACAACTGCTTTGAGAGTATTTCTGTTGGAGACATAACAGCTGTCTGGTAGCCATTTACTGCTGAAATCAAAGATGCTGCAAATGCCACAAGTGTTTTACCAGAACCAACATCTCCTTGAACTAACCTATACATAGGATGGATTCCCTGCATATCTTTTCTTATTTCTTCTATCACTCTGATCTGTGCGTTCGTTGGTCTGAAAGGTAAAGTTGAAAAGAAAAAATTTATGAGGGAATCACTTACTATCATCTGCGGTGCTGATTTCTCTTTTACTTTTTTCCTCTTCATAAATAAAGAAACCTGAGTTCTGAATATCTCCTCAAATATTATCCTTCTTTTCGCCTCTTCTATCTCCTCTATACTTTTTACATATTTTTCAGGAATATGGACTTTCAGGAGAGCTTCTTTTAGTGTAGGTAAATTGTATTCTTTCTCTTTTGATCTTGGAACCAACGATATGATGTAGTCTTTGCAGCTTTCTAATACCGATCTTATTACTCTTGCTATTTGAGATGATTCATAATAATCTGAAACGACATATAAAGGGATAATTTTTCCTACTTTGAGTTGAGAAATTTTATCTTTTTTTACTATTTTTGGATGGTACATTTGCAATATTCCTCTGAAAGATTTTACCTCTCCAAAAACTGCAATTTCATCTCCTTCATCAAATATTTCAATGTAGTTTGTGCTTGAAAACCATATGCATTCAAGAGTTCCAGAACCGTCATAAATTATAATTTTTTTTATATTTTTACCAGTTGGCAAAGTTAGATCCTCCTTGCGTATTATTTGAGCTACTACTACTGCTTTTTCTCCTTCTTGAAGTTCTGATATTTTTTTTACATTTGTTCTATTCTCATAAGATTTTGGTAATGTAAATAAAGCATCTTCTACTGTAAATATTCCTTTTTTATATAAATTTTGAGCCAAAATAGGTCCAACTCCTTTTATATACCTTATGTCTGTCGAGAGCAATGATTTAGCTTTGAGGAGCTTTTCTTCAAATTCTCCAAATTTACTTACTTCTGTTTTTTTGTTATTTTCAACCTCAAACATTCTTTATTTTATTAAAGATAACTTTAATTTTTGATGTAAAGAAAGATTTTCTTTTTAGATTTTATCAATTTGCTTCTGATTTTACCAAAATTTATAAATTGATTGATTTGGTTCCTAGA
This sequence comes from Candidatus Calescibacterium sp., assembly GCA_032249135.1. GTDB lineage: Bacteria > Calescibacteriota > Calescibacteriia > Calescibacteriales > Calescibacteriaceae > Calescibacterium. Next base: position 2,141 of record JAVVGL010000012.1, on the reverse strand, counting down.
CGACCTGATGATCTAATTTATTGATTCTACTTATGGGAGAAACACAAGGTAAAATCAAAGTTTTGCAAAAAATTTTTAACTTTATCCGAGAGCTTTTCAAAAACATTTCCGAAAACGAAGGTTTAAAAAAATACGGTGCAAATACTCTTTGGTTATTTTTGGAACAGTTTCTGAGATTAGTTTTGAGTACCCTGATAGGTATTTGGGTTATAAGATACCTTCAACCTGAAAATTACGGAGCTTTGAGCTATGTTGTAGCTTTCAATCAGATAGCTTACGCATTTTCAAGGTTTGGACTTGATGGTCTTGTTGTGAGGGAGATTATAAGAAATGAGAGTGTTCAGTTCAAAATTTTGGGAACCTCTTTTTGGATAAGATTTTTGGGAAGCTTTCTTATATTTCTTTTATTCATACCTACTTCGTATTTTGTTTCAACTGATTTTGAACTTTTTTTGTTTATAACTTTGCTAAATTTTGGACTTATGTTGCAAAGCTTTGATGTTGTAGATTTTTATTATCTTTCCAAAGTCCAGGCGAAATACATATCAATAAGGAAATTGATTCAGCTTTTTTTGATATCTATTTTCAAAATTTACTTGATATTGGCAAAGGCGAATTTATTCTGGTTTGTTTTTTCTTACTTTCTTGATTCTGTGAGTTTAGCTTTGTTTTCTTTGATGATTTACAAGTCTCAGAAACTTCCATCTTTTTTCAAGTTCAGTTTATTTGATGTCAAAATAGCGAAATCAATAATAAAAGATGCTTTTCCTTTGTTTCTCGCAAGTACTCTCAACATAATTCAGGCAAAGGTTGATCAAATAATTATTTTGAAGTTTTTGTCAAAGGAAGAACTCGGATACTATTCTTCTGCGATGAGACTTATAGAGTTTTTTGGATTTATTCCTATGGTTGTTTATTGGTCTTTTTATACATCGGTTGAGAGAACCAAGGTTTATGCAAAGGAAAAATTTGAAGGGAGATTGAGAGATTTATATAGGCTTATGACAATAGCTTTTATTTTTACCGGATTACCCATTTTCTTTTTCGGAAAGAAAATCATACTTTTTTTATATGGTTCAACTTACGAGCCAGCCGGAATTTTACTTTCTTTGATGTCTTTCCGCCTATTTTTTACATTTTTTGGAGTAATAAGAGGTGTTTATCTGCTGACAGAAAATCTTATATGGTTTAGCACATTTACTATGTTTTTAGGGGCAATTTCTGATGTTCTATTTAACATGATTTTTCTACCATTATATGGTGCTGTTGGCGCTATAATAAGCTTTATGATTTCTCTTACTATCACAGTATTTTTGGTTGATATAATTTATCAGAAAACAAGACATAACATAAAAATTATGTTTGAAGGAATTATTACATTTTTTAGATTTGAAAGTTTGAAAAGTAAAATTTAGATTTCATGGAAATCGCTAAATTAATTTTATGGTCGGCTTCAAAAAGGTGAGGAGATGGCTTAAAAATAAAAAGTTTTTTCTCCCTATTTTATTGACTTATAAATCTTTGAGAGCTCTCAAGAGAACAAAAAATATTTTTGATTTACCTTGGTATTTTAGAGATCTTTTTGTTTTTTCAAGACTTTCCCGCAAAAATAAAAGATTGGTTTTTAATCTTGCTGATATTTATCCTTGTCTGAACGATAGAGCTTCATACACCCCGATTGAACCTATATATTTTTATCAGGATGCCTGGGCTGCGAGAAAGATTTTTGAGCTCAAACCAAAATTTTTAGTTGATATTGCTTCATCTGTAAAAACAATGTCAATAATCTCTCAGTATTTGCCTGTTTTGTTTGTTGATATAAGACCACCTGAAAGAGTTAAACTTAAAAATCTCACATTCATTAGAGCTTCTGCTACTGAGTTGCCTTTTAAAAACAATTCTATTGAATGTATTTCTTCACTTTGTGTTCTTGAACATATTGGACTTGGAAGATACGGAGATAAATTAGATCCATTTGGAACCGAAAAGGCAATAGAGGAAATTAACAGAATTACAAAAAATGGAGGATTTGCAATAGTAAGTGTTCCTGTATATAGAGAAAATGTTGTTTTCTTCAATAATCATAGAACATTTACGAGAAGTTATATAATTGAATTGTTTCATAGCTTTGACCTTTTGGA
>JAVVGL010000011.1:0-63195 GCA_032249135.1 Candidatus Calescibacterium sp. | reverse complement strand
CTGCCTTCCAACTTTTCAGAATTTGCGGAAATCTCAAAACACAATAAATAATTTTTGGAAAGTGAGGGCTAAGAGATCCCTGTTAGGAATTATCTTGTGCGCAATAGGAATTATAGGGAGTTTTTGGGTCGAGTTCGTGCAAGGCAATCTACCTTGCAAACTATGTCTGATAATAAGATATAGTCTTGCAAGCACAGGTGCAATATTTGTAATAAGCTTGTTTTACGAGAAAATAAAAATGCTTTCAATATTCCCAACGATACCAGCAATAATGGCAGATATAGTTCTTATAATAAACGAGACAAAAATAGGTAAGCAAGAAATATGCGAAGGAAATATATGTCAGACTCCTGAATTTTTAGGAGTAAAAACATCAATCTGGGCACTCATAATAATCTTATCTTTAATTTTTCTTTCAGTGTATGAAATAAAAGAAGAATTAGCAAAAATCAAGAGGAAAAATTCACTAAAATAACAAGAAAATGGAAAGAAAAAGAAAAAGAAAAAGAAAAGTGAGGAAGAAGATAATGATGGCAACAAATGACAAATAAAAAGAAAAAAGTTCTGATAATAAGGTTAAGCTCTCTTGGAGATGTTGTTCTATCTCAGATAGCAGTAGAGATACTAAAAAAAAATTTTGATATTTTTTTCATAACAAAAGAAAAATATGAACCATTACTCAAATTAAATCCTGAAATCAAGGAGATAATAACTTTGAAGGATTCAACTTTAGGTGAACTAATAAAAGTTTTACAAAAATTAAAAAGAATAAAACCCGATTTTATTTTAGACCTTCAAGATAAAATCTTGACAAAAATCATAAGAATGTTTTTAGACCCTGCGGGAAAAAGGACATATGTATGGGATGCTCAAAGGATTGAGAGAAGAAAAGCACTTTTACTTAAAGATTTCTCAAAAATAAAACCAGTAGTTCAGAGATTTAAAGAAAAATCTTTGGAAATCCTAAAATCAGAATTAAAATCATCAGAAGAAGAAAAAAATTATTCTTTTGATCTCAATTCTGAAATCAATATTAGTCCTAAAATTTTCCCTCCGCAATCACCTGAATCAGAAAAATTAAAAAATTTTTTGAAAAAAGATCCGGAGAAAAAAATAGTATGTGTTGCTCCCGAATCTCGCTGGAGAACAAAAATGTGGTCTGAAAAAGAATGTTCCTTGCTTATAAAGTCGCTTGAAAAAAATGGGTTCAAAGTTGCAGTCGTTGGTGAAAAACCAGAGACTTCAAAACTAATTGAAGGAGGAGAAAAATTTTTTGGAGAACTATCGCTACTCGATCTGATTTACCTCATATCAAAATCCTCCTGTGTAGTGAGCGTTGATTCAGGAATAATGCACATAGCAAATGCACTCTCTATACCATGCGTTGCAATCTTCACCTCAACAACACCTCATATGGGATTTTCACCTTATGGTAAGACATATATTGTAGAATACGGGAAATTAAGATGTCGCCCATGTTCTCTATTTGGAAAGAATGAATGCCCTCAAAAACATCATATCTGCTCACTCATTCCATATAAAAAAGTTGAAGAAGGGATATACAAGGTGATAAGTATAAGTTAATCTATATTTTTTACTTTTTACTTTCTCTTTTTATTGTCTCTTTTACTTTTGTCTCCCGATTGATAATAGTAGTAATAATATCCGTATTTATACACATAATATTTTATGTAAGGAGAAACTTTCTCATCTACGAAGTTCAAAACAACACCATCTATCTTGCTTCTGACTTGTCGGATGAGTGTGCTCACTCTCTTTGCATGAACCTTTGAAATTCTATCTGTTCCCATAATTAAAATGTTGAAATCAGACAGATGAATCAGATTCAATATGTCATAGACAGCAAGGATTGGAGATGAATCAACGATTACATAATCAAATTTTTCCTTCAAAGATATTATAAAATCTTTTACATTCTGATGAGAGAGAAAAGATGAGGGAGAAGGATGGCGAGTTCCAGCGGGGATAAAGTAAAAGTTTTCATCTATTTTCTTTAAGACATCTTCAAGCTTCAAGTCATAAGTTACGATATCAACAAAACCGTGGGAACTTTCATATCCGAGCGAATTTGAGAGAGCTGGATGCCTGAGATTAAGGTCCAAAACCACAACTTTTTTTCCGGAAGCAGCAAAAGATTTTCCAAGACCAAAAGATATCGTTGATTTCCCTTCCGAAGAGATAGAAGATAAGCAGAAAATCGCTATATTTTTTTTCAACGAAAGAAGTTCCACATTTATTCTTATCCCCTCAATACCCTGCTCAAATGCAAGACGAGAAGGTTCATCGTGAAATCTCGGCAAAATTCCCAATATAGGAGCAGAAATTAGTTCTTCAACCTCATCAACCGACCGGAACTTCATATCTAATACCTCCGAAACATAAACAGATACAAATCCAGCAACTAATCCGACAATAAAGCTTAGGAAAATAATCCATGATAGCTTATTCCCTCTTGATGATCTTGCAACTGCAAATTCAGGTTTTGAAACCTTTGATATCATAGAGAACCTTATACCACCGAGCAAAGTCGCATTCATCAACCCTTCGTAATAGTTGTAAAACAGAGAGTTTATAAGGTCTATCTTGTCTCTTTTTCTCAGGTATTCAACAAATTGACTTGAAAAATTAAATATACTTTCATTTATTTGCGCTATTTCCTTTATCACAGCTTCTCTTTCAAGCTGGAGCCTTCTTATCTCAAATGATATTATTCTTTTCATTCTTTCAACAATTGAATTGAGCTGATTATCTATTGATAAAACTTTCGGATGTCTTTCAGTATATTGGGTAAGAAGCTCGTCTCTTTTCATCTGAAGTGAATTATACTCTTCATATAATTTCTCCACACCTTCAATTTCAGAAAGAGCGAATATATCTTCTGCACTTATCTTCTTTTTTAGGTCTATATCAGAAAGTGTATTTTTGAATACTGCTATTTTTACATCAATATTTCTGAGTTTGTCTTTCAGAACCTGCATAGAATCAAAAATAAGCTTTATCTGATACTTTGCATCAACAATTCCCGTCTTTGCAGCAAAAGACGCAAAATCAAGGTATGAACGAGAAAGAAGATCCTCAATATGAGACAAAGCAACATCAACCATCTCAACAGCCCGCGATACTTCATTTTTGAAACGCTCCTGCGAATATTCATAATATGCATCTAAAATGGCGTTCACTATCTGAACAGCTTCATCTTTTGTCCCCCAGACCAAAGTTATAGTGATAAATTTTTCTTTTTGATCTATTGAAACCGATAAATTACCTCTAACATTTCCTATAAATCTTTTTTTGCTCTCATCGTAATCCTGGGTATGATTTCCTTTTTGAAGAATATCAAAAGCTCTACCTAAAACTTCATCTGAAACCATCACTTTTGATTCAAATTCAAGGTCTGGACTTATCTCATTCATATTAATTCCAAGTTTTTGCATTATAGCTGGGAGATAAGAAAAATTCCCGAAACTAACAGAGCCCTTAGCTTCATAGTATGTGATTTTCTTTTCCTTTTTCAGAAAGATGAACTGAGAAAATGCAACAAAAAAAGAAAAAGCAATAAAAGACAAGATGAAAGTTTTTTTGTTTTTTTTGAAAGCAAAAATTATATCTCTTATACCAAATTGCTCCTCTCTTTGCTCCGCCCTCATTTTACTTTATTTTAAAAATTCACTTCTAACCTTTTGTATAAATTCTCCAATTCTATACTTTCTTATTTCGCAATAAATCAATTATTTTTCTTCATAATATCTACTTCACATCACTTATCAATAAATATTAACTTGCGATAATCTTGCATTCTCACACCTCATTAAAAATTAATAATTAACAAAAATAATCAAATAAAATAGATTATAATCCTCTAAAAATGATTTTTCCGAGTTTTAAACAAATTTTCAAATTGAAATATCAAGAATATAAAGATTAAATGTTAGCATATACAAATAAAAGATAAGAAAATGGTAGTGAAGGCAAATTTTAAAATTCGGTCAATCAGACATCCCAATTAGCCACTTCGGCAGAAAACTTGTTTTTTTTACCAACCTTTACTATTTGAATTTCTTTGCTTTCAGATAAATCTTTTATCTTTTTTATGACATCTGATATAACCCAGTCAGGTGTGGAAGTTCCAGCTACTATACCTATTTTTTCCTTTCCCGAAATCCAGCTTAATTCAAGTTCATCAGCAGTTTCAATCTTATGAGATTCAACTATTTCTTTACAGACTTTGTAGAGTTTTTCCGTATTTGAGCTCATCTTACCACCTATGACTATAACAACATCAGAGAGCTTGGCTATTTCCTTTGCTTCCTTCTGAGCATCTACTGTGACCTCACAGACAGTGTTAAAAACTCTTATTTCAAATCCTTTCTCTATTAATCTTTTTACGATTTCTATGAAATCATCAAGCTTCTGGGTGGTTTGAGATATAACAGCAACCTTTTTTATATATGGGATAGAATCAACATCTTCTGGCTTTTGCACTATGAAGAATTTTTTAGTTTTTATATATGAGACAACCCCAATTACTTCTGGATGACTTGGATTACCAAAAATAACAATTCCATAACCTTGATCAGAAAGTTTCTCAACTATCCTTTGTGATCTTACAACAAAAGGACAAGTAGCATCAAAAAAATCTACATTTCTTTTTTTTAGTTCATCTACGATTTGCTTTTTAATTCCGTGAGTTCTTATTATAACTTTAGCTCCGTTCAGATTTGATGAGAGAATATTTTCTGGATTCTCTATTGTTTCAACTCCTGCTTCTTTTAGTTTCTGGACCGCTTGTTCGTTATGAATTATGTAACCCAAAGAATAAACTTTTCCGTTTTGAGCAAGTTCAATTGCTTTATCTACAGCTCTTTTGACTCCAAAGCAAAATCCAGAGTTCTCACCTATAAAGATTTTTACTACTTTATCCAAATTAATTTATCTTAGTAATTTTTTTGAAAAAATACAGAAAAACCAATTTTTTTTAAATTTATCAGCGAACTTGCAAGCGGAAGCTTCTTTGCCTTCTTCTAATACAAAAAAAGGAAATTTCTGCCTTTAATAATAATAGCATACACCCGAACTTTATTTCACCCAATATTCATATCTTAAATTTCGAGCTTTGAAGAGAGAACTTCATTTTTCATCTTTTCAGCAAATGCTTTGAGTTTATGGGTTATATCCTCATATTTAATTAAAAGAATTCTCAAAGCAAGAAGGGATGCATTCTTTGCATTTCCAATGCCCACTGTTGCAACAGGAACACCATAAGGCATCTGTACAATAGAAAGTAAAGAATCTAAACCATTTAGTTGTTTTGTAGGTATTGGAACTCCAATCACAGGAAGAGTAGTTAAAGAAGCAATAACACCCGGTAAATGCGTAGCTCCAACTGCACCTGCAATTATAACTTCAAACCCCTCATTTTTTGCATCCTTACCAAAACTGAACGCATATTCAGGAGTTCTGTGCGCAGAAATAACTTTAACTTCAACATCAATATCAAAAGATTTCAAGAGCTCATAAGCTTCCTTCATGTATTCCAAATCACTCTTGCTCTCCATTATTATTGCAACCTGTGGCATACAATTAATAACTTAAAGATAAAAAAGAATAAGTCAAAAAACAAATATTTTTCTCAGAATTTAAGACACTTTCTGGAAAACAACAGATTTTCCATCATAATCAACTACAACTTCATCTCCCTCTGAAATTTCACCTTTTATGAATTTTAATGCAAGCTCATCTAATATGTATTTTTGGATTGCGCGTCTTAGAGGTCTTGCTCCAAAAGACGGATCATACCCAACATCAGCTATGAAATTTTTCAGAGAATCTGTAAAAGAAAGTTTTATCCTGCGATCCTCTGCCCTTGCTTTTACTTTGTCAAGTTCAAGTTCAACTATTTTGAGAAGCATTTGTCTATCAATTGGTTTAAAAATAACTATCTCGTCTATTCTGTTTATAAATTCAGGTCTGAAATAAGACAAAAGAAGATTTTTTACTTTTGATTTAGCAACATCAAAACTCTCACGCATTATAATATCGCTACCAAGATTAGATGTCATAATTATAACTGTGTTCCTGAAATCAACGGTTCTTCCTTTTGAATCTGTAAGGCGACCATCATCAAGAACTTGCAAAAGTATATTAAAAACCTCGGGGTGAGCCTTTTCAACCTCATCAAAAAGTATAACTGAAAACGGCTTTCTCCTCACAGCTTCTGTAAGTTGCCCTCCTTCTTCATAACCCACATATCCTGGTGGAGCACCTATTAGCCGAGCAACAGAATGTTTTTCCATGTACTCTGACATATCAATTCTTATAAGAGCATTTTCATCTCCAAAAAGGAATTCTGCAAGAGCCTTTGCAGTTAAAGTTTTTCCAACACCAGTGGGTCCTAAAAACAAAAATGAACCTATGGGTCTTTTCGGATCTGAAAAACCAGCTCTCGCCCTTCTTATTGTATTAGCGATCAAAGAAATCGCCTCTTCCTGTCCAACAACTTTTCTTGACAAGAACTCCTCCATCCTGGCTAACTTTTCTATTTCCTCTTCTTTCATTCTTTCAACTGGAATCCCTGTCATTTTGGCAACAAGCCTCATGATATCATCTTCTGTCACCTGATCAGAGATTAGTTTGTCTTTTATATTCTCCCATTCTGAGTTCAACTTTTCAAGTTCCCGTTTTAAGTTTGGAATTTCACCATATGTTATTCTTGCTGCCTTTTCGTAATCTCCCATACGAGTTGCCTTTTCTGCCTCATATTCAAGTTCAGATATTTTGTCTTTTAACTCTCTTATTCTTTCGAGAAGTTTTCTTTCATTATCCCATTTTGCTCTGAGCTCGGAAAGTCTTGCTCTTAACTCAGCTAACTTATCTTCTATATCTTTTATTTTTCTTTCTATTTCCTGCTTTTCCCTCGGAGAAGCTGTGGAAAGCTCCATGTTAAGGGCTTGTTTCTCAACCTCAAGTTCAGATATCTTTTTTTCAAGGTCGTATATTGGAGCTGGTAAGCTTTCAATCTGCATTCTCAAAGAGCTCGCAGCTTGGTCTATAAGATCTATGGCTTTATCTGGCAACTTCCTATCTTGAATATAACGAGCGGAGAGCTTTGCAGCCGCAACGATAGCCGAATCTGATATTTTGACCCCATGATGAACCTCATACTTTTGTTTCAATCCTCTCAAAATAGAAATTGTTTCCTCAACGGTTGGTTCCCTGACATAAATAGGTTGCAACCTCCTCTCCAACGCTGGATCTTTTTCTATATATTTTCTGTATTCATCAACGGTTGTAGCTCCTATCATTCTTATTTCACCACGAGCCAGAGGAGGTTTAAGAATGTTCGCGGCATCAATTGCCTGCCCCTCCGCTCTTCCAGCCCCTATAAGATTATGGACCTCATCAATAAACAAAATTATCTCTCCGTTGCTTTCCTGAACCTCTTTCAGAACAGATTTAAGTCTTTCTTCAAACTCACCTCTATACTTTGCACCAGCAAGCAAAGATGTCATATCAAGCTGGAAAATTCTTTTTCCTTTGAGGGGTTCTGGAACATCTCCTTTTGCTATCTTTTGAGCAAGTCCCTCAACTATTGCTGTTTTCCCAACACCAGGATCACCTATGAGAACTGGGTTATTCTTTGTTCTTCTCATAAGAACTTCAATTACTCTTCTTATTTCATCTTCACGACCTATCACAGGATCTAATTTTCCCTGAGCCGCAAGAGCAGTCAAATCTCTTCCAAACTTTTCAAGTGAAGAACCTTCTCCTAAATCTTCTTCTTTACTTTCAACTTTTTTCCCTTTTCTCAAATCAAGAATATATTTTTCAACTTCTGATGGACTTATACCTTCCTGTAAGAAAACCTTCATAACCGGATCATATTCAAGAACAGAAATGAAAAGATGTTCCGTTGATACATAGTTATCTCCGAGTCGGTTGGCAACATCTTCCGCACGAGACAAAACTTTTCTCATAGGAGGAGATATATAAATTTCAGAGGAATCTCCGAAAACTTTTGGAAGACGAGCGATTTCTGCATCTAATCTTGATATAAGTCTTACTGGATCTTTTCCAAGTCCTTTTATTACACTTGACATAGGACCTTTTACAAGAGCGTAAGCAAGATGCTCGGGAAAAACTTCTCCGTTTCCCCTTTTTCTTGCAAGCTCAGCAGATTCTTCTATTACCTCTTGGGCACGAGTTGTAAATTTATCAAAGCGCATACTTTGAAATTTTAATTCAAACGAGTCTGCTCGTTATTTTTTCGTAATATTTCAAAAGATTTAAAAAATAAAATTGATTACTTCTTGTAAAGTAAATTTGCGAAGAACTTCTGAAAATCTATCAATTTTTTTGATTTTCTCGCTTTCTTCAACTTCTCGTGTAGTTATAACAAATGTTCCATCTGTATCCGTTTCTGCAATGGCTCTTCCTTTCTTTGCCGGGTTTTTGACAACAAGATCACCATCCTCATCCAAAGTTACAAAGAAGACCTTTATATTTTTCGTAACAGGACTACCTTGAAGTTTTAATTTCCAATATCCAGTTTGCGCTATGCGTTCCCTCAAACTTACCTTTGAAGAAATTATAGCCAAAGCTTTACATTCTTTCGGGTCATAAATAACTAAATCAACATCTGGAAGATGCATACCAAATTCACCATAGTCAATAAGGACACTTCTTTTAACCTTACATAAGCATTCATCTAAATTGTCATCTTTTTTCTCTAAATTTTTGCCAAGTATAACGTTTAAGCCAAGTTTTCTAACTTCATCACCTATTGCATCAAGGATAATTTTTTCCAGTATATTCCCCTTAAAAGGCTTCCAAGATTGCTCCACATCCTTAACAACTCCTTGCAAACTTTTCTCATACATTTCCTTTGCTTCCTTCAGAATTTCAGATAAGAATTTTATACCTCTCCTTTTGATCTGCTCCGCTATATATTTTTCAATGTGCTCGGTTTTTCTTTTTTTTCTCTTTCATAGTAATTCCACTTGATTCTCAAATCTTTTGGAGAATTTTTCTCATAAGATTTTCTGACAATTATGAGGTACTTGAAACCCCTCAAATAAAAATTATGCTGGATTGCTTTACTATGCCAGAAAGGTGTGTTTGAAGATTGATTTCTCCTGACAACACAAACAATATCAACCGGTTCAAAGTATTTGACCAATCGTTCATAAACCTTAAAACCAACAGGTATAAAAATACCTTTTGCCCACTGATCACCAATTAACCATGCAAGAACCTTTTTATCTTTGAGAACCCTATGACACTCAATCATAACCTTTTCAAGTTCGTCAAAAAATTTTTCATCATGTGCAGGAATATGCCCGATATTGAGTGGGTGCTCATTATATCTTATATTATCACCATAAGGTGAATCAATAAAAATCATATCAATAGAATTATCTTTCAAAGGAAGATTTCTTGCATCCGCTTGAATTATATCTGGTCTCGTTGGTACTATATCAAAAGCGATAACGCGACGTTTTTCTTCTTTGCAAACATCAATTGTTGTTCCAGAGCCAGCCATAGGATCGCAAACAATCTCTCCTGGTTCAGTGTATCTATGAATCAAATTATAAATAATGAAAGCAGGAGTGACACCAGGATATTTATTATTTCCTTTCGGTGTATCATCATAGCTTTGTTTCGGATAATCCCAAAGCGTTGTTGAGAAAATAGATGGACGATAGTTTTCATCTATCAAACATCTTTTTTATCAAGTTCCGCAAAAAGAAGTTCAACCAACCTATGACTAAATGAAAATATTATTTTGGTTGTAGTTTGGGAATGTAGGTTAAGATAGCAATTTTCAGATACCTATGCATACTAAAATCTTTCCAATAAATAATTTCATTTCGATGAAAATACCAGATTTTTAACAACAGATTTCTAAAAAATTCCTGTGCTACCGAATCCTCCTTCACCCCTTTTTGTGTCAGACAAAGAGTCTGTAACCTCCACTTTAACTCTTTCAAACTTTGATATAACGAGTTGGGCTATTCTCATTCCTTTTTCTACCTTGAAACTTTTGTTTGAAACATTAAAAAGAATAACCTTAACTTCACCTCTATAATCTGGGTCAATTGTTCCGGGAGTATTGAGAACTGTTATACCTTTGAGAGCAAGACCTGATCTGGGTCTCACTTGTGCCTCAAAACCTTCTGGCAGTTCAATAGAAATTCCTGTTCCAACGACTCTCCACTCCCCAGGCGGTATTTCAATTTCCTCAGCAGAGAAAATGTCTAACCCAGCTGCTCCCTCAGTGGAATAAACTGGTATTTTTGCATCTTCTTTGAGCTTCTTTACTTTCAATAACATTCTCTCAACCAATCAAAATCAACATTATTATTTGCTATCAATTATATTTAGATGTTAGACTAAAATGCAAAATGCAAAACAAAAGGGATTTTAGCACTATGCAAAATAAAAGTTTCTATTTTACTCACGAAAATACTTCTATTAAATTTCCAATTTAAATTTCAATCAGACAAAGGTAAAAATTTTGGACAGCAATTTCAGTTGAAAATTCCTTTTTATCTTTATTATCTATGCAAAGTGAAAAAAACGAAAACGAAAAGCAAAAAGAGAAAGAAAAAAAGAGAGAAAACACCGATGAAGAATCCCAAAGAATAGAAGAAGCCCAAAGAATACTATCTACCCCCATCGCTCCTCTTGAAGGTTTGAGCAGAGATATGCTTCCAAAAAGACCTCAAAGAAAAACAGAAGTAAGATTACATGTTCTCTCTCTTTTGGTTGAAAACAAACCAGGGGTTCTTGCAAAAATAGCTGGACTTTTTGCAGGAAGAGGATACAACATAGAAAGCTTATGCGTTGGTGAAACCCAAGACCCAAATTATTCAAGAATGACAATCGTCACAAAAGGAGATGAAAGAGTAGTTGAACAAATTGAGAAACAGCTCAGAAAAATAATAGAGGTAATAAAAGTAAGCAACATAACAGATATTCCTCATGTTGAAAGAGAATTGCTCCTTGTAAAAGTTTCAGCGACAAAAGAAAACAGAGACGAAATAATGAGACTCGTAGAAATTTTCAGGGGCAAAATAATAGATGTAACTTTGAAATCTCTAACGATTGAAATAACGGGAGATAGAGATAAAACATCAGCATTTTTGCAGCTCCTCAAACCATTCGGCATAAAGGAGTTAGTCAGAACAGGAGTAGCAGCGATAAAAAGAGGAGACTAAAATTAAAAATATGAACAAAACAAAAACTCACAAAATACCAGAATTCATATACAAGTTTCTTAGAAAAAATGAAGCTTTCTATGATGTATTTAACAAGATAATATCATACGGTATATATGAAATATTTTTCAAACTTAAAGATGATGAAGAGGTTTTGAGAAGATTTTTTGAGGAAATGTCAGAAGTTGATTTTGAACTTCTGAAACTACATAGAGAAATTTTCCTAAGTGGAAGTTCTCAACAATATAAAAGCATGAAAAATCTTACTACTCCCGATGTTGAGAAAATTTCCGAAAACTCTGCGGAAGAAGGGATTTTGTCTTTAAAACAAGGGAAATGGGCTTGCCTTACACTTGCAGGCGGATCTGCAACGAGATTTTTTTCTGAATTGTCGGATGAACAAAAATTAACCGTAAAAAATACAAAAGGACTTTTTCCAATAACTCCGGTAGGGAACTTTTCATTTCTTGAAGTATTTGCTGGGGAGATTTTAGCAAGAGCTTTTGAGTATGGCAAAATTCCCGTGTGGTGTATCCTTACATCTTCTACAACTCACAAAGAAATAGAAGATTTTGTATCTTCAAAACCTTTCGGTATTCCGCAGGATTTCATCTTCTTGATCAAGCAAAGAGAACTACCAAGAATAGATGAAAATGGACTTCCTGTTTTGAGGAAAGATGGTTCAATAGTAAAAACTGGTGACGGTCATGGAGGAGCACTATTTGCTATCTTATCAATAAAAAAATTACTACTATCTTTGGGGGTAGAATTTTTCGTTTTACATAATGTAGATAATCTGCTTGCTCAACCGCTTTTCCCTCCAAGACTTAGTTTTCATATAAGAAAGGGAAATATTTTCACATCATCAGTCGTAAAAAGAAAGGAAGGAGAAAAAATTGGAATTCCAGCGTATGACAGAGCAAGAAGGAAGAAGATAATCTTGGAATATAACGAGGCGGGAGAAATCTTTTCACTTAAAGACGGGGATAAACTCGTTTTTGAATACGGACATATAAACACAAATCTATTTTCGCTAAATTTTATTACTCCTGATATTCTAAAAAATCTGAGACCGGTAGTATATACCCAAAAAAAGGTAAAAGTAGATGATAATTTCATAATTACAAGTTCAATTGAGTTTCTAAATCACTATATTGCAGAAATATTAGATGAAGAGAAAGTAAGCTTTGTAGAAGTTGAAAGAGAACTTTTCTTTTCACCTACGAAATCTATTTTCGGTGAAGATTCAGTAGAAACTACGCAGAAAAACTATATTAATTTCACAAAGAAGAAATTAGAGGAAAGAGGAGCTTCCATATCTCAGAAAGCAAAATTAGAACTCGCTCCATTCATAATCTTTTCAGAAAAAATTTTAAACTTTTTTGACTTTTCAGGATGGAAATTAGAAGATGATTCTTTACTTTTTATTTCTTGTTTCCACCCAGAAAACGGAGAAAAAAGCTTTTTACATGGGCTCAATATAAAAAAAGGAGGACAGCTTAAAATTTTCTCAAAATATCCATTCGGAGATGTAAATGTAGATAACAGAAGAAATTTTAAAATGAAGAATTTTCCAACGATAAAGTTTGGTAAAGATGTTGTTATAGAAAAGGGAGTTTCTGTTTTTATTGAACTTGAAAAAGGAGCAAAACTTTTTGTTCGTGATGGTATAAAAATAACAAAAAACATCCACGTAAAAATACCTTCTGGATCAAAGTTTGAAATCTGAAAACTAACAGAATATTCACTTTTCTTTCAAAATCATTTTTGGTATAACTAATGTAAGAGGGACTAAAATAACCCAGACCGAGGCATTTATAAATGGACTTCCTTTTTCCTTTATTTCTAAAAGACCGATTCTCCATCCTATAAAATCAAAACACCATCCAAGAACTATGCCCAAAATCACATACAGCAAAGAAGGAAATTTATTTTTAATCCTATAATACACATCTATGTATATAAAAGAAAGAAATATCCACAAAATAAACATAGGAAATGGAGTAGCAAGTATTTTCCACGGTCCTTTGACCTCATATAAATCATACTTATAAGCTAACGCCTCTATGATCGTGTTCAAAGATGAAATAACCACCCCAGTTAAAAGATAAGTAATAGTAATAGCTATCTTTTTTTTGTTTCCCTTTGCCATCTTATTTTGCTTAAAAGCTCCAAAAATCTTTTGTCTTCCCACAAGCGGGAAGAAAAGTATCTATCTCCCGAATCTGGTAAAATAGCGACTATATTTATAGTGGGTGAGCTATTTGAAGATATACGATGAGGAGCAAATTCTCTTGCAATAATCTCAGAAGCTTTCAGGGCAGCGCCTGCCGAAGGTCCTATAAACAACCCCTCACATGAAGCAACAAGACGACACATCCGATATGCATCCTCTGTTTTCACCCTAACATAAATGTCAGGAAAATTTACATCAAAAATTTTCGGAATAACAGAGTATTTTGTGTTGCGCAACCCCTCAAGACCATGAACCGGTTCCTCAGGCTCAACTGCTACAACTTTAACCGATGGATTGAGCTCTTTCAACCTTTTCCCAGCACCCATTATTGTTCCACCTGTTCCAACCCCTGCAACAAAAAAATCTACCTTACCCTCCAAACTTTCCCATATCTCCAAAGATGTTGTAGTATAGTGAGCTTTCGGATTTGCTTGATTTGAATACTGATCTGGTTTGAAGTATAAATCTGGATTTTCCTCATAAATTCTCATACATTCAGCCATGGCTCCGTCTGAACCTTCAAGAGGATCAGTCAAAATAAGCTCGGCACCAAATATAGTGAGAATTTTTAACCTCTCAAAAGAAGCATTTGAGGGTATGCAGAGCTTCAATTTTATTCCCAAAACTGCACAAATCATAGCATAAGCTATTCCAGTGTTGCCCGATGTTGAATCAAGAACTATTTTCTCACTTGTGAGCTTGCCCGACCTTATCCCATCTTCTATCATAAAAAGAGCAGGTCTATCTTTTACAGAACCTCCTGGATTTAATCCCTCAACCTTCCCCCATATATTGATGTTTTCTGGCAAAGAAAGAAATTTTTTTAATCTATCAAGCCTGACGCAGGGAGTATTTCCTATTTTTGATATTATTGAGTGTTTTCTTGCTTCTTCAAATCTTCTGAGAAGTTCTTCATCCATATTAAATCCTCCATATTTTTTGCATTACAGTCTACCATTATGATTCATAAGCAAAATTTTTCAGAGTATCTTTATACAAATCTTCAAAGCTTTCAATTGTAGGTTCTATTGTTTTGACTGGCGGAACATATTCTGTAAGAGCTTCTTGTGTTTTTATTCCATTTCCCGTCAAAGATATAAGGACACTATCTGATTTTGATATTTTACCGCTTTCAAGAAGTCTCAAAAATGCTCCCATCGTCACTCCTCCCGCTGTTTCCGTAAATATACCTTCTTTTTCTGCAAGAATCTTTATTGCATCTACTATCTCTTTATCTGACGGAGCTTCTGCCCAACCTCCTGACTCCCTTATTACTTTTATAGCGTAGTACCCATCTGGTGGATTTCCTATTGCAAGAGATTTAGCGATTGTTTTTGGATTCTTGACAGGAGTAAAGATTGAGAGACCTTTTTTTACTGCATCAACTATTGGAGCACACCCTTCCGCCTGCGCACCGTACATCCTCACATCAACTTCCTTGAGCAATCCCAACATTTTGAATTCCAAAAATGCTTTCCATATTTTTGTTATCAAAGAACCACCAGCCATAGGAACTATAATGTGATCAGGAAGCCTGAAAGAAAGTTGTTCTGCAATTTCAAATCCGTAGGACTTTGAACCCTCTGAGTAAAAAGGTCTTATGTTTATATTAACAAAAGCTATTTTGTATTTTTCCGCTATTTCAGCTGATAATCTATTCACATCATCATAACTTCCTTTTATTCCTATGACCTCAACTCCGTATATAGATGAAGCTAAAATTTTTGTTGGTTCAAGGTCATAAGGAATAAATATGAAAGCTTTCATTCCGTATATAGAGGCTATTGAAGCAACAGAGTTTGCAAGATTTCCAGTTGATGCACAAGCAACAGCCTTGAAACCAAATTCCTTTGCCTTCTTTACAGCTATCGCAACAACTCTATCTTTGAAAGACAAAGTTGGGAAATTAACACCATCATTTTTTATCCATATCTCTTTGCAACCAAGATATTTTTCAAGGTTTCTCGCTCTGAAAAGTGGAGTAAATCCAACATCATATACAACTGGGTCTCCCTCTACTGGTAATAGTTCTCTATATCTCCACATATTAGGCTTTCTTGAACGCAACATAGACTTTGTGAGCTTTATATTCTCATAGTCATACACAACTTCAAGGGGACCAAAACAAACTTCACATATATGAATTGGAGCTATTTCATACTCTCTTTTACACTCCCTACATTTCAAACCTTTAACATAAGATTTTTCATTCTTTCTCTTCTCTCCTCTTTTTCTTATTTCTGCCATCTACTCAAATCCACCCCCTTATTCTTTGTATTTTTAAAAAAGCAACAAAAAAAATAAATTTGTCAAAAAGTATGAATTTTAAATAGCAAAAATGAAAACTTTGGAAATTTTTCAAAAGTTAAAAAAAATTATCTCCCAAAATTCTTGTATGAGAAAAAAATTTACGAGAAATAAAGTCTTTTTATATTTTTTGGTTTTAAGCATTAAAGGGAACCTTTTTATCTTTCCATCTTGCTTTGCTCCGCTTATAAATAACGATACAGCACAAATAAACCCCAAATCTACAAATCAAAGAATCTCAGGAGCTTTTGAAGTTGGAGGAGGAAGAATACCAGTAATAACATCATGCGGTGGGACAAGCGTAAAATTCACCTCAATTGGATTAGCAGGTTCATATCAAATAGGTTATGGATTTTCAAAAAATTTTGAAGCAGGAGGTCAGTTTGGAGGAGGAATTGGACAAATTATATCAGAATCAGAAGAAAGGAATATAATAGGGAATCTAACTGGTTTAGGTTATTTGAAAATCGGAGGATCAGGGGGAAATTTTAATTTTGCGATCAAACTTGCCCCAGGTGTAGGAATTCTTTACAGCCCAAAAGATATAGAACCATTACCAACAGGATATGCAGATTTGATGTTAGGTTTTGGAAATCCGGAAAAACTGACTTTATATTTAGGACTTGAAAACTTTATTCCAAGATTAGGAGCTAACTTGCATTTTGAAAAATTTTCTTTATTTGCTTAAATCAGTGGAACAACAGAAGACTTTTTTCTCTTAAAATTAGGAGGAGGTTATAAATTTTAAAAGAATGAAAAAGATTGAAAAATTCTTCCCAGATTTGAAATCATTTGAAGAAAAAGAAGGATTTGTAAGATGGTTCATATATTTGCGATATATTGCATTTTTTACAACAACAGTTATTCTAATTGTCAGCTACTTTGTTTTTCAGATTTTATCAGAGAAACAATTTTTGTATCTTTTGGTGATTTCAGCAGGGGTTGGAATATCAAATTTCATTTTTTCAAAAGTTGCAGGTAGAATAAGCCACTCAAAACATCTTGTAATACAGATGTTCTGCGATATTCTTTTCGTAACTTTACTTCTTTACTTTTCCGGATGGGCGGAAAATCCCTTCTTCGTAATATATGTTTTTCACGCAATAATATCAGGAATGATTTTTGACAAGAAAACATCTCTTTTTATCTCGGCTATAATATGGGCTATCTCATCTTTTGTAAGCTTTATGATATATTTTGGAATAATTCCATATTTTGAGCTTTTTGGAACCAAAATCTTCACTAAATTAGAATTCGTATTGGGTTTCATTTTAGCAGTTGGAGTTTTACTTTTTATATCATCCTACTTTACATCTTTTCTTACACAAGTTCTAAAAGAGAAAATAAAAACAGAAAAAGAATTATATCTTGAAGTTCTGAGATATTCCCGCCTTGCAACAGTGGGAGAAATTTCAGCTCAAATCATACACAACATAAGTACCCCTTTGACTGTGGTATTCGGTAAAATCTCGCTTCTTTATGAAAAACTCAAAAAAATTCAAAACAGCCAAATGAAACCAGAAGATATGGAGAAAATAAAGAAAGATATAGAAAGCGTGAAAGAAGAATCCGAAAAAATAATAAATAACACACGCAAATTTTCAGACATTGCAAGATATGAAGAAAGAAAAGAAGAAAAATTCAACATAAATGATATAGTTGAAAGAATACTAAAACTTACAGCATTCATAGCAGAAAAAGAAAATGTAAAAGTTCTGAAAGAAACATCAGATGTCCCAAAAGTAAAAGGTAATCCAGATGAGATAGAACAAGTAATTATGAACCTTATAACAAACGCAATAGATGCTATGCAGAATTCAAAAGAAAAGATACTGAGAATAAGGACATATAAAAAAGATGATTTTGTGGTATGTGAAGTTCAAGACACAGGTTCGGGAATTCCAGAAAACCTCAAAGACAAAATTTTCACTCCATTTTTCACAACGAAAAAAAGTGGAACAGGAATTGGGCTTTCAAGCTCAAAAAGAATAGTAAAAAAATACGGAGGAGAAATATACTTTGAATCAGAAGAAGGAAAAGGAACAAGATTTTTTGTAATACTACCAGCACAAAAAGAAGAGAATTAGTAGTTTGTCAGAAAATCAAGAAAAATTTTACATAAGACAAAAAATAATATGATGATATCAATAACCGACAAAAACAAAAAACCAATGGAGTCAAAATACAAAATTCTTGTGGTAGACGATGATGATAAAATTTTAGATCTAATGGAGGATATACTCCTAACATCAAATTTTAGTTTTGAAATAAAAAAAGCAAAAAGCGAAGTAGAAGCTTATGATGCAATAAAAAAATCTCAATTTGACATAGCAATTATTGACCTGAAATTAGGTGAAAAAGGCGATGAAGGAATTGAGATAGCAAAAAAAATAAAGAGCGTCTCTCCAAAAACTTTGACAATAATAATGACAGCATATCCATCTTTGGAAACGGCAATATATGCTTTGCGACTTGAAAGCCACGATTACCTTATAAAACCCTTCACACCAGAACAGCTCATCAACTCAATCTCACAAGCTATAAGAAAAATAAAAATGAGGGAAAAAGAAGAAGTTAGATTAATCAACAACTCAAACTCTAACGACCTCGGAGAAATAATATTTGCGAGCGAGAGGATGAAAAAAATAATGGAAACAGTACAAAAAATAGCACCAGTAGATTGTGAGGTTCTAATAACAGGAGAAAGCGGAGTTGGAAAAGAACTTATAGCAAGAACAATTCATAAACTTTCCCCAAGGGCAGGAAAAGAATTTGTTGCTGTGAACTCAGCAGCAATACCGGAAAATCTTATAGAAGCAGAACTTTTTGGATACGAAAAAGGAGCGTTCACGGGAGCAAATCAGACGAAAAAAGGTCTAATAGAATGTGCAGACGGAGGAACTTTATTTTTAGATGAAATATGCGATATGCCTCCTCAATCGCAAGCTAAACTTTTGAGGTTCCTTCAAGAAAAAACAATAAGAAGACTTGGAAGCACAAAAGAAATAAAATTAGATGTCAGAGTAATCGCCGCTACAAACAAAGATATAGAAAATGAAGTGAAAGAAGGAAAATTCAGGGAAGACTTATTCTGGCGTATAAATCAAGTCCACATACACATACCTCCCCTGAGAGAAAGAAAAGAAGACATTCCGGCTCTTGCAAACTATTTTCTGAAAAAGTATTCATCAGAGCTCGGAAAAGAAATAGAAGGTTTTGACGAGGAAGCGATGAAAATCTTTGAAAAGTATTCCTGGCCGGGAAATGTCAGAGAACTACAAAATGTAATCAAAAAAATTGTTATATTTTCCCAAAACCGCATAATAACTAAAAAAGATATTCCAGAAAATATAATAGAGAATTCAAATTACCCATACATCGTTGAAGATAAAAGGGAAGAAATATTGAAAATAGATGAAATAAAGAGAAAGTATTTGGAGGAAGTTATAGAGAAGTTTGATGGAAATGTAAAGGAAGCCCAGAAGTTTTTAGGAATATCAAAATCAACTTTCTACCGATTACTCAAAAAATACAACATAAACCCAGAGAAAATCAGAAAATCAAATGAGATGAAATAGAAATTCATCAAAACTTCTCAAAAATTCAAGTTGAATTTCAAAAAGTGAAAGTTCATCTGCACTAATTTGTGTTAAACCTGATTTTTCAAATTCAAATTTAAAATCTCTTTTTATCTTATCAGTAAGTTTATGAACTTCTTGATATATTGGAGATTTTGGAAATATTTTTTCTGTAAATCGGAGAAATTTGAAAACCTTGAATGGATTAAACCATTCTTCAAATTTCTTCCTGAAATCTTCCTTAGTTTTTGACTGGATTTTTATTCTTTCAAGTTGCTCTTTGTATTTTGGGTTTTCATCAAGAAAAAGTTTAAAAGTCTCAACTTTTATTTCACCAGAAAATATATCATCTATACTCCTCATTATTTCACCTATTTGTTCAAAAGATTTGAAGTTCCAAACCTTTTCAAGTCTTTCTTTTTCTCCAGATATATAAAGTTGAATTTCTCTGCCAGTTCCAAAAGGTGTGCGTTGGGATGGTTCTGCTTTCGGAAAAACATATACGGGGATATCAACGATTTTTGCCAGTGGTATTATTTTCTGAAGGAAATAGAAATCTTCTCCTGCCTGTCTTATGTTCATTCCCATAGAAACTATGTAAGGAGTTGCTCTGAACAGAAACAAAGATCCTATTGGATAGAATGCGTTTTTATAAGAGAATACTCTTAAAGAATCTCTCCAATATCTTAGAAAGATTTCCCACAAAATTCCTGCTTTTTTTATTTCTTTCTCTTCCGAAAATCTATGGGCAAATGAAAGCACACCGAAATCTGCATTTTTGATTTCTAAAATTTCAACAGCAGAAAAGTAATTTTCTGATACCGTGCAATCAGAATCAAGAGAAAAAATGAATTTTTCTGACATAAATTCTGCTATATTTCCCCTCTCTTTAAATTTTTCATCATATTCTTTTTTGAACAGGCAAATTGCTTCATCCATAAGAACTCTTCTTGCAAAGCCTACTCCTGCTAATTTTTCTGGTATTCCTTTTATATACCTTACCTCGGTTTCTATCTCAAAATTTGTGCTCTTTATTTTGTCAAATATTTCTTTGTTTTTTGTTCTTATTTTCTCTTCTGCTTTCTCTGACTCGTTTATAAGTACAATAGCGAGAACCCTTTTTGAGTTTGGTAATTTGCATTTTGATAAAGATTCCAGAGTAGTAAAAATCTCTTCATCTGCAAGAGTTGGAATTGCTACAACTATATCTGCAGTCTTTTTTATGTTAAGACATAAGTGTCTTCTTAAAATTTCAGATATATTTTTTTCAAATTTCTCTTTTGATATTTTCATCGTTTGATTTTTTGACATTCAAAAGACGAATGAATAATAAATACTATTCTTTCATTTTTGTTATTTTGCCTTTGAGTTTTTGTTTTTTGAATTTTTGTTTTTGAATACTTTAATAAAATCTTGCCAATTTTCTGCTTTTATTACTTCTTTTTTTATTTTTTCCAAGCGGTTTATATCATTTATTTTATCTAAAAGGCTTTTAATCTGCTCTGCTTTTTGGCTACCAAACTTCAACTGGATGTCCAACAGAATTGCTTTTTTTAGACCTTTTATAAGTCCTCTTTTTTCTCCTTTTTCAAGCCCCTTTACAATTCCCCTTTTTTCTCCTTCCCTCAAACCCTCTTGTTTTCCCCATTTATAAAAGAGAGTTTTTCTTATATCTATTTGTATTGGCATAGGCTCTGCTTTTATCTCAACATCAAATAAACCACCCAAAAAACTTATATCTTCCATATATTTTAAAATTAGTTTTCTGCCATTTTTTTGAGTTCCGAGAGAATTGATAGAGCTTCAATGGGAGTTATTGAATTTATGTCTATTCTTTTAAGCTCTTCTCTTAATGGATCTTTTTTTAGTTGAGATGCGGAGAAAATGCTCAATTGCAAAGGCATACCTGATACTTTTTTTATCACATCTCCAATTCTACCTTCTTCCAGAGCTAAAAGAATTTTTTCTGCTTTTTCAATTATTTCCTGCGGTATTCCTGCAAGTTTAGCAACATCTATACCCCATGATCTACCAGCTGCTCCCCTTTTTATTTTCCTTATAAAGACCAGATTTCCTCCAATTCTTTCTGCTGAAAAGTGCATATTTCTTATTCCTTTGAGATTGTGTTCAAGGAAAGAGAGTTCGTGAAAATGGGTTGCGAAAAGGCATCTTACTTTTCTTTTGTTTATGTATTCTGCAGTAGCCCACGCTATACTTACTCCATCAAAAGTAGATGTTCCTCTCCCAACCTCATCTAAAAGAACAAAAGATTTTTCCGTCATGTTTTTTAAAATTGAGGCAAGTTCCTCCATTTCAACAAAAAATGTACTTCTACCTCTTGCTATGTCATCTGATGCTCCCGTTCTGAAAAAGATTCTATCCATTATTCCTATTTTCGCTTCTTTTGCCGGAACATAAGAACCTATGTGTGCAAGAAGTGAGATCAAAGCACACTGCTTCAAAAATACAGATTTTCCAGCCATGTTCGGTCCGGTTATTATCCACATGAATTCATCTTCATTGAGATCAACAGAGTTTGGAATGAATTTTTCATCTTTGAGTAAAATTGAAAGGGAAGGATGCCTACCATCTTTTATGTATAGGATTTTTGAATCTTCTATTTGAGGTTTTATCCAATCGTATTCATATGCTGTTTGAGCGAGAGCGATTAGAACATCTAAAAAACCTATGCTTCTTGCTGATTTCAGCAAATCGTGCGTAAAAATTTGAATTTTCTCAAGAAATTCAGAAAATATCTCTTCATTAAGTTTTTTTTCTTTTTCTGATGCTGTTTCAATCTCTAAACCTATTTTTTCTAATTCATCTGTTGTAAATCTCTCTACATTTGCAAGTGTCTGTTTCCTTTTGAAGTATTCAGGAACTCGGTTTGCATAAGTTTTTGTTACTTCAATATAGTACCCAAAAACTTGGTTGTAGCCTATTTTCAAAGGGATGCCTGCTCTTGATTTTTCTTTTTCTTCATATTCTTTTAGTATCTTTTCTGAATTTTCTTTTATTTCTCTTATTCTATCAAGTTCTTCTGATACTCCTTTTTTTATTGCTCCATCTTGTGCTTTGAGAGGCGGAGGCTCTACAATATATTTCTCTACTATTTGAATAAATTCGTGAAGATCTGGAATTTCGCTTTCAATTTTTTTCAAAATTTTTGATGAAAATTTTTTCAGATAACTTTTTATCTCATTTATTTTCTTTGCTGATTCTTTCAAAGATATGATTTCTTTTGGATTAGCAATTTTTCTCATAACCCTTACTGTTAATCTTTCAACATCTGATATTCCAGAAATATCAAGACTTTCCCAAGTTTTATCTGAGATTAGTTCTTCTACTGCTGAAAGTCTTTCGTTTATTTTCTCTTTATCTTTGAGTGGAGAAAGAAGGATGTTTTTTAGTTTTCTTTTCCCCATAGGAGTTCGTGTCTTGTCAAGAACCCATATTAAGCTTCCTTTTTTTCCTTCGTATGTTTTGAAAACTTCAATATTTTCCAGAGTCCTTGAATCAATTTGCATGAGATCTTCTTCTTGCTCAATATCAGGTTTTTCAAGTTTTATTTCAATGTCCTTTATGTTTTCCTTTATATATTTTATCAAAGTTGCAAGGGAAATCTTTATGTTTTCTGATGATATGAAATCAGATTCTCCATAGTGTTCTTTGAGAATTATCTCAGCTTCATTAGAACTTACAAATTCAACTTGTGAGAATTTATATTCTGGGAAATAGTTTTTGTCGCTGAGCACCTCTTTTGGAGAGATTTTTTTTAGAGCTTCTGATAATTCAAATTCATCTTGAAAAATTTTTGCTTTTACTTCTCCTGTTGTTATATCAGCCCAAACAACAGAGCTTCCTTTCACTACTGCGATGAAATTATTTTCCTCAGGTGAAACAAAACTTAATTCTGTGACAAGTCCAGGAGTTATGACTCTTACTACTCCTCTTTTTACGATTCCTTTTGCTTTTGATGGGTCCTCAAGTTGTTCGCATATTGCTACCTTGAAACCTTCTTTTATAAGGCGCATAACATAAGATTCCATTGCATGATGAGGAAATCCCGCCATAGGTGTTTCTTTATCTCTTGAAGTCAAGACTATGTCAAGGACCTTTGAAGCTATTATTGCATCTTCATAAAAAAGCTCGTAAAAATCTCCCATTCTGAAAAGTAAAATGCAGTCAGGATATTCAGATTTTATCTCAAGATATTGTTTCATTGCCGGGGTAAGTTTTTTCTCTCTTTCTTTTTCTTTGACTTCAATCATACTTCAATCCTATTTTGTTCATTACTTCCTTATGCGAGCAATAAGAAAGATAATATAATAATAAAGTAAAACTAACAAGAGACTTAATCCAACATCATACGAACTACAACTACATCCCCCTGAAATTTTCTCTTCTCTTTCAGTGTAAATTTCCATTCCCATATCTTTGAGAACATCAGGCTCCCTCAATGCGATAGCAGTCATACATGTCAAAGTAGCTTCCCATACATGAGGTATAGCGATTCTATTTTCATACTTTCCGTTTTTATAAACTGCCACCTCTCCCATATGATATGTCCCATCTGTTGGAACTTCTTCAACTAAAATTTTTAAAAATTTTTCAGCTTGTTCCCTTAACCTTTGATAATCAGAATAGCTGAAATTTTTCAGAAGTTCAGCAGCGTATATAAGAGATAAAATCCACTTACCTTCATAGAGAAGATATCCTCTTTCAGGGGAAAAATTAAGGTTGAGAACAGCAATAACTCTTTCTGCATAATGTTTTATTTGCTCAGGATTGGAAAATCTAAATCCAGCGGGGAAAAGAACATAGTTCATTCCCTTTATTCTTGGGTCCTGATCATATGGTATTCCATCTATTATTGTTACCGAGAAATTAAAAAATCCATCTTGTGAAAAATTTTTCAAAATGGCATCATGGTATTCTGAAAATCTTTTTTTCATATCTTCCATAAGCTTATAGTCCCCGTAAAGTCCCGCAAAATCTATCACCATTCTCATAGCAGCGTATAGAGGTCCTGCTCCTCCCATAGTTTGGCTCGGATCTATATGGTCATCTTCTTGTGTTATGCAGTGAAGATTATTGTTCTGATCTTTACAACCGATAAGAACCTCATAGGCAGAGAGTTTTATTGGCTCATATATTTTCTTCATATACTCTCTTTTATTTTCACCTTGTTCAAACTTTATGTGATTTATCCAGCTCCAAAGAACGAACCCCACCTGATCTATTTCAAAATCCCACGGACCCCCCACCATTCCATCTGCATAAAAGTTCATCGCCCATGTTCCAGCTGGTATATTTCCCTCCGGCTCTTTCCTCTGAACTTTAACATAAAATAGATTTCTCTCTCTTGCTATGTCGTGAACCCCTACAAGGTCTAAAAACAAATTAAAATAAGCTCCGTCTCTTGGCCAATCTTCTGCATACGGAGGCTGAGTTGATATGGAAGCAACCGCAGCTTTCGTCTCCTTATCTATTACCTGAAAAAGAGAAATAAGAGCTCTACTACAAAGCCGAGATTCGGGGTAAGTCAATTTAGAATACCATCTGTTCTCCTTCATTCTTTTCACTATGTTTTTCCAGTGATTTTCTGTTTCCGCTTCAAGAGACAAAATATCTTTTTGAGACAGAGAAAGATTTCTTTCAACATCTGATAAATTTCTTCCAGCAGATATAACAACAAATACGGGAGATTCGCATTTACCGCTTTGGCAAACTTTTGAGGCTACAAAAGAGTCAGCAGAACATAAAGCAAAAGTTTTCTCTTTATAAGATAAATCACCTTTTTTTAGTTTCTCAAATGCACTTTCTGATAAAAAATCAGGTAAATCTCTATTACCTCCACATCTTCCATCAAAGCCTGTATAAGCTGATACTTCATATCCTCCGACAAATTTTACACCGATGAAAATACCGTAAGTTATCTCAGATGCATAATTTAAAATTTCCTCATAGTTTTTCCCTTTTATTTTTTTATACTCCTGAAATTGTTCATCTCGCGATAAAAAGAAAGGTGTAAAATGGAATACAGCTCTATTTTTCTCAAAGCCACCAAAATCGTTCAAAGTGTCATCTTGCCAATCCTGAATTGGATATTTTGGAACTTTTATAGTAGTCGGAGCAAGATTCTGATAGTGAATGATATAAACATCCTCATTCGTTTGCAAATCTAATTCAACCTTGCGAACAAATATATCCGAGACAGGATGAACAAAATCGTAAACTTTTATAGTTCCTTGCTGGATTTTGTATTCAGTGATAAGTATAGCTGAATCATCATCTTTATATCTTTGACTTATATTTGCAAGGTCAAGATCCCGGAGAGAAAAAATATTATTTCCTATCTTCAAGAGAAAAAAAGCACCTTGATTTTCAAGAGCTCCGAAATATTTTTCTTCTCTACTTTTTTCTCCCTCCTTTGTTTTATAATCAAGTTGATCCCAGTGAGATGTATGAGGGTATCTCAAAACAGTAATTTCTCCCCATCTTGAAATTCCACAAGATAGAGAGCCATTCCCAACAGTAGCATTCACACGAGTTGGTCCGAATATTTCCCAGTCAGCCCAAGAAAAATATGGTAGCAACAAACAAAAACCCAAAATAAATCCGCCGAATAACCAAACTCTACCGCCTTTGAGATTTTTCAGATGATCCATAAGCAATATTTTAAATCAGAAGAATTTTTTTGTATTTATTGGGCAAAAAATTTGACAAAACAAAATAAAAAAGATAAAAAAATAAATATAAAATTTTTATCTTGGTGATTTATGATAAAGACAGAAATAAAAGACGGTGTAAAAACAATAACAATATCAAATCCACAGAGGAAGAATGCAATTTCTCCTTCTGATGCAAAAAAAATATCAGAAGAGATAAGAAATTCAGTTTCAGACGAAAGAGTAGATGTTATAGTAATAACAGGAGAGGGAGATTTTTTCTGCTCAGGACTTGACCTTGCAGAATCTCGTGAGGATTTATCAAGAGAAGACATTCAAGATATATTTGAGTGGCATGTTGAAGAGTTCGTTTCCATAATAAGAGCAACAACAGAGTGTCCAAAATTTGTTGTTGGCAAAATAAATGGTCCATCAGCGGGTTTTGGAGCAGAAATGATATATTGGTTTGATTACAAAATCGCTGTAAAAGATGCATACTTTGCCGAGATATTTACGAAAAGAGGACTTATTCCTGATGCATGCGGGATTCCGTTTTTGGCAAATCTTGCAGGTCCAACCAGAACTTTACAAAAAATAATATTTGCAGAAAAGATAAAAGCAAAAGAAGCTCTTGAACTTGGAATAATAAATGAAATTGCAGAAAATCAAGATGAACTTGACCTGAAAATAAAAGTTGTTGTTGAAAAAATAAAGAAGGCTCCTCCGGGTGCATCATCTAAAATAAAAATGCTCACATATGAGTCAGCTTTCCCTTACCTTGAAAGTCATATAAGGAAATTGAGGGTTTTGCAAGCAAAACAAGTTCTTTCAGAAGAATTTATAGAAGGTATATCCTCTTTTTTCAGGAAAGAAGAACCAAACTTCAAAAAAATAAGATTTTGAGTTAAAAATAAACTTTTACAATTTCTCCTTTAATAGATACATATGCGCAGACTTTTCCCGAGGTAATGGTTTTTGGTGCTTTTTTCACTTTGGTAGTTTTTTGAATATTTTTCGCTTCATCTACTTTCACAGATATTCTATAACAATATACTTGATTTATAACTATTTTATCTGTATAATTTGAGACGGAAGGAGGGAAAGACGAGATAGGACGAAACTTCTCACAGTTATATCCAAGACATCTTTCAAGGTCTAAACTTGATGCTCTCAATTCAGGAGGAATCTTCCACGATAATGTCAAATTCCCATCTTTATATGATTCTATCTTTAAAATATCAGAGCCCAGGGAAGGAGGGGTGGACTCTTTTTTACCAGTAATCTTTGTGGCTACCTTTGGTTTCTCTTCCTCCTTCACGGCTTCCTCCGGTTTTTCTTCTTCGGCAGGTTTCCCTTTTGCTAACCGTTCCCCTAACTTTCTTTTTTCTTCTTCAAGTTTGGTTTTTTCTTCTTCTTTCATTCTTTCTGCTTCAGCAAGCTTCCTTTCCAGCTCCGCTATTCTTTCCCATAACTGTGGCGATGTGGTGGTAGCTACTTCTTTTATTTTTCCTTCTTCAACTACCACAACTTTTGTTACATAATATCCCGGGATGTCAAAACCTATGAGGAAATTGAAAAAGAACATAAACCCATATTTTGGTCCCTTTCCGTATTTTGGGTCCATTTCGGGCCAACCTATAGGTTTCGCATTTGCAAGATTTTCTATTTCCTTCTGTGTTATTTCGGGAATAAAAGTAGAGTAAGTTCTTATTCCAAATTTTAGCTCAAATGTGAAGGATGAAGAAACACCTTTTGCACCAGAGGAAACCTCAAAATGGGGAAGAGGAGAAGGAGTATAGACCCTTCTTGAAAAAAGGACGGGATTGAAGATTTTAGCTATTAGAGCATCTGATATAGGGATGATTTGGAATTTGAGGAAAGGGAACACATTAGTTTTTACATCTCCGACTTCAAGGACGGTGAAGAATAATTTTCTGCTGAAAATCATAAAAGAGGCGGGAAAAAGTCCTCCACCAATCATATAACGAAATTGCCTTATGATTACACGAGATTGATATTCTGCACTCCATTTGTCTTCTCTATCAAAAAGTAGAGAAGGAAAAATTTTAGCTCCTCCCAAAAATGCTCCAAAGCTGAAAGCCCCTAAAGATGGGATGCGTTTGAAATCTTGGAACTCCGCAAATGAAAGTTCCGAAATTGTAAAACCAGGTTTTTCTGAAATACCCAGATACCCTACCCCAACACTAGCAACATTAAACCTGTTCCCCTCTAAACTTATTATTAGTAATGCTAATTTCAAAACAATCAGCATACTTTAAAAATAAACTCTTATAATTTCTCCTTTATGAGATACATAGGCACAAGCTTTTCCCGAGGTAATGGTTTTTGGTATTCTTTTCTCTTTTGCGGATTTTTGAACATCTGCGGATTCATCAACTTTTACGGAAATTCTATAACAGTAAACTCGGTTCACAATTATTTTATCTGTGTAATTTGAGACGGAAGAAGGGAATGAGGAGATAGGTTGAAACTTCTCGCAGTTATATCCAAGACATCTTTCAAGGTCTAAACTCAAACCCCCTAATTCAGGAGGGATTGTCCATGATAATGTCAAATTCCCATCTTTATATGATTCTATTTTTATAACTTCAGAACCCAAAGAAACGGGAATAAACTCCCTTCTCGCGGCAACCCTCACTGGTTGTGTCTCTTCGGTGGTAGGCTTTCTTCCCTTCGCTAACTCCGCTTCTAATCTCTTTCTTTCTTCTTCAAGTTTAGCTCTTTCTTCCTCTCTCATCTTTTCTGCCTCTGCAAGCTTCTTTTCCAGCTCTGCTATTCTTTTTTCTAATTCAAGGGAAGCGGTGGCTACTTCCTTTATTTTCCCCTCCTCAACCACTACAACTTTTGTTGCATAATAGCCTGGGATGTCAAAACCTATGAGGAAATTGAAAAAGAACATAAGCCCATACTTTGGACCTTTTCCACCCCACCGTGGATCATATTCCGGCTCACCTCTAATAGGCTTATATTTTTCTGGTGTCATATATTTATCTATCTCAATTTTGTCCTTTTCTGGAAGTTCAGGGATAAAAGTAGAGTAAGTTCTTATTCCAAATTTTAGCTCAAATGTGAAGGATGAAGAAACACCTTTTGCACCAGAGGAAACCTCAAAATGGGGAAGAGGAGAAGGAGTATAGACCCTTCTTGAAAAAAGGACGGGATTGAAGATTTTAGCTATTAGAGCATCTGATATAGGGATGATTTGGAATTTGAGGAAAGGGAACACATTAGTTTTTACATCTCCGACTTCAAGGACGGTGAAGAATAATTTTCTGCTGAAAATCATAAAAGAGGCGGGAAAAAGTCCTCCACCAATCATATAACGAAATTGCCTTATAAATTCCCATGTTTTGTCTTCTCTATCAAAAAGTAAAGAAGGAAAAATTTTAGCTCCACCCAAAAACAGGCCGAAATTCAAAGGTCCTAAAGATGGGATGCGTCTGAAATCTTGAAAATCTGCAAATGAAAGTTCCGAAATTGTAAAACCAGGTTTTTCTGAAATTCCAAGATACCCTACCCCAACACTTACAACATTAAACCTGTTCCCCTCTAAACTTATTATTAGTAATGCTAATTTCAAAATCGGCAACATACTTTAAAAATTTTAACTTTTCGGAAAGATATATATAAAAATTTATATTCAGAACCGTCAATAAATTGAAAAATAAAAAAGTATTAAAGAATTAACATATATGGCAAAAAGGGATAATGTCAAATACGAGAAGAAAAGAAATCAAAGATAGAGATGATATAAATAGGGAAGAGCTCCGATGTAAGAATTTTACTCCCAATTGAAAAATCTTCCCAACCTCTTGACCTGAGGAATTCTATTTCATCCTCGGTAAATCCTCCTTCTGGTCCAATCAAAATAATAATTCTATCTGAGCTGGATACTATGCTTTCCAAGTCATCATAAGATAGTATCCTTGGGGATGACTCATAAAAGACAATTTTTTTCTGATATTGGTTATCTTCTAATTTTTCAAGTAA
The DNA here is from genome assembly GCA_032249135.1 of Candidatus Calescibacterium sp. Taxonomy (GTDB): domain Bacteria; phylum Calescibacteriota; class Calescibacteriia; order Calescibacteriales; family Calescibacteriaceae; genus Calescibacterium. Next base: position 33,155 of record JAVVGL010000011.1, on the reverse strand, counting down.
AACTATTTTTTCCATTTGAGGAGGTTTCACCCCAGATATTCTCGCATATTCAACTGATATTTTAGCAAGCCTTTGCTCAATTTTTAATTTCTTTTCGTCTTTTGGTCTCACTTCACTCCTTCGAGTTATAACGGGTATTATTTTTTCAACTCCTATTATAGAAAGATACTCTACAATCTTTTCTGTTTTTCCTTTTTTTAGAAGCGGGATAGCTATGGATATTTTCAACTTATTTTCCACTGGGGGTATAAATTCAAGAATTTGTGCCCTCATATTTTCGCTATCTACAACTTCTGCAAGAGCAAAGTCTCCGGATGGTAGTAGAATTTTTATTTTTTCACCTTCTTTTATTCTCAGAACATGTGCATGCTTTTTATTAAGATACGCTATTGAACCTTCCAATTTCAAAGCTCTTATTTTTTTCATCTCTCAAAAAATATAAATTTCCCATTTTATTCTTTTGAATGAATAAAAATTTATTTATCTCATTTTTAAACTACTAAAATAAATCCCAAAACTTTCCATCTTTTCGCAGAGAACATCTTATGAGAACATCATCTGAAATTTTTTTTACCTGAATAATTTTCGGATTTAAATGATTCCCTAATCTGAAAGCATCGGGAAAATCAAATCCTTTCCCTCCACCGAAAATCTTTGGAGCAAAAAATAACCATAATTCATCCACAATTTTTTCTTTCAAAAATTCCCACACGACTTTAACTCCTCCCTCAATCAAAAGAACTATTCCTCCCATCTGAAAGACGAAATCTAAAATCAAATTCACATTCTTTTCCCTTTGAAACAAAAAGGAGACATTTTCCTTACCTCTGACAAATTCAGATTCAAAGAATTTTGAGGTATCCCCTTCATCAACGAAGAAAATAACATTATTTCCTTTCAAAATATTAAGAGAGTCAGCATAGGAGGGGAGACCGAGAATAATTTTTACAGGATTTGGATATTCTCCTCCAACATGCATTTTTATCTTTCTAATCTTTTTGACACATTGAGCCGGTAAATTTTTTGTGTCAAGATGAGGATTGTCTTTCTCAACTGTATTTTTCCCAACAAGTATAAAATTAGTGCGAGCTCTGAGAATATGAACAAGCTGTAGAGATTCCTGAGATGTTAAGTATTTTGAATTTCCTTCCAAATCTGCTATTTTTCCATCCAAAGTTACAGCAAGTTTGACAATAATATAAGGTCTTTTCTCTTTCACATAAACTATGTATGGTAGTAAGACTTTTTCCCCATCGTCTTCAAGTATTCCTCCTTCAATGTTATCCACGGGATAATTGCTCTGGTTTAAATTTGGATCGTGCAAAGAAAAAAAAACCTTTTCTATCCCGTATTTTCTTATCTGTAATGTACAAGGAGGAGTTCTACCATAAGTATTACAGGGTTGTAAAGAGACAAAAAGTTCGGCACCAGCAGGTGAGAATCCTCTTTTTATAGCATTCTCAATAGCTTCAATTTCAGCGTGAGGGAACCCGGCGCCTTTATGAAATCCCTTACCTATTATTTTACCTTCTTTTACAAGAACAGCTCCAACCCAGGGATTAGGAGCGGTTTTTCCGGCATTAACTTTTGCAAGCAAGAGAGCATATCTCATAAATTTTTCTTTCCTTTCTCTTTCTTTTGTTTTCATATTTTTGAAAGTTCAAAACAGAAGGAATAATATAATTTTTATGGAGAAAAAAGAAGATAAAAAAAATGGTAAATATGAAGAAGAGATTTATACACTTTATGAAGAAGCAAAAAGTAAAATCAAGCATGAGGAGTCAAAGCACGAAAAATTTCTTAAATTCCTGAATGAGATAAAAAGAGAAAGAGAAAAACTCGCTGGCAAACAGGACTTCAAAAGTAAAGCTCTAAAATCCCTCCTTATAATACTATTTATAGCAATAGGTATAGCTATAATGTTCCTTCCAGAAAAAGAAATTGTGGGTAAAAGCATTTTTGATTTTGAACCCCCTCAAAACTTATACATAGATATGGGAAAATACACTATAATCAATTTTTTTGCCTCCTGGTGTGATCCGTGCCTTGATGAGATACCAGAACTTAAAAAATTCTCTGAAAAATCAACTAACGCGACAGTAATAGGGGTAGCGTTAGATGACGAGAAAAATGTGAAAAAACTTATAGAAGATATGAAGATAAATTATCAGATTGTTTTAGATAACGGCAAGTTCTCAAAAAACCTCGGGATAAACTCAATTCCCACTACATTAATAGTAGGACCAGATTTGAAAATAAAGAAAATACTATTCGGTGAGGTGAATTCCGAAAGACTTGAAAAGGCTCTGAATCAAATAATTTCAAAAGAATCAGAAAGGGGAAGCACACAGAACAAATAAGAATGAAATAACCTGACAGGTATTCTAACTAACCTTCCTTCCTCATATTCTTTCTCTTGATGTCTGAGATCTATCCCTTCTTCTTTTAGTAGTTCTTCGTAAAACTGCTATTATAAGCTTTATCCCCCTATTATCTGAGAATCTTCTGGTAAATTCAAAGGCGCAAAAATATAGAACTTTTATATCGTAATCACTTGTTATATCGTAATCAATTGCTAGACTTTATAGCATATTCCCTTATTATACCTTCTTTATCACACCGCAACTTTATCCCATAAGCATCTTTGGTGGTATATATCCCCTAAAACCTTCTCAAAGATAGTATCACCTTAGAGATTTATTAAATCTCTCAACTTCACTTGAAAAATTTGAAAAAGAAAATTACCTGGTGTATTTGAGAGCAAACGGATAGCTTACACTTGAAGCAATATCCAATTCTCCGACCATATATACTGAATCTCCCATAACTCCAATTCCGTATCCGTATTCAGAAATATTTTTATAACTTACACCTACATCTTTGATACGCACAAGATCAAGCTCCAGAGTAAATTCCAAAAAGGCTAATGAATCTCTTAACCAATCAAGATTATCATTATACACACTTTTCCCAGCATAAGCATAAAGCTTTCCAGCATAGACAAAAAGGTCTGTTACCCAGTAGTAAGATTGAGCAACACATAAGGAAGGATAAGAAGAGCAAATACTTACAGACTTTATAAGATTAAAGCTCTGATCGTAAACCTCAAGAATGTTCCAGTTCCTTACAAGATATAACGATGTTCCAGAAGGATATATAGGAACAAGCGCCCAGTTTGCGAATGTCTTTGAGGCTAAAACAGAACCAGAAGGTGATATCCTGAATACTTTTTGATAATCCTGACCGGAAAAGTAATCTTCATAAACAGAAAGGTATATTTCTCCTGTATCTTTATTCACCCTCAAACAATTCACCCAACATATAGATAAGTTTCCACTTCTCGGAAAAGAAGTAGTCCATAAAAGCGTTCCTGATGGCGAATATTTTTTGACAACATAGTTTCCTCCCTCAACAAAAGCTACATATATAGCATCACCAAAAACATCAACTGCCATAAAGTTTCTACCATTTATTGTAGTAGCCAGTTCCCATAATGTTGAAGATAGATCAAACGAATGCTTACTTAATGCAAAGATACCTGCGCCTCTATCTTCGGCAACATATACTCCGTCTGAACCTACTGCAATATCAAAAATTCTTGGTAATATTTTAGTGCCAACAATTCGCCCACTACTATCAAATTTCACAATTGCATCGCTACCATCTTTATCAAGAATTGTATAAAATCCATCAGTTGTCAGAGCAACATCGTAAAAAGTTTTACCGAAAGAACTATCATCCTTGTAGAACTCCCAGGTTTTATAGTAATTCAGAGGTTTTACAAGCACAGAATAACTTGCAGATACAATCCCACCTTTTAAATCATCTACTCTTATTGTAAAATTGATATTTGTATCTGCTCTCACATCTGGAGTTTCCCACACTATATATCCATCGCCCGTGTAAAACCTTCCAAAATTCCCACTTGATAAAATTTCTACTTCAACTGAATCCCCATCCGGATCCGAAACGTTTAGAGGAATTATAACTACACTTCCTCCCTCAACCTGGGTTGGAACATCAGCTGAAAATGTAGGCGGTGAGTTCGTAGGACAAGGCTGCTCATACGATGGATCCGGATGATACGGAGAACAATAATCCCCTGATACTATCTCAAACACCGGCGTTATCACCACTCCATCTGCCCCAACCTGAATATCTAACGCCTTCCATATATTCCCACTTCCTGTACTCGGCGGACTTGCCGTCGCTATCACTCTGTTCCCTTTCCACACCTGTATCACCGCTCCTGAATCCTTCAATAACCTCCCACAATCTGTATCATTTGGATTATTATGATATACTGATACCCTGTATACTCCCTGTGTTCCTAAACTCAAACTCGCTACTTCTGGATAATCATCCCCCAAAATCTCTGATAGTAAGTATTTTCTCCCCCACACTTTTGTTGCTATATGAAATCTTCCACCTCCTGACTTCGGTCCTGTTATATGCAAATCAAGATCGCATTTTTTATTCCCCCATCTCAATATTATCGTCAGCTTATCAAAACTGAATTCCCCTATATCAGGGCATATACTCCATGCACTTTGAGGATTCTGCATCCAATCTTTCAAGTAATATGATGGATATGATGAAGTTGTCTGAATTTCTGCAAGCTCTATCTCTATCCCATCTGCAAGGGCTGTTTTTATCTTTGATTTTGCATTCTTTTTTACGAAAGTAAAAAATCTACCCTCTGAATCTGTTTTTCTTTGCGTTCTTCCAGTCAAATCTCCTCCATTATAATCTATTCCCTCTGACCAAACTGGAACTCCAACGAGTGGATTCCCTCTCTCATCCTTTATCCTCCCTTTCACACATGTTGTATCTTGCGGAATATCTGGGTTCCACCACGAAAAATGTGAGACATATCCTTTCAAAACATATCTACCATCTTCATCCAAAACTTTGTATAAAACCCCTTCCTCTATCCATTCTGCTTTGCTCTCATCAAAACTCCATAATGGAACTATATCTGGAACATAATCTATCATATTTGCTGGTATCGGAAAACTTACTTCCGCTACTACGCCAGGAGGAAGATTTAATTTCTCTCCAGATTCAGATAAAAGTTTTGCTTCTATTGGTCCGAATGTTTCAAGTAAGACTCTTTCACCATTTGACTTTTGAGCCACGAAATCCCCCGGAAATCCTTTCAACTGCAACGGGTCTTTTGGGTCTATATAAGATAATTTCAAGATGACAGTTCCGTTGTATGTTCCACCTGATTCTTTTTGTAATCCACCTGCCGGTATTACTATCTTTACACCCGATGCTCTATCATAAGCTTGAGCACCGGACGATGTATTAAATTCAAAAGAAAATCTATAGGGAACAAGGCTGATATTCAAAACAGAAACTGAACCTGATTGGACAGAGACTGAAAAGAAAGAATCAGCAAAGCCTTGTGCAGATACTTTTATAAGATATTTATCTGGTTCAAGTGGAAAAAAAGCAGTTCCCTCCCCTGATGTTGTTGCAGTTTGAACTCCATTGACATAGACTATTGCATTTTCAACGGGAGAATTTGAGTTAGCATTTGATACTTTCAGGAGGATATATCCTTTCGGCTGAGGGGGCAAATCACCGCCTCCTCCCAATGAACCTCCACCACCTGAACCACCACTACCTCCGCCTCTTCCAGAGCCACAAGAAAAACTAGTTCCTTTTTCCTTTATTCTTTGGTTTGAAGAAGAGGAAGAAAATAAAGATTTTGGATTTTGGTTTAAAAAAAATTTTTCAGAATCCGAAATTAAATTCCCCTCACTTACTTTCTGGAATGAAAAAGAAAGAAGAGAAGAAAAAAGAAAAAGATAATAAACTAATCTTTTACCTTGAAATGATAACATATATCTTTATCTCCAAGTTGTTAATTATCTGTTTTTTCTTATAAAAAAAATATAATCATTGCAGCAAAAAAAAAAGCGAGTTTTTGAGCAATCCTAGGCTTTGTCGCAGTGATAAAAATCTCGTTTCCAGTGTAGCCCCCAAAAAGCCAATAAAGGACTAATTGCGAATGGGACGATTTATAATTATTAATAAGAAGTAATTTTGTAATTTTCAAACAAATTTTTAACAATAGAGTGTTAAAAATAAAATTTAGTTATATATATGGCAGTTTTCTCATATTCGGGAGTAAAAAACGGTAAAAAAATAAAAGGCGTAATAGAAACCAACTCAATAAAAGATGCACTGACAAAATTAAAAGAAGAAGGGATAATCGTAACAAAAATAAGCGAAGCTATACAAAAAAAAGATAGACCAAATCAAGGGAAAAAATCAGGGAACTCACTCGCGAAACTCAATCTGAACCTGAAATTAGATTTAAATATATCACCTTTCTCAAGAATTTCAAGACAAGATATAGCAGTTTTTTCAAGGCAAGTGGCTTCACTTCTGAAAGCCGGGATATCTCTAACAGATTCTCTTGATACAATAGCGAAACAAACAAGAAAATTGTCACTTCGGCAAGTCATAATATCGCTTTCGGAAGGAATAAAATCAGGTAAATCTTTCTCTCAGGTTTTGTCAGAGCACAGAAATATTTTCCCTGAAATATACATAGGAATGGTGAGGTCAGGTGAGACTTCGGGGGAGCTTGACAAAGTAATGGAAGATCTTGGAGAATATCTTGAAAAGCAGATAGCATTAAAGTCAAAGATAACATCTGCTATGGTGTATCCAATATTCATCATTTCTGTTATGGGAATAGTTGTATGGGTTCTTTTGAGTTTTGTTGTTCCAAAGATAGCCCAACTTCTTGAAGATGTGGGGAAATCTTTACCAATATATACAAGACTACTCATAACATTTTCTAAAATTTTCTCCGCAACCGCACCTTATTTTCTCCTTGGATCAGTTATATTATTTCTTTTAAGAAAAAAAATTCTTTCCATTCCAAAGATAAGATATAATTTTGACCTTCTGAGACTAAAAATTCCTATTTATTCAAAGATACATATTCTTGGGGAAACATACAGAATATTTTCTACTCTTGCAACACTTACACGAGCAGGCGTTCCACTTGTCAAAGCAATAGAAACGGCAGAGGAAATTTCAACGAATGTACATATAAAAAAAGTTTTAAGAGAAAGTAAAGAGTACGCAATAGAGGGAAGAAATATATCTGAACGTTTTGCAGAATCTGATATTTTCCCGCCGATGATAGCAAATATGATAGCAGTAGGGGAAAGGTCAGGAGAGATTGAAAAAATGTTCTGGAACATATCTCAAATAACATCTTCCGAACTTGAAACATTCCTTTCAGGTGTCACATCTCTTATAGAGCCCATTCTTATTCTCTCAATAGGAGCTATGATATTTTTTATCATGCTTTCTGTAATAGTCCCAATACTTGAAATAAATAGATCAATAATGTAGTAGTAGAAAAGATAAGTTTTTAAAACTAATATAAATTTACATATGAATATGCCAAAAACAAGAAGGAACAAAATAAAAGCAAATTTAATAGAAAAAAACTCTTCTTATAGAAAAAAACTCTCTTTCTTGATCTTAATATTGGCAATTCTTCATCTGATTTCATGCATAGAAATTCACGCAAAATTCAAATTAAACGGAGATGGTTCTGGATACGGCAGAATTGACTACATAATAGCAAAAGGAATATACTCAGCCCCTGATGAAGAAAAATTAGCGATAAACGAAGATAAACTCGCTGAAATTGTAGCAAAAAAAGAAGGATTCAAAGTTATAAGAACTGGTAGCGCTTACGAGAACGAAAATATGATGAGAGTATGGGTTGAATTTGAATTCAAAGATATATCAAAACTTTCAGACGCATTCTCAAAATATACCGTGGAAGATCTCGGAAATGGGAAAAAAGAGTTCAGAGGATATTACAGAATAAGAGGAGAACTACATCAAAGAGAATTACTCAAATCAATGTTCAGAGATTTGAAATCAACTATTGAAGTTGAGTTCCCAGGTAAGGTCATAAGCACAAACGGGAAAATTTTATCATCAAGAAAAGTTCTTTGGATAATTCCTGCGGAAGAATATGTTGGTAAAGACGTTGATTTAGTTTTCGTAGCTCAATTTGAAGATAGCAAAAAAGAAGGAATACTTGATAAAATAAAAAGGAAAATAAAAAGTGTCTTTTGAATTTTCTCTTTCTACTTTGAATTTTTTCACTCTACTGTAACACTTTTAGCAAGATTACGAGGTTGATCTACATCATGTCCTAAAATCACAGCCGTATGATACGCAAGAAGCTGCAAAACAGGGATTGAAACAAAAGGAGAAAGAAGCTCAGGAACTGATGGTATTGTTATCGTTACAACTTCAGGAATTTGCACATGAGAATCTGATACAAGAATTATCTTCCCATGTCTTGCTTTGACTTCCATAAGATTTGAAATTGTTTTTTTGAAAACTCTATCTTGTGGAGCTATAAAAACGCTGAGGAACTCCGGAGAAATTAAGGCAATGGGACCATGCTTCATCTCTCCTGCAGGATAAGCTTCTGCATGGATATAAGAAATTTCTTTGAGTTTTAAAGCTCCCTCCATTGCAACGGGATAAGAGAGCCATCTACCAAGGTAAAGAGCGTGCTTGAAATTTGATATGTCTTCCGCTATACTTTCTATTAAATCATTCTGATTTAAAACCTGAGCAATTTTATCTGGAATCGCTCTTATGTTTTTTACAAATTCAGAGTTTTTACCTTCACCTGAAAGCATAACTGCAAGAAGATATAAACTTGTGATTTGAGACAAAAAAGTTTTAGTTGCAGCAACTCCTATTTCAGGACCGGCATTAGTATGCAAAACTATATCTGATTCACGAGCAAGAGTTGAGCCCAATATATTTACCAGAGCTACAACCTCAACACCTTCTGCTTTTGCTTTTCTTGCAGCTTCAAGTGTATCAGCAGTTTCACCAGATTGGCTTATTGCAATCAAAACCGTATCAGAAAAATCAAAATCTTTGTACCTTATCTCAGAAGCATAATCTACCTCAACTCTAACACGAGCAATATGTTCTAACCACAATTTCCCCAAAAGCCCAGCATGATAAGAAGTTCCACAAGCTGCAATCACAAACCTTTTGTTCCTCAAGAACTTTGATTTTACCTCATCCCATATAGAGATGAATTCTTTTATTGTATCTTCAACAACATGTGGTTGCTCAAAAATTTCTTTGAGCATAAAATGTCTGAACCCACCCTTTTCCGCCTGAGATATATCCCAATTTATCTCAATATATTTTCTCTCAACGGGAATGCCTTTATTTTTTATTTTCACTGATTTTGAAGAAACAACGGCAATATCTCCATCGTCAAGAGGTATTATTTTTCTTGTGAAAGGAAGTAAAGAGGGTATATCAGAAGAAATTATGAAACCTTTATCCCAAATTCCTATGACCAGAGGTGCACCTTTTCTTGCACAAATTATTTTGTCTGGCTCATCAGAGTGAAAAGAGGCTATCGCCCATGTTCCATCAATCTTTGATATTGCTTTCTCAAAAGCTGTTTCAAAATCAACTTTGCAAGTTTTAATTTCCTCTTCTATAAGGTGAGCTATAATTTCTGTATCAGTTTCAGATGAGAAAGAATGTCTTGAAATAAGTTCAGATTTTATCTCAGCAAAGTTTTCTATTATTCCATTATGGACAACCGTTATTTTCCCTGTGCAATCTAAATGTGGATGAGCATTATTATCTGATGGTTCCCCATGAGTTGCCCATCTTGTATGTCCTATTCCTATATTTGCATAAGTTGGAAAATCTATTTCTGAAAGGTAAGATATAAGTTGAGAGATTTTTCCTTTTTTCTTTGCAACCTTTATTTTTCCATCTTTTATGACCGCAATACCGGCGGAATCATAGCCTCTGTATTCAAGTCTTTGGAGCGCCGGAATAAGAACATAAAGAGCATTGGTTTCACCTACATATCCGACAATCCCACACATAAAGATGTAAATTTAGTAATTATTTATTTTTCATATTGTTATTCCACATGATTTACATATATGATGCGAATTTGCTTTTTTTAGCCTTCCCCCACATTCTGGACACTCGCTAACAAAAATAGAAACTTCCGAATCAGATTTTGAAGCTTTTTCCTCTGTTATTAGGATTCCTTCCCTTGACCCTTCCCTATAAACGGTTATACCCTTGCATCCAAGTTCCCATGCTAACTCATATATTCTTCCTATCTCTTCCGGGGTTGTATGAGACGGTAAATTTACAGTTGATGATATAGATGAATCAATATGTTTCTGTATTGTTCCTTGAATTTTGACACGCATCTTTGGGTCTATTTGATGAGCCGTAACAAAAAAGTCCGGCAGGTTCCTTTCATCTCCCCCGAACTCAGCAAGATAAGCTGCAACAAGAGGATGATAAACCTTATATGTACCACGAGATAAAGATTCTGACCTTCTTATGTATGAGATAGCAAATATAGGCTCAATTCCACCTGTTGTTCCCGCAAGGATTGCCCCTGAACCAACTGGCGGAATTGTAAGGAGGCACGCATTTCTCAATCCGTAATTCCAAATTTTTTCAAGTATATCTTCCCTTATCCCATGACCATTACTACTTGGTTTCAAAAATGGCATTTCAACATGTTTTTCTCTTTGAAATGCCGGGAAAGGACCTTTTTCTTTTGATAACTCTGTACTTTCATCATACGCTATGTTTTTTATGAATTCAAATAGTTTATCCATCATAAAGACCGCTTCATCTGTGTCATATTTTATTCTCATCATAGCAAGGAAGTCAGCAAGCCCAGTGGCACCAAGCCCTGTTCTTCTTGTGTAAAGACTTGCTTCCCTCTGTTGAGGAAGTGGATGACGCGGAGCAGAATAATCTAAAACGTTATCCAAAAATCTCATTCCATATCTTATGACTTTTTCAAGCTCTTTGAGGTCTGGATAAGCCCATCCCTTCTTTTCAGCATAATCCATAGCCTCATCGGGAGATTTTTCATAAACAAGTTTCCAGAATTTTTCAACATCTGGCTTTTTCTTGAATGGGTTTTTCACGAATTTTGAAAGATTTATGTTTCCCAAATTGCAGCAGCCGTAATCTTCAAGCATCTGCTCTGAACACGGATTACACCCTTTTATTGCCATCTTCTCATCGTATTCTGTTGGGGAGTATCTTTTTGCAGTATCCCAGAATATAACTCCCGGTTCAGCAGAACTCCAAGCTCTTTTTACAAGTCTTTCCCAAATATCACGAGCCCTCACTTTATACTCAATTCTTTTTACTCTCTCATTTTCAAACCACAAAGTAAATAGTCCATCTTCTTTGACAGCTTTCATAAAATCGTCTGTTATTTTCAAAGATATGTTTGCGTATCTGACACTTAATCTCAGAGGATCATCTTTGACATCTATGAAATCAAAGACATCTGGATGTCGGACTTCTAAGGTAATCATGAGGGCACCTCGTCTGCCGGCTTGACCTATCGTTCCTGTAACTTTTGAGAAAAGGTCCATAAAAGAAACAGCACCTGTTGAGAAAATAGCAGAGTTAGAAACAGGACTCCCCTTCGGTCTTAAAATTGTTATATCTATTCCTACACCTCCGCCATAAGAATAGGTTCTTGCCATCTCTTTTGCGCAATCAAAAATTCCCTCTATTGAATCTTCCTTTATAGGTATGTAGTAGCAGTTCAGGAGAGTAGCTTTCCGAGGATTTCCAGCACCAAACATAATTCTGCCACCCGGAACAAATTTGAAATCTTCAAGAATGCTATAAAATCTTTTTTCCCACTCTTTTTGGAGCTCTGGAGTTTTCTCCTGAGATGCTATTTCTCTTGCGACCCTTCTCCACATTTCAGGAGGTGTTTTCTCAATTATGTTGCCATCAAAGTCGCGCAGAGCATATTTTTCATAAAAGACCCTTGCCCTGAGCTCATCTCCCTGAAACCACCTTAATGTTTCCTCTGGAATATTTATCATTGCCTTTCCACCTCCCTTTTTATTTTGTTGGAATTATTTTTGATTCTTCCTTTTTATTTTAGCTATCTTTTTTCAATTTTTCCACCAACTTCAAGAAAAATTATTTCTTTGTGCAAATAAAAAAATAATCTTTAATATTTCAGAACTGAAATTATCTTTACACCTTTTTCTTCTAATTTTTTTCTTCCCCCGAGTTTTTCAAGTTCTATAAGGAAAGCACAGGCTAAAACTTGACCTCCCAAATCTTCAGCTAATTTTAAAGTTGCAAGAGCTGTTCCTCCTGTTGCAAGAAGGTCATCAACTATTACAAGGATGTCACCATTTTCTATCGCGTCAACATGCATCTCAACTGTTGCAACTCCGTATTCAAGACCGTAAGAGTAAGATATTGTTTCCGCCGGGAGCTTCCCCTCTTTTCTGACTATAACTAATCCCTTTTTGAACCTATACGCAAGAGCTGCTCCAAAAATAAAGCCACGAGATTCAATGCTCAAAAACTTCGTTATTTTATCTAAATTTATATTTTCCACAAGTTTTTCTGCAATAAGGTCTATTGCGAGTGAAAAACCTTTTGCATCTTTCAAAAGAGTACTTATATCATAAAACAGTATTCCTTTCTTTGGAAAGTCAGGGACTCTCCTTATCAAACTATCAAGAAAGGCTATATCTTTTTCTTGCATTTTCATCGCTCACTATCTATTAACTCAAAAAAATTTGATTTTCAATTTTTGCGACTTTTTATTTTTTTGCGACTTTTTATTTTTTGTTTTACTGTGGAGTAAAAACAAGATAAATTTCTTTTCCGTTGCAGACGGGTGATGTATGATAATTTCCACTTATTAAAGAAGAGAAATCTGTTTCAAATTTTGAAAAACTTATTTTAAAGAGCTCTTCTTGACTGAAATTTTTAGGTAAAATCTCTTTCGGTATAGCACAGTATCCTTGCGTGACGCCTCTGAGCCACTCTCGCTGACAAGCCCAAGCTGTTATCATATTTGCAAAATAAGGAGAAACAGGATCATCCGCAACACCACCGGGAATTGCAAACCAAACCTCAGTTCCCGTTGGTTTAGCCTCGCATATATATTTCAGAGTCTGACCACTACTACTTACTTCAAAAGCAACGAACTCTTTTTCCGCTGATGGTTCCTTGAAATCAAGAGAAACTGATGAAAGATCTTCTTTTGTTTCAACTTTGCCACTCAACTTTACTGGTTCAAAATCCGCAGCATAAACAAGACCAGTTCCCGCACTTTTTCTGAAATACTTATTTCCATAATATGTCGGTTCAAAAAGCTCTTTCTGAGGTATATCTATCAAATAGTTGAATTTTTTACCGACAAAGTCTCCGAGAACGCAGTTCTTAGGATCTCCTTCTTTGCAAATAAACTCTGCACAAGTTCCATTTAACTCCTTTTTACATTTTTTTGCATTCTGAATTAAAAAATCAGCTGTTTTAGAGATAGCTTTCAGAAACTCATCTTTTGGACACAAATCATCTCCAAGTAAGATTTTTCTCATATCTTGTGTTGAAACATCAGCTGTTTCTTTCGGACAAACTTCTCCTTTCTCTCCCGAAATAACAGGAAAAGCAGATCTTATAATAACTTGAGGATCAGAAACTAGATCAAAAAGAGCCGTACTCAAAGGTACTAATCCAACCTCGTAAATTGCTTTTGCAATACCCTCAAACTCTGTGCCTTTTAGAGCTGAAATTAGAATGTCTGATAATCTTGCAGGGAAAAATCTTTTTATGAAATTTTCCCACGCAAAAGAAGTAAAACTCATTCTCATTATCATCTCATAGTAAAGAGGTTCAGGAGAATTCACATCGTTCTGGAAATCCCAGCTTTTGAGTTTTTCTAACATGAACCTTATAAACTCTTTTTTTTCTTCGTTCCCTGATATAGCTTGAATATCTTCATCTGATATAAATTTGAAAAAAACATTCAAAAACAATTTTGCAAGTTCTGATTCAGCTGAATTTAGTATGTGAGCAGCGGTGATTTTGTCAATGTTTTGTTTATTCTTTTCTATCAGGCTTGAAATATTTTTTGCTCTGAATCCAAAGTCATAAACTGGTCCCAAATAAAATCTTTCATTCATAGGGTCATTATCAAAAGATGTTCCCACGATATCGTTGTTTGCTGTAACTATGTAGCCGGAAGTTGGATTTATTGCACGCGGAATAAAATCCGGACTTAAAAATCCCACCCAGAAAAGCCTTTCTGAAAGATCTGGGAGATATGGTTTCACACCTTGGGGTCTGATCGGAATTTCACCATGAGGGAAGTAACCTATATTTCCTTTTATATCTGCAACTATAAAGTTTTGAATTCCGACCTGAAAGAACTTGACCTGTGTCATAGCTTCAAATATATCTTTTACATGCCCTAGACCATAGAAAGCTGCAATCTCACTTGTAGGTTTGTATCCCGGCCAGGCAAGAATTATTCCAAGATTAGGAACTTTGTCCTTTTGCTCATCACTTACAATACCAACAGTAAAAACATATTTCAATAATTTTCTTATATTATTTACAAATTCATTTTCTCCCCCTGCTTCAGTTCCCAATATGTTGAAAAGAAAAGACAAAATTGAAGAAAAACCCTCTATATTCCCTGCGTCAAGAACAACTCCAATATTTGGAACATAAAGTATTTTTATTTTTACTGACCTGAAATTATTCCCATCCCTATATTTTACTTCTTCCTCAATCGGTTCAGCTTGTATTTTTTTTCCGCCCCACCAAACAAAAAATTTATCACCATCTTTTACTACCTCAGAAAAAACTATATCCATGGTATCTATGAGTGTAGTTGTAACTCCCCAGCACACATTATCCGAAGCCCCCACAAGAACAACAGGTATTCCCGGAAAAGTAAATCCTTTCACAGAATATTCAGGAGAATTTATCTGAACAGGGAAGAATGTAGATGGAGAGATAACATCAAGGTGAGGATCATTTTCTAAAATAGGATACCCCGTTTTTGTTATTTTACCCGAAACAACAAAATTATTTGAAGCAAGTGGTATCGGAAACTTTAAATTCCTCAGCTTTTGAGATATAGCATCAACTAAATTTTCAATTTCTTTTCTATTTATATTTTGACCAGAAGATGAAAATGGAGTTATTCTCAATCTTGGGAAATCATCTACCACCTTAACTTTTTCTAAGGGAGATATGGAAAAAATTTTTTCAAATTTATCTCCAAAAATAAGTTGCATAAGTTTTGATGCAAGATCTATCAATCCTCCCCCTGATAAATCAAAAGACCTATTTTTACCTACTGCAATAACATCTACAACGCTAAAATATTGAGGTTCTGCTTTAATAATCTGATATTGCAAAGGTATTTGAGCCTTTATACCACCGAATTCTCTTCCTTCCTTAGCGTCATCTATATACTGGTTTATACCATCTACAAATGCCTGAACCTTTTTTAACATTCCTATATCTTTGAAAGATTCAAGAGTTTTTTCAGATATAAATTTGAAACCAATCATCCTTTGAATGATATCTTGCGTGAGCATTTCTGGGAAGATTTCCGCAAGCCTACCGGTAGAAGCTCTTCTTGACATATCCATCTGGAACAATCTAAAATGAGCCTGAATATACCCGAGAACAAAAAAAGCATCTGAATCTGACTCTGCAAATATATGAGGAACTCCACACCTATCTATTACAACATGCACAGGGTTTTGCAGTCTATATCTTTCCCCTTCCTTTTTCCTTGAACATAAAATAAGAGAAGAGGAGAAAAGAAAAATAGAGAAAATCAAATAAATCCAAAAAAAGAGAAACTTATCTAACTTCAAATTAGATAAAATTTTCATAATGAATAATTTTAAAACTACAAAAAATAATTTTTGTTTTTTTTCAGGGATTATTTTTTGCTTGTTTTTATTCTATTCAATTCCATCAATACTTACAAGCTGTGATAAAATCGCTGTTGAAGGAAATAATAAAGATCAAACCACCACAAAACCTGTATGTCCAGTAGTCTTGTCTGAAAATAAAAGCGAACAAAGTACTTTTCCATCATGTCCCACAGTTTACTACAAAGATTTTGATGGAGATAAATTCTCTGATGGAATAACATCTTGCGAACAAAAGCCCGGATTCTATCGGGCAGATGAACTCTGTTCTACATATGGAGATTGCAACGATGAAAACAAAGATGTGTATCCGGGTTCAACAGCATTTCCAGAAGGTGCAACACAAGTTTGCCCACCACCGGCTACAAATATTTAACACTTATACTAAATTCCTGTCTTGACCTTTTAACCCGGTTGCCTTCCGAGAAGAACTGGTATAATAGATGAAATTAGAGCTAAAAATTTTACATCAAATTCAACTTGCAGCTCATACTTTTCAGATGGTATAATTTTTATTTTTTTATCAAACAAGGCTTGAATGTAAGATAATGCACTAATAAAATCAGGGTCTGAGATACTATCTTTATGAACGAAGAAAATTATTTTTGATATTTTTCCGGGTTTTTTTCTGATAAGATTTTTCAAAAAAGAAAAGTAATCTGTTTTTCTAACTTTTATTTTTCTAATTTTCCTTGCCTTCTCATCAGTTCCCACCACCTCCTTTTTTTCTTCAAGTAGCCTGAGAAACAGATAAGGAAGATTTTCTGAAATGAGCTGGTCTAAAACAAACTTTCTTTTTAAAATTTCCCATTTTATTATCTTCAAGGAGAAAGTAGTATATGCTGAGTTATCTTCAAGTCCTATTTTAATTTGCAGTCTCACATTATCTCGGGGAAAAGAAATTTAGAGATCATCTCTTTTACTGCTGATTTCAATATATCCTCTAAGAAAGGAATTTTCCTTTTTTCTGGGAATATTATTTTTGGTTCTTCTTTTATTCCAGCAAGTTCTTTCGCAATCGTTACAGCGTCAGAAAAAGTTCCTATATAATCTATAAGTCCAAGTTCAAATGCTTCCTTTCCTGTAAATACTCTTCCATCTGCTATTTCATCTATTTTGTCTTTAAGAGCTGGCCTCACTTGAACTACATCTTTTTTGAATTCTTCAAAAAGTTTCATAACAATGTCTTCAAGATATTTTAAATCCTGCTCGTTAGGTTGCCTGAACGGAGACCCCGTATCTTTGAATTTCCCAGATTTTACTATATAAGGTTTCACCTTCAAATATTTCAGGAGGTCTTCTACTGTGAAAAAGAAAGATATGACTCCAATTGAACCAACAATTGAACCTGGGAGAGCAATTACTTTGTCGCAAGCAAGAGAAACATAATACGCTCCCGAAGCTCCAATATTTTCTATTGAACATATAAGTTTTTTCCCCGTTTTTTCTTTAAATTTTTTGAGTTCAAGATATATCTCTTGCGATGCTCCTATTGTTCCGCCCGGTGAATTTACTCTCAAAATAATTGCTTTTATAAAATCACTTTTCTCTAATTTTCTCAGCTCACTTACTATTTTCTCTGATGATAAAATTGTATCTTCAAGTTTTAAAACATATATTGCCTCTTTAAATTTTTCTTTTTCAAAAAAAGTAAAAAATCCTCTGATTGCTAACAAAGCAACAAATATAAAAAATATCAATCTGAAAATTTTCAAAATACCCTTCATTTCAATTTCAAGTTAATAACTTTTCCTTAAATCTCTTTTTCTTCAACTTTAAGGCGCAACTTCTCCAACTCCTCTAAATTAATCTTCAACCTGTATATTCCCAAAGATAAATAAAACTTCATAAACTCCTCAGTAGAAATATTAGGATAATATATCACATTCTTTTTAGGGAAAAGAAAAACAAAACCTGTTGTAGGATTAGGAGTAGAAGGTATAAGAACAGATGAGACTTTATCATCAGACGATATCTCAAATGCAGGTATATAAGATTGCCCAAAATACACAAATACTGGTCTTCCAAGAGAGCGCCTTGTTTGGACAATATCACTAACACTTTTTAAAGTAGAATAAATTGAACTTACAAGCGGAATTTTATTTATGATCCTTTCAAAAGTACTCAAAAATATACTCGCAAAATAAGTTCTTGCAAAAACTCCCAACAAAACTATGAAAATAAATAGGGTAATGAGTCCTGCACCAGGGATATTGAACCCCAAAATCTTGGAATAAATCTGCCCAAAAATCTTATCAAAAAAAGAAAAAAGAAGATAAAGAATATACAGCGTTCCTAAAATCGGACCAGAAAAAATCAAACCTACTACGAAATTATCTTTTATTGAAGTTTTTAACTTATCAAAAAATCTTTCTTTGCTTTGATTTTGACCCTGGGCATTAACTTTGCTATCAGTGATCTCCTCAGCCATATCAGATAGAATTTAAATATTCAGAATGGATTTTTGCAAGTTCAATATATCTTTGAGCTGACCTTTTCAAAGATTCTATTTCTTTTTCGGTCAAATCTCTTTTTACCTTTGCTGGAACACCAATCGCAAGAGTTCCCGGAGGTATTTTTGTGTTTTCAGTTACAACAGCTCCTGCCCCAACAATAGAAAAAGGACCAATTTCTGCTCCATTCATCACAATAGCTCCTATTCCTACAAGAGAAAAATCTTTTATTATACAACCATGTATTGTTGCTTTATGCCCCACAGTAACAAAATCACCTATATATGTCGGAAAAGATGCTGTCTCTGCATGAACAACGCTATTGTCTTGTATATTTGTACCTTTACCTATTTTTATCCAATTAACATCTCCTCTTATTACGACCCCATACCACACAGAACTTAATTCATCTATTTCAACATTTCCTATAATAGAAGCTGTCGGAGCAATAAAGACAGATTCGTGAATTTTAGGGTAAAAATAAAATCCCTCTATGTTTAGTCCTATCAGAGAAGGAAATTTTTTTTGTCTTTCCATATCTATTTATGTAAGCTGATTTTTTGATTCCAAATATTTTGTTGCACACATTTTTGCAAGATTTCTCACACGAGAAATAAACTCTGCTCTTTTTTCAACTCCTATCACACCACGAGCATCTAATATATTGAAAACATGCGAACACTTTATACAAAAATCATAAGCAGGTATAAAAAGTCCTATTTTAACAAGTCTCATACATTCTTCTTCAAAAAGATCAAAGAGCTTGAAAAGTAGTTTCTCATCTGCTGAATCAAAATTGTAAATGCTCCACTGCTCTTCTCTTAATTTATAAAAATCTCCATACCTTATTTTTCCCCAGTCTATATCAAAAACTGAAATTTTCTTTGAAACAAAAAGAGCTATTCTTTCAAGACCATATGTTATTTCAAAAGAAATTGGATCAAGGTCAATTCCCGCCATCTGCTGAAAGAAAGTAAGCTGAGTTATCTCCATTCCATCAATTCTTGCTTCCCATCCTAACCCCCACGCTCCAAGGGTTGGAGATTCCCAATCATCTTCTATTAATCTAAAATCTCTTTTTTCTACTTCAAGACCAAGATATTTCAAACTTTGAATATATAAATCAATCACATTTTCCGGTGCTGGCTTTAAAATTACTTGAAGCTGAAAATAATGTTGAAGCCGTTGCGGATTTTTTCCATATCTTCCATCTTGTGGTCTGCGTGAAGGTTGAACATACGCTACATTCCAGCTATCCTTACCTAAAACCCCAAAAAATGTTGCAGGATGAAATGTTCCCGCTCCAACTTCAACATCATAAGGTTGCAAGATTGTACATCCGTAATCTGCCCAAAAATTCAAAAGCTTCCAAGTTATTTGCCAAAAATCCATATTCGCTTAGTTATTTGTCAAAAATTGAAATTTGCTTAATGCTCCTCTCCAACAGCAAGAGCAACATATATAAGTGAAAGGATAGAGAATACAAAAGCTTGCACTATTGAAACTATTGTGCCTAAAATAAGAAATGCAATTGGAACCACAAGATAAGTAAGATGAGTGAAAATTTCAAGAACTGAGTGATCCCCTGTCATATTCCCCGCAAGACGAATTGATAAACTTGCAATACGAAAAACATGAGAGATGAGCTCTATCGGAAAATAAAGAAAGGCAACAGGTAAAAATGGTCCGAGAAAATGTTTTATATAACCTAATCCGTGTTTTTTGAAACCAAAATAGTTATAATACAAGAAAACGAAAATAGCAATTCCGATATTCGTGTTTATATTCATAGTAGGTGGCATAAGACCGGGAATAAGCCCCATAATATTCATAATTAAGATAAATATAAAGAGAGATGAGACAAACGGCACATGCTTTTTAGCATCTTCCTCATGCATAAGAGATAAAGCCATCTTTCTCCAAAAATCAACAACAAGAGAAAAAATCTTTGAAATCATAGATTCTCTTTTCTTTACAGCCAAAGCTCCCAAAAATAAGACCAAAAAAAATGCAAAAATTTCAAAAACAATATGCTGAATTTTCGCGGAAACTCCAAAAAACTCCGTAAGTAAAGTTGGCATAATTGCAAAATTAAAAACAAAACAAATTAAATTGAATTTTCTGCAACTTTTTTTTTTCTTTCTTATAGTAAGAGATATTTTAAAATACCATTTCTATCAAAGGAGGTATTGAGGATATGAAAGAGTTGATAATAATATTAGTAATTATGGGAGTCAGCATAGGAGGAGTCATATTTTCTTTTCTGCTTGCAAGGTGGGTTCTAAAACACGATACAGGAACCCCTGAAATGCGAGCAATATCAGACGCTATAAAAGAGGGAGCAGAGGCATTCCTACGAAGACAATATAAAACCATAATCTATATTTCAATTCCTTTCGCAATAGCTCTGTTTGTAGGATACGGAATAATAAGAGGACACAAACCGTTTGATCCGGTTTCATCAGCAATAGAACTCGCTTTCTGGATAGCTCTATCTTTCGTAGCAGGAGCAATTTCTTCTCTTATTGCAGGATATGTCGGTATGTGGGCAAGCATAAGAAGTAATATAAGAGTGGCAGCCGCAGCGGCAAGAAAAAGCCTACCGGATGCTCTAAAAATAGCCCTAAGAGGTGGAGCTGTATCCGGTATAATGGTCGTATCCATGAGCCTACTTGGTATAGGTGGACTCTATATTCTTATGAAACTCTTTTCTTCTGCTGAACCAACAAAGATACCCTTACTTATTGTTGGGTACGGGTTTGGAGCATCTTTTGTGGCTCTCTTTGCTCAGCTTGGAGGAGGAATTTACACAAAAGCCGCAGATGTAGGAGCTGATCTTGTAGGAAAAGTTGAGGCCGGAATACCAGAAGATGACCCAAGAAATCCCGCCGTTATAGCAGATCAGGTCGGAGATAATGTTGGAGACTGTGCAGGAAGAGGTGCTGACCTTTTTGAGTCAACAGCGGCTGAAAATATAGGAGCAATGATTTTAGGAGCAGCTATGGCATCAAAAGTAGCGGGAGCAGAAGCATCATGGATATTTGGAGTTATGATGTTCCCACTTGTAGCGAGAGCATTCGGTATAATATCTTCCATAATAGGTATAATGATGGTAAACGCAAAAAGCAATGATGATGACCCAATGCGAGCTCTGAACAGAGGTTACTACCTTTCGGTCGTACTTGCAATGATAGGATTTGCAATAGCATCAAGATGGCTACTTTATCACCCAAATTACCCATCAGCTTGGATAAACTTTTTCCTGTGCGGAGTAGTCGGAGTTCTAACATCGGCAGCATTTGTTTTCATAACACAATACTATACAGAAGACAAATATAGACCAGTAAAAGAGATAATAAGGTCTTGTCAGACTGGACCAGCTACAAATATAATAACCGGATTATCGGTAGGGCTTGAAAATACAGCATTACCAGCAATAACAATAGGAATAGCAATTATAGTTTCTTATTATCTTGGAAGATCAACTGGGCTTCCGGATGCAGGGCTCTTTGGAACCGCTGTGGCTACTATGGGAATGCTCTCAACAGCAGGTTTCATTCTTGCAATGGATACCTTTGGACCAATAAGCGATAATGCAGGTGGAATAGCAGAAATGAGCCACCAGCCAAAAGATGTTCGCCAAATAACAGATAAACTTGATGCAGTAGGTAACACAACAAAAGCTTTAACGAAAGGATACGCAATCGGTTCAGCTGGTCTTGCAGCATTCTTACTTTTCAGTGCATATTTGGATGAGGTCAGAAACTATGGAGTAGATTTGAAATCAGTAGATATAGCGAAACCAGAAGTTTTCGTAGCTGGACTCATAGGAGCTATGCTCGTATTTTTGTTCTCAGGATTAGCTATAAGAGCTGTGGGTAGAGCAGCATACTATGTCATAAATGAAGTGAGAAGACAATTCAGAGAAAAACCGGGAATCTTGCAAGGAACGGAAAAACCAGAATATGGGACATGCGTTGATATAGTAACAAGAGGAGCTCTCAAAGAAATGATAATACCGGGACTACTTCCTGTCGTAGTTCCTACACTTGTAGGAATAATATTCAAACTCATAGGAATGGGAGCTGAAACGGTAGCAGCAGTTCTCATGATAGGAACAATCTCCGGAATTCTCGTTGCAACAGTTTTCAACAACGGTGGTGCAGCTTGGGATAATGCTAAAAAATCAATAGAGGCTTCCGGAGCAAAAGGAACAGAAGCTCACAAAGCAGCAGTCGTAGGAGATACAGTCGGAGATCCTCTGAAAGACACTGCTGGTCCATCTATTCATGTGCTTGTAAAGCTTCTTTCAACTGTAACGCTCGTTCTTGCTCCGCTCTTTATCTAAAAAAGTAGAATTTTAAAAGTAGAATTTTTTGATTAATTAACTTCTGTTTTTAATTAACTTTTGTTTTTATGAAGCTCTCTTTATACTTTGAACAACATTATCTGTAAAGATAGACATAATAAGAAGGTCCGAAAATCCTTTACCTTGTACTATTATATGTTTTCTTAAAATAGCTTCTTTTTCAAATCCAAGCGATTCAAAAATTCTTATTGTATTTTGTTGATGAAAGGGAATTTGTGCTACTATTTTCTTGAAACCTCTTTTTATCGCTATGAAAAAAAGCTCCGAAACTATTTTCTTTCCGAGACCGACATTCCTGAAATCTTTTGCAACAACCAATCTTATTTCCGCTACATGCCTTGACCAAAAATAATTTGAAGCATGCAATGTCCCATCTGCTACAACTTCCCCGTTATAAAAAGCCAGTAAAGGTAAAACTACATCGTAATTTAAGTTCTCTGCCCATTTTTCTATTACCTCTTTTTTAGATACATCATCTCTTAAAAATTGTTTATCTTCCCTGTCAAGCTTTGAAAAAAATTTATAGAGTTCTTCAACATCTTCTTTTATCATCGGACGAATTATAACTTCTCTCTTATCTTTTAAAACAAAAGATTTGGGATAATCAGATAAAAGAGGAAACTTTTTAAATACTTCAACCTGCTGCTTTGCTTCAACAAACATAAATTTATCCCTTTGTTTTTTCTATTTTTTACTTTTTATTTTTATACTCTTAAAGATCTTTGCTGTTCTCCAAAAAATTCGCTTATGATTTGCTCTGCTTTCATGAATACTTCAGTAAATATCATTTCTATATGCTTTTCGCTTATTTTGAGAACATCAAAACTTTTTCGTGAGAATCTCTCTACAAGATTATCAAAACCTCCACCTATCCCTACCATTTGAGATATAACATCTCCTACATGAACTATATATGTCGTGAACTTTATATATTCTGGTATATCTTCTGGAACAAGATGTGGTGTTTTGAAGAATTTCATAGGTATTTTTAATTCCTCGGGTAGGTTCCAGGCTTCTGCTATCATGTAATTTGCATCAGTAAAAGTTATTCCGAGTATCTCTTCCTCCACCTCAATTTCGCTTTTGCCTTTGAAAATTTCTTGTATTATCTCGCTCTTTTTGTTCAGTATAAGTTGGTCAATTGCGATTTTTCCTATGTTCCTCAAAACTGCCGCTGAGAAAGCAATATATGAAAGAGAAGGATAAGATACTTCTGCTATCCTTTTTGAAGCATAGCCACCTATGAAAGAATTGAAAGAAAGTTCTCCCTTTTTTTGTTGGTATCCAGGTAAGTATATGTCTCCGATATTTTTTACCCACATTGCGATTGCTATTCTAAATACATTTTTTACCCCCAAAAGAATTACCGCGTGTTCAAGAGTTGAAACTCTGATAAGAGAGAAAGACTGGGAATTTACAAGTCTCATTATCTCTCCTGCCAAGTTCGGGTCTTTACCTATATCTTGCACAACTTCTGATATAGAAACTTCCTCGTAGAAAGTATGGTTCAAGAGGTTTTTTATAATAGACGGAAGCGGAGGCATCGCTCTTACTACCTTTTCCAGAATTTCCGACTTTTTTTCTATTATTTTTCCCCTCTGTTCAGTTATTTCCATATTTTTTTCTCCTTTCTACCTTTCTTTGTTTATTTATTATTCAATATACTTTTTATGACATCAAATACCCCGTGAGAGAAATTAGTTTCTTAATTCCGCCCCCGTTGAAGTTCTTAATTTATAAATAATAATATAATCATTTTTTTCAAAAGTGTGAAAAATTGAACATTTCTCCGTTTTTTATTCTTATCTGCTTTCTTAGTTTGTGTTTTGCTATTTTTTGATTTTTGTTTCAGGCGGATGATAATCTTCGCTATGTTTTGCCATTATTTTTTCTGCGATGAAAATATTTTTAGATTTATCCCAAAAACCTTCTACTATTGCTCCTTTTGCCTTTGCAAAAAGATCCGGTGGAACTCCTCTGAATGTTACAGGTATTGAGAATTCTCCATCTTGCAGGATGAAGAAATAATCAAGGTCTTTTGACCAAAGTTCCGATACAAACCCACCGATTCTGAGTTTTCGGTTTTCGTACTTTTGTTTATCTTTGAAAAACTCAGATGGAGTGATATAAAAAGATATACTCTCCTTCATACCTGTGAATATAAGATATGCTGATATGACTGATGCTAATATTATCGCTACTGCAAGTTTTTTGTTTTTCATTTCATTTTAATTTTAGCGAGCTTGTTCTTTGTGGTTAATATCACTGAAAGTTTTCTATTGAAATACCGATGCATAAAACCGAAAAAATTTTTCAGTCGTAAATCCAATTTCTATTCTGCAAAATAATTTTGAAATATGGCAAGATGTTCAAGATGTGGAAAAGGTTTTACAATGGAAATTGAATTCGGAGCAAGAAAATGGGATTATTGTGGAAGATGTAAGTCAATAAACACACTTGATAAAGGATTCGTAGCTTTGATTGAGTTTGGAGGAGGAGATACTATGGTAGTAAGAGCAGCAAGAATATCATATGGGAAAGAACTGAAAGGAGACGAACAGGATAGGCGTCTTATAAAATATATGATGAAACATCATCACGGAACACCTTTTGAACACTCTTTGTTCATTTTTCATGTTAAAGCCCCCATATTTGTTGCTCGTCAATGGTTCAGACACAGGATAGGTTCTTTTAACGAAATCTCTGGAAGATATGTTGAATATCAGGAGGAGTTTTACATACCGAAAAAGTTAAGAGTTCCACATCCTGAAAACAAACAAGCAAGCGTTGAAGCATATATTGAAAATGAAGAAGAACTAATAAGGATATATGAGGAATCTATAAAGAGAAGTTATGAAGCTTATAAAAGATTAATCCAGAGCGGGGTAGCAAGAGAAATGGCTCGGGCTGTTTTACCTCTCGCACTTTATACTCAATTTTACTGGTCCGTTAATCCAAGGTCTCTTATGAATTTTTTAAATCTGAGGTTGCAAGAGGATGCTCAGTGGGAAATAAGACAGTATGCGGAAAGGATTGCTTTCTTCTTCTACCAGATGATGCCATGGACATTCTCAGCTTTTTTGGAATTTGGAATTGAAGGTAAAACAGATTTTATAGAAAACCTAAAAAAGCAATACCTGAAAGCTTGAACTTGAAACTTTGAAATATTTATTTTGCTACCTTACTTGAAAATCCATCTTACACCTAAAAATCCATAAAGTGCAAATGAAGTCTCTGGAATTATTTCAAGACCCGGAGCTAATTCCAAAAATAAATTTATTGGTACCTTTTTGAAAAACGCCTCTATACCTAATGGAATAATAACACCAAGACCAAAATCTTTCCCTACTGATATTGCTCCTCCTATTCCTGGGAAAAATGAAAGTTCTTCAAGGAAATCTATCTTTGCTCCTATTCCGAATGATCTTTCATAAGCTCCCAAAATCTTTAATCTATCTTTTACTAAGCTCCAAGCTAAAGAAAGTTCTATTCCATCTGTTTTACTTAGCCAGTATTTTCCGTTCAGTCCTGTCGGATCTCCTAATATTATTCCTAAACCGAACTTTCTGCTTTGACATTCTCCTTCTTTCGTATTTACTATAATTGCCGAAAGAATAACAAAGCCAAAAAATAATGCTTTAAACAATTTTTTCTTCGTAGCTATTTACCTCCTTTTTTGTTTTTTTGTTTGAAAAATTTTTGTTATATGATTATAATTTTTTTTGTGTTTTGCAGAAAAATTATTTGAAGGAGGTGAATGGGAGATGAAAGAAAAAAAATCAAGGTTATTTTTTGGAGTTTTGGCGGTTTTTGTTTTGGCTTTTGTAGGCATCTCAGAAGCGCAGAAGAAAAAAGTTCCCGGAGTTGAGAAAGACAAAGTTTATGTTGGCACAAGTCAGCCTTTTTCTGGTCCCGCTGCTGCTTGGGGTATAGTTGCAAAAGCTATGGAAACATACTTCCAATATGTAAATGAGAAAAAAGGTGGAGTACACGGGAGAAAAATAGTCTTGCTCGCAAGAGATGATGCATATCTTCCAGCTCGTATGAGAGCAAACATAGAGGAACTTCACAGCAAAGTTTTACTCTTTGCCGCTCCTCTCGGAACAGCTAATGTGTCAGCAAACCGGGATTTGATAGCAGAAAAGAAAGTTCCAACAATCGCTCCCTTAGGAAATGTTAGAATGTGGGTTGGGTATCCTTGGGAAAAACTAAAATATTTTTTTGTGGCATATACAGACTACCTTGAGGAAGGAAAGGAACTAGCAAAGTTTGCAATAGAGAAACTTGGAAGTCAGAAAATAGCTATTTTTTACCAAAATGACGATTATGGTGAGACAGGTTTAAAAGGTGTTGAATCCGTAGCCCAAGAAAAATTAGTGATCAAAGTTCCTCATGAGCTTGCAGATGTTGATTTTTCTGTTCATGCGCAAAAAATAAAAGATGCGGAAGCAGATACGGTTATTATTTATTCTAACCCGAGACAGGCGGCTGCTTTTGTAAAAAAACTTTCAGAACTCGGAGTCAAACCCAAAATACTTGCTTCTTTCCCCCTTGCAGATCCTGTTATGGTTCATCTTGCAGGGGAAGCGTGGGATGGAGCATATGTTGGAGGAGTTATAAAATTACCTCAACTATATCCTGAATCAAAACAGATTTTTGATGAAATTGTTAAATTAAATCCAGAACTTGCAAAAACTCCATTTCTTACTTTGTATGGTATTTTTGTTGGGGCTCTTGTTGAGGAAGCTTTAAGAAGAGCCGGACCCGAGCCAACGCGGGAGAAAATAATTGAAGTCCTTGAAAATATGGAAAAGTGGGAATCTCCCGTAAGTTTCCCGATAACTTTTGGGAAGAAAAGAAGACACGGTATAAATGTTATTGGTTTGTGGCGTGTAAGCAAAGACGGCAAATATGAGCAAGTTATGGAACCCAAATTCCTTGATCCATTGTTTTAGTTAGAGCACATTTTCTGGATTCATATCAAGAATTATTTTTACTCCGTGAAGGAAAAAATGTGACTTTTTTATTACTTCTTTCAATTTTTTTATTTCATCTTCGGTTTTGAGATAAACGAGCATTTTTAAGTTGTATTTTCCTGAAACAAGATACCTTATTGATTTTGTTGGAGGATCAGATTTCAAACCTTTCTCTTTTATTTTTGAAAAAAACATTTCCGCAATTTCATAGCATTTCCTTTCATCCTTTCCCGAAAATCTTATGCATGCTATTTCAGAAAAGGGTGGTAATTCAAACTCCTCTCTTTTTTGAATTTCTTCTTCAAAAAATTTCTCATAATTTTGCGATACTGCATATTTTATTATGTTATGCTCTGGTATGAAAGTTTGAATTATGCTTATGTTTTCGCTTCCTGAATTTTGATCGTCAGAATTTTGATTTTCAGATTTAATTTTTCTTCCTGCTCTTCCACAAACTTGGTTTAGTATTGCGAAAGCCCTCTCATCTGCCTTGAAATCAGGTAGCATAAATTCTGTATCTGCCAATATTACTCCAACCAGTGTTACAGAAGGGAAATCAAATCCTTTTGCAACCATTTGAGTCCCAACTAATATTGCAGGTGAGGTTTTTTCAAACTTTTGTAGTATCTCCATAGCTTTTTTCTCGCTCTTGACATTATCAGAGTCCATCCTGAATACTGGGACTTTGAAAACATTTTTAATTTCTTCTTCTATTCTTTCTGTTCCAAAGCCTACGATTTCAAGTTCTTCTGATCCACATCTTTCACATCTTTCTGGCACAGGATAAATTTTCCCGCACCAGTGACAAACCATCCCTTCATTCTTGTGATAAACCAAAGATGATGAGCAACTTTTACAAGTAAATCTTGCGGAGCATGTTGTACATATAACATATAGAGCCCAACCTCTTCTTGTGAAAAGTAAAATAACATTCTCTTTTCTCATAATTCTCTTTTCTATTTCTTCTCTGAGTTGAGGTGAGATTGGGAATGAGAAGAATTCATCATATCCTGATTTTTTCAGATCTATGATTTGCGTTTTTGGAAATTCCATTCCCGGAACTCTTTTTGTAAGCTTTATAAGTTTAATTTCTCCTTTTTTTGCTCTCATATATGTGTTTATTGATGGAGTAGCCGAGCCAAATATTATTTTTGCTCCCTCTATTTTACTTCTCATTTCTGCCACAAATCTTGCGTCATAAAAAACAGGAAGATTTGAGCTTTCTGGTGATTGTTTGTATGATGGATCATGTTCCTCGTCCACGACTATTATTTTTGTTTTTTCAAACGGAGCAAATATTGCAGACCTTGCACCTACTACTACTTTGGTTATTCCGTATCTTATAGCCCACCAATTTATCTCTCTTTCTTTTTGAGTTAACGCAGAGTGTAAAACGACAGCTTCTGGAAAATATTCTTTTATTCTTTTTATGAGAAAAGTTGTCAAAGATATTTCTGGTAAAAGATATATAGCTCCTCCATGCTGGATTTCTTTTTCAATTGCTCTCAAATATATTTCCGTTTTCCCACTCCCCGTGACTCCGTAAATTAAAAATTTTCCTTCGTTGTTTAAGATTTCTTCTAATGCTTTTTGTTGTTCCTCTGAAAGTTTCACTCTCTCCTTTTGTTGATTGTAGATTTTGTCTTCTTCTTTTTTTTCTTTTATTTTTTTAAGCGCTTTTTCTACCTCTTCTTTTGATTTTTGTTTTTTTGAGATAGTTATTTTGATTAACCCCAAATTTTCAAGCTCTAATATTCTTTTTATTTTCAAAATCTTTTTGGCACGACTTAATGTTATCTTCTTCTTTTCTTTGAGTAGCTCTAAAAATTTTTTCTCGGATTTTTTCAGAGTTTTATTTTTTGTATCCCATTCTTCATCTTCTTTTCCGTTTTCTTCAAATTCCTCTGAATCCCCTTCTTTGCTATATTCCTCTTTATTTTTCTTTCCATTTTTCTTTTTATTTTTATCAGTTGCTTTTTCTCTTTTATTTTTAAGTTTTACTTCAAGTTCAAAGTATCTTGGGGGACACATGATTTTTAGTACATCAAATATATCACAAAAATACTTTTCTGCTATTTTTTTTGAGAGCTCTACCATGTTTTGTGGTAGGAGTGGTATTTCATCTGGTATTTCATATTTTTGGGCAATTTCCCATTCCTTTGTTCTTTTCGTTTTACCTATTATTATTCCGACAGATTTATCATTTTCAAGTTCTACAATTGCTCTATATCCTATTTTGTTTTCTCGTTCTTCTTGATTGTCAGTTTTTATATAGCAAAATTTTCTTTTAGGTAAAGCCACGATATAGAAAGTCGTATCCATCACCATTTTTGCACATTTTTAAATTTTAATTTTCACCGAAAATAAATTTTTTTACTCTTGAATAATCTTGTTTAATTTAATAAGTAGATAATGCTTAACTTATGAGGTTCAAACTTTATTTTGAAGGTAGAGAAAGTTGCTACGATAACGGAAAAACAAGGGAGCGTTTCGTTTCTTTTTTGAAGAAAACTTTTGAGCATAGTAACCTTGATTATTACAAAGTTTTGTTTGATAAAAAGTCTTGGAAGCCTTATGTATTTTCTCCGTTTTTTGGCAAAGACTTTGCGAAATATGGGAAAATTGGACCTCGTATTTCTTTGATATTTTCTTCCGGTGACAAAGAAGCTTTGATAAATTTTTGGAACGGAATTTTAAAGCTCAAACAGATAAGAGAAGATTACATAAGGATACAAAACATAAGTTTTTTTCTCGTTCAAACAAAGTTTTTCCATCCAGAGAAGATAAAAGAAAGGAAAGTTCTTTTTGAGACAGTCGGAGTTTGTGTTATGACAGATCCTATCCAGCCTGCAAGTAATTTTGATTTGTGGTATGTGACTCCAAATGATTTGGAAAGATTCAACCGTGCATTTTACGAAAGAACAAAACAAAGATACGAAAATATAAAAGGGGCGAAATTCCCTGAATCAGAGCTTTATTTGGAGCCTTACGAAATAAAAGAGATAATAGTTGATGGTGTTGGAGGTAAAGTAAAAGGTTTCAAAGGAAAATTTTATATAGTTGGTGAGCCGGAGATTTTGCAGTTTCTCTATGATTTTGGGCTCGGAGTAAGAACAGGACAAGGTTTCGGTTTGATTGATGTTGTAAGAAGAAAGTAAGAATATAGGAAAATTTGAATTTCTGAGAATGATGGATTTCTGGAAAATTCAATTTTATCAAGAATAGTTCATTTTCAATTTCAATTCAATTTCAATGAAAATTCAGCTAATCAGTTCATAAAATAAAATTTGTGGAGGAAAAAGTAGAGATTTCAGCTTTATCTGATGCATTTCAGGTCTCAGAAGATGAGTTTCAAAGTATAGATATTTCTGAGCTGAAAATTCAAGGTATAAAGGTAAATTATGCTTTGATATGCGAAAGAAAGCTTTGGTTTTTCTCAAAGGGAATAGCAATGGAGAGTGATTCAGAGAGAGTTCTTTTAGGAAAGTTCCTCCACACTATTGCATACTCTGATGAAGGTGGAACCCGAGAGGCTCTCATAGATAATACCATAAAAATAGACATAGTTGGAGAGATAATAAGGGAAGTGAAGCTTTCAGATAAGATGTCTTATGCAGATGAAATTCAGATCAAGTATTACATTTATTACCTTATAAAAAAGTTTGGAGTAAGAAAGAAAGGTATTTTAAACTATCCTAAAATGAGAAAGTTATTTGAGATAGAACTTAAAGATGAGGATATGAGAGAAGTAGAAAAAGTCCTAAAAGATGTGGTAAGGGTAGAGAAGATGGAAAAACCTCCTCCTCCTTTGAAGAAGCCATATTGTAAGTCTTGCGCTTATTATAACTTCTGCTGGGTTTGATTTATAAAGAAATTTGATTTTGGTTATGCCAAGACCCTATTGGATATTCTCATCAGGTAGGATAAGAAGAAAAGAGAATACGATTTTATTTGAAACCAGCGATGGTAAAAGGTATATTCCTGTGGAAGATATAGAGGAAATTCATTTATTTGGAGAGGTAGATCTAAATACTAAGCTTTTGAATTTTTTATCTCAGCATGGTATTCCCGTTCATGTTTATAATTACTACGGTTTTTACGCAGGGTCATATATGCCTCGTGAGACAAGGGTTTCAGGTTTTGTTCTTGTAAAACAAGTTGAACATTATATAGATTATGAAAAAAGAATTTTCCTTGCGAAAAGTTTCGTTGATGGAGCTTTGTGGCAAATTTCTCGTAATCTTTCTCAGTATGATGAATCAAAAGAATTAGCAAATGAAGTTGAAAAGATTCAAAGTAAAATTTACGGCTGTGGTAAAATAGAGGAATTGATGAGCTATGAGGGTAGGGCAAGAGAAATTTATTATAAGATTTTTGAGAAGGTTTTTGATTTGGAATTTGTAAGAAGAACAAGACAGCCTCCTATGAATCCTGCTAACGCTATGATTTCATTTGGTAACTCCATCTTATACTCGGTTATTTTGACAGAAATTTACAAAACACCTCTTAATCCTACTATAAGTTATCTTCATGAGCCATCTCACAAGAGGTTTTCTCTTTCTCTTGATATTTCTGAGATATTCAAACCTATAATAGTTGATAGGGTTATTTTTCATCTTCTTAGTAAGGGGCAAATTGATGAGGGTGATTTTGATCAGAACTTGAATTACTGTTATCTATCTGAGAGTGGGAGGAAAAAGTTTGTATCTGAAATTGATAATAGGTTGTCTCAAACTGTGTTTCATGCGAAGCTCAAAAGGAAGGTTTCTTTCAGAGGTTTAATAAGGCTTGAACTTTACAAATTGCTAAAACATATTATTGGTGATGAAATTTATTCTCCACTGAAAAGTTGGTGGTAAATATAAAGGAGGTGTTTTTGGTATGTATGTTATTGTAACATACGATATAGCAGAAGAGAGGGTAAATAAAGTAAGGAAAGTTTTGATCAAGTATTTCAATTGGGTACAGAATTCTGTATTTGAAGGTGAGATAACGGAAAGTAATTTTGAAAAGTGCAAGTATGAGCTAAAAAGCGTCATAGATGAAAGTTATGATTCTGTTTATTTTTATGTTTTTGAGAGCAAAAAGTTGTGTACCAAAATAATTTTGGGAGAGGGAAAAGACCTCGCTACATCTTTGATTTAGATTTGCTCTTTTATTTCTTTATTTCTGCTCTTTATATCACTACTATATCTTCTTTTTTTGGTTTTCTTTTTTGTTTTCTGATTATTTCTTCAATTATTTCGCCTATGGTTTTTCTTTGTTTTATGCTTTTTATTTTGAGTTCTTCCCAGATTTCTTGGCTTATACTTATACTTGTTCTGATTTTTTTCTGTGTTTTATTTTGCTTTTTTCTTTGCCTTATTTTTCTTGGGCTCCGCATATTTATATTTTAAGAATATGTTTTAATTTCGTTCAAAAATGCAAAATTTAGGTAAATCTGAAAGTTATATTTTGGGAGAGCTTGTCTGATGAGGGATGTATGAGATATAATTTGCATCTTGATGCGTGTGTGCGAGTGTGCGAGCGCATCTTGATGCAGCAT
>JAVVGL010000010.1:0-64197 GCA_032249135.1 Candidatus Calescibacterium sp. | reverse complement strand
AAAAATTTCCCTCCTTTAAAAAAGCTCATGCCTTTAAGTAAAATGTCATAATTGCAATCAGTAGAAAAGTGCAAAAAACTATGCTTGCATAAGCAAAAACATAGGTTTGAGAAGAATACTGATGAAGTAAAGGATGAATGATTTGAAAGAAGGATTTGAAGAGAAGATGTTGAGCTTCCCTGCAAAACTGAGTAAAAGATAGATTAAGTTAAATGTGTTTCCACAAATTTTTAACAATAGACTGATAGGAAACAAAT
Source organism: Candidatus Calescibacterium sp. (assembly GCA_032249135.1). GTDB lineage: Bacteria > Calescibacteriota > Calescibacteriia > Calescibacteriales > Calescibacteriaceae > Calescibacterium. The sequence goes on along the minus strand of JAVVGL010000010.1, from coordinate 63,940 downwards.
TTGTCTCAGCTACCTTTAACTCAAACTCTATCTCAGTTTTTTAATCAAATTCTGGCTCTATAAGGAAATATGTCATATCTCTGACTGCATAGTGGAGCAGAGGATCAACCTCTGTTTCAAATAAAGGAAATCCTCCTCCATTAGATTATAAAACCCAGAAGTTAACTTTAAAATATGAATTTTTGGATATGAAGAAGGTAGATACTGATGTTTTTATAATGAGCAAAAAAAACTTGATAAGGCAGTCGTGGGAATTTTGGGAGGAAAATTCAAAGATAAATCCAAGACACTCAGAAAGCGAAGCAATTCAAAAACTTTTTAGGAAAAGTAGATGATATAAATCATCTGAAAAAGATAAAAAAAGAAGTAATAAGAGCAAGAACCTGGGAAGATTTTATAAAAATATTCAAGAACTCAATTTCAAAAATTAAAAACTCAAAGAGAGAATAAGTTGCGGTGGTAAAAAAGATTGCTATTAATCAAAGAAAAATCTGTAAAATTACTGTTATTTTTTAATGAGGAAAAGGAAAATTCTTTTCGCAATTTTTGTTTTTGGTGTGATCGCAGTGGGGGGGATGTATCTTCTGATTTTTTTATTTCAAAGAGAAAAAGAAACGAAAATCACCGAAGAGGAGGAGGAAATAACAGAAGAGATACATAAAAGTTTGGCAGAAGAACGAAAAGAAAAAGAACAGGAGGGAGTAACCTCACCTGTTGAAATAATAAAACATGGTTGGAGGATATTGTACAGAACTGTTCCGAAAGAAGGGTTTATGTGGGAGTGGGCAGTAGAAATTGAAAACAAAACAGAAATTCCATTGAGAGTACTTATAAAATACAATCTTTTTGACGAAAATGGAATCATTACCGCAGAAGGGATAGGAGGAGATGAACTCAGTGCAAAAGAAAGAAAAATAATAATAGGAAGAGCGGTTTCAGAAAAAGGAATTCTTAACTCAAAAAGCTCAAAAGTTTCTGTCAGCGTATCTCCTTCAAGGAAAGTTGAATCTGAAATAGTTATAGAAAAATGGAAATGGTCGGATCCGTATGAAATTTCACAATAAGTAAAATCGGATCCGTATGAAATTTCATAATAAGTAAAAAATCAAGAAGATAAATCTACCTCCTTAAAATCTACTTTTATTTTTGCTCTGTTGAGAATATCAAAGATGTGATAATTACCCACGAGTAGATTTGGTTCTATATCATATATGGAGAAAGAGACAAAGCTTCTTTCGAAAACATCTTTGTGAGCGAATTTCAAATTTCCGAATGCATCAAACCACAAAAGCACATCTAAATCTATTGTTCTTGGTTCATATTTACCTTTTTCGGTTCTCCCAAGAGAGGTCTCAACTTTTCTCAAAAATTCGGAGAGCTCATCTTGTGTGAGATAAGTTTTGATTTTCGCAACACCATTTATAAAATGAGGTTGTTCTTCAATTTTATTACCGAATTTATCTATTGGTGGGGTTTTGAAGAAGCGCGAAACTTTCTCAACCTTTATACCTTCTTTTTCAGAAATATATTTTAAAGCCTTTTTTATATTTGATTCTGGCTCTATATTTGAGCCTATACCTAAAAAAACATCAGACCATTCCCTTTCTTCTATAACAGAGACACTCCGAGCAAACCGCAAAGCTCCGGGTTTATCTACCTCAACACAAACTTTTCTCACACCCGGATAATTTATGCACAAGTTAGCAATTTTACCAGCCAAAGCCTCCACAAGATAAAAAGATGAATTCTCTACAATACTGATTATTCTCTTTTTGAGCTCTTTGTAATCTAATGTATCTGAAATGTTATCTGTTTCTGATGGTTTTTTCAGATCACAGAAAATTTCAACATTTATAATAACATCTTGTTTTTCTCTTCTCTCCCATTCATTAACTCCTATTATAGTTCGTAAAAGTAAATCCTTTATCTTTATTCTATCCACATTTTTATTTTACTTACTGATCATTCGTATTACCAAGTTACTTCTTTATTTTGCCAATTTTATTTTACCAAGCTACTCCGCCTCCACCTATTGTTATATTAAGGAAAATTCTACTCAGAGAAAATGAAGAAGGGATTCCTTTTACTTCAGAATCTCCAATTTTCCACTTACTACCAAAAGGTTCAAAAATATAACCTAATCTGAATCCTAAAATAAGTCCTGCAAATCCCTCATCTGTTCTCTTACCTAAGGTCAAAAGATTCCCACCTAATCCCAAAGATAAAGCGAAAATTCCTCTTGATACTCTTGATTCTTTCAGTTTTTTTCCTTCGAGTAATTCTTTATCAAAATGAATAGTTTCACCGGTTTTCTCCTGAACAGTTATAGAATTAGAACCTCCTCCTATGCCAATAAATGGAGAGAGAATAAAGCTTTTTGTATTATATACTACATACCCGACGTTGAAAGTTCCAAAACCACCACCAAAATTCACACTTAAATTCTTTGCCTCCGGTTGAGCTAGAACGAAAAATCCGTATCCCTCACCACCTACTATTATGTTTTTTATAATTCCGAAACCTCCCCCTCCCCACTGAATCCCAAAAGGGGATGCCGTAGAAAAACCTTTTTTATCAAGTAGGTTGTTCATGTCAGAGAAGTTCGTTCCATAGGCGGGTCCAAAAGAAAAGTATCCGATACCACCGCTTATAGCAAAAGCAATATTGGTAGAAGACAGAAAATAAAACACAAGTAAAAATAGAAACAACCACCAAACTCTCTTTGTAATTTTATCTGTTTTAACTTCATTTTCCATAGCGGTTTCACCTCCTTTGTTTAATTTTCCATTTTTATTTTTCGTTTTTTTTTGCTTTCCATTTTTTCAATTTTTTTTACCTAAGTAACTTTTCTCTTTTTTATTATCTTACCTGCTTTATCCAGAATTATTTCATTATTTCAAAGAGCAAAGAGACTGATTCATCAAATGAAGCTTTTTCTGTGATTTTTTGTGTTATAAATTTGAATATTTGCTGAGATTTTGATATAGCATAATCAAGTCGCGGGTCTCCACCTTTGTAAGCTCCTATTGTTATCATATCTTCTGCTTGGAAGTAATCAGATAGAGTTCTGACAAATTTGAAAGCATATTCAAGGTGCTCGTCTGACACAATATCTGGCATGACACGAGAAATAGACGAAAGCACATCAACCGCAGGGAGAACTCTTCTTGTGAAAAGCTGGCGAGAAAGTATTATGTGTCCATCTATTATAGCCCTGACATTATCTGATATTGGTTCAGAGGTATCATCTCCCTCAACCAAAACTGTATAAAATCCCGTTATAGTTCCTTTTTCAAAAGAACCTGCTCTTTCAAGGAGCTTTGGTAAAGTAGAAAAAACCGATGGAGTATAACCTCTGGCTGTTGGGGGCTCCCCGAGAGCAAGTCCGATTTCCCTCATAGCCATAGCAAAACGAGTAATGGAATCCATAATCAAAAGAACATCCATACCTTGGTTCATAAAGTACTCTGCGTATGTATGAGCTAAAAAAGCAGCTCTGACGCGAAGTAAAGGAGGTGAATCGGAAGTTGCAACAACAACCACAGATTTTTTCAATCCCTCTTCTCCCAAAATTTTTTCTATAAATTCTTTTACTTCTCTTCCTCTTTCTCCTATGAGAGCTATTACATTTACATCAGCAGATGTATGACGAGCCATCATTCCCAAAAGCGTACTTTTCCCTACACCTGATCCTCCAAAAATCCCCATACGCTGACCCCTACCTGTTGTCAGAACGGCATTTATTACTCTTACGCCGACATCAATTGGTTTTTCAATTATCTTTCTTTTCAGAGGGTTTTCTGGTCGACCGAAAATAGGCATTTCTTCTTTTAGTTTCAGTGGTCCCTTCCCATCAATTGGTTGTCCCAGAGCATCTACTATTCTTCCAAGAAGGTCAAAACCTACTTTCTGAGTGTTTCGCGGAATCATATTTTCAACTTTCATTCCCTGAGAAAGTCCAGATGTTCCATCGTATGGTATTACTATTGCTTTTCCGTCTTTGAAACCAACGACTTCCCCTCCTCTTTGACCTTCTGGGGTGTGAATTACCACATAGTCTCCAACGCTTGCATCAGGCAAATAGCAGGTTATATATACAGAAGATATGTTATCAATGCGACCATATATTTTTACTTGGTCTTTTGCTTTTAAAATTTTCTCTTCTACTTTTTTGATTATGTTCTCAGGACCCAAATCCATATATATAAAATTTTAAACTTGAGACTCAAAAAGAGTAAGTCCAATTTATTATAAATCAAGCTCATACGATGGAATAAGTACTATTCCTTTTTCTTCTGCATATTCTTTTATTCCGGGAGGAAATATGTAAGATATAAAGACTTTTATTGTTTCCTTTGAAAAGCTCCTTGAGATTTTATCACACTTTTTTAAGAATTTATCTATTGCTTTTTTTGTAACTTGGCTTTTAGCCTCACCTATAAGTATGTACTCTTTATTTCCTTTCTTTACTCTTCCAAAGATATTTACCTCAACATGTTCGCCGTTTATAATAAAGTAATCTCTTACGAAATTTCCAACAGCTTTGATATTGTACTTTCTTTTTAAGATTTTCGGCAAAGATTTCATAGCTCTATCTTCAAGGAAATACCCAAAAGAATCTGAAAGTCCCTCAAGTTTTTCCCTTGTTTTTGAGTGATCTTCTATAAGCTTCTTCAAACTTTCCTCAGTTTTCCTTTGTGCTTCTGCAAGCTCTTCAATTTTCTGTTCAGTTTTCTTCTGCGCTTCCGTAAGTTCTTTGATTTTCTGTTCAGTTTCCTTTTGTGCTTCCGTAAGTTCTTTGATTTTCTGTTCAGTTTCTTTTTGAGCTTGCACAAGTTCTTCAACTTTTTGTTCAGTTCTCCTCTGAGCTTCCGTGAGTTCCTTTATCGCACCCCATATTTTTTCTATCTCCTGCTCAGTTCTCCTTTGGGCTTCCGTGAGTTCCTTTATTGCACCCCATATTTTTTCTATCTCCTGCTCGGTTCTTTTCTGAGATTCTGCGAGCTCTTTTATAACCTCCCATACTCTGCCTATTTCAGATTTTATCTCCCTTGTTTCTTTTAAAATGATATCATCTCTGAAAGCAACGAAAGCTTCGTATATTGGTCCCCTTATGTTCTCTGGGAGCTCCCTTATTATTTCTTCTAATTTCCCCATATCTTTTATTTTAAGCAAGCTTCAATAAATTATGAAAATAAACTATAAATTATGAAAAGGCTCATGCCTTTAAGTAATTGGTAAGTGGAAATTACATGTCCGAACAAAAGTTTAAAAAATCTGATTTATTCTCATTATTTATAAATCCTTTATCGCTGAATAGCTCCGATAATTTATAGGGTAGAGCCTATGAAAATAAACTTCGACTACAATGCTTAAATTATCCGATACTTGTAAGATTTTTTATCGCCTTAAAGGGAATCTTAGAAGATAAGATAGAGATGAATAATTCAAAGAAGGTGCTTTCATCTTTTTTTAAGGTTAGTTTTGGAGCTTTGAGCTCTGATGGTGGAGGTTTTCCTCTTCCGAACTTTTAACTTTTACTTTGGTTATTTTAGCCCGAAAGGCTATTTTATTTCCTCACGAGCGTGAATTGCTCTTTTTAGAGTAGCTGGGTCTAAATATTCAACCTCCATCCCCATAGGTATCCCGTAAGCAGGTCGTGTGATTTTCACATCAAAATTTGAGAGCAATTTTTTTATGTACATAGCAGTTGCTTCCCCTTCAACAGTAGTATCAGTGAACAGAAGAACTTCTTTTATATTTTCAGTAGTGATTCTTGATATAAGCTCTTTTATTTTCAGCTGAGATACATCTGCTCCCTCTTGCGCCGATAGAACACCCCAAAGAACATGATATAATCCGTTCCATATTCCGGCTCTTTCAACCGATATAACATCCTCTATACTCTCCACAACACATATTTTGGTTTTATCTCTTGTTTCATCAGAACAGATTCTGCATATATCGTTCTCCGATATGAAAAAACATTTTTGGCAAAGCTTTATCTTTGTTTTTATATCAATTATATCTTTTGCTAGCGCCTCAACAAAAGATTGTGGAGATTGAATAAGAAACATGATGAACCTGATAGCGGTCTTTTCTCCAACACCAGGAAACATCATAAATTTTCTCATCAAACTCTTTAATTTTTCCGGATGATACATAACCTAAACCCTAAAATAAAACCTAAAACTAAAAATAAATATATTTTATAGACATATCATTTTTAATCTAACGATTTTATTCAAAACGATTTTATCCGGAACTCATGATTTTCATTATTTCCTCTTGTATTTTTCTTTTTCTTATCTTTTCATCTCCCAAGATTGCTCTTATTCTTTTTTCTAATATGCGGAAAGGGACAAGATTTTGCGGAGCTCTCTCTCCAATTGAAGATGAAAAAGATAATATCTTACTTTTGATGAAATCAGAAAATTGAACAGCCCAAGCCGGATCTTGAATACCAGAAAAATCAACTCGGATAAATTCGGGTTCGTTGTGTCTCATCTTATTTTGCATAAGCTTCAAGAAGAAAGAAAATTTAGATTTTGAAGATCTATTATCTTTTACCTCAAATAAATTCGTTCTATATCCTGGTTTCAAATCCCTTATCTCATTTTCGGATTGATATAGGTTAAGTGGATTTTTAACTACACCAACAACTAAAAAATTCTCAATTTTATTTTTCAATTTCTTGAGCCTTATATTACCATCAATTACGATTGCATACTTTTTCTCTGATAAATTATTTTTTTCGTAGAGCTTTTCACAAAGCTTATCAAGGAACTCAAACTCTTTTTCTCTCAACAAATTCATAGCGTACTCTAATATATCTTTACCTTTTGGGACTTGATAAATCTCGTATCTATCTTCATCATCAACATTTTGAAATTTTTTCTTCATATTACTGAAAATATCATCAAAGATGGAGCCATTTTCATAGTGTAAAAAGAGACATTTTGAAATTTTGCTTTCAATAAGTTCTCCATTCTCGTATCCTGCTCCAACACAGATGAGGAAAACATTAAATAAAAGTTCAAAACCATCCGTTTTGATTTTACCATCTGTAATATTCTGAATAGTTCCATCTACAAAGATAAAGCAATTTGGAGGCGAAAAATCATATGAACTATAACGAAAAGAAGCTTCATCAACACGAGAAACTTTCAGGATTTCTTTTTCAGCAAAATCATCGTCAAATGATTGATATAAAGAATTGACAGGAAATCGCCTTTCAAAAATGATTTCCACATCAAAAGTTTTCACATCAAAAGTTCCCACATCAAAAATTTAGTAGCAGTTTCCTCCAACTGACAAAAAAGCTAAACGAATAAATAAATAAAGAATAAACAAACAAAGAGCCAAACAAAAAATTCAAAGCAACTGAAATTAAGCTAACCGAAGAAAAGGAACATTAATATAAAAAGATATGATAGATAAAGAAAAAATGAGAGAAAAAATAATTGAGTCCCTGAAGGGAGTTTACGATCCGGAAATAGGATTAGATATTGTAAATCTCGGTCTCATTTACGACATAGACATAAGTGAGGACGGAAAAGTTGATATAAAGATGACATTAACAACCCCCGGATGTCCCCTCGCAGGTAGCGTAGAAGAAGCTGTAAAAGCAGTTGTATCAGCAATAGACGAAATAAAAGATGTAAATGTTGAGCTCGTCTGGGATCCCCCCTGGAACCCATCTATGATGTCAGAAGAAGCAAAACAAATACTCGGAATAGAATAGATAATATAATAGATAGATAATATAATAGATTGATTTTTTTATTATAGATAGGTTGATTTTTCAGATATTTTCTTTTTACTTTTCCATCCTTCTCACATCTTCAAGTAGAATTATTTCACCTGGGGAAGGTATTAAAGTTTTGACTCCAAATTTTTTTGCGCATTCCTTCATCTCATAAATAGCCTGCTCCGGAGTATCAAGACCCTGCTTGAAAGTTCCATAATGCATAGGTATCATAATCTTTGCACCAATATCGTAAGCCATTTTTACAGCCTCACAAGGAGATACATGATTTCTTTTCATGAACCATCTTGGCAAATAAGCTCCTATTGGTAGTAAAGCAATATCAGGTTCAAATTTTGGAAGTTTCAAGTATGCTGTGTCCCCTCCGAAGAAGATTTTTACGCTATCTGAAACAACAAGATAGCCATTCCACTTTGAAAAATTCCAGTCAAAAAGATTCCTTCCTGAAAAATGTTTTACGCGAACAGATAAAATCTCAAAACCATCTCGTACATTGTATCTATCTCCCCACTTTAACTCTACAACCTTATAACTTTCATTTTTAAGATATATTGAAGCATTTTGAGGAACAAAAATATACGGATTTATTCCGTTTTTCTTTGATTTTTCAGAAAGAAAGTTTAAAGAAGGAATATCCATATGGTCGTAGTGATTATGACTTATCAATATAAAGTGAGGAGGTGGGAGTTTTTCCAGCTCAACAGGGAACTTTATCTGTCTCTTTATAATTACAACCTTATCAAAAATAACCGGGTCTGTATAAAAAACATAGCCTGAAAGCTTTATCAAAAAAGTAGAATGTCCAAGCCAAACTAAAAAATCTTCCTCCGGGAAACTCTCTATTTTCTTTACATCTGGTCTCCACTCCCAATCCTTCTGAAAAAGTCTCATAGCAAAACAAGAATTTACAGAAAATAAAAATAGGAGAATAGTACATATATGCAAAAACCAAAAATTATTTAGCATAATCTGAACATAGTTAATTTTACTTTGTTATGTTTTGCTGACTTTCGGGTAAAACCTCTTCGGGAGATGGGGCTTTGGGTAATTCTTGAACCGGAGCAATTCTTTCTGATACAGAAAATTTAGCTATAAGTAAAGTTACAACAAAGAAGGCTCCTATTAGCCCATATGTTATTTTCTCTAAAATCGTGGCAGGGGCTTTTGGACCCAATATTGATTGGAAACCTCCGCCAAAAAGAGAAAAAGTTTCACCTCTTCCTACTTGAAGCAAAACTGCAATCACAAGCAAAACTCCTATTATTATTTCAAGTATCCAAAGGAAAATAAGCATAGTAGTAAAAATTTTAAAGGAGAAGATTTAAAAGGAGAAAAACTGCAAAAAATAAAAAACCTCAAAATAAAGTAAAATTGGAAATCATGGATATTCTTCTCTCAATATTTCCAATTATATTTATTTTCCTGATTTTTTACCTTTTAGTTATAAGACCGCAGGCAAAAACTGAATCAAAAAGAAGAGAATTTATAGCAAATCTGAAAAGAGGAGAAATAGTAGTTTTATCAAGCGGAATAGTTGGTAAAGTTATAGAAATACAACCAAAAACCGTGCTCCTTGAAGTTTCAAAGGATGTGAAGATAAAAGTTTTAAAAGACGCTATACAAGGTCCATTTATTGAGGTACCACCCCAAGAGAGCAAAACGAAAGAAGATAAGAAGGAAAAAGAAAAAGAAAAATCAGAAAAAGAAAAATTAGAAAAGTAAAAAAAGTAAAAAAGAAAAGTAAAATAAAAACAGAAATGAGTAGAGCAATTTTGTACAATGAAAATATAAAACAGATTTTGGAAATACTCTCACGGAGTCCTGATGGAATTTCAGGGCAACTGATTTCTGAGGAGTTAAAAATATCCCGGTCAGCAGTATCTAAAATAGTAAAGCACCTTGAAAAACTTGGATATAAATTTGAAGTAAAAAAAAAGTATAGGTTGATAGAAAAACCAGACATACCTTTCCCTTGGGAGGTGGATGGAGATAATGTTATATTCTTCAAGGAGTTAGATAGCACGCAAGAGAAAGCAAAGGAACTCGCTCTCAAGGGTAAAATATCCGCCGGGACATGGGTAATTGCTGGGAGACAATTAAGGGGTAAAGGTAGGATGGAAAGGAGATGGGAATCGCCTGAGGGAAATTTCTATGGCTCGGTATTTCTGAAACCTGATTTGCCTTTGAATGAAACTGTAAAAATTTCCCTTTTAGGTGGTCTTGCGGTGTTGAGAACAGTAAAAACTTATAGAATTTCGGAGAGCGTAAAAATAAAATGGCCAAACGATATTTTTGTAGTTAGTGAGAAAAAGACAAAAAAGCTTGCCGGAGTTCTTGCAGAATCATTCGGGGAAGCAGAGAAAATAGATTTCACAATATGTGGAGTTGGAGTGAACATAAAAAATTCCCCCCTTGATATAGCAATATGCTTAAAAGAGCTTGTTGGTGAAAAACCGAATTTACTTGTTGATTTTACAAAGAAATTTATAAATATATTCAATCAAACTTACGAGGAGTTCTTGAAGGGAAAATGGTTTGAACTCAAAACAGAAATGGAACTAAATATGTGGAGAGGGAAAGTAAAAGTTATTCAGGGAGAAAAGCAATTTGTTGGAGTATGCGTTGGTATAAATCATGATGGTTCTATGGTTTTACAAAAGCAGGAAGGAGGATTTGAAAATATATTCTACGGAGATACAATGATTGTTTTTGAGTAATAAATTATTTTTGAGTAATTTCAGACAAAAAACAAAATAAAAAACAACAAAAAGCAAAATTTTGCGATTAATTTTATAATTATGGAAGAAAAAGAGACAATAGAAATAATAGAAGAGATAGGAGGGGAAGGGGAGAGAAAAGAGAAAAAGCGCCTGAGTTTCAGAATTCCCTCATTCATTTTATATATACCATTTGTTGCTATTATTGCAGTTGCAGGATATTTTGGGTACAGGGAGTTTTTTGGAACGAAGAAAGCAAAGGAAGAAGTTGAGGTTGCAAAGGTTGTCGCAAAAAAGGGAATAATGATCCCAGGACCTTCTCTGGTTGTTAATTTGGCAGATGCAAATGTTCCACGCTTCCTCAAAGTTTCCATGATATTTGAAGTAGATAGAGGAATAACCGTTGCAGAAATTAATGATAAAGATGCTATAATAAAGGATGCGATAATTGGCTTGCTCGCATCAAAAACTATGTCTGATATAAGAGGCTACGAAGGACAAAACCTCCTAAAAGAGGAACTTATCTCAAGAATTAATGCTATTTTAGAAACAGGAAATGTTATAAATATATACTTTACGGAATTTATAGTCCAATAGTACCCTGTCACAATCAGAGAGATGATTTTTTCTTTCAATTTGTGGAAGGGACCTGTGAGGGATGCGGAGGGAAGTAAAACAACTCCTATAATAGAAATTCTCCTCATAAAAAATTAAAATTTTTTTTAATTATGGAAGAAAGAAGAGAGACGGAAATCACAGCAAAAGGAGTTTTATCACAGGAAGAAGTGGACCTTCTTCTCAGAAGCCTCAGGGGAGGGAAGATACCCACACGGGAAGAAAAGGAATTAAGTGAGGAGGAGAAAGAGAAATATCCTCGTTATGATTTCAGAAAAGTTGGTCGCTTCATTTCAAAAATGCGACTCCCATCTTTGGAAGTAATTCATAGAAGATTCGCAAATGATGCAAGGTCTATTCTATCAGCTGCATTGCAGAAAATAATAGATATCAGCATGGTGAGCGTCTCTGTTGGTGAGTTCGGGTCATTTCTTGACAATATTCCTCTCCCTGCTTCGTTTGTGGTTGTGTCTTTAAATCCTCTCCGCGGGCTTTCCGTCTGGGCCCTTGAAGGACCTTTGGTTCTTTCTATTATAGATATATTGCTCGGGGGAATGGGAAAACCTATGAAAGCTGAGGGGAGGGAATTCACGAAGATAGAACAAAGACTATTGAGAAGGATTCTCATGACCCTTACGAAAGTCTATCAGCATTCCTGGGAACCAATTTTACGCATAGAGCCGGAGATTGTGCGTTTAGAAAACCATCCTCAGTTTGTAATGATGGTCCCAGAATCAGATCTTGTAGTCTCAACAAGATATGATATTGATTTGGGTACAGTGACTGGGAAGATGTATATTGCTATCCCATATTCTACTCTTGAACCAATAAGAACACAGCTTCAAACTGGATATCAGCCATCGGGTCTTGGTATAGATAGAAAGTGGTTAGAACGACTGATTAATCGTCTTTCTGAGTGCCCAGTATCTGTTAGAGTTGAACTTGGGAGAGCAAGAATAACTTTGCGCGAGCTCTTAAATCTTAAAAAGGGAGATCTGATAAAGCTTAACACATCTCCAGACGAACCTTCCGCCCTCGTATACATACAAGATGTTCCTAAATATGTTGGCATCCCAGGTGTTATAAATGAAGCAACTGCAGTTATGGTAACAAAAGTTATAAAAACCGAAGAAGAAGCTAGAGAAGAGATATTAAGAAGAATTTTGGTGTGATTAAAAATAAAAATACTAAAAGAAAATTTATTGTCCCGCTTTTCTCATTTACTATCCTCATTTATTTCTCTTTTATTCTTGTCTTCTGTTCAAAAAAAGAAGAATCAAATCAAAAGTTCTCCATACCAGAAAATATCCAGAAAGAGGAAATTAAGAATCCAAATTATTCTGCTTATATATTCATAGATAAAAACGGTATTCCTTACATAAAAGCCAATTCATTCAAAGATGGTCTATTCGCTCTGGGATATATTATGGCAAAAATGAGATATGCTCAACTTGACCTTCTCAGAGTTGTTTCTTACGGTATGGTTTCTTCAATATTAGATATAGAGGAAGCAAGAAAAGTCGATTCTCTCACAATAAGAACTTTACTTAATCCCTCGTCGGGCAGGCTTGTGCCGGATTTACAGTTTGAACTTTTGCAAAAACAAAGACCAGATATAGCGGAGATTTTTAATGCATTTGTTGAAGGCTTAAATTTCTACATAATTAGATTATCGCAAGACAAAGAAAAAATCCCCCCAGAATACGAATCCATACTTTCTGTAAGGAATCCGAAAAATAATCCGGGAAAATTTTTCTTTACTCCCCAACATATATTGGCTATTGCCCGTTTTTTTGAGTGGTATCTTACAGGAGAGGGGGATCTCGCTCTTGATACTTTGAGGCAAGCTTTGAAAAATTCTGTCGGAAATGAAATATATCAGAAGTATTTTAACGAGATGCTCACAGCAAGAGCAGGAGTGGATATCTTCACTTTGCCATCACCACGATTTTTGAAAAGAGAGGAGCAGGTCGTATTGAATTTAATTGATATCTTCTTTGCATTCTTTTCTCCTCGTAAAGCCGGGAGCAACAACTGGGTTGTATCTTCTACTTTGACTACTTTGGGCGTTCCAATTGTTGCAAATGACCCACATTTACCTTTATTTAATCCTCCTCTTTGGTTCCCTTGGAAGGGGGATTTCGGCGGAAATTTAATAGAAGGGTTTGCCCTTGCTGGAATTCCTGGGATACTCTCTGGAACTAACGGTAAAGTTGCATGGGCTGTAACAAACGGAGGTTATGATTCTCTTGATATATGGAAGGAGGTTATAGTCAAGGATACAAAGTGCGCCTCCGGATTTAAAGCCCTGCATAACCCATCCTCGGCAGATGATGACGAATGTATTTTAGAATCTACTCAGAAAATAGGTTCTGGAAAGCATATAAAAGTTTTCTACTGCTCAAAACATGGAGTCATATTAGATGAATATCAAAAAGCTATTTTAGGAAATTTTAGAGCTGAACCTCAGCTTGATGACGGAGAATTTTTGACTTTCAGATGGAATGGTCATGAAGTTTCAAGAGAAGTTCTTGTTTATTTAGATATATTGCTTTCCGAAGATGTTCAAAGTTTTTTGAGATCTGCTTCCGATTTTGAAGTTGCTCCAATAAATTTTGTTGTTGCCGATCTAAAAGGTAATATTGGTTATTCTACTTTTGCTTTGCTCCCAGATAGAAATTGGGATAGATATTCTTTTCCTCCTATTTTCGTTCTGCCAACTGATGGATGCTGCGATTGGAAAGGTTGGGTTGAAAAAAGCAAATTCCCTCATGTAATTAATCCTCCAAAAGGCTTTATTGTTACTGCGAATAATGATTTGCCAGGATATACCAAAGATGGCGACCCATTTAACGATGATGTCTATCTTTTCTGGTCCTATGATCCGGGATATAGAATTGCTGAAATAACTTTTAGAATTGAGGAGAAAATAAAATCGGGAAAAATTTCACTGGATGATATCAAAGATATTCAACATGATACAGTCTCATATTGGACAAGGGGTGTTTTACCATTTGTAATTGAAAATCTTAAAAAATATTCGCAATCTATGAATGAATTAGAATCTAAATCTTTTTCTTTACTTTCATCTTGGGATATGACTTGTAAATCAGGTTTTAAACTTGCTGACCTTGAAGAATTTTCTTTCTCGGAAGTTTCTGATGTTGATATAAGAAAGAATTCATCTGCTTGCACTATTTTTTGGGTTTTTGTCACAAAGCTTATCAAAAATACCTTTGAAGATGAGTTCTTTGCCGCTGATATTACTCGCGTTCCACCTGAATTTGAAGATTTCTTTGTAAAGCAAATTTACTTTTCTGCTACTGATACAAGCAAACAAGACTTTTTTGATGATGTGAGAACAGAACAAAAAGAGACGGCAGAAGAAATTATTTATAGGAGTTTTGTTTCTGCTGTTTCTTATCTTTCAGCTAATTTTGGGTCTGAACCGCAGGACTGGTTGTGGGGTAGGTTAGCGAAGATGAAACTTTATCATTTTGTTTCTGTTGCAAATTTATCTGTTTATGATATTGGGCCTTTCCCTATTGATCTTGGACCAGTGGCTCCTGCTGTTGCGTGGATTAATTTGGTCACCGATGATCCTAAAAAATCATTTATAATGACGGGGGGACCATCTATGCGTTCTGTGGCTTATCCTGATTCTTCTGGGGTTTTTTCTATTGAATTTGCGTTTCCGGGGGGAGTTTCAGGATTTGGGAAAGACACTCTTACAAAACCAGATAAATCTTCTCATTTTTCAGACCTTATTCCAACTTACTTTGGAGGAGATTATATAAAGTTTGGTAAGTTCAGCAGATTAGATGATATGGAAAAGGTTTTTATCCTTGTTGCTGAAGAAGATCGGCGATAAATTTTAATGTTTTCTCCAGGGAATTTTTTATATCATTATTTTCCTGTTCTATCTTTTCTACTGTTTCAAGTATTTTTTGATTTTCCAATCTTATTGAGTTCAATATATTTTTGAATTCTCTTTTTATACTTTTATATTTTTCAACGAGCATCTCAAAGCTACTTAATATTTTCTCGCATTTTTCTTCAACTTCCTTTGATATTGAACTTAAGTTTTCAATTTCTCTTAATACAATCTCAAAAGAGGAAATTATCTCATGTTTTTCCGATTCAACTTTTGATACAAGATTGGAAAGTTTTTTTGTAAACTCATCCATTTCTGATATTCTTGATAGAAGATGTTTCATAGCAGATCTGGTATCAGATGAGCTTCTTGCAATATCATATGCAAGCGATATTATATCCTCCTCAATTGTATCTTTAACTCCTGCTATCATTCCAGATATATCCGATAGAATATCTTTTATTGTTCCATCTTGGGAAAAGTTCAGATACTCATTTTCTATTCTTTTTGCAATTGATGTAAGTTCTTTTACTCTATTTTCTATTTTCTTTATTTCATCTATTGTTTCTGACATCTGCTTTGCTATTATAGATAACTCTTCTTTTGTTTGTCCCTCATTTCTTACTGCTATTATTGTTGTGTTCATGGAGAGTATCACAAGTCTTTTTCGGAGCCCATCAATATCCTCCCGGAGAGACGAGAATTTATCCATATCTACACTTATTTTTTCTACTATCCCAGAAAATTGCGCTATTTTTTCTTTTAATCTTTCGAGGAATTCATCTATTCTTTCAAGGTTTGACTTTGCAAATTCAATTTTTTTTGACAACATTACCTCTTTTACAGATGTTCTTTCATCATAATATATATCTTTATGTGAAGGGCTTGTGGAGGATGTTCTTACGACAGAAATTTCAGTTATTTGTGATAAAAGTTCATTAACTCTATCCCTTATTTTCTTCACCTCTTTTGCAGCTAAATTTATCTTTTGATATATTGATTCTATGGAATACTCTGTTGATATATCTTCTATTTCTATCTCTTTTGATGTTAGCTGACTTATCTTGCCTACCGAGGTTTTAAGTCTTCTTGTTTCTTCTTGTATTTTATGAATTCCGGTTTTTGTATTTATAAGTGATGAATATATATGAAGTATTGCTTTCTGTGTTTCATCATATATTTTTGCGTATTTATTTGATACATCTTCAATCTGGTATGATTGTTTTGATATTACAGAAGATACTCTGAAAAATTCGTCATCTGTTGGTATGATTCCTTTTTCACTCTCGCTTATTGCTCTTGATATATATTTACCTATGGTTATATTTATGAAAAACGATGAAAGTGCTCCAAGAATGATAGCAACAATAAAAAATGGAATGATATCACTTTTTATTTTATCTTCAACCCAGGGCAGGGGAATTATCTGTCCATATATTGTTTTATCATCTTTTTCCCTGAATATGAACAAAGATGGAGATATATAATCAAATAAAATCCCTTCCTTTAATTTTGTTTTTTCTTCTATTGCTTCAATAATTTCTTTTTCAAATGGTATATTATTATCTGGTTTATCTTTTGTTATTTGCCATTTTACACCGTATGGAATTTCCTCTCCCTTTGAGAAGATATTGTATAGTTCTCTTGCTTCCTTTTCTTTGAGATCTTTTATAGATTTTTCTATATGGAAGATAAAGAATATTGATACAAAAAGAAGCATGACCGAGGTTACTCCTGCCAGTATTTTGATTCTTATTGGGATTCTTGCCCGAGATAATACTTCAACTGCTGTTTTTGATATTTTTATTTCATGTGAGAGTGTATTTCCTATTATTGTTGCAATAGCAAAGGATGAGAGAAAAGATAAAGATATAACAGAAAAAACATATACTATTATTGTTTGAAGATCACTAATATCTTGTAGGTATAAAGAAATCGGAGTTAGAATTGCACAGGCTATCCACGCCAGAATAGATGATATGAAAGCAAATTGCGCAAAAGATGATATCTTCTGTGAAACTTCCATAAGATCTTTTTCAGAACTTATCCCATTTTTTATTTTTGATGCAAGATTATTTTCTATATCTTTTGACCTTATCCACAATACAACAAGGTAAATAGCGAAAATTGATATATAAAGAACGAGAGTGGGAGGCAAAGTTTTAGCAAGAAATGGACTTATAAATTTCCACCAGTTGAACCTTATGAGCGTTATCATAACCCCAACTATTGTTCCCACAGATACTATCAGTCCCAAAGAGAATATAAACGAGAAAATTATAGCCTCTTTTATCTTTGCCCCTATATTTCTTTCAATCCCTAATTCTTTTTCTTCATTTTTTACTTCTTCCATTAATATAAAATTTTAAAAGTCTATTGTTAAAAATTTGTTATTTCATTCAAAATAAAACTATTTAAAAAAGATTTTAGTACGTATAGATGTTTGAAGATAATAATCAAACCTTCTTGTAAGGTAACTATAAATTTACTTGCAAATCTTTCTGATTTATTCCAAAGTTTTTGAGGATTTCAAAAAATGAATTTTATGGAAAGGTCAGAGAGAGTTTTTGCAACATCAAGGCAAGATGCTTGGTGGGCTGAAACTATTGTAAGTGCAACCGTTTTTATATTATCTATAATATACTCCTTAATAAGAGCAATTGAAGGAAAGTTCTTTGAGTGGGGACCTTATGTCTCTCCAATCTATTCTATACCTTTTGGTACTGCATGGATTTCTCCTGCTATTTTCACTCTGTGGGTTCCTGCTGGCTACAGAATAACATGCTACTTTTGTAGAAGAGTGTATTACAGAAGTATTTTTATGGATCCTCCAGCTTGCGCGGTGAGAGAGCCAAAAAGAGAGTACAAAGGAGAATCTGCTTTTCCTTATATACTCCTTAACATCCACAGATATTTTCTCTATCTTGTCATTATTTTTGTTTTTATTCACTGGTATCACGCTTTGAGTTCAATTTTTATGTGGGGAGAAAACAGAAGCTTTGGATTTGGAATAGGTCTTGGCTCAATACTCATAATTTTAGACACAGTTCTGCTCACTTTATATGTTCTTTCATGTCATTCTTTAAGATATATTTTTGGTGGAAAAGAGGGATTTTTAGGACCTACAAGATACAAAATATGGGAGTTTTTAAGTCGTCTTAATGAAAATCATGGATTTTTCTTCTGGGCAAGTCTTTTAAGTGTTGTTGTTGCAGATTTATATGTTCGCCTTGTTGCATCAGGAACAATAAACGATATAAGAATATTTTGAAATAAAATATTTAAAAATGAGCGAAAACTCAGGAATTCTCAAATCCCCCCAAGAGATAGAAAGAGAAAGTTATGATATAATACGAAAGCTACTTCCGAAAGATATTTTCAGGAATGAGGATGAGTACGAGCTTGCGGTAAGAATTGTCCACGCTACTGCAGATATTGAGATTGCAAAGACTCTTGTCTTTCATCCTTTGTTTATATCCGAAGCTCAAAAGGCGGTTGAGGAAGGTCTTCCAATTTTGGTTGATGTTGAAATGGTCATGTGCGGAATAAAAAATTATGCTCTTGATCTTAGTTTAGATGTAGTTTGCAATATATCTTCTCCCGATGTCGTTGAGGAAGCAAAAAAACTTGGAATTACAAGGGCAGCTTTGTCTGCAAGGAAATCTCTGAAAGAAAGACAATTTGGACTTGTTGTCTGTGGGAATTCTCCAACATTTCTTTATGAGGTTATAAGGATAGTAAATAATGAAGAAGATGGATTTTTCCTGCCAAAAGCTATAATAGGCTTGCCAGTTGGTTTTGTTAGTGCTGAAAATGTGAAAAGGGAACTTACGAAAGTTGAAAAAGTTCCATTCCTTACAAATCTTTCACCAAAAGGTGGAACCCCAACTGCTGTTTCATCTACAATTTTTATCTTGAACAAAGTCAGAGCAAAGCGGGGCAAGGAATTAAAATATGGACAACACACCTGAACATTTTTGATTCTCTTGTTTTCAGTTTTCCTCCTCAAAACCCAAAATTTTTTCTTCCTCTCAAAAAACTTCTGATGAAAACATTAAAATTTACATTATGAAAAAAGGAGCATTAGTGAAAGGGAATAAGAGAAAGTTAAGTAGAATAGACAAGATAGAAAAAGCCCTTCACGAACTGATTGAGGAAGGAAAAATAACATCAAAAAGAATAAGAGAAATATCAGAAGAAAATGAGAAAGGATTTAGGGAATTAAGAGAATCTATTAATAAGACTTCCGAAAGGGTAGATAAAGTTTATGAGTTATTTGATAAGACTTCTGAAAGATTAGACAGAGCATATGAGTTGTCAGAAAGAGCTTTTGCAGCGGCGGATAGAGCTTTTGCAGCAGCAGAAAGAGCCTCACAAGAAGTGGCGAGGGCATCAGAAGAAGTTGCAAAAACATCCGAAGAGATAAAAAAACTAAAAACAGAGATAAGTCGTCTTACTGGGAGCTGGGGAGAATTTGTTGAAGGTATGATTGAGCCTTCCGCTATAAAGTTTATGGAGCAAAAAGGATTTAAAGTTGTTGGAGTGTATCCGGAAGCAAAAGTTTCACGAGATGGCGAGAACGCAGAATATGACTTATTTTTAGTCTGTGAAAAGAAATCAAATAACAGAAAAAAAGATAAAGTTATTTTATTAGTATCTGCTAAAACAAAAGTTTCTTCACGAGATGTGGATGAGCTTTTAGAAGACATGAAAAAATTTTTCTTTTTCCTTGAACAATACAAAGGTTTTAAGTTGATGGGAGCGATTGCTGGAATAAGATTTGGAAGAGGTGCAGATATATACGCTTTAAGGTCTGGCTTGATTGTTATGAAGCCAGCAGGAGAGATTATGCAAATTCAGGAACCTAAAAAAATAAGATTTGTATCATAAAGATTTTGTATCATCATAACTATTGAGTTTTTATTCATCAAAAAATGTTTTAGAGAAATTCTATTCCAAAAAGCAATCAGAATATCTTTATTGTATATGAAGGTTAAGTTCAAACCAGAGGATTTCTTTGTGGAGGAGATACTCAAAGAAGGTGTTATTCAGAAAACTCATGATACAAGAAAGAAGCCGGGTAAATTTGCTATATACAAAGTTGAAAAAAAGAATATAGATACCTTATCTGTTATGTATTCTATGTCAAAAATACTTGGAATAAATCGTGATATGTTTTATTCTTGTGGTCTCAAAGACAAATATTCGGTATCTACGCAATATATTGCTGTTGATGAAAATGGTTTCAGGCACAAAATAGTTGAAAGATTGAAAGGAGAAGGGTGGAATGCAGAATTTGTTGGAGAATCAAATGAACCTCTCTCACCTAAACACATAATTAGAAACTTTTTCAGGATAACTTTAAGAGATATTCATCCGGATGAACTTTCCGAATATGAAGAAAACATAAAAAGGGTAGCAAATTTGGGTTTCCCAAATTATTTTGATGAACAAAGATTTGGTTCTGCAAGACACTTTGCTGATCACCCGCAAGATAAAGAGGTTTTAGATTTCATAGGAAAGAGAGTAATAAAAGGAGATTTTGAAGGTGCTCTGAAAATACATTTTCAAGCCGTTTCAGACTACGATAGAAGCAGAGTGAAAAAGTTCAAAAAGATAATGAGGGAAAAATGGGGAAACTGGGCTGAATGCCTCGTTCACGCTCAAGATAAAAACGATTTCAGAATTTTGAGGTATCTTGTGAGAAAACCTCATGATTTCAAAGGAGCTTTTTCTATGATAGATCCTCGTCTTGGAAGACTTTACCTTGAAGTCTATCAAGATTTCATATTCAATAATGTTCTTGCAGAAGTAGTGAAAAGAAGGTTTTCTAAACATTATCTTTTCCCTTATTTTGTTGGCTATTTTGTTTTTCCTTATTTTCCGGAACAATCGGAAGTTGCTCTAATAAAAGACTTGAAAATTCCTTTACCTCATCCAAATGCTATTATCCCTCCCGAGATAGAAGATATATATCTTCAGGTTCTCGGAAAAGAGGGGGTAAAGCTTTCTGATTTCAAAAGCGGTATAGAAAATATAGATTTTGTTGATTCACAAAGAAATGCGTGGGAATTCGCTGAAAGTGTTGAATGGAAAATATCAGATGATGAGTTTCACGAAGGAAGAAAAAAAATAGAACTTTCTTTTTACTTGAAGAGGGGAGTTTTTGCTACAATATTCATAAAAAGTATAACACCTCTTTTACCTATATCAGAAGTAGAGAA
The DNA here is from genome assembly GCA_032249135.1 of Candidatus Calescibacterium sp. Lineage (GTDB taxonomy): Bacteria > Calescibacteriota > Calescibacteriia > Calescibacteriales > Calescibacteriaceae > Calescibacterium. The sequence goes on along the minus strand of JAVVGL010000010.1, from coordinate 42,742 downwards.
AAAACCTATACCGAAAATTTATACCCGTGATGGGAAAGAAATTTCTGTCTCTTACAAAAAAGAGGACCGGAAGAAAAAAGTTATAATTCTGCCGACATAAGAAAAAATTCTTTAAGTTTTTCTCTTGTTATTTCATACATTTTCCCATCTTTGAGTAAAAAATATCTTTGTGCCCACTCTGTTGTTTTGAGTTTATGAGATATTATGAAAACTGTTTTTCCTTCCATAAGTTTTTCCAAAGAACTCATTATCTCTTGCTCTAATTTTGGGTCAAGCGAAGCTGTCGGTTCGTCCATTATAACTATGGGAGAGTTTTTCAGTATTGCTCTTGCAATTGCTATTCTGTGTCTTTGCCCTTGAGATAGATTTTTTCCATTTTCTCCGCATCTGAAATTGAGCCCGCCAGGTATTTTTGATAAATCTAATTCTGCTATTTTGAGAGCTTTTTCAACTTCTTCTCTTTTTGCACCAGGTTTTGCAAAAGCTACATTATTGTAAATCGTATCATCAAATATAAAGGGTTCTTGTTCTACAAAGCTTATAAGATTTCTTAAACTTGTGATTTCTATATCCTTTATATTCAGACCGTCTATTAGTATTTCGCCTTTTTGTGGGTCAAAGAATCTTGGAAGCAAAGATACCAAAGTTGTTTTACCTACTCCTGAGCTCCCGATTATTGCTACTTTTTCTCCTTTTGATACTTTAAAACTAATTCCTCTGAGTACTGGTTCTGAATCAAAAGAAACCCAAACATCTCTGAACTCTATGCTTTCTGAAAAATCTGTTTTTTTTATGTTGCCTGATTTTATTTCTGGAATTTCATCTAATTCGTTCACGCGTATGATTGATGGTAATGTTTTTGAAAATTCTGATATGGCATTTACAAATCTCTTTACTGGTTCCCAGATAGCAATTACTGCACCGAAGAAAGCGAGAAAACTTCCCGCGGTTATCTCTCCCCTGTGAAGCTGATATGATGAAAATATAATGACTGCTGCAACTACGATTGCTCCGCCAAATTCTGATATAGAAGATGAAAGTTCAGGTAAGATCGCACTTTTTATTTTATATCTTTTGAATGTTTTGAGATAGTTTTTAGTTGCCTCATAAAAAGAGTCAGCCGAGTATGTTCTTACAACCTTTGCTCCTTGAATTGCCTCCATTACTTTTTCCGAAATTTTATCTGCTGATTCTCTTGTTCTTTCAGATGCTTTTCTCACTTTTTTATTTATGTATCTTACAGGAGCTAAAATCAGAAGGAATGATATGATAGATAGGGCTGCAAGTTTTGGGTTCATATAAATGAGTACTCCTGCTAAAAAAATGAAAGACAAAGGTTCTCTTATAAGAGATATTATGGTTGATGGAAGACCTGATATTATCTCTACATCAGCTGATATTCTTGAAATCACAGAAGATGAGTGTTTTTGTTTGTTCAAGGGAATATTAAGTAATCTTCTTATTATTTCTTGTCTTATATCTTTTATCGTACTTTGTATAGCAATTTGAGCTAAAAAAGAAGAGATAATTCTTGATACTCCGGCTCCGAGAAAGATTCCAATCAGAATTAGCGCAGTCTTGAACATGAAATTTATATCTTTTTGAACTATACCTTTATCTATTGCATTTTTCGCTAAAAGAACTGCTCCACCTCTTGATGAAGATGCTATTGCTGAAAAAGGTATGGTTGCTAATATATACCATATATACCTTCGGAAAAATCTGAAAACCTTCCTTATCTGCTGATATGTTTCGGCTTTCACTTTTTTACAAAAATTATTTAAAAAGTTTTGTTTTCTTGATTATTTTTGTTGATTAATCATTTTTTTATGGGAAATTATATAATAGAGGTTCAGGGACTTTGGAAGAGTTTCAACGGAAAACCGGTTCTGAAAAACATAAATCTCAAAATAGAGACTGGGAAAATAAATGTAATAATGGGGAGATCTGGCTGTGGTAAAAGCGTTCTTGTAAAACACATAGTTGGAATAATGAAACCAGATAAAGGTAAGATAATTTTTGATGGTGTAGATATTACTCAACTTAAACCTTCGGAAAAGCTTTCTTACATAAGGAATATAGGTTTTCTTTTCCAAAACTCAGCTCTTTTTGATTGGATGACTGTGGAGGAAAACATAGTTTTTCCCTTATTTGAGGTTCAAAATATAAAAGATAGAAAAATTTTGAGAGAAAGGTTGGACTGGATTTTAGATATAATAGGGTTGAAAGGTCATGAAAAAAAATATCCATCAGAGCTTTCGGGAGGTATGCAAAAAAGAACAGCTCTCGCAAGAGCCATTATTCATAACCCAAAAGTCGTAATTTTAGATGAACCTACTTCTGGAATTGATCCTGCTACATCATCTGTTATTGAAGACCTTATTTTAGATATAAAAGATAAAATAAAATCAACTTTTATTGTTATAACTCACGATATAAAAAGTGCAATAAAACTTGCTGATAAAATAATCTTCATGAAAGATGGAGAGATAATTTGGCAGGGGCTCCCGGAGGATATAAGATATTCTGATAATGATGAAATAAAACTCTTCCTCAGACGCCTTGAATTCAGCCCAAAATAATGAATCTATCTGGTTTTAAGTAGGTGTTGGTATCGGGAGAGGAAAAAATAACCGTTTTGCCTTCTGTTTTTGCTTTCAAGAAAAGTTGTGCGAGCTTTTCTTTACCTTTATCATCTATGTTAGAGAACGGCTCATCTACTATAAAAATTTGCGGTTCTATAAGTAAAAATTTTGAGAACGAAACTTTTCTTCTTGTTCCTTGAGATAACTCAAAAATTTTGTGGTTCAAAAACCTTTCTATTTCAAAAAATTCAAGAGCTTTTTTTATATCATTTTCTCTTATTTTTTTCCCCCATAATCTTGCCCATAACTCTAAATTCTCTTTGACCGAAAGATATTTATAAAGATTGGGCTCATGTCCTACAAACAAACTTTTCGCTTTATTCCATTCTACAATTTCTATTTTTCCTGATGTTGGCTCAATTATGCCTGCAAGGATTTTCAGTAAAGTCGTTTTTCCAGATCCATTTTTCCCAAAAATACCAAATATTTCTCCTTGATTTATCTCAATGTTCAAGTTCTCGAAAACGCAAAATGAATTAAAATACTTTGAAAGGTTTTTCACATAAATCATGTGAGGAAACGAAAAAATTTAAAAAAAACAAAAGAGTTTAAGAAAAAGTAAAAAAGAACGGAGGAGATTTTGTATATTGCCTAAAAAGCTTGAATTTATGTATAATAATAATATGTATAATAATAAGGAGAATTTATGTAAATCTTTATTTATAAAGTTTTAATTAATTAGAAAATTTTGAACAATTGCCAAGATAAAAAATGAGCAGTGTTTTTGATTTTCTTGTAATTGGTTCTGGACTCGCTGGAATTTCATTTGCAATAAGAGCTTCAAAATTCGGGCAAGTTGCACTAATCACGAAGGGTAAGCTCATAGAATCAAATAGCTTTTATGCGCAAGGCGGAATAGCAGCGTCTCCACTTTCCCCACAAGACTCAATAGAAAAACATATAGAGGATACCCTGAAAGCAGGAGATGGTTTATGCAACCCTGAAATCGTCAGGGAAATAATATCAGAATCAAAATCTGCTATAGAAGAACTTATATCTTGGGGGGTAGATTTTGATAAAGAAAATGGAGGATTTCATTTAACAAAGGAAGGAGGTCATTCAGAAAGAAGAATTTTGCATAAAGGTGATTATACAGGACAGGAAATCCAAACAAAATTAATAGAGACTTTGCTCAAAAGCAAAAATGTTCAGGTATTTGAGGATCATATGGCAATAGACCTTATAACAAAATTCAAGTTTATAGGGAGAAGAGATGGATTTGAAGATGAATGCTATGGAGCTTATGTTCTCAACAAAAAGACAGGAGATATTGAAATATTCTTTGCTAACTTTGTGATACTTGCAACAGGGGGAGCAGGAAAGGTATATCTTATAACATCAAATCCAGATACAGCAACAGGAGATGGGGTTGCTATGGCAAGGAGAGCAGGAGCGAAAATAGCAAATATGGAGTTCTACCAATTCCATCCCACAGTTCTATATCATCACAAAGAAAAAAATTTTTTGATTTCAGAGTCAGTAAGAGGGGAAGGAGGAATTTTGAGGACGAAAGATGGGGAACCATTTATGAAAAAATATCATCCACTCCGAGATCTTGCACCAAGAGATATTGTAGCAAGAGCAATAGATATAGAACTGAAAAAATCAGGGACAGAACATGTGTACTTGGATCTCACTCATCTACCAAAAGATTTTATAATAAAAAGATTTCCAAAAATATACCAGAAATGTCTTGAATTAGGAATAGATATAACATCTGAACCAATTCCAGTAGCTCCCGGAGCTCATTTTATGTGCGGGGGAGTTCTAACAGATTCTTATGGTGAAACTACAATTTCAAGATTGTTTGCAATAGGAGAGGTTGCTTACACAGGATTTCACGGAGCAAATAGGCTCGCATCCAATTCGCTTTTGGAATGCGTCGTTATGTCAAAAAGAGCTTTGAAGAAATGTCTTGAGTATCCAAAAAAAATTCAAATTCCTAAGGAAGATATACCACCGTGGAGATCAGAAAAAACGATTCCACAAGACGAGAAAATACTCATTTCTCATACTTGGGACGAAATAAGGAGGCTTATGTGGAACTATGTAGGTGTTGTGAGGTCTGATAAAAGATTGAAGAGAGCTTATGAGAGACTTTCAATTATAAAACGAGATGTAATGGAGGATTACTGGAAGTATTATATTTCACCTGACCTTATAGAACTCAGAAACATAGCAATTGTCGCAGAGCTTATAATTACTTCTGCAATGTCAAGAAAAGAATCAAGAGGAACGCATTTTAACATAGATTATCCTTTCAAGAACGACATAGATTTCAAAAAAGATACAATAATTTAGACCGAAAAATTCCGTAGATTCTTTCATTTTTTATCATCAGAGAGAAAATCAAATTTTTGATTTTTATTTCTACTTCCCTTCATTAATTTTCAATTTCAATAAATTCAATAAAATAATAGATTGCTAAAATTCTTGTGCAATTTCCTTTTCTAAAATCTCTCCTGTGTATCCAATATCTAATTTTTTGACTTTCTATATCTTTTGTTCTTATACTTAATTATGTGGGCGAATTTTTGAGGAGATTTATTTATATCGCCTTATATGTTTTGTTTTCATTTATTTACTGCTCACCGGGTGGTGAAGTAAAAGACCTGATCCCACCTTCTGCCGTTATTGACTTGCGCGTATCCTATATTGATTACTACGGTGCTCAAATTGAATTCACAGCTCCCGGAGATGACCTTATGAGAGGAACTGCAAGCAAAATTGAATTGAGATATTCGCAAGATGAAAGTTTTAAAACAAATCTCCAAGAAAATTTTGCTAAGGGTATTGAGTTCCCGGAAGCACCATTTCCACCACCTGCCGGAGGGAAAGTTAAAATCTTTCTTAAAAATCTTGAACCTAATACAAAATACTTTGTTGCAGTAAGAGTATGGGATGATGCAGGAAATTTCTCTTACTCAAATGTTGTAGAATTCCAAACCAAAGATGTTCCGGGGACTTCCAGTGAATTCATCAGAAAAATTGAACTGCAAGGGAGTTTCTTTGCCCTTGCTTCTGATGGCAAAGACACATATCTTATGTTCCCAGGTATTTATAAAATAAAAGGGGATTCGGTAGAATACAAACTTGAACTAATTTCGGGGGGAGTTCCACCTATATCCGGATCTCAAATTATCTGGGATGGAGAAAAATTTGTATCGGTAGGTGGAGTGGTAGGAGATGAACTTGTTGATTTGCCTTTGGGAATCTTCCCAGACGGTAGAGTCATCATATTAGAAAACAGAGGAAAAATTATACCTTTCGGTGAAAATGGTTTTTTTGGCTTCGGTCTTTTAGGACATAAGGTATCAAAAATTAATGGGAATTTCGTAATTTTGGGTGGAACAAAGTTCAATATAAAAAGTTTGAGTTACGCAAGGGAAATTGGTAGGTTCAGTAGAGTTGGATTAGAAAGGTTGATTTCATTCAAAGTTGAAGGAAGTTCTGTCATCTGGGACGAAATTTCACCTTATAGTTTAACACTCCCACCAGCTCGCATCAGACCTTCAGTATTTGCAATTGATGAAAAATCGGTCCTGATATGGGGTGGGATTACTTCTGATCTTGATATTGCACCGGAGAAGTCTATGTATGCACTATCAAAAAATCAAGATGGTAAGTATTCTTGGAATCCTTTTTTACCTTATTCCATCAGTATGATTTATGGAGTTAAAAATTCTTGCGAAGCAGAAAGCATAGTGAGAATTTTAAAAGTAAAACAGACCGAATATGGGGAGATTGATGAGGGAGTTGATCTTGAAAAAAATATTCCGCCTCAGGGAACAGTTTTTCTATGGAATGGGGAAAAAGTTATTCTTAAGGGGGAGGAGGTTGTAAGGAGAGTAGTTATTGTAGGAGATTTCACTGGGCAAGAAAACTTTTCGGGGATGGTTGGAGTATATATCTATCAAGACGGCAGAGTTGTTTTTACAAAACTTAAACCAAAAGCAAAGTTCGGGAAAGAATTCGTTTTCCCAAGAATTTCACCTCTTTGTAGCGCTACCTTTCAAGATAATAAGTTCCTCTATATTCTTAATCAGAATGAAATTTATGTTTTCAGATTTAAAGATTATGAGGTGATTTTTGAAGATCAGGTTTCAAAATAAATTTTTTTCATATAATCTTTGCAATCTATCATAACATCTTTTAATTTGAGTTCTTTTTCAAGATATGCACAAAACATTTTATCTTTTTTTCTCTTGAAGAAAATACAGGTGTAGCACATGTTCTGATATTTTATTAATCCAAATCTCAAAGCTTCATCAATAATTCCAAGAATGAATTTGTAAATTGTTTCTTTTTCTTTGCTTGAAAGCTTTTTTAGAGCCTCTTTTACAAACAAAAAATCTTTCATTATATCTATTCTATTTACTTTTTCTGTGAAGAAAATTAACTTTTCTCTTTTATCTTTTCCTTCCTTGTAAAAAATCATTTTCTTTGCTTTAAGTTCTTTGAGAGATTTAGATAATGTTGATTTATCTTGATTTGTTTTTTCCTGCAAAGTTTTTAAATTTTCGGGTTTATTCTTCAAATTCAATATGATTTGTATTTGCTGTCTGTTCAGATTATGTTTCTTGGCAGATTTAGAAAGAACCGTAAAAAACAATTCGCTGACCCTCTCTAACCCCATCACTATTTTCTCTTCTATTTCATTTTCTCTTTTTGAAGTCATTATTTTGAATTGTTATTTTTGTTTTTTTTATAAATAAAATCTTGGTGAAGGGGGGAACCTTAAAGATTTTTTCATATTTTTCGGTTCCCCCGTTTTTATTTTTACTCTCTTATTTTTGAGAAAACATAGTCATTATCTTTCTGTTGTTCGTGGCAGGAAAAACATTCTGCTTTTGGATCTTTTACAACTTGTTTGGTTCTATCACCCCCTGCGAATGCTACCCATTCCCATCCTCCTGTTTCCTTCATTTTTGAGTTCTTTCTCATGTAAGCTAATACTTTTCTTTTTCCTTCCTGTATTGTGTTATCTGATTTTATTGTATCAAGTAAGTCAAAGACTATTACAGAGCCATCTTCGAACTTTCCTGTTTTATACCCCTTTACAGCTTTTTCGTTCGCATATATATGATGTATTCCGCCGAATGCATTAAATAGTGGATGTCCTTCTTCTATTATCATAGATTTAACATGGAACCAATTTCGGTAGCCATCTGGAAAGTATGTCTTTTGCGCATCGGTTAGAAGATATAGCGATGCTGTCAACAGTGATGTTCCCACTGGTATTGTACCTATTTTAATTATTGTTTTTATTTTTGTTTTTGCCATGTTATTTTTCACCTCCTTTTTTGGTTTTGTTTTTCATAGTTTATTTTAGTTTTGGATTGCAAAATAGTTGAAAAAACGGAAAATTTGTTGAATTTTTCAACTATTTATTTTATGAGTAGATAAAATTTTTCTCTTCACATTTCTTATTTTTCTCTATATTCTCTTAGGAAAAACAGGATAAAATAGACAATTTCAAGTAGTGGAGTAAAATTTTTTTCTCATTTGATGTTTTGCTAATTTTTTATTATAAAGATTATAGTTCAAGATGAACATAAAAAGAAGGATCTTATTTTTGATGTTTTGTGTGACCTTAGGAATATTTATTTCTTTGGGAAGATTTTTTTACCTGCAAATATCTCATAGACCTGAAATATTGGAAAGGGCTCAATCTATAAGAACACGAGTAAAACTTTTGCCTCCAAAAAGAGGAGAAATATACACATCAGACGGTGTCCTCGTTGCGGGAAATGGTATATCTATTGATATGCTTATTGTTCCGATAGAGGTCAGAAGAAAAGTACCGGAGGAGCTTTATGATATAGTAGAAAATAAAGAGTATATTGATGAAATATTGAAAAAAACTATATATTACCCAATCCCAATAAAAACAGATGTTGAATACAATGAGCTTGCTGAAATTTTACCCCTTATTCCTAATCTTCCTTTTATTTACTTTGAACTTGTTTTTAAAAGAGTTTATCCACTCAGAACGTTTGCCTCCCACGTTTTGGGATATGTGAAAACTGAGAGACCATATGAATATCGTGGAATATATGGCGTTGAAGCCGTGTACGATGAATATATAAGGGGTGAGCCTTCAAAAAAAATCGTTGAAATAGACGCTCTCGGAAGAGAAATAGAGCTTGTAAAAAGTGAAGAAGGAAAAAGAGGAGAAACTCTATGGCTTACAATAGATTCCCAAATTCAGGCTATCGCAGAAGATTTAATAAAAGACTATGAAGGAGCAATAGTCGTGATGAATCCACATAGTGGGGAAATTTTAGCTTTGGTTTCATCTCCACCTTTTGATCCAAATTCTTTTAGCAGAAAAGTAGAGAAAGAAAGATGGTCTGAATATATATCAGATCCGCGAAAACCCCTTATAAACAGAGCTATATCTGCTGAATATCACCCTGGCTCGGTCTTCAAATTAGTTGTTGCAATAGCTGCTCTTGAAGAAGGGATAATATCAAAGGATTTCAGAGTAAGTTGCCCCGGCAAATTTTTCTTCGGGAAAAACGAATTCAGATGTTGGAAAAAAGAGGGACATGGGTCGTTGGACCTTATGGGAGCTATTGCGAAATCTTGTGATGTTTATTTTTATACTCTTGGGCTAAAAGTAGGTATAGATAGAATAGAAAAGTGGGCGAAAAAGTTCGGACTTGGACAAAAAACAGGCATTGACCTCACTCTTGAGCAACCGGGACTTATACCTGGACGGGAGTGGAAAAGGCAGGTCTTGAAAGATAAGTGGTATGAAGGTGAAACAATTTCAGTTGCAGTTGGGCAAAGTTATACTACCGTTACAGCTGTACAAATTGCAAGACTCACATCAGCCATAGTAAATGGCGGCTATCTTGTGACTCCTCATGTTGTGAAGAAGGTAGGAGATAAGGTTCTTGATTTTCCCAAAACAAAAATTGATGTTTCTGATAAAACTCTTGATATCATAAAGGAAGCTATGCTTTATGTTGTAGAGTGGGGAACAGCGGCTGCAAGCAAATTGCAAACAGTAAAGTATGGAGGAAAAACAGGAACATCTCAGGTTGCATCAATTCGCGCTATAGAGAAAATTTTGGGGAAACCTTGGGAGAGAATAAGTTTTGATGAAATTCCAAAAGAGTTCAGAGATCATGCATGGTTTACAGCTTTTGCTCCTTATGAAAAACCCGAAATAGTCGTGTCTGTGGTTGTGGAGCATTGCGGTGGAGGTGCAAAATGTGCGGCTCCAATCGCAAAAAAAATAATAGAATATTACATGAACTCAAAGGTAGCTATGAGATTACAAGGTGAATACGGGAAAAATTTTGGAAACTAATTTCGCTTTGAGATTTAAACTTTATTTATTTTCACATATTCTTCCGTAAGATCTGTCATAAGAATTTGGGAGATACCTTTGCCTACTCCTATATCTATGTAGATTGTATACTTATCTTTTTTCATTATTTTTCTTGCTAAATCAAGATTTTCTGAAATTATTTTTGTGTTTCTTATTACTTGAACTTTTTCCGTTTTTTTTGATTCTGTATTCTTCCCTTTTTTTGTTTTTTCGTCAAAAAAGTAAAAATCGTCTTCAATAAACACATTTATTTTCCCTATTTTTTCTCCTGATGATCCAACAGCTGCGAGTACTCTCCCGAAATCTGGGTTTTCTCCCGCAATGGATGACTTGAAAAGAAAGGACGATGACACAATTTCGCAAATTTTTCTTGCTGATCTTTCATTTTCTGCTCCCATTACCACAACTTTCACAACATGATTTACACCTTCTCCATCTTCTGCTATTTTTACTGCAAGTTCAGATAAAACCTTTTCTATTCCTTTTAATAATTTTCTCTCATCTACATTTTCTTTATTCCCAAATATAAATAAAGATGAATCATTTGTGCTTCGGGAAAAGTCTATATTTACTGCTCCTATTGTTTTTGAAAGCAGAAAATAAATTTTCTTTCTCGCTTCTTTCGGCACTTGTGCGTTTGTAAGAATAAAAGATAATGTTGTTGCATGAGAGAATTCAGGAAAGATCATTCCTGCTCCCTTGGCTATACCTACGATAGAAATTTTACCATCTTTGTACCTTGAAATTTTTATTTTTTTATCTGTTGTAAGTATAGCTTCTGCGAAATTTTTTTCTTCTTCTTCAAGGTTATCTAATGCTTTTGGAATGGAGCTTATTACTTTTTCTACATTTAGTTTTGTTCCTATTTTCCCTGTTGCAAGAAGAACAATATCGTCATCTTTTATTTTTTTTTCGAAGATTTTTCTTTTGTTTACTTCATCTTTTATTGATGATACTATTTCCTTTATATCTTTTTCTACACCTTCATATCTACACATTGCATTCCCAGATATTACAGCTATTATTTTGGGGTTTATATTTTTTTTCAGGATTTTTTCTGCCCTCTCTATTGCTTCACTTTTTACTTTATTGGTGGTAAAGAAACCTATGGTTTGACTGCTTTGAGGCAAAACTATTATTCCGAAATCTTTTTTAGAATTTTTCTTTATTCCACAGTTTATACCAGAAAAAAGGAAAATATTTTTTTTCTCAGTTGATTTTATTATCTCTTTTTCCACTGTTGTGTTTTTCTTGCTTTTCTTCTTCCATATTTTTTCCTTTCAACTTCTCTTGGGTCTCTTGTAAGTAAGCCTAAGGGTTTCAAGATTTTTCTCAGTTCGGGTTCTTTTTTTTCTAATGCCCGTGATATGCCGTGCGCTATAGCTTGTGCCTGAGCAGATGGACCACTTCCCCTTACCTGTGCGAAAACAATATATTTTTCAACTCTATTTGTTACTTCAAGGGGACGCCTTACTATTATTTGCAAAATCTTGTCTGGGAAGTATTTGTCGTAAGGAATTCTATTTACATATATTTCTGGGTTAGGGTTTGCTTCTTTTTTTTCCCATATCCATACTTTCGCTACTGCTCTTTTTCTTGCTCCTCTTTGTGGAACTTCATTTTTTGGAACTTTTATATTGACTTTTTCTACGCCGATCATATGTTTTTGTTTTTAGTTTTTGCTTTTTATTTTTTTTGTTTTTGCGGAATTTTTTGTATTTTTGTGGGTATGAAAATTTTTGTTTTTTTTCTTTGTGGTGGGCGCGGGCGGGATCGAACCGCCGACCTCCGCCTCGTCAAGACGGCGCTCTCCCACTGAGCTACGCGCCCTCAGTTCCATCTCCACTGTGATCTACATATAAAATTGCCCCGCAATTCGGGCATGTCTCAAATCCATCTGGATTTGCATAAAGCCTTGCTAATATATCGGGAAAAATTACGATATTGCACGCAGAACATACTCCATCCTCAATTTTTGCCACAATCTTACTACCGGATCCTCCTCTCATCTCTTCATATTTCCTAAAAACATCAGGATATAGTTCCCTTATTTTCCAAAAAACTTCTTCCTTCCTCTTTTGAAGTATTTTTATCTCTTCTTCTATCTTATCTACCTCTTTTTCCATTTCATCTATTTCTTTTGATTCTCTCTCAATATATTCTTCCATTTCATTTACCATATTTGATAGAGCTTTTTCTACTTCGTCTTTTTTGATGATAAATTTCAGTTCCTCTTCCTCTAACTGATTTTTTACTTTTTTTGCTTCACTTATTTCATTCATTAGAGTGATTTGCTCTCTATAATTTTTTGTTTCTCTCAATTGTCTTTCCCATTTTTTAATTTTCTCTTCCTCTTCCTTTATCTTTAATTCTATTTCCCTTATTTGAAGTTCTAAATTCAATTTTTCATCCTGCTTTTTTTTGAGTTCGTTTTGTTTTTCTTGAAGGATTTTCTTTTTCTGCTTCAGCCTGGATTTTATTTCTTCGAGCTTCAATGACTTTCGTAGTGTCTCTTCTTCTATTTTATCGAGCTCTTCAAGAATTTCTTGAAGTGATGTCAATTTTTTTGAGTGGGCCCAGAGGGACTCGAACCCCCAACCTGCCGGTTATGAGCCGGCTGCTCTACCATTGAGCTATGGGCCCACTCCATACAACTTTATTATTTTAATACGCTGTATTTTTTAATGCTATAATTTCAAAATATTTTCTCGCCGTTCTCTTGTTTTCCTACCTTTCTTTTCTATGCGTAATTTTAAATCAAAGTCGTTAATTTTCAATTTTTTGATTAAAAATTTAAAATTTTTGGATCAAAAATAAAATCAAAAAAATAAAAGGAGGGTGAAAAAGTGTCCAGATACGATGTCGCTATAATAGGAGGAGGTATAAATGGAGTTGGGATCGCAAGAGACCTTTCAATAAGAGGTTTTAAAGTTATTTTGTTTGAAAAAGAAGATTTTGGATGGGCAACAACTTGGTCATCTTCTTGCATGGTTCATGGAGGAGCAAGATATATAATACATGATATTGGTGTAACTTACAAATCATCTCGTGATGCAGGGATACTCACAAAAATAGTACCGTATATGCTATCAAGAAGACCTTTCATAGTAGTTACATCCTCAAAATTTATGGCGACTTTATTTGATATATATATGAGCGTATATGATTTATTTTCTCGAATGCGTGGTGCAGTAAGACATATGAGATTAACCCAAGATGAAGTCTCTTACATGACAGCCGGAGAAGTTCTCGCAAAAGGTGGAGGTGTTCTTACAGAAGAATACACAGTGGATCCTCAAAGACTTGCTCTTGTAAATGCTATATCTGCCCAGGAGTTCGGCGCAAAAGTTCTTAACCATACAGAGGTTATAAGAGTAGAGAGAAAAGATGGAAGTTTTTTGATATCGGCAAAAAATCCACTTTATAACTCTGAGATAAAAGTTGAGTCAAAGCTCGTTATAAATGCAGCCGGTCCATGGATAGATAAGGTGATTTCTAATTCAATCGTAGGAACGGATCAGAAGAAGAAAAAGAGATTAAGACCTACAAAAGGAATACATATAGTTTTTCCGGGGAAAATCTTAAATTCTGTTATAAGTTTTCAAGCAATAGATGGAAGATATTTGCTTTTTGTCCCTCTTGAAGACAGAACAATTTTGGGAACAACAGATGATGATTTCTTCGGCGATCCTGATGATATTGAGATATTGAGAGATGAAGTTGAATATCTTTTGCATTCAGCAGAAAAATTTATAAAGAACATAAGGAGCTTTAAGCCATACTCAACGAAGGTTGGACTTCGACCTACCCCGTATGTCTATGGTGTAAATGAGGACAAAATAACTCGTGAGTTTGAGATAGAAGATGAAGATGGTATCATACATGTTCTTGGGGGGAAGCTTGCAAGTTTCAGACTACTTTCTGAGATAGTCTCAGATTTCGTATCACAAAAGTTAGGAATCAAAACTCAATGTAAAACTCATATTTTGCCTTTGCCAGGAGCAGATGATATTGATGAGAGATTTGATGGAGATTTTGAAGCGTACTCCGAAAATATAAAGAAAAAAATAAAAGATGAATTTAGTTTAGATGACCAAATTGCTTATCTGCTTACGAAAAAATATGGAATTAGAGCTCGTGAACTTCTGAAAACTTTTGGTCTAGGGGAGCTTATATGCTACTGTTCAAAAGTCTTTGAGGGGGAAATAAAGTGGGCTATAAAAAGAGAGTTTGCAGAGACTATTGATGATATATCAAGAAGAACGTGGGCATGCGATGGCTTTTGTAATGGGATACTATGTATGAGAAAAGTTCAGAAAATTTTAGAAGCCGAGGGAAAAAATCCAGACCATAAAAACTTTGTTTTAAGAAGGGAGAAGCTTTTGTATCCTGTGAAGAAATATAACGAAGAACTTTGGAATGAATTTGAAAATTTCAAAAAGAAAGTCTTGTAAATTCCTTTATTTATACGATTTTTCATTAAAATATAAAATAAAAGGTTTGGGGATGAATTAGGGTTTGACGGCACCTGAGGGCGGGTAGGGTTTCACCGAAGTGCCGACTTTATGTCGGTGCGGGTGGCTCCCGCCTGAAAAGGGAGAAAAAAGTTGCCGCAGCTGCTAATGTTCTCCCCGCCTAATGTGCGGGGATGTCCTCAGGAGAGTTGCTCCCGCTCCCTGAGGGCATGATCGAGGGAGCTGAGGGTGCTACCTTCGCCCACAGGGTAGCACCTGAAAATTGATGTGGGCTATGGGAATGCTATCTAGCGGAGGGGATAGCTTCCCTGAAAAAAACAACCTCCGCTATGCGGTGTAAAAGCCCTACTCAGCCCGGTGTCGGACGGGGGTTCGAATCCCCCCATCTCCACCAAAACAATAACTCATCTTGTGTATCTGATGATTTTCTCTCTCGTTAGATTTATCTCCATTTTTACTTTGATTTTTTGTCTTTTTTTTGAGATTTTGAATGCTGATGATTTGAAAAATAAAGAAATCCGTTCATCTGGTCAGTATGAATATTATTATGGAGAAATAACTTCTGATATAAAGAGGAGAGCAGATTATATATTTGAAATTTTGAGGTGTCCCACCTGCCAGAATATACCTTTAAAGGAATCGCATTCTCAAATTGCAGAAAATATGAAGAAACTTATAATACAAAAACTTGCGGAGGGTTGGAGAGAAGATCAAATAATAAACTACTTTGTTCAAAGGTATGGAGATGAAATTTTACTTCAACCGAAAACAAAATTATTTTATATCATTCCGGTTATTTTTTTAGTTTCATCTTTTATTTTTCTTTTTTTTATTCTTATGAGAAAGAATAATGCGAATAAAAAAAGTGTATAAGGCTACAAAAATTAATGGATATCTTATATCGAAGCTACTACATTTTAGTACCTTCCCGCTTCCACCTCCTAATTTCAGTAATGTTGTATCTATTATAAATTCTGCATCTATTGTCTGACTTTGGTTCCCTGCTTCATCGATAGCATAAGCTATAAATCTGTAATTTCCATCTCTTGCGTTTTCATAGAAGATAGTTAGGGTATTTCCTTGCTGAATTGCACTTTTTATTGCATCTTTTGGATTTAAATCCCAGAATATTTTAATTTTTTCTGCTGGTGTTATATTGTCGCTTGTTGAAATTATTAATTTACCGTTTTTTTCAAATGTTATACGTTGAGGGAATTCTAATATTTGGAGCTGGGGAGGAGTAATATCTACTATAAATTCTGTTTCGAAAATTTCGCTTTCATTCTCTGCTGGGTCAGTTACTTTGAAGCAAAGGTGATATCTTTTTTCATTTTCTACTCCTTTTATTTCTACTTCTCCGAACGGTTCTTTTATCTCAAGGGAATATGTATTTCCCCATTGTGAAAAGCATGTTTTTCTTCCTATCGTTACAATTTCTTCAATAAAGTAAATTAGCTCACCGTATGAGAAGATATTGTCTTTCATACTAACGACTATTTTTAATCTTTCGTATTTTGTTTTTTCTGGTGGAAGGAAGGTTGGTCTAACCTGTGGTGGCGTTTTATCTATTATTATCTCGGTTTCTTTTATTTCTGTTGTGTTCCCTGCTTTGTCTTCAAGCCATACAGAAACTTTATATTTCCCCTCATCAAATTTATCTTCTTGAAAATCTATTTTATCTTTGAATTTTCTTTCCGCTTCATAGATTTGCCTTGCCTCGTTTTTAACCTTTATCTTCAAAAATATCTCATCACCGGAGTTATCTTTGGCTTGAGATTTGATATTCAAATTCTTAGCATATTTTTTTACAAAAATTTCTCCTTCTGGTGGGCTTCTATCTACAAAAAAATCAATAACTTGTGGTACTTCATTTATATTACCTGTGTAGGTTAAACCTATTATTTCTATCCTATGTGAATCTTGAAGAAGGTTTGCAACTTGAAATTCAAATTCTGGCTGATCGCCTTTGTTCCTCGTGGGTGATATCCACATGCTCCAAGCTCCTCCATCTAATCTATATGAAATAGCTTTTGTGTTATTACTGCTTCTTAACCTTATTCTTATTTTATCTGCATTTATTATTTTGTATGGTGATTGTATAATTTGTAACTGAGATTCTCTTACATCTCCTTCTTTTTCTGAGAACTCCAAAGCTATTGCATCTTCTTCTCCTGATGTTGTGATTAAAGTCGTAAAGTAGCTTTTAGATATATAAACTGAAAAATCTTGTAATATAAGAAAAGTCAAGGGTTGATAATCTATTCTTCCAAGATACTTATAAATAATGTAAGAGGTTATTTTTTTTATTCTTTCAAAGAATTCATTTTGTGGAACTTTTGAGTATTGCAGCATATCAGAAGAGAATATATCATGTTCAATATAAGTATCGCATATTCCAAAGTTGAGAACAAGTGTTCCGGTATGTAAAGTCCTTTCTCCTCCCGGTACTCTCACTGGAGGTATCCAGCTTAGTATATCAACTGTTATTGGGATTTGAAAATTTGCTTGTGCATAAAAAGTTTTTCCCATCCATATCCCTATAAGTAGCGTTATATTTGCTTTTGCTATGTAGTTGAATTTACATTTTTCATCTGTACCAGTTTCTTTTGTTATTGAAACTCCTTGAATCAGCACATCTACTATTGATTTTTCTTTTATTTTTTCTCCGAGCGTCTGAGCTGCTTCTTGGAAAAACTCTGTTATTATGTATGATGGAATTTCGAGGTTTTTCAAATTCCCTCCATAATAAGAAATTGCCTCTTTGATGAGATTGAAAGAAATTATTGCTCTTGCGTTTGAGGAGAATGTCCTATTATGTGTTATATAGCTTGAACACGGACCAAAAATACAATATCTACCCAAAAATGAATATTGACCATCAAAAAATACATTCTCTTGTACTGAGTTAGGAACTGGAACTGTTTCCGAGTAGTAATTCAAATTTCTATATTTCCCAATAATTGAAGGTTGATTTAAATCAGCATTTATTCCTTGAAGTTCAAAAATGAACAACCCTCCGTAAGTTTTTTTGCATAGGAAAACCGAAGACAAGACAAAAGCCAAAGGCAGTATTTTTAATTTATGTAAAGCATTTAATAACCTCTCAGGGAGTTTTTTGATAAAGCTTTCCATTTTAATCTCACTTTTTTGGATTCTCTTTTATTTTGATCTCTTATTACTTTTTAATTTTAATTATTTTTTTTGGTTTTTAGTAATGGAGAGTTTATTTTTTGTTTTTGCCTTGGTTAATTTCAGTAATTTCTTTCT
Source organism: Candidatus Calescibacterium sp. (assembly GCA_032249135.1). Classification (GTDB taxonomy): domain Bacteria; phylum Calescibacteriota; class Calescibacteriia; order Calescibacteriales; family Calescibacteriaceae; genus Calescibacterium. The sequence goes on along the minus strand of JAVVGL010000010.1, from coordinate 25,013 downwards.
ATGCACTCTTGGGGTATTTTTATTTTTTGACTATAAGCCCTCTGAATTATGGATTCTGCAATTTTTTTCATATTTTCTTTTTTGCCGTATCCTGATATTGGGAAAGTAGATTTTTCATCTAAAAATTTTGTCAAAGATAGCATACAAATTTCTCTTATGTATTTTCCTATTTGAGATGCTAATGCGACCTCATGAAATTTCTCGTCGGCATCTTTTATAAAGTATATTTTTTTCAGTGTTCTCTCTTTTCCTTCTCTTTCTTCTAATATTTCGTATATACTTTCTTCGTTCTCTTCCTTTTCTGTTTTTATTTTTCTGTAATTTATTTTGAGGTCTTGTAGGGCTTTCTCAATCTCGTTTTTGTAAGATTTTTTAAATCCTGATTTTCCACAAATTACTTTTTCCGATGAACTCAAAAGTGCCATCTTTACCATAAAATAAGAGTTGACAGAAAATTTGCTACCCATAATTTTTATATACTTTGAAAGCAATCCTGGACACAAAATAGCATACCTTACTTTCAATTTTTTTGAAGCTATTTTCTCTTGTTCTTCTTCTATTTCATTTCCTTCTTGATTACTTTTTATTTCTCCTTTTTTACTTTCATTTTGTGTGCTATTTTCATTTTTCACCCATAAGGGAATGGTTATTTTAGAAAAGCATATTTTTTCAGGTGAGATGGGACACATTTCAATTATTTCTTTACTAAATTCAGATTTTGCAAAAACTTGAAATACTGTGTCTGGTTGGATCTCATCAGAATTTATCTCCCCGCTTTTTCCAAATATAGAAAAGAATATTTTTTCTATTTTCTCATAATCTTCTTTTCTTCTTGAAAAAATAGCTTTGCTGTCTTTTATTTTTCCCCTATTTTCTGTATCTTTCCTATTTTTTATGAAATTTTCCCCGTTTATAAAACTTTTTTCTCTGATATTTTCTTCCTTGCGATCGTTTTTATTTTCTTGTGTTTCAACGGAGGTTATTATAAGTGGTCCAAGGTATGGTCCAAGACCATTTTCATCTATTCCACACATAGTTATATTTTAAGGAAGTTCTCTATAATTTTGAGTCCGGACTGACCACTTTTTTCAGGATGGAACTGAACTGCAAATATGTTTTCTTGATGAATTGCTGAAACAAATCTTATGTTTTCATTTTTTCCATCATCGGTCCCGACAAATTCTCCTATTGCTACACTTTCTTTATCTTTTGGTTCAACATAGTATGAGTGAAGATAGTAGAAAAATTCTTCTTCTCTGAGACCGTCAAAAATTAGATTTTTTTTAAGTTTGGTTTTTGCCCATCCCATATTTGGCATTCTTATATTTTCAGATAATCTTTTGAGAGATAAAACTTTGCCTTGAATTACAGAGAATCCTTCATATCCTTCTGATTCTTCTGATGTTTCAAAAAGTATTTGCATTCCAAGACATATTCCCAAAATAACTTTTCCTTTTTGTATCTGATCTTTTATTTCATAAAAAAGACCGAGATTTTTTAGATTATCAACGGCTTTCCCGAACGCACCAACTCCTGGGATAACAATTTTATCAGCTTTTTTACCTTCTTTTGGATCTGAGCTAACTACTACTTTTACTCCAAATTTTTCAAATGCACCTGCTACGCTTTTTAAGTTCCCCATTCCGTAATCAACTACCCAAATTTTCTGCTGTGGTATTGACATCTATATAAAAATTTACACTTGTATTCTACCAAATCCCTTTCTCAGAAATCATATCTTTTGAATTTCTGTTTGCTTTTTGTTTTGCAGAAAATTTATACAGGTTAGTTCAATTTCAGTTCAATTCGTAGTTAGTTTTAATATCTTGCTTTGAGAAAATTAAGCTTGCTTTTATATGATGAATTATATTTTTATTTAGGAGGTGATTGAAAGATGGAGAAAAATATGGGAACAATTGATAGGGTTATTCGGGCATCCATAGCAGTCTTGATAGCTATTCTTTACTTTACCGGAAAGATTAGCGGTACTGTTGCTGTAATTTTGGGCATAGTTTCTGTGGCTTTCTTACTTACGAGTTTTATCGGATGGTGTCCAATCTACAAACCATTTGGCATTTCTACCTGCAAAAGACCTAAATCATAAATAACATAACTGATTGAATATTGATAAAAAATTGAAGATTAGCGCTGAAAAAGAAAAGGTTTTACTTATACAAACTGCTTTTTTAGGAGATTTTATTCTGACCACACCAGTTATAAAAAAGTTATCGCATTTTTACGGAGATGATAAAGTATTTGTTGTTGCAAGACCATTTGCCTCAGAAATTTCAAACTGCAAAATTATATCTTTTGATAAAGATAAAAAAAGTAAGAAAATTTTTGAGTTCTTGAATACCTTAAAAAAAATTATCAGCGTAAAACCTCAAATAGCTTTTGTACCTCATCTTTCGGCTACTTCCTCCTTGCTTGCTTTCTCCTCACGAATTCCAGTAAGAATTGGTTTTGAAGAGAACCCTCTTTCATTTCTTTTCACTCACAAAATAAAAAAGTATGGCGGAAAATTTGAGCACGAAGTAGAAAGAATTTCAAAAATACTTATACCAGCAGGATTATATATGAAAGGTGAAGAATTAAAGCCTGAGGTTTTTGTTGATCAGAGCTACCTTTCAAAATGGGAAAAATTCTTTTATGAAGTAAAGAAAAATTATGGAGTTAAGAGAAACACAGACAAAGAAAAAATAAAATTGGTTGCATTTGCTCCTTTTTCAAATTGGGGAACAAAAACTTGGGTATGCTATAAAGAATTTTTACAAACAAACAAAATGAAGGATTTTATTTTCATTTTGCTCGGTCAAAAGAAAGAAACAGGAAATTTTCCTCATAATGTTATCAACCTTTCAGGAAAAACTTCATTAAAAGATGTTGTTGCAATAATAAAGTTATCGGATATATTTTTTGGAGTTGATAGCGGACTATCTCATATTGCTTCATCATTTGATAAACCATCTTTTGTTATTTTCGGTCCGACTATTCCTGAATTTGGATTTTTCCCTCTGTCAAAAAAATTTCAGGTTATTGAAGTTTCGGAGCTTGAATGCAAACCCTGTTCTCCTCACGGACCACAAGTTTGTCCAAAAAGACATTTTTCTTGCATGAAGGAACTAACTCCTGAGCTTGTGGAACTTTTGTTTTTGAAATTTGTAAATTCTGAAAACAATTTATCTGGAAATAATTCATAAAATTGATTTTTGCGGACAAAATGTAAAGTAGAATGTAATAAATAAAAAACTGAACTATTATAACATTATTTGAGCTATGGAGTTCATAAGAACAGAGATTCCAGATGTTGTTTTGATAAAACCTAACTTTTTTGAGGATCACAGAGGTTTTTTTATGGAGTTTTTCAAATCATCTGAATTTCAAAAAGCCGGATTGCCTTCAAACTTTGTTCAAGATAATCACTCAAAATCAAAAAAGGGAGTTCTGCGAGGGCTTCACTACCAACTCAGACCTTTTGAGCAAGGCAAACTTGTAAGGTGTATAAAAGGTAAAATTTTTGATGTTGCTGTTGATATAAGAAAGGGGTCTCCATGGTATGGGAAATTTGTTGCGGTAGAACTTTCAGAAGAAAATAAACTTATGATTTGGATACCCCCGGGTTTTGCTCATGGGTTTTTAGCTCTTGAAGATTCAGAAATTATATATAAGGTTACAGCTGAATACTCACCCCAACATGATAGAGGTATTTTGTGGTCTGATCCTGATCTTTCTATACCTTGGCCAGAGAAAAATCCAATAGTTTCACCAAAAGACGCATCTTTACCTCCTTTGAGACTTGCCGAAAACAACTTTTTCTATGAAAAAAGATAAAAAATGAATAATAATAAAAAAAAGAAAATTCTCTTTATATCTTATGGTCATCTTGAGAGTAAGTTTTTGCCTGGTGGCGGAGCTTTAAGAATTCACAAATTTGCTGAATACCTTGCAAAAAATGGTTATGATGTCTTTTACCTTGCAGGAAACTTTCCGGGGTCTGAAAATGTAAAATCTAACTACAAAACAATATTTCTTGGTAGAAAAGATTCACCTTATATATCTTTGCTCTCTTTTTCTTTTCTTTTGCCTTATTTTATTTCTAAAAACTCAAATAAGTTTGATTTAATAGTTGAAGATCAATCCCCTTTTTTTGCTTCATTTTCTCCCTTTTTTCACAAAAAATCAGTTATTCAGTTCCAAGTCTATGTTGGGAGAGAGAATTTCAAAAGATTTCCTTTCCCTTTTAACTTATTTTTTTATTTAAATGAGCTGTACTACCACAGAATTTTCAATCTTGGAGTTTTCATGAGTGAATATCTTGTGAAAGCGTTTGGATGGGATAAATTTAACTCAAAAAGTAAAGTTGTAATTTATAGCGGAGTTGAAAAAGAAAATTTTGATTACAAAGGGAAAGAAGAGAATTTTATTTTATATTGCGGAAGGATATCTTCATACATGAAAGGTCTTGATGTTTTATTTCAAGCTATAAAAAAAGGGAAAAAATTTTTTGAGGAGAACAATATTTATTTTGCCGTTGTGGGTGATGGTCCTGATAGAGCAAAGCTTGAAAGATTTTCTCGTGAGAATAATTTGCCTGTGAAATTTTTCGGATGGGTTTCATCAAAAGGAGAGCTTGCGAAATTTTATTCAGGTTGTCTTTTTTCTGTTTTGCCATCTCGTTATGAAGGTTTTGGACTTTCTATTCTTGAAGCTGCATCTTTTGGTAAGACAACACTGATAAGTGATATTCCTGTTTTTTCTTGGGCAAAACATTTTTGTTTGACTTTCAGAAAAAATTCACCGGATGACCTTTTACAAAAAATGATTTTTCTGTTTTCTAATAAAGATTTGAGGCGAGAGCTTGGAGTTTTAGGTAGAGCTTTTGCAAAAGATAAAACATGGGATGTTGTGTCTCATCAATTTTTTGAGTTTGTAGAAAGTATTTTAGATGGTAAAAGTCTTTGATAAATTGAAAAAATTCTTTCTTTTTCAGTTTCAAGATAGAACTGGTCGCGATATTTCTCTTGTTGCTTCTGGTGTTTTGGCAGAGCTTATTGCAAACGGTCTGACTTACCTTATTTTAACAAGGATATATCCGCCTGATGGATTTGGGGTTTTTGCATCTTTCGCTTTTTTTGGTACATTACTTTTCGTTTTATCTACGCTAAGGTATGATTGGTTTATACCAAGTGCTAAAACTGATTCGGAAGCGATAAATATTTTGTTTTTTTGTGTTTTGTTGATAGTTTTTGTCTCAGCATTTTTGGTTGTGCCAATTTTCAATTTGTCTATACAAATTTTTAAGAACTCAGAAATTGCTAATTTGCGTGAATATAAATGGTTTTCTCCTTTTTATGTTTTCTCATTTAGCTTATACCAAGTTGCAATTGCATGGGCTACAAGAAAAAAATATTTTTTAGATATCACAAAAGCAAAATTTTTCCAAAGCATATCTTTATTTGCAATTTCCTGTGGTCTGGCAATTTTTGGATTTGGTATCGAGGCTCTTATATTAGGCAATATATTATCCTTGTTTTTAGGTTCTCTCATACTTACTTTATCTTACATAAAAAAAGACAGAGAAGTTTTGAAAGATTTAAGTTTAAGATACGCTATCTTCTATGCGAAAAAATATTTTAGGCTTTCAATCCCTTCGGTAGGACAAAGTTTCATCAGCGTATTTATATTCCAAGCTGTACCTTTTTTACTCACAGCATACTTTAATTCAGCAGTTGCGGGACACTATTTTTTAGCTGATAAAATTATTAACCTTCCAACAATTATAGTGGGACAAGCTACTTTTCAGGTTTTCTGGTCAGAAGCCTCCTTTACAAAAAATGAAAAGCCAAAAGAATTGATATTTTTGTTTATGAGTTTTTTCAGAAAACTTCTGAGATTGAGCTGGATTCCGGTGGTGATCGGAGTTTTAGGTCCATTTACATTTGAGTTTATTTTTGGTTCAAAAGAGTGGGGTAGAGCAGGGGGAATTGCTTTCTTACTTATACCAGCAGTATTTTCTCATTTTTGCATTTTCCCTCTATTACCCATATTTATTGTCCTTGAAAAACAGCACTTACTATTTTTATTGGATACAGTTCGCATGATTTTTATATTTTTATGCTTTTATGTTCCACATAAATTGAATTTGGAATCGGAACTTGCTATTTTGTTTTACAGCTTCGCAACAGCTTTCATATATTCTCTCATTTTTCTCGTGAGTATATTTGAGATCAAGAAAAAAACAAAAAGTTTTTAATTGAATTCATTTCTGACTAAATTCATTTCTCCATTTTCTCTATTTTCTTTTTGACTTCTTTTATTCTTTCTAAATTTTCCTGAACAAGAAATTGGAGATTTATTTTACCTTTAAGTGAAAAGTACTGAATTTTGATAAACCTCTCAAATATTGAAAAGATAGTTTGAAAAGAAAGGTAGATTTTTTGCTGTAAAGATAAATTTACTCCGAATTTTTCTGTGTCTTTTATGAAAAGGAGGTACTCTTTTAAAGTATTGATACCTTCACGCATCAAAAACACCGGATAAACCATATACTTTATTTTTTTATTTGAAATTATTTTTGAAAGCTTTTCTTTTCCCTCAACTGTTCTGATTTTGTAAGCTATTGCATCTTGCAAAGGCAAAGCTCCTCCTGTATCTCTTCTGAAAAATAAAACTTCATCTACGCTTTTGAATTTTCCTACAAGACTTGCTTGCAAGAGTAAAAATCTATCGGGAGCAAAAATTTCTCTTATTCTCAGCTTCTTCAAAATATCAGTCTTCCATAAACCATAAATGATGTCACATATGATATTGAATCCGAAAATATATCTTTGTATTGGGTCGTCTAATTTTTCTGTTCCTTCATAGCCGTAGGAAATTTTGGTTCCTATTATTTGAAATTTTGGGAAAGTTAAAATTATATTTTCGTCTTTTGATTCTTCAAATGCTTTGAGGAGTTTTTCGAGGAGTTGCGGGTGCCAAATGTCGTGTCCTGCGAGCCATATAAAATATGGGGTTTGGGCTTGTTCTAACACAAATTTGAAATTTTTTAGACCTCCTATATTTTTTGGTTGTCTGAAAAGCTTTATTCTTTTGTCTTTTGTGGCATATTGCTGCAAAATTTCATATGTCCCATCTTGTGAGTTATTATCTGAAATCACAACTTTAAAGTTTTCATACGTTTGAGATAAGAGAGAGTTAAGGGTTTCGGTTATGTATTTTCTCTCATTATAAACAGGCATTCCGACTGTTATTTGTAGTTGCATGTAGTTTCAAGTTTTTTATTTCATTTTTCTTTATTTTATTTTTCTTTTATTTCATCAAATAGCTTTATAATATCTTCTTCTTTTAAGCCAATTTTCTCTAAAATAATATTTTTTACTTGTTCGGCTATTTTAACACTTTCTATTGCCTCTTCAACATCTGGTAAATAAAACTCATCTGGATACCTTATTTCTACTGCATATTGAGAAAGATTTTTAAAATCTATGTCTTGGAATGAATCATCTATTTCAACACATTTTTGCTTTAGAATTTCAAGTATATGAGTTTTAGGAAATGGGATATTGTGGAATGTAAGAAACGCTTTGAGAAGTTTTTCTATGAATTGTTGGCTGTGAAAACATATTGCGCTCGTGGGTAACTCTTCTTTGGGAGATTTAAGCAATATTTTTACAGTCTTATAATCTTCAAAGGCTTTAACAAGCCAGTATTTAACTTTTTTGTTCACAGTATTATCCCCTCTTTGAGTGCTTCATAAGTAGTAGTTCCATAAAAATCTTTATACATCTCAATCTCTTTGCTGGACTTTATTATTACATCGCAAGGAATAAGATAATACGAGAGTAGTTCTATAATCTCTTTAAATATTTTCCTTTTAGTTTGGATATTCAGATCTTGCTTTACTACTATTAGGATATCCCAGTCACTATCTTCTCTTTGTTTTTTTCTTGCCCTTGAACCAAAGAGTATGATTTTTTCCAGTTGCAAATTGTAATTTCCCAAAACCTTTTTTACCACACTTTTTATAATTTCTTTTGCTGTTTTTTCCCCTACAAGTTCCTCCTGAAATAATTCCGCGTAAATTTTTCTTGCAAGGTACGCGAATTCAGGAAATTCTTCTATGAATTTTAAGAAAAGTTCTCTTACACAAAAACTACATCCTCCATCAGCGGTTGCAATAATTTCTAAAATCTTTTTTGCTGCTTCTTTATCAATTTTCATACTTAATTCTTTTACATAAAATATTTTACTATTCTGGTGTTCCGACGAGGAGTTCTTCAAAAAGTGTTGTAGGTTGTGCGTCTGATACTGGTACCCATTGTCCGTCTTTTCCGCATGTTCCGGGAGAAAATCCAAGATCGTTCCCGAGCTTCACTATTCTTTTCAGGGATTCATCTGCTTTTCCCATAATAACTCCCTTTTTTATCATCTCTCCTATTTTCCCCATCTCAATTTCATATCCTTCTTCTATTCCAAAGACGAAATCTCCCGTTGCTGTATCCACTTCTCCTCCGTCAAGTTTTTTTATCAAAATCCCTTTCCAGCATTCCCTTATTATTTGGTCTGGCGGGCTTTCCCCGGGCAAAATAATTGTGTTTGTCATTCTTGGTATTGGAGGAACTTCGTAACTTTCTCTCTTTCCTGATGAGGTAGGTGGAATGCCAAGAATAAAAGAGTATTTTAGATCTACGATGTAATTTTTAAGGATTCCATTTTCCACTATTACATTCCTTTTTGCTGGAGTTCCTTCGTCATCTACTCTGTGAGTTCCCCGCTGGTGCGGATATGTAGGATCATCTACAATATTTACGATATCTGAACCTATTTTTTCTCCGAGTTTTCCTTTGAAAACAGATAGGTTTTTTGCTATGTGATCTGCTTCAACGGCGTGTCCTATGCACTCATGCACAAAAACTCCTCCTGCTGACGATAATATGACAACCGGCATTTTTCCTGATACACTTTTACCCTCTTCGGTTTGTCTTTTGGCTCTCTTTACTATTTCATCAAAGATTTCATCTAATTTTTCAAAGTCATCAAGTTTTTCTCCTGAAATAGATTCTCTTGCTGTTCCGATTTTTCCGTTTTTCTCATACACAACCTGAACTACCAAATAAAGTTTTACAGAGTCATCAAATGCAGAGTTTCCAAGAGTATTTTCTACGAATTTCAATCTTCTTGTTCCTTTAAATGTGAGTTTGAAGCTTTTGCAGTCTTTGAAGATTTCAGATTTCTTTTTTATGAGTTTTATTATTTTTTCAGTTGGAATTTCTATGTCATAGTTTGGGAAAATCAATTTTGATTCTGCGTAAAAAGAGTCGGGGCCCGGTTTTACTTCTCTTACTGAGAATCCGCTTATTATTTTTCTTGAAACATCCTTGAATTTGAAATTCTCATATACTATGTTTATTTCATTCTGGGTTTCGTAAAAGACTTCTTTGAAGAATGCATCTTTGCTTTTGCGTTTGAGTTTTTCTTTCGCATCTTTTTTGAGCTTTCCTAATATTCCTTGTATTTTTTTGTCCTGAATTTGAGTTTCATATCTCAAGCCTTCCATAATATTTTCTATTATACTGAAAATCTAATTTTTATGAAATTTTTTGAAAGGGTATAGGTTGAACTCCTGAAAAAATCTCTAAATTTTTTTGAATTTAATTTTTGGATTTATTAACTTTCCATATATGAGGGAAGTGTTCCAAATAGAGGTTTATGAGGCTTTAAAAGGGAAGATAGGGGAGCAAGAGGCAAAACTCCTTATTGAGTACATAGAACTCAAAAAGAAAGAAGTCGCTACAAAAGAAGATATTATGAGGTTAGAAGAAATTGTAAGAAAGTTAGAAGAATTTGTAAAAGAAGAACTTCAAAGAATAGAAAAATCCACAAAAGAGGATATTCAAAGAGCAGAAAAATCTACAAAAGAGGATATTCAGAGATTAGAGGAGATCGTAAGAGGGCTGGAAAAATCCACAAAAGAAGATATTCAGAGATTAGAGCAATTCGTAAAAGAAGAAATCCGAAGATTAGAAAAAAGGGTAGAGAAAGTAGAGAATGAGATAAATGATTTGAAAAAAGAGCAAAGAAGAAACCTTTATTGGATTTTGGGGGTATATATAACTTTGTGGGCAACTACTATTGCCGGAATAATTACTTTGTTTTTGAGAATTAAATCTTAAAGAATAAAAAATAAATATTTATGTGTTCCCCTAAATATCTAAAAAAATAGACAATTGATTTTTTTTTTTTTTTTGCGCCCGTAGTTCAGAGGAAGAACATTGGGCTCCGGACCCAAAGGTCGTGGGTTCAAATCCCACCGGGCGCACCACAATCCAAAATGAAAAGAAAAGAGAAAAAAAATGAAAGAATAAAATCAAAAAGAACAAGTAGTGATGAGATACAAGTTGAATTTGATCAAAGTAAAGTTCTTTTTGAAGAGGCAAAAAATTTTATACCGTCGGGAGTAAATTCTCCTGTTAGGTCTTTTTCGCAAGTTCAAACTCCCCCTGTTTTTGTGAAGAAAGCGAAGGGTTCTGAAATCATAACAGAAGATGGTATAAAACTATCGGATTTTATAATGTCTTGGGGTGCAATAATTTTAGGACACGCTTATAGTACTGTAAAACAAGAATTGAGAAGAGCTATGGAAAACGGATTTTCGTTTGGACTTTGCCACAAAAAAGAGATTGAATTTGCAAAAATTTTATCAAGCTCAATTCCAGGTTTCATTTTCAGAGCTACAAATTCAGGAACGGAGGCTTGTATGAGCGCGGTAAGAGTTGCGCGAGGTTTTACCGAAAAAAAATTCATAATAAAATTTTCCGGTTGTTTTCATGGACATGCAGACCAGTTCCTGACTCAGGCTGGATCTGGTCTCGCGACTTTCAGCATACCATCATCATCCGGAGTCCCTCCAGAATTCACATCTTGCACAATAACTTTACCTTTCAACTCACCCGATGAGATTCTTGAAGAAACTTTCAAAAAATATGAAATTGCAGGGGTGATTTTAGAGGTAATACCAGCAAACATGGGAATAGTTCCACCAGAGGAAAGATTCATAAAAAAACTTCACTCTCTATGTAAAAGTCATTCCGCAATTCTCATTTATGATGAAGTTGTTACTGGCTTCAGGGTATCTTGGGGAGGAGTTTGTTCAAAAAAGAAAATTGAATTAATTATATATGATGAGGATGGTCAGAGAGAAATTAGTTTTGATGTTCCAGAACCGGATATGGTAACTTTTGGTAAAGTCATAGGTGGAGGTTTACCAATAGGTGTATTTGGTGGGAGGAGGGAGATTATGGAAATTTTAGCTCCAGCTGGAAAAGTATATCAATCAGGAACCCTTTCTGGAAATCCATTATCTCTTTCCTCAGGAATAGCTACATTAAAAACTATTTCAAGCCATGAAGGATTCTACAAAAACCTAAGAAAAAAAACCTTTGAGCTCTTTTTGGTTCTTAAAGAAGGATTTTCAAAAAAAGGAATTCCCGTGTCAATTGTTATGGAGACCGGAATGATTTCGGTTTTCTTCCGTAGCAAGGTTCCAAAAAACTTTGAGGAAGTTAAAAATTCAGATTTGGATATGTTCAGGAGATTTTTCAGGGTTTTACTAAAAAATGGAGTTCTTATTCCACCGTCTCCATTTGAGGCTTGGTTTATTTCATTTTCCCACACAGCGAAAGATTTTGAAAAACTCTCAAAAGCTATATTGCAAATGTAGTTTTATATGACATGCCTGGTGAGCTCAAAGAGGTAAAAAAGATAAAGGTAGCAAATGAAAAAGATGTCCCGGAAAACCAAGCTATAGGGATTGAGGTTGAAGGTATATCGTTTTTGGTTGTAAAGAAAGATGGGAAAATATATGTTTTTGAGGATAGGTGTTCTCATCAGGAGATGCCAATTTCAGAAAATTACGAGCTTGATGGAGGAAAGATTATATGTATGTGGCACGGAGCCGAATTTGATCTTGAAACTGGTAAAAATCTATCTATGCCTGCTCCTGCGCCAATAAAAAAATTCAAAACAGAAATAAGCGAAGATGGAGATATCTTTGTGATACTTGAATAATATTGAAAGTTTCAAATGGGTAATATTGAAAATTCCAAACAAGAATAATTTTCTTGATTTTTGAGGAAAGATTAATTCAATCTGAAAATCAATAAAATTAAAAGATTAACAAATTCAGATTTACAAGATATGCTTGACAAAGATAAAATAAAAAAGATAAGAGAGGATTTTCCAGCTTTGGAAAGAAAAATAAATGGTTATCCGTTGATTTACTTTGATAGTGCCGCAACATCGCTAAAACCCAAACAGGTAATAGAAGCAGTGAATGAATATAATGAACTTTTTCCTGCAAATGTTCATAGGGCGGTTCATACTCTCTCTTATGAAGCCACTGAAAAATATATTCTTGCTCACAAAAAGGTAGCAGAATTTATAGGAGCGAAATCTTGGAGAGAGATAATTTTCACAAAAAATGCAACAGAAGCTTCAAATCTTCTGGCATATTCACTTGGACTTCACCTTATCAATGAGGGGGATAAAATAATAACCACAATAATGGAGCATCACTCAAATCTTGTTCCTTGGCAATTTGTTGCAAAGTATAAAAAAGCAGAACTCATTTATGTAGATATAAATGATGACGGAACATTAAAAGAAGATCAGCTTATAGATCTTGTAGATGAGAAAACAAAAATTGTGACTTTGACAGGAGCGTCAAATGTCCTTGGATTTACTCCGGATATAAAAAAAATAGTAGGCGAGATAAAAAAGAAAAACGCTGATGTGAAAGTTATAGTAGATGCTGCTCAGCTCTTACCACATAGAAGAATAAATGTTCAGGATTTAGGGTGTGATTTTCTTTTTGCTTCTGGTCATAAAATGCTTGGACCATCTGGAACGGGTTTTCTTTGGGGTAAAGAGGAACTTCTTTCAAAAATGGAACCCTTCATGTATGGAGGAGATATGATTTCTCGGGTAACACTTGAGGGAGCTGAATGGAATGAGTTGCCATTCAAATTTGAGGCTGGAACTCCGAATATTGCTGGGGGGATAGGGCTTGGGAAAGCAATAGAATACCTATCTCAATACGTAGATGACTTGCCTTTATACGAACACAATTTACTCAAACTTGCATATTCAGAACTTGAAAAAATAAAGAATGTGAAGTTATATGTAGATCCCTCAAGAAATGAAAAATTTGTCGGAGTAATATCTTTTAATGTTGAGGGAGCTCATCCCCATGATGTAGCGGAGTTTTTAGACAGATTTGGTATAGCAGTAAGGTCAGGTCATCATTGTGCACAACCTTTGATGGCAAGACTCAAGATGCAAAATGCTGTCAGAATTTCTTTTTATCTTTATAACACCGAAGAAGAAATAATGTTCTTTTCTGATATTCTGAAAAAAGCAGCAAGGATATTCGCTTAGATCCTACTAATTATTTCGCCACATTAGTCGCTTACTTAACTTTTCTTATAAGAACCCGCCAGTGATTGCTGTCTATTTTCTCTTGGAGTAAAACTTCTTGTCCGTCTTGTTTTAGAGATAGGGGAACATTTCTTATTGGTTCTCCATCGTCTAATATTACCTCAATTATTTGTCCTACTTCCATTTCTTCCATTTTTAGTTTTGTTTTAACATAGTTGAGAGGGCAGGGCGTTCCTTTTAGGTCCAAAAATACATCTGCTTTCAGGTTATTTGCTATGTTTTCTGATAAATTTTGGCTCATTTTATAATATTTAATTTTAAGTTGTCCCAAAATAGTATTTTTTAAAATTTTTTTATTCGAACGAAAATGAGATTTGTTTTGGTTTCTCATGCATCCGGATTTCACGGAGCTGAACATATACTTTACAATTTATCATTAGTCCTGAAAGATCTTGTGAGAGAGGGGAAGGTAGAAGGGTTAGTTGTTGTTTTACCAAAGTATGGTGAGCTTGCAAGACGGCTTGAAGGTGTGGTTGATTTTAAGGTTATTCCTATGAGCTGGTGGGTTGCACCACGAGTCCAGTTTTACTCTGAGCTTGGGAGCTTATCTTATATTCTTTCTGCAAATCCTTATCTTTTTCTTTTTTTATCTTCTTTACTCATACCTTTTTCTGTTTTAGCTTTAAGCAGATTTATCAAAAGGTTCGGAGGAGATCTGATTTGGTCTAACTCTGTTGTAAATCCTTGCGGAGCATTCTCATCTGCTATTTTGCGAAAGAAACATATATGGCATATTCACGAAGTTTATGGGGATGTCAATTTGTTTTTTCCGACAAAAAAAATTTTTGATATTGCTTATGCTTTGTCTTCAAAGTTAGTATGCGTTTCAAATTTTGTAGCGAAAAACTTATTCCCGAACAAGAAAATAAACGATGAAAAAATTTCTGTAATATATAATTCGCCTTCTCCTGAAAGAGAGAAGATTTTGGTGGAAGTTTTCCAAAGAAAAATTTCTGGTAAGATAAGTGAAAGAGAGAAAGGAAAAGAGAAAATAATAGGAGTTATTGGTAAGATATCTCCAAAGAAAAATCAGATATTTGCAGTTAAAGTTTTCTATCATCTGAAACAAAGATTGAAAGATTTAAAATTAGTTTTTTTTGGGGACGAAGATAAAAGATATGGAGCAAAATTAAGAAAGGTTGTTCAGAGACTTGGACTTTCCGATTCTGTTGTCTTTGCTGGCTTTAAATCAAATATTCAAGACATATATGAGAGTATTGATGTTCTTTTGGTTCCTTATGTTTTTGAAACGAGCTCTCTTGTTTGTATTGAAGCTATGGCATCGGGGGTTCCAATTATTGCGCACGATGTGGGAGCATTAGGAGAAACGGTCGGAGATACGGGAATTGTAATAAAGAGTGGGAGCGAAGAAGAAATTATTCAAGATTTTGTTTTTTATGCTGAAAAACTTTTGCAAGATGCTGATTTTTACTTTGAAGTAGTAAGAAAGCAATTTCGGAGATTTCAAGAATACTTTTCTTTTGAATCTTTTTCTCAAAAGATAAAAAGCTTAATTTTATCGTTGTAATGTAATCTTTAAATTTTCTTCTGTTTTGGGGGTGTTGTATTGTGGGAAAGGAAATTAAGTTTTGGATTTTTATATACATATACATAATCGTAATTTTCCTTACTATTCCGTTTGCTCCGTTTTTGATTCAGTTTATAAGGAGCGTGGTTGGACAAAAAAATTATGGTTATTTCGTCTCGGGGGTTATTTTCCTTTTTTTGTTTTTGATTTTCCGTTTTTCTAAATTTGGGTCTCTTAATCTGCGCGGGAAATTTTGGCTTTTGTTTTTGACATTTTCCGGAATTCTGATTGTGCTTTTTATGGAGATTCCCGCAGAAAGAATACACTTTTTGGAGTATGGTTTTTTAGGATTTATTCTTGTGAAGGCTTTTGAATCAGGAAATCCAAATTCAAATTCAAAATACATTCTTTCTCTCGTATCAGGTGCTATATTGGGTTTATCTGACGAGCTTTTTCAGGGTGTCCTGCAAGTTCAAAATATATTCCCTCACATAAGAAGATACTTTGAATGGAAAGACGTATTTATGAACGCGTTTGGAACTTTTCTCGGTGTGGTTTTTTATTTTTATGTCTGGGAAAAAGGAAAGAAAAAAAATGAATAGATTTTTTAGAAAATCAAAATTAATATTCTTATTTACTGTTGATTATTGTTTAGTAGATTTAGGAGGCGATTTGGTATGAAAAGAAAGGAAATTTTGAAGAAGTTGGAAGATAGTATAGGGTATTTTCCACACGATTTAGTTCAAGAAGCAATAAGGTGGAAAGATGAAATACTGTTGAGCGCATGAGCGGAAGTGGTAAGAAGTATAAAAAATGTTGAGAACTTTTGGAGGATTGATTTTAAAAATTGACCGATTGTTCAAAAAATAAACTGAAAAAAGTGATTTTTTTGCTGTAATTTTTAAAAACAAAAAGATATGGATTTCACATGGAGTGATGAAGAGAAAGCAATAATTGAAAGTTTTGAAAAGCTTTGCAGAGAAAAAATTGAGCCACGAGCATATGAACTTGATAAAACCGCATCTTTGGACATCATAAGAGATAATCTCAAAATTCTTGCAGATTTTGGGTATCTTGGTGCTCCATTACCAGAAAAATATGGTGGAGGAGGTATGAAATGGACCACATACTTTTATATATCTGAAATTTTAGCGAAATCATGTGCATCCACTTATCTTTCCGCTCTGGCACATACTCTCCTGTGCGCAAACTTTATTGCTATGTTCGGAACAGAGGAGCAGAAAAAGAGATTTTTACCAGACCTTGCAAGTGGTAAAAAAATAGGAGTTCTTTGTGCTACTGAACCGGGATGTGGATCAGATCTTGCGGCTCTAAAAACCAAAGCTGAAAAATCAAAAGGAAAATATATAATTTCTGGACAAAAAGCTTACGCTACGAACGGTCCAATAGGAGATGTCTTTGTGGTTCTTGCCAGAGTTCCCACAAATGGGACAAAAAAGCATGAGGGCATAACTGCTTTTATTCTTGAAAAAGGTATGAAGGGACTTCAAGTTGGAAATCCTTATGATAAGCTTGGTGTGAGAGGTTCTCCTACATCTGATGTTTTTTTGGATTCTGTTGAGGTTCCACCGGAGAATGTTATAGGAGGTGTTGAGGGTGTAGGGTTCAAACAAGTTATGAAAGTTTTTGATATAGGTAGAGTTGGAATGGCCGTTTTCTCTTTAGGAATTGTTTCGGCTTGCCTTGAAGAATGTATAAGATACTCTCGTGAAAGATATGCGTTCGGAAAACCAATAGCTGCTTATGAGGATGTTAATTTCAAAATAGTTGATATGCAGATAACTGTTGATATGGGAAGAGCTATAATATTAAAGGCTGCTTGGATGCACGATATTGGCTCAGAAGATGCCGGGCTTATTGCATCATGTGCAAAACTTTTTGTTACGGAAAGAGCTACAAAAAACGCTTCAGATGCACTCCAAATTTTCGGAGGTCTTGGATATATCAAAGGAACAAAAGTTGAAAGACTTTACAGAGATGTCAAGCTCGGAGAAATAGGGGAGGGAACAAGCGAAATTCAAAGAAGAATAATATTCAAAAGGCTCCAAAAACAATTTGGATGGGCATAACTTTAAAGAAAAAAGTAGTTTAAGCCAGAATTTCCAGAAAATTTCTTATTTTTCCTAAAGTTTTTAAAGTTCATATTTTCAATATGAGGAAGATGGAATATCCGAAGGACATTCCTTTTAAATCTATACCTGATGCTTTTTTTAAGAGAGCAAGGGCTAACTCTATGAGAACTTTTGAGATATTCAAATACAGAAACTCTTGGTTTTCAAGAACTTTTAAAGAGTCAGGACATAAAATCTTATCAATCGCAGGGGCTCTCCGAAGCATAGGAGTAAAAAAAGGAGATAAAGTTGCTATTATTTCTCAAACAAGGAGCGAGTGGTTATTGAGCGATCTTGCTATACAATCATGCGGGGCTATAACTGTTCCCATATATCCCAATATATCTCCTGAAACTGCGTCGTTTATATTAAAAGATTCTGAGGCAAAAGTGGTTTTTTCCGAAAAGCCAAAAAACCTTGAAAAGCTTGACCTCAGCGGGGTGAAAAATGTTATTATTTTTGAAAAAGATAAAGAAAAGGAATCAGGTGATTTCATATTGCTTGACGAGTTTGAAAATAAGGGAGAGAATTTACACGATAAAGTTAGTCTTGAAAAGATAGGACTTGATGATATTGCTACAATAGTTTATACTTCTGGGACAACTGGGCTTCCAAAAGGGGTTATTTTGACTCACGGGAACATATTATCTATGGTTCATTCCGTAAGTCAAATAATTCAACCGAAGGAAGATGATGTTATTTTTGCATGGCTTCCTTTTGCTCACATATTCGGTCGTCTCATAATTTTCTACTCTGCATATAATGCTGTAGCTGTTGCTTACGCTGAGAGTCTTGTAAAAATTATAGAAAACATAAGAGATGTAAGACCAACTCTTTTTCCATCTGTTCCGAGAATTTATGAGAAGGCTTATGAAAGGATTAAAGCATCAGCTTCATCTTCGCCATTGAAAGCAAAGATTTTTGAGTTTGCACAAAAGATCGGAGAAATATATGTTGAATATTTGAGAAACTCCGAGGCACCTCCTCCGCATATTCTTTTGCTTTATAAAGTTGCTGATGCCCTTGTATTCTCAAAAATAAGGGAGTTGTTTGGTGGTAGAATAAGATTGTGTATATCGGGCGGAGCTGCAATAAGACCAGAAATAGCAAAGTTCTTTACTGCTGCTGGAATAAAACTCCTTGAAGGATATGGTTTGACAGAAACTGCATCAGTTGTTGCTGTCAACAGAGAAAACAAATTCAAGTTCGGCTCTTTCGGTCTTCCTATACCTTATGTTGATCTCAAAATCTCTCCTGATGGTGAGCTTCTGATAAAGGCTCCATCGGTTACGCCGGGATACTACAAAAGGGAAGAAGAAACACGGGAACTTTTCACGGAAGATGGTTGGATGAAAACGGGCGACCTTGTAGAGATGGATGAAGAAGGATTTTTGTTCTTCAAAGGTAGAAAGAAGAATATAATAGTTACATCTTTTGGAAAAAACATAGCTCCTGAGCCGATTGAAGAAGAAATCAAAAAAGATCCTCTAATTGATTCAGTGGCGATATTTGGAGATGAGAGACCATATCTTGTAGCTCTCATAACACTAAATCGCCAAGAACTTTTAGAATTCGCAAAGAGGAACAACATCAAAGGAGATGTAAATGCTCTCATAAAAAATGAAGTTGTAAGAAAATATGTAAAAGAAGTTATAGATAGGGTAAATGAAAAAAGACCATCTTATGAGAGGATTTATAAATTTGAAATAGTTCCGGATGAGTGGACAGCTGAAACCGGTGAGCTTACTCCTACACTAAAAGTCAAGAGATACGAAGTATACAACAAATATAAAGATATAATAGAAAAGCTATATAGCGGGTAGCTGATATAACCAGTTCTCTCTTTACTTTCTCCTCCTCTTTGATATCCCCTCTGACCATCCCTCTTTCTTCAAATTCATTCTCCTTATTGGTCTGAGCTCTATTCCCTCTTGCTGTGGAGCAAAAATACTGGCGGTTTGAACTTAATTTTGGTTCTAATTACCTCCTTCATTTTGTTTATCGTAGGAGAAAAATTTATCTAAAAGAAATTTTCATTTGAGCTGAATTTTTTGGAAAAAAGTATAAACTGAAAATTTACACTTTATATTTTGAGGTATGAAAGCAGGATTATTTTACTTGTTTGAAACGCTTGGGGAAAAAAGTCCAGCCCAAGCTTATAAAGAGGCAGTTGAAGAAGCTGTATTTGGAGAAAAACTCGGATTTTACGCAGTATGCCCCGCCGAACATCACTTTGCAGAACACTACGGAATTATGCCTGATGTACTTGATTTCCTCTCCTGGGTTGCAGCAAGAACAAAAAAGATAAAGCTCTGGCCTATGGTAATAGTTGCACCTCTGAACGAACCAATAAGACTTGCAGAAAGAGTTGCTATGTTAGACCAATTCTCAGAAGGAAGAGTTGTTTTTTCAGTCGGGTCAGGATACAGAGCTTATGAGTTCACTCCCTTCGGTCTTGATATAAAAGATAACTGGAAAATAATGAGAGAAACAATAGAATTCTGCACAAAAGTATGGACAAACGGTAAAGTCTCATACGAGGGCGAGTTCATAAAAGTAAAAGATGTTGAAATTCAGCCTAAACCATTTCAAAAACCTTTTCCACCCGTCTACATAACTACAACAAGAGATGACCAGATAAGATGGGCAGCAGAAAGAGGATATTATGTTATACCAGCAGCTGGATTCTCAATTTATGAACTCCACCATGTTTTTAATCTATACAAAAAATATGCAGAGGAAAATGGGAGAGAAGATATGCCAGAAAAAGTAGCTTTCAAGTGGATATATGTTGATAAAAGCCTCAAAAAAGCAAAAGAATTAGCAGAAAAATATTTTATGAAAACACTGTTTGCTTTCTTCCAAGGTGGGGAACACCTTTACAACCTTCTTGCCAGAAAGCTCAAAGAAACATGGCCAAAAGATAAACCGTGGCCCGGAAAGGAAAATGAAATAAACTTTGAAATCCTCACTGGAAATATAGAATATACATCTTGCGCCTGGGGAGATCCTCAAAAAATAATAGAAATAATGCAGCTTCTAAAACAGCAAGGTACGACGATGTTCATAGGTGGATTTAATATGGGAGCTATGCCGACTGAACTTGTCAGAAAATCTATGAAACTTTTCGCAGAAAAAGTATTACCATATGTCTGATGAGGTGAAGCCATGAAAGGAAAAGTAAGTGTTTTTTCTCAAATAGGAAAACCCCTTGAAATAAGAGAGATTGAAGTTCCGGATCCACAAGAAGGTGAGGTTCTTGTGCGAGTTTTGAGAGCAAACATCTGCGGGTCAGACATGCATATGATAACAGGAGAAGCCTTTAAGCCTTTCGGTGGTCTTTTTTATCCGATAGTTCTTGGGCACGAATTTGTGGCAAAAGTAGAAAAAATAGGCAAAGGAGTAAAATCAGATTATTTAGGAAGACCAATCTCAGAGGGAGACATAGTTTCTGTATGCTATTTCAAGGGCTGCGGCAGGTGTAAAGTTTGTGCTATTGGGAAGGAGTACGCATGTTTTCAAAGTCTTACTTCTGTTCTGCGCGAAGCCGAAAAACCACCATATTTTGTCGGAGCATTCGCTGAATTTTACATGGTAAGACAAGGACAAAAATTTTTCAAGTTAGATCAAGATGTACCTTTGAACATCTCAGCAGCTATAAACTGCGCACTATCACAGGTCATTTTCGGATTAAAAGAAATAGGAATAGAATATGGTGATAATGTTGTTGTTCAAGGAGCAGGAGGGCTGGGGATTTTAGCTACTGCTGTGGCAAAAGATATGGGAGCTCAAAAAGTAATCGTTGTAGATGCAGTTGATGAAAGACTTGAACTTGCAAAATCTTTTGGAGCTGATTTCACAATAAAATTAGATGGAGATTTCAGAGAAAGAATAGCAAAAGTAAAAGAAATAACAGAAGGTGGAGCTGATGTTGTCGTAGAAGTTGCAGGAACCCCCCTTGCTGTTATGGAAGGAATAAAGTATATGAGAAGGGGCGGGAAATATCTTATTATGGGAGCTATAAACCCCAAGCAAAAGTTTGAATCAGACCCTTCTGTTTGGATTGGCGAAAATCTTACTCTAAAAGGTGTCTCTCTTTACCATCCATACACTATCTTGCTTTCACAGAACTTTATAAAAAGAAATAAAGATAAACTCCCTTTTGATAAGATGTTTTATGAAGTTCCTTTTGAGAAAATAAACGATGCAATTGAGCTTGCAAAAAGCAAAAAATATCCAAGAATACAGATAAAAATTTCTGAGTAAAGAGGAAAAGAGTAAGTGTGGGAAATTTGTGGTAAAAATTAAAGAAGGGAAAGGAGGTGAAATTCATGATAAGTTTTGCACTTGATGAAGAGGAAAAAATGATAAAAGATACTGCTGAAAGCTTTGGAAAAGTTTTAAGGGAAGGTATGAGAAAGTGGGAAAAAGAAGGTGTGCCTTATGAGATAATATCAAAATATGAAGAAACCGGTTTCGGAATGATTGATGTCCCGGAGGATATTGGAGGAAGTGGTTTAGGGTTTTTCAAAAAAGTTCTTAGCTTGGAGAATTTAGCTTACGGATGCGCTGCTGCAACCTTATATTTAGAACTCCCCTCACTTATAAAACATATTTTTGTTCAAGCAGATCCTCAAATAAAGCAAAAATACAAAAACGAAAAAAATTTGAGTTTTTTTATTGATTTTGATGGTGTATTTGAGATAAAAGAAGATGGATCAGTTTCAGGAAAAGCGAGCGCAGTTTTAGGCAAAAATATAAGAGCTTTCCTTCTTCTGAAAGATGGGAAAGTTTTTGTTTTTGATGATTTCCAGATCACTCCAAAAAAACCCCTTGCTCTTGACGCAGTTGGAGTAAACGAAGTTGAAGTTAATTCAAAACCCCAAGAAGTATTTGAACTCAAAGATCAGGGCAAATATTTTATATCTGTTGTGAGACTATATCTTTCTGCAATTCAGTCAGGAATAATAAGGGCATCGTTTGACTATTCTTCAAAATATGCTATGGAGAGAGTTGCTTTCGGGAAAAAGATAGCTCATCATCAGGGAATGGCTTTTATACTTTCTGACTTCTCAATTGCAGTCTCAGCTTGCCAACTTTACACTTACAAAGCTGCATGGTCACTTGATACAAAACAAGAGGACTTTTTCAGAGTATGTGCGGATTGCTTCGCTTTTGTATCGGAAACAGCCGAAAAATTCACAGTATGGGGAGTACAAATTTTAGGAGGACACGGTTTCGTCAAAGACCACCCAGTAGAAAAGTGGATGAGAGAAGCAAAGGCAATCTCTTTACTTTTTGGAGGGAAACACTACGCTGAAATGGATGCAGAACAAATCATTTGAGAAGTTGAAATTTTAAACCACAGAATTTCCTTTGATCACAGTTGATTGAGCTTTCCTTTCATCAATCTAAATAATATCTTGAAATTCACAAATCTAAAAACCTCAACACAACTTATAAAAACTATGGGAGCGGAAAGATATGTTCTTGCTAATTTTAAGATGAACAAAAATCTGTTTGAGGTCAAAAAATGGGCAGATGAATTCTTATCTTTGCTCTATAAAGGGAAAAAATTAAGCCTCAAAGTAGGTTGTGCTCCAACATTCATTTATATAAAGGCTCTGAAAGAAATTGTAATAGGAACAGGGTTTCTTGTTGGAGCTCAGAATATGCATTTTGAAGAAAAAGGTGCTTTCACAGGTGAGGTTTCTCCGACGCAGCTCAAAGATATAGGAGTTGATTTTGTGATAATAGGACACTCAGAAAGAAGAAACATATTCGGGGAGAGCGATGAAGTTATTTCAAAAAAATTAGTTTCTGCTTTGAAGTACAACATATTACCTGTTTTGTGTGTAGGTGAAACAAAAGAAGAGAGAGAAAAAGGGGAAACAGAGAAAGTTCTGATAAAGCAAATTTCAATACTTTCAAAAATTCCTGATGAGCTAAAAAATCAAAAAATAGTTATCGCATATGAGCCTATTTGGGCTATTGGGACAGGAATTCCAGCAACAAAAGATAAAATAGAAAAAGCAGTAGAACTTATAAGAAAAGAAGCATCAAAGTTTATAAAAGATTTTTCTGTTTTATACGGAGGGAGTATTGATGAAAAAGTTGCAGAAGAAATAAAAGATATATGTGATGGTGGGCTTGTAGGTACAGCATCACTTGACCCTCAAAAATTCTACAAAATCTCCCAAAACTTTGATGTATAATTTGATATATAAAAACTAAAACTTTAACTCCTTAGACCGACATTTTTCGCCTTCTTTTTTTCATCACTGTGCTAATAATTGAAAAGTAAATTACAACATACACCAAAAGAAAAGCAGAATAAATAGGAGGAACTGAATAACATCCAATACCTTCCTCAGGAGGTGGAGGCTGAGGAGAAGGCGGTTGTTCTGGAATCGGCTGGGAAGGAGCAAAAACTGAAACTACCTCTGAGGTAACATCAGCATATCCTTCATCATCAACAACTATTACACTGACCTCATAATTTCCGCCCGTAGGATATATGCATACCATACGATTTATTCCATAAGGTGTTATAAGGTAATTTCCTTCTCTTCTAATTTCAATATCTCGTCCAAATAAGTTTCTCACCTGATCTCTTATCTGATTTAAAACCTCATCAGGAACATAGTATCCACAATCCCACTTATATATCCATATAACTCCGTCTTCGTCGTAGCTCCGAGAAGCATCAAGGATAACTATATTCGGACTTATATCTGAAATAGATACGGTAAGAGACGCACGAGGAGAAATATTTGGTACACAAAGACTATAATCAAATGGAGATTTCCTTGAACGACCAAATGTATTCCAAGCTGCTACCTGATAACAATGCGGTTTTCCAAATCTATGAGGTAGAATTTCATCTTCATAAGAAACAATATCACAAGGGAGATATAAAGTAAAAAATGTTAACCTATTATTTTCAGTAGATATCCGGTGATAGAGAATTTCATCTGCATATATTCTAAACTCTGATTCAACACCTGAACAGTCATTCCAGTTCAAAGAAACAATTTTTTTGAGCGAATCTTTTGTGACTAATTTCTTTACATTAATTTCAACCTTCCTTGGTATCTGAGGTAAAAATTCTATTCTGTTGAATTTTGATACCCTATCTATTTTCTCATCTATCAAAATCTGAAGCCTGAAAGCTAAATTCCTTGCAAAATCTATATAATCTTTTGGCTTGTAACGATAAACAAATTCTAAAAATTTTTCCCACGGAAGCTTTAATTCATCACACGGATACCTTAATCCCTCCGCCCTATGAAAACTGCAAACATCACAAGGAGCATTTTCATCATAAGTATAAACATATTCGTATCTTTCATCATTCCACTTGCAAACCTTCCATAGATTCTTATCTGCCTCAGTCATGTCATCATATAAATCCCATATTGCAGAGGCAACATACCCTGCTGATTCCCACGAATATGTTCTTAAAGATGATAATGCTGCAAGTGGACCACCAATGCCGAAAAGTTTATCACACCAATGATTTTCCCATCTTTTTGCCTCAATATATGAAGACCAGGGTTCTCTTATAGATGTGGAACCTTCAAAATCTATGTAGCTTAAAAATACATCTGTTTCACATTTATCTGGTTCACCTCCAAAACAGTATATACTCGTATCAAATGTAAAAAGAGCAATAGCAGTAGAAAATCCATCTATAAATGCTAATTTCTTTGCTAAGTCCGTATTCTTTGAATACGAATAACACATACCAAATATGCCTCCTCCACCAAAAAGTGGAAAATCAGAACTATATTCATAAAGCCTATGCATCAGAGCGTATCCGAACAATTTCACAACCTCTGATATAGCATATGCTCCTC
>JAVVGL010000009.1:0-64587 GCA_032249135.1 Candidatus Calescibacterium sp. | reverse complement strand
TTGAAAAAAGAAAGTCAAGAAATTGAGCAGGTTTTGGGATTTAACTGTTTCGCATTATCTCCGAATCAGAAGATAAATTCAGGATCATTATCTATCAACTTAAATTTCCTTCCATAACTAATACTATAACTAGCAAATTAGGTAAATTTTATCTGAAAATATTTTGTTTTTTTTGAAAAATAATCAACTGATACAAAATTCAGATAGATTCCTTAAAAAGGAGGTGAAAGAAAATGGCAGTTTATCAAGCAAAAAACTTTGACCATCTTCTTGGAACACCGGGCTTTTCAGATCAGCTCCTCAAAAATCATTTTACCTTATATCAAGGATATGTCACAAACTCAAACAAACTGATTGAAGAAATCCAAGCTCTCATAAAAGAAGGGAAGATAGGAACCCCACAGTATGCAGAACTTAAAAGGAGATTTGGGTGGGAATTTAACGGCATGAGACTTCACGAGTACTACTTTGAAAACATGACAAAAAACAAAGTTGAACTTAACAAAGACTCCGCATTTTACAGAAAAATTCAAGAGGACTTTGGCTCTTGGGAAAACTGGGAAAAAGATTTCAAATCAACAGGAGCTATGAGAGGTATAGGTTGGGCGGTTCTTTATTATGATCCAATAGCAAAAAAACTTTTTAACACATGGATAAACGAACATGATGTAGGACACCTCGCAGCTTGCCCTATCATTCTCATTATGGATGTATTTGAACACGCTTTCATGATAGATTATGGTCTCAAAAGAGCTGACTACATAGAAGCCTTCTTTAACGCAATTGATTGGAATGTTGTAATAACACGATTTGAATCCGCAACCAAAAAGTAAAAAATAAAAGGAAAAATAGAAGAAAAATTAAAGAGAAGAAGTAAAAAGATCAGGAAATTAAGAAAACTTTGTTCCAAACATTAGAAAAATAAGGTATGTTACTACCCGAAGAAAAGAAGGAAGTTATAAAAGAATTTGGAAGACATGAGAATGATGTTGGTTCCCCGGAGGTCCAAATAGCGCTACTTACAAAGAGAATAAAAATTTTGGAAGAGCATCTCAAAAATCACAAACACGACTATTCAGCAAAAAGAAGATTATTTATACTCATAGCAAGAAGAAGAAAACTTCTTGACTACCTTTCAAGAACAAATCCGGAAAGATACCAATTTGTTATAAGCAAACTTGGATTGAGGAAATAAAAGAAAAGAAATAAGGGAACAAAAATCTAAATTTTCACAAAAAAATAGGAAAAATTTTCCTCATGGAATATTTTTTGCTTCAAAATTTATATGAAGGCTTTCTTCCAAGCGCTCAAAATCTCCTCCTCCGCACTCAGAGCCGAAAGAATAAGAATAAATACGATTGCATCAAACCTTGCTAATATACATACTACAAGAACCCCAGAAGGAGGACCGTACACAAGAAAAGAAGTTATATTCAAAGCAGAACCCGTAAAAGATGAATTTTGGGTAGAAAAAAATATATACCTCAGACCACTCGTTTTCCATATGTTTTATCTTCCAGATTTTATCAGAGAAAGAATAAAAGAAAGATTACTCCCTACGAAAATCCCCGTTGATTCTACTTTGGCAGAGGTAAAAGTTGAAGGCATAGTTGAAGACCCAAGACCACCAGTTCTCAGATATGAACCAGGACACCCGGATGCAGATGAGAACGGCTATGTTGCCTATCCCAACATAAACCCTATTGAAGAGATGGTAAATCTAATATCAGCTCAAAGAGCTTTTGAAGCTAATGTTAATGCTATAAATGTGAGCCGTGATATTGCAAATTCTGCTCTGGCAATAGGTAGAAGAACATAAAGCAAGGAATTGAAAAAAGAAAATACTTAAAATTAAATTATTAGTTAGGTTAAATTATTAGTTAGGTATGGATACGAAAAAAATTAGCGGAATAGTTGAGTCAATAAAATCAGTTAGTGAAAGAGTAAAAGAGGTCCCAAAAGAAAACTTCAACATAATATTTGAAGAAGAAATAAGAGATATTGAGAAAAAACTAAAAACGGAAGCGAAAAATGAAAACTCAAAAATATCAAATATAAAAAGCTTCATCCAAGGTATTGCTATGAGAAATATAATCTTTGAGAATGAAAAAGCCGAAGAGAAGTAAAATCATGATATAAAATCGGGCAAGAATTGTAAAATTTTTAATATGGAAATAAAATTCCCACAAATAGATACTGAAAAGATATTCCAAGAGAAAGTAAAGGAAATTGAATCAAGAACACCGGATAAAATACAAGAAAAAAAAGAGGTAAAAGAAAAAAATTTTTTCTCATCGTTAGCTGATGCCATAAAGACAGTAAAAGAAGCAGATAAAGAAGCTCGCGAAAAATCAATGAAAATGATTTTAGGAGAAGTTGAAGATATTCACGATGTGATGATAGCTCGTGAAAAAGCAAACATACTCTTTCAGTTATTTTTAGAAGTAAGAAATAGAGCAGTTCAAGCTTTTGAAAACATAATGCGTATGCAATTTTAAAATATTTGCCACTTAGTTAGATAAAAAAATATAAAAATGAGAGCACAAGACATAGTTAAAAATTTAGGAGAATTCATAAGAAGAATCCCACTCCCAGTACTTATTGGGATTGCTTCACTTTTTCTACTACTTGGAGTAGGTATTACAATTTACAATATCTCAAAAGCGAAAAAGCAGGAAATAAAATGGGGAGTTTTATATACAGACCTTAAATCCCCCGATGTATCAAAAATAATAGATGAACTTGAAAGAATGAAAATACCTTACAAACTTTCAGACACAGCTGATACAATATTCGTACCACAAGAACTTATACCAGATATAAGAAATACACTCGCAACAAAAGGATTACCACAAGAAAGAGCTGGACTTGAAATTTTTGAAAAACCAAAATTCGGTCTCACAGAATTCATGCAAAAAGTCAATTATCAAAGAGCTATTCAGGGAGAACTTGAAAGAACGATAACAAAAATAAACTGCGTAGAAAACGCAAGAGTTCATATATCGTTCCCCGAGAAAAAACTTTTCACAGAAGAACAAAAAGAACCAACAGCATCCGTTATGTTATGGATAACCCCGGGATGCACTTTACCACCAGGTTCAATTAAAGGAATTGTACATCTTGTCTCATTCGCGGTAGAAGGACTGAAAAAGGAAAATGTCACAGTTGTTGACCAAAGAGGTAGAGTTCTACATCCGATAAAACAAGATGAAAATTTTCAAGCACTTGAAGCAACACAAATCCAGCTTGAAATTGAAAGGCAATTTGAGAGGAACCTGGAGGAAAAGCTAACGGAACTCCTTGAAAAAAGCATAGGACCTGGAAAAGTCGGAGTAAAGGTTGATGCTGACCTTGATTACACAAAAGTAAAAAGGGTATCAGAAAGATATGACCCACTTGAAACCGCTGTAAGAAGCGAACAAACAATAGATGAAAGATTTAAAGGTATAGGAGCTGTACCCGTCGGTCCCCCAGGAACCCGAGAGAATGTTCCACCAGAAATAGGAATAGAACCTCTACCCGGAAAATCTGAATATGAAAGAAGTGAAAGAATAAGAAATTATGAGATTTCAAAAATTGTAGAGCATGTTGAAGAAGAAGTTGGAGACATAAAAAGAATTTCCGTAGCAGTCATGGTAGATGGTCAATATGATATAGAATGGCGAAATGGGAAACCCTATGTGAAATTCATACCTTTGCCAGACGAAGAACTTGCAAAAATAAGAAGCTTCGTTGAATCAGCAGTAGGAATAAACCCTCAAAGAGGTGATCAAATATCCGTAGTATCTGTACCGTTTGAGAGCTCTGTAAGATATGCGGAAAGGCTTGCTATGCTACAACTTACTGAAACCTCAAGGGAAAGAGCAAGCATGTACAAATGGCTTGCAATAGCAGCAATAGGATTTTTCATATCTTTATATCTTATCTTTAAAAAATTATTTGAGAGGAGATTGCCCCAGGAAGTTGAAGTTGTCATCCCCAAGTATGAAAAACCTCCCCCACCCCCGGAAGCTGTTCCTCCAATTGAAATAAAAATAGAGGAAGTAAGAGTCCCAGAAGCTCCTCCTCCAACGATAGAAGTTGCCCCCCCGGTAATCCCTGAAATAATTATCCCGGAAAAACCAATGGAAATCCCTGTAATAATACCAGAAATAAAGATTCCATCCCCACCACCTCCCGAAGAAGAAGTAAAACCACCTCGCGAAGAGGAAGTAAAACCACCTCCCGAAGAAGAAGTAAAACCACCTCCCCCACCACCAGAGGAGGTAGTTGTAGAGGAGATAAAACCCCCGGTTGAGGAAAAACCTCCTGTTGAGGAAATAAGAGTTCCAACTATAGAGATTGCTCCGCCTATTGAAATTCCCGAAATAGAGGTTGCAGCTCCTCCTCCTGTACCGGAAATTGACATTGAATCCGCAATAAGCGTGGCGAAAGATATAATCAAAGAAAATAAGGAACTTGCTTTATACATAATAAAAAAATGGCTATCAGAAAGATAATGAATAAGTTATACTAGCCATAATCAAGTCACTGAAGATTTTGCTGTTGTATAAGAAGTTCTGCTATCTGCACTGCGTTAAGAGCCGCACCCTTTCTGAGATTATCTGCAACTATCCACATAGCAAGGTCACCCGTTTCAGTTTTTCTTATTCTCCCAACAAAAACCTCGTCTTTCCCGCTTACTTCAGCAGGAGTTGGGTAAATATCTTCTTTTGTGTTGTTCATAACACATATTCCTTTCGCTCTTCTTAAAATTTCTTCAACTTCTGAGATTTCAAAAGGTTTTTCAAGTTCCAAAAAAGCTGCCTCAGAGTGAGAAACATATACTGGAACTCTGACACAAGTTGCACTGACTTTTATATCTGCCTCCATTATCTTTTTTGTTTCTTTGACCATCTTCATCTCCTCCTCAGTAAATCCGTCATCAAAAACTTTCCCAATACGCGGAATGAGATTAAAAGCTATGTTCTTCGGAAAAACTCCGGGAACAAATTCGTCTTCTCCACCCATCTCAAAAAAAGAAATAGATGCTTTTGTTAGCTCATCCATCGCTTTCTTACCTGCTCCTGAGACGGATTGATATGTCGCAACCCTCACACTTTTTACTCCAAACCTGTCGTGAATCGGTTTTATCGCTACAACAAGCTGTATAGTTGAACAGTTTGGATTTGCAATTATTCCCTTCTTTATATCTTTTATTCTGTGAGGATTTACTTCTGGAACTATAAGAGGGACATCATCATCCATTCTCCATCTTGATGAATTATCTATCACCACCGATCCATTTGCAGCAAAAAGGGGAGCAAAGATTCCGCTCACAGCTGAGCCTGCAGAGAAAAGAGCTATATCTACTTTCGGGATATTACCTTCTTTTAAAGCTAAAACCTTCACTTTTTCTCCATTAAATTCTATCTCCTCCCCCTCTGATCTTTCCGAAGCAAAAAGAAAAAGTTCCTTTACAGGGAACTTTCTTTCTTCAAGAATCTTTACCATTTCCCTTCCGACAACTCCCGTCGCTCCCACTACTGCAACCGAATACATACTTGAAATTTAAGAAGCAAACTTTTATGTGTTCATTTTTTAAGAAATTGTTGAGATATAAAATGAAAAAATCTCCTACTTATTTTTTGATCTTACTTATTTTTTGATTCGGAAGTCTTAATTAAGGCTTGAGTATTTTTTATTAAGACTTGCCCCTCTATTATAGGTTTTATTTTTTTCAGAGCTTTTTTTAGCTTTTGTTTTGCTCTTTGTTCTATTTGTCTTACCCTCTCTTTTGTCATATTAAGCTGCAAGCTTACTTCGTCCAATGTTGCTTCCTTCCCATTTGAAAGTCCTCCTCTAAATTCTATCACCTTCCTCTCCTTAGATGATAGAACACTCATCAATATGTTTCTTATAATAAAACATAAATCTTTCTTTTCAAGGTTATCAAGGACCTCATCGGTAGAGCTTATTAAGTCATCGGGAACTATGTCTTGAGGTTTTGAGTTTTCATCTTCATCCGGTCTTTTTCCATCAAAAGGAATTGGTTCCTTTAGTAGCCTCATAACAACCTCGACCTTGTCAACTGGTAATTTGAGATGCTCAGATACCTCATATGGAGTCGGATCCCTTCCATTTTCTTGAAAGAACTTTCTTAAAAATCTGGAAACCTTGTTATACATTTCAACTATGTGCCCCGGCATTCTGACAGGATGGATTGTGTCATTTACGACCTTCAAGATAGCTTGTCTTATCCAGGGAACCGCATAAGTTGAAAATTTAGTTCCTTTTCTCCAATTGAATTTTTCTATTGCCCGAGCAAGGGCTATATTCCCCTCCTGAATAAAATCTAAAAATTCAACATTTGGTAAATAATACTTTTTTGCAACCGTGACCGCTAATCTGAGATTTGATAAATATATTTTGTTTGTGTCAACCTTCATCTTTCTTGATATTTCCTCAACACGAGATAAAACCTCCTTTGCTCTTTTTAACTCTTCATCTTTCAAAACCAGAGCCGGATTTGATTTTGTTTTCCCTTCAAACCAGTTGATTATGTGAGATTTTATATGGTGGATAAACTCAAGGGTAACTTCTATCTCTTTCATAAGTTCGGATATTTTTTCAAATTGCTTCTGAACCTTTTTTGTATTTCCGACCTCGGAGAAAAACTTTGCTATTTTGTAGTAATTGACCATTTTTGCAATAGATGTTTTTATCTTTGCAGCAATCTCCTCTCTTTTCCTTCTGTTAGATTTTTTATCTATATCTCCCCAGTCGGATTTCGTTATATCAAAAAATTCTGACGGGAAAACCGCAGTTTCAATCATCTCTGATAGTATCCTTTCAAGCTCTCTCCACGCCTCCGGTAATGACATAAGTTCACAAAAAATAGATATAATATATTCTTCATTTCTACGAAATAACTCCCTTTCTTCTTTTGGAGACAAAAGCTTTGACGAGCTAAGCTGTGAAAAATATTTTGTAATGTAATCCCTATCTTTAAAATGAGACTTCCTTATTCTCTTCTGCATGATTAAAACCTCCTTTATTTTTCTTTGTTCCTTTTTGCTCTTTTCTTTTTTTCTCCTTTTTATCTTTTTTCTTTTCTCCTATTTATTTTTTCTCCCCTTGGTTTTACACCTTCAAGTATTGATAGCTTACGCAAGAGCAAGTTGTATCTTTGCTTTTTGATAGGGTCATGTGGAGCTTCTTTTGCAAGCTGAGCAAGCTCACGCCTTATACTTTCTATTGCAACTCTTCTCAAAGTGCTTTCAAGTAGTTCCTCCCAACCAATATCCGGATAATCTTTATGCTCAATTATAAGTTCCAACATTAATCTCCTTTCCTCCTCACCTGCAAGAGATAAAGCAAGTTCTACATTACCTCCTGCATCAAATATTGTCTTTAGAGCAGATTTCACCTCAACAGAGCTTATATAATCCATATAGTCCTTTATGTATCTGAGCGCTTCCTCTTTATTCAAGGCAAACCTTAAAATCTCAAGCTCATATTCTGGGATATTTAGCTCTCTCTTTTTCGAAATAACTGGCTTTGCAAGCTTTTTCACATCTGCTCTAAATGCAGATGGAGATATACCAACCTTTTCACATATTTGTCTTATGTATATTTCAGCTTGAGTTTGTGATTCATAAAAGATAATGGAGATTAATTCCTGAATACGTGATATGGCTCTTGCGAGCTGAACAGTATCTTTACTTTGCAACGCAGGTAGAAGTAAAAGTTCAGATGCAAAGATTACCCCATCCTTTACCTCAAGTTCCTGAACATCACCACCCTTTGATATAAAAGAATCAGGATCTTCACCTTGTGGCAATACACAGATCTTCGGAATTATTCCCGCTCTGAGGAAGATTTCAAGGTTTTTGAGTGAAGCCTTACGCCCAGCATCATCACCATCAAACATAAAAATTATATCGGTAGCCAATTTTTTCAGAAAACTTATGTGAGAAGGAGTTATTGCTGTTCCAAGACAACTTATTGAATATTTCAATCCAACCTGATGTAAAGATATTACATCAAAGTACCCTTCCGCTATTATACATCTCCCGTAAAGTCTCATTTCATCAAGAGCTTGAACGAGACCAAAAAAACTTTCTCTCTTTTTGAAAACGGGACTTTCAGCAGAGTTTATGTATTTCGGAGAAACTGTATCGTCTAACACTCTCCCTCCAAAAGCTATGACTTCTCCTTTTGTATTTGTAATAGGAAAAATAATTTTTTTCCTGAAAATCAGAGCCAATGAGTTTTCTACTTTTCTTATATTCCCCGTAAGTGTTAAAATTTCCGGCTCAAATCCTTCCTTCACGAGCATGTTAGGAATAATGAAAGGATCAGCGGGAGCAAAACCTATCGCAAAATGATCCCACATATCTTCTCTTATCTTTCTTGATTTAAGATACTCCCTTGCAACCTCTCCATCTTTGCTCTTGAAGAACTTCCTGAAAAGAAACAACATATGAGCGTTTGCCTGGATTATCTTCCTCTTTTCCGACCAACTCTCCTTGCTTATATCTACTACTAAATCCGGATAATATCTTTCAGCAAGAAAATTTAGAGCCTCTTGAAAAGACAAATTCTTTATTTTTGCAATAAATGTAATTACATTTCCACCTGTTCCGCATCCGAAGCAGTTGAAAACTTTCTTATCTTCTCTGACGCGCATAGAAGGTTTAGTATCCGGATGAAACGGACACAAACCATACCAATCCTTACCTACCTTTTTCAGAGAGACATATTCAGAAATGACTTCAAGTATATCTACTCGCTCAAGAATTTCTCTTACTATGTCTTTCTTCACAAACTCCATTTTTTGCCACTCCCTTTTATTTTTTCATTTTCTTTTTTATTTTATATTTTCTTTCCTAATTTCTTTTTCTTTCTTATCTTCTTTTATTATTTCATCTATCGCATTACAATTTTTTTACCTTCTTTACATTTTTATTTTCTTTTTTTACATTTTGCATTTTTCCTCAAAAATAAATATAAATTCATTATTTCTTAACATATGTTGAAAAACAACAGAACTAAAATTAACAATTTGAGAATAAATTTTCAATTTTTTGAACAATCTTTGTTTATTGTGGAATAAAAATATCAAGTTGAAGGAGTTTTTCTGATTTCCGAAGAAATTGACGACCTTAATATAGTTATATTTTTTGTGTGCCTTTCACATCCCTCAAACTCAAAAATCAAATTTCCATCTTGATCCTGATGAACAAAAATCTTATGAGGAACTTTTGAACATGCAGGGAAAAAACTTTTTGAGAAATTCAAAATTTCATCTTTTTTTCCTTCAGGAAAAGTAGCTCTCACGCTCATTACCTTGCATTTTCTTCCGCTCAAAAATTTTCCTTCAAAAAATTCAAGTGATTTCAAAAATACAAATCCTCCCGCTGAACAAAATATTGCGACCAGAAAATATCCGCTACCTACTATTATCCCTAATGCCCCACAGAACCATATCAAAGAAGCGGTCGTTAGCCCCTCAATCCATTCCCCCCTCCTTATTATTGTCCCAGCCCCTAAAAAGCCTATCCCTGTTGCTATGTTTGATGCTATCCTCAAAGGATCCCCTCCCACAACTTTACCAAGTTCAAAAGAAAAAAAAGAAAAAAGTGATGAGCCTACTGTGACAAAGACCAAAGTTTTCAACCCCGCAGGTTTTGCAAGAAGTTCCCTTTCAAGTCCTATTATTCCCCCGCTTATTGTTGCAGAAATAAGCAAAAGAAAAAATTTCAGAAACCAGCTAAAACTTATTTTCAAATCTGGAAAAAGTTCATATATATCAACCATCAAAAAAATATTTTACTGACAACAATTTAATATATTCTGAATTCCCACAATATAAATTTTATTTTGCCACCGAGACCAAAATTCATAAGTTCTGCCATCAAATTCTTTTCCTTCCCCTTCTCAACTGCAAGATAAATTTGGCTTTTAGATTTATCTGCAAAACTTTTCAGTAATTTGAAATCAAGTTCTTTCTCATCTAAAACTATGATAACTTTACCAACTTCAAACCCAGAACTCTTTATTATCAAATCTGGTTGTATTTCTGTTTTTTCCGTCTGAGCAATTTCAGGAGTTTCACATTTCATACCTCTTTCGTAAAGTCTCTTCCCAATAAATTCTTTTATAACCTCTTTCAAAAAAATCTTCTTTTTTTCTTCCTCCATCAAAAATAAAATTCTGATTTGATCGATCATTTTTTTGATTTTTTGTAAAAATAGTAGCGCAAGTTGTAATTTGATTTTCAGTGTATTACGGAGAATTTGGAGGAAGATTTATTCCAGAGACTTTATTTTTTGCTCTTGAAGAGTTAGATAAAGCATTTGAGAAAGCTATAAGAAGTAAAAAATTTATCCTGACATGGAAATATTATCTTCAAAGATATGCTGGAAGACCTACCCCACTTTTTTTTGCTGAAAATTCCTCTCGCAAGCTTGGTATAAAGCTTTACATAAAAAGAGAAGACTTATTGCATACAGGAGCTCACAAAATAAACAACACCATTGGTCAATGTCTTCTTGTGAAACTCATTTTGAAAAAAGATAGAGTTATAGCTGAAACAGGGGCTGGACAGCACGGGGTAGCAACTGCAACCGCTTGCGCCCTCTTTCAGCTAAAATGCACAATATACATGGGAGAAAAAGATGTAGAAAGGCAAAAAATAAATGTCCTCAGAATGAAACTTTTAGGTGCAGAAGTTATACCAGTAAAATCTGGAACAAAAACTCTAAAAGATGCAATAAATGAAGCTTTAAGAGATTGGATAACAAATGTCAGAAACACTCATTACGTTTTAGGTTCGGTTGTTGGACCTCATCCATTCCCAAAAATTGTTGCTTTCTTCCAATCAATAATAGGTCAGGAGGTAAAAGAAGAAATAAAGAAAATAGAAGGAAGGTTACCCGATTTTATAGTAGCATGCGTTGGAGGAGGTTCAAACGCAATCGGAATTTTCAAACCATTCCTCAAAGACAAAAAAGTTGAACTTATCGGAGTGGAAGCAGCAGGAGATGGGAAAAATCATGCGGCAAGCTTAACAAAAGGTATCCCAGGAGTCTTTCACGGAGCTAAAACTTATGTCCTACAAGACGAAGATGGACAAATAATTCCAGCTCACTCAATAGCACCAGGACTTGACTATCCAGCAGTTGGTCCGGAGCATGCATATCTCAAAGAGTCAGGAAGAGTAAAATATTACGCAGTTGGAGATGATGAAGCAATAGAGGGATTTGAATTTCTTTCAAAAACAGAGGGAATAATTCCTGCCCTTGAACCTGCACATGCCATCGGATGGATAATAAAAAACGCAAAGGATCTAAAGGGAAAAATCGTTGTTCTCAACCTCTCTGGAAGAGGAGATAAAGACCTCGGAATATACTCAGAATATATTTCAAAAAAATCAAAATAACTTGTCTCTCAATACTCACAAATCAATTTTCACACTATAGATGTTAAAAATATGGAAAGGAAAATATCTACGATTGGAACAAAAACAGCTTTTCCTCCAAAGAACATTCCTAAAACACCGCTAAAAAATACTCCGAAAGATATTATAAGTGAGAACAAAAAGAATTTTTGTGGAGATTCAAGTAAATAAAAATCCATACTTTTTGATGAAACAAGAAATTTTTTTCTTTCAGGTAATTTTTCTAATTTTGAAAACTTACCTGAGGGAGATATTAAAAAAATTCTTTGCTCACCATCTTTCATCTTCTTTTCGTATATGAGTTCTTTTTGTGGCGATATATATATTGATATCGTTTGATTTTTTGACTTTTTATCAGAAAGTTTCTTTTTGGCTTTTCCAGAAACATAAAATAATGGAGAAAATAAAAGAGAAGAAATGAAAAAAATTAATGCGCAAAAAAAGAATAATCTCTGGGGTCTCAAACCGAAACTCATAAGATAAAAAAATTTTTTTCTCTTTGAAACGGAAAATTTCAGAACCGAAATCGGTATAGACAAAAAAAATACATATGGGAAATATGAAATCAAAGACAAGATAAAAACTTCGTCAAGATTTTTCAAACCTCTCTCAACAGCATCAAGCAACTCTATCTGCGAAATAACTATAACAAAAACGGCAGATATAAGAAAGGAAAACAAGTAAGTTCTCAAAATAAAGATTTTAACGAGTGTTCTCATCTTTTGGAGCTTAAAGTTTTTTTCAGCTAATTTTATGAAAGAATTTCTTTAAGATATAAAGCATCGTGTTCAAGAGATGGGCTCTCACATATTATAATTCCACTCGCTCCACTTTCTTTTAGAGCTTTCGCGAGCCCTTTCACATCAAATCCTGACTCAGAAAAGTTAAGATGTCTTTTTTCACCATTTTCATCAAATTCAATACCTTCTACATGACAGTGCATATCTTTTAAAGCCCAATCTCCGAGCTCGCTATGTATCTTCTCAAGAACTTTCATAAATCCATCATATCCGTTTATTTCACCCCGTGAGCGGGAGTAAATGTGAGCAAAGTCAATGCAAGGTTTTAGTCCCTTAACCTCTTTGACAAGTCTTATTATTTCGTCAAGGGAACCAAACTGATAAGTTTTACCCGCAGTTTCAGGTCGGATCTCAACATTATATCCTCTTTTTCTTGCAATGAAAATTATTTTTGACAAAGATTTTTTCACTCTCTGGAAAATCACCTCCGGATCTTCCCCCTTGTAATATGCAGGATGGAAAGCAATTGATTTTATACCAACTTTTGATGCCACATTCAATGTCTTCAAAATCATCTGTTCAGAACTTACTAATTTTTCAGGATTTCCAAGATTTATATAATATGGAGCATGAGCCGTTAATATAACTCCAAATTTTTCCGCATATGCTTTAACAGAATTTTCCTGTTCATCATTTTTAAGATAAATTCCCCTTACGAACTCAATCTCCATAGAATCTAATCCTAACTCTCTTATTTTTCTTATCCCGGCAGAAGTTAGATCTTCTCCATCGTAAGGTTGTGTTGAATGAGGGATTCCAGCGGTTCCAATAAGAAATCTTGAAGACATACTTTACTATTTTCCTCCTCCTCCCTCAAACATTCTCAAAAATCTTTCTATATCTTTTGCGAGCTCAATATCTTTGTGAGTTATTGCATTCTCTGAGTGCGTCATAAGTTTTACCTTTATTCTTTTGTATCCAAATTCAATATCCGGATGATGAAAATGTGCTTCCGATATCCCAGCTATAAGATTTATCACCATCATGGTTTCTTTGAAATTTTTTGTCTCAATATCTCTTGTTATATATTTTCCATCATATTTCCACTTTGGTATCTCTTTGCTCAAAATATCTTGAATCTCATTTTCTGATAACCTCATATTTTTTCTCTTTTTCTCAAAAAATCATTATAACCTAATCTTTTCAGAACTGAGAAGATGATTTTACAGAAAAAGGACTCAAAAGAAAACGAAGCCTTTATTTTAAATATGGGCAAAACCAAATTTTGAGAAATCAACAAAAAGAAGATGAAAAATAATGAGACAAAAATGTGGATAAAAATAAGAGCGTTAAGAATCATAAATAGGATAAAATCCGCTTTCAGGAATCAGGATGTAATTTTTACTTTGAAGCTATCAGCGGTAGCAGCTGCATCATTAGCTTTATCTAACATTCATAACTTTTTTGGAACTATGATGGTCGGACATATAGGAGACAAAGCAGCAGAACAAATATCAGCTATGGGTATAGCTCTTATAACTATGCTCACATTTTCTGCCCCTATGAATGCATTTGGGTCATCTTCACAATCTCTCATCTCGCAACTTTGGGGAAAAGGTAAAAGAAGAGAGGCTTTCATTTCTTTCAAATCAGCCCTCCTGACATCTTTTGCTTTGAGCTCCCTTATGTGTATATTAGTTTTTATATTTGGAGAGTGGTTTATGAAAATTATAGCACCATCTCAAAAAGTTGCAGATTACGGGAAAAAATTCCTGTTCATAAGGATATTAGGATTGCCTGCAACAGCCATAACTTTTGTTATGAGAGGTCTGTTTGATGCAATCGGAAAGCCAGAGGAACATCTGAAATTCAATGCATACTCAACCTTGGTGTGCATAACTTTGTCTTATTTTTTTATTTTTGGAATTTTTTTCCCAAGAATGGAACTTTATGGGTTTGCTCTGGCTTCTACCATATCATCTTTTGTAGCAGCAGTTCATGGAGCTTTTCTCATAAGACCTTACATAAAGGAGTATTTTTCTCCACAAGACATCTCTGATATAAAATACAGAGAAGACATGCTGAAATTTGCTTTAAAGAATTTGAAAATATCAATACCTGCTTTTTTTGCACAGTTTATAGCTTCTGTGAGCTTTCTTCTTTTCATTTGGTTTTCAGGATTACCTGGAGTAGAACATCAAGCTGTTTCTTTTATTTTAGTGAATATAATTGGAGTGATAATGCTGCCAGCTATGGCTATTGGTGTTTCTCTTGCCGGAATGGTTGGACGCCTTATGGGGCAGAACGAAATGAAAAGAGCAAAAAAAATTCTTCAAGATATGATAATAGTAATAGGAACAGCATCTTTTGCCTTATCTTTTCTGATGATTATATTCCCTGAAACATCTATGAGAATTTTTTCAAATCAGAAAGAAGTAATAGAAGAAGGGAAAAAGACAATACTTACTTTCTCTCCTTCAATAATATTCATAACTCTCGGGATCTTAATAATAAACACGCTAATAGGAGTAGGAGATACCAAATTTGTTGTCAAAGTTGAATCAATTCTTCACTTTCTCTTTTTCATACCTTCACTTTTTCTATTCGGAACTGTACTCAAAAGCAAATCAGTTGTTCTATGGCTCATAATATCAATATACTTCGCTCTCCTATTTTTTATTCTACTTTTGAGAGTAAAATCTGGAAAGTGGATGAAAAAACTTACATAAATATGTTAAAAATCAAAAAGCGTTTTCAATATGTTCTATCTTTACATCATCATAAGCAATTTCAACTGATATAACATCAAATCTTATGTTGAGATTTTTAATTTCAAAATCGTGGATTTTATGATATAAAAATAAAAACTCTTCTGCAACTCTCATTATCTTTTTGATTTTTCTTTCATCTACTGCTTCCTCGGGGTGTCCAAATAAACTTTGCTTTCTGGTTTTAACTTCAACAAAACATAAATATTTTCTATCAGGAGAAATAGCTATTATATCTATCTCACCAGAGCGAGTTCTAAAATTTTTTTGTACTATGGTATAGTTTTTCTGTTGGAGATATTTTTCTGCCAAATTTTCACCTAAAATTCCTGTCTCTTTTTTTAGACCTCTGACTTGTATTTTTCTTCCCACTCTTCCCAATCTGGTGTGAAGTATCTCAATCTCACTTTTTTGTATTCTTTCGTAGATACAAGACCGGCATAGTTTTTAATTCCTGTTTCCTCTGACATTTTCTTGATAACATAATTTGCTTCTTCTTCATCTCTTGCATGAATCATAGTAAATATTGAGTATGGCCAAGATGGGTAAGTCGGTCTTCTATAACAGTGGCTAACACTTCTGAATGAGGCAAATTTCATTCCAACTGAATCTATATATTCATCTGGACCTGAGACCTCCCACACAGCCATGACATTATATTTAAAACCTGCTCTTTTGTGGTAAAGAATTGCAGCGTATCTTCTTATTTTTCCTTCTGCTCTGAACTTCTCATACCAAGATTTAAGTTCATCAAATGAGAAATTATACTTTTCAACTATTCTGGCAAATGGTTCCCTTTCGGGAAAAATGTTCTCTTGAAGAGCTAAAATTGCCGGTATCTCATCAGGAGAAACTCCATTTGATTTCCTTTCTTGCTCAGTATAATACCTATACTTTTCTTCACCTGCTGGATCTTCCTCACCTGTCATATCTAAAACAACACCGATTTTATAAAGCTTTATTGTGGGTAGCATTATCATCTCATCTGCTCCGCTTATTTTTTCAAGAATTTTCACTGTTTTTTCAAGTCCTATTTTTGAATTTGGAGGAACCGCAATAGTGAACCATATATTAAATTTGTGATTTCTTCTGTAATTATGGCTAACGCCCGGATGCTGATTTATAACTCTTGCAGCAAAATCTTCTTTTTCTTTTCTCACCTTTGCAGCAACAAGCGTAGATTTGTACCCCAAAGACCTTGTGTCAAATATTGCACATATTTGCCTTATAATTCTTTTTTCAAAGTTCTCTCTCACAAAGTCTATAACTTCATCCTCATCTAAACCTACCATCTCACCTATTTTTTTGAATGGTCTCCACTCAAAGGGAAAATCTGACTGAATTATGTTCAAAACTTTTTTTCTCCTCTGCTCTTTATCTTCATTAACCAACACCATAGAAAAATTTTAGTTAGTTTATTCTTTATATGAAGAAATTTTTTCAGGTTTTTCAAAATCTTACGAATAGTAAAACTATGTTATTAATATTCTTATCTTTATCTTATGGTAAGAAAAATAGTTGTAGCCTTTGGTTTGTTGATTTTCATATATTCTCTTTTTGAAGTATTGAGATCCTTCAGAGTAATTCAGGAGAGATTTATAAGTATTTTTGAAGGTAAAATTGTATCAAAGGTTAGTTTGGAGGCAAAGGAAGCAGTTTTCAAAGATGATATAGCTTATGCGAGCGAGGTTGATTTATCTTTCGGGGCAGAAAATATAGGAGATGTAAAAGTTTTTGCAGATAAATCAACATACAACATAAAAAAAGGAATAATAGAGCTTTTTGGAAATGTCAAGTTCAAAAGTGAAAAGATATACGCAGAACTTGATAGAGCAAAAGTATTTCTTGACCAAAATTCCCAAAAAATCAGAAAAATAGATGGTTCAGGAAATGTTTTCATAAACTACGAGAACACAAAAGAAGTTAGAGCAAAAAATATTCAGATATATCCTGAAAAAAATGAAATAATTCTTTCAGGAGATCCTATTTTGAAAACCGGAAACATAACAATAAGAGCAGAAAAAGTAAAAATAATTATTAGTTCAGGCGATGTAGAATTTGAAGGAGTAAAAGCTCAAATAAAAGAAAACAAAATAAAAGAAAACAAAGAAAAATAAAAAACAAAGAAAGAAAAGCGGAAAGATATAAAAAATGGAATTTTCGGTCATTTATGATTTTACTTTGATAACGGAATATGATGTATATCTTTTCAGAGAGGGAACTCATACAAAATTATATCAAAAGCTCGGAGCTCACATTGTTGAATTTGACGGAATTCAGGGAGTTCATTTTGCAGTTTGGGCTCCGAACGCTGAATATGTCTCCGTAATCGGAGATTTCAACGGGTGGAACAAATCTTCTCACCCACTGAAAAAAAGAGAAGATGATTCAGGTATTTGGTTCGGATTCATTCCGGGAATCAAAAAAGGTTCTCTGTACAAATACTACATAGTAAGAGGGAATTACAAAATAGATAAAGCCGACCCTTTCGCATTTTTCTGTGAAAAACCCCCAAAAACCGCATCTATAATCTGGAATTTTGATTATAAATGGGGAGATGATGAATGGATAAAAAACGGAAGAAAAAAATTTAATTCGTTGAGATCTCCAATCTCAATTTATGAAGTCCATATAGGTTCTTGGAGAAGAGTTCCAGAAGAGGGAAACAGATTTTTAACTTACAGAGAATTGGCTCACTACCTCGTTGAGTACATAAAAGAAATGGGATTTACTCATGTTGAATTCTTGCCTGTAATGGAACATCCTTTTTACGGCTCCTGGGGCTATCAGATAACATCATATTTTGCTCCAACCTCAAGATATGGAATCCCGGAGGATTTTATGTTCCTTATAGATTTCCTTCACCAGAACAACATTGGAGTTATTCTTGATTGGGTTCCATCGCATTTTCCACAAGATGGGCACGGTCTTGCTTTTTTTGATGGAACACACCTTTATGAGTACGAAGATCCGAGAAAAAGGTATCATCCAGACTGGGGGAGCTTTATTTTTGATTATTCAAAAGGAGAGGTCAGATCTTTTCTTTTAAGTTCTGCTCATTTTTGGATTGAAAAGTATCACGCAGATGGTTTGAGAGTCGACGCGGTCGCTTCAATGCTTTATCTTGACTATTCAAGAAAGCCTGGAGAGTGGGTTCCAAATATATATGGAGGTAAAGAAAATCTTGAAGCTATTGATTTTATAAAAAAACTTAATGAGACAGTTTTTAGAGATTTCCCCGATGTCCAGATGATAGCAGAGGAATCAACGGCTTGGCCAGGAGTTTCTCGTCCGACTTATGTTGGAGGATTAGGTTTTAGTATGAAGTGGAATATGGGTTGGATGCACGATACACTATTTTATTTCTCAAAAGATCCAATCTATAGAAAATACCATCATGACAAAATAACTTTCAGTATATGGTATGCCTTCTCGGAAAATTTTGTTTTACCTTTGTCTCACGATGAGGTGGTTCATGGTAAGGGGTCTTTGATTACGAAGATGCCCGGTGATGATTGGCAGAAGTTTGCAAATTTAAGACTTCTATTTGGTTATATGTGGTTTCATCCAGGAAAAAAACTTCTTTTTATGGGCGGTGAGTTTGGGCAGTGGCGGGAGTGGAATCATGATAGCTCTTTGGATTGGCATCTTCTTGATGATGAAAAAAATCCTCTTGCACATTTCCATAAAGGACTACAAAGATGGATAAAAGATTTGAATAGAGTATATATAAGTGAGCCGGATTTATATGAATTTGATTTTGAGCCATCCGGTTTTGAATGGATAGATTTTAACGATGTTGAAAAAAGTATAATTTCTTTTTTAAGAAAGGGTAAAGAATATTGTTTTCTTGTTGTATGCAATTTTACTCCTGTTCCAAGGTTCAATTACAGGATAGGGGTACCATTTGAGGGTTTTTGGGAGGAGATATTAAATAGTGATTCTGAGTTTTACGGAGGAAGTGGATTGGGGAACATGGGTGGAGTTTTTGCAGAAAAAATAAAGTTTCACGGGAGAGATTTTTCTGTTTCTATCACTTTGCCTCCTCTTTCTATTTTGGTTTTCAAACATAAATTTTTTACTTTACCGTCTGAGAGGTAAATGTGAAGATTACAAAGCTAATTTCCTATATCTTTTCGGAAGTGGGAAAAAGGGAATTTTATCTTTTCTTCAATTATACTGTACGAAACTTTCCGGGCTTCCTCCCTATTTTTGCCAAGTCCGACTATATTTAAAACTCTTCCACCTGTTGATATTATTTTTCCGTTTTCCCTCTTTGTTCCGGCGTGAAAGATAATAAAATTTCCTCCTTCTTCATCTCCTTCAATTTTTATTTCTATTCCTTTTTTATATTTTTGCGGATATCCTTCTGCCGCCATAACTACACACAAAGCATGTTTTTTCTGCTCTATTTTATCTGGTAGTTTCCCTTCAAGAGCATTTGTTATGAGTTCAAAGAAATTCTGTTCTATTGATGGGAGTAAAACCTGAGCTTCTGGATCCCCAAATCTTACATTAAATTCAAGAACATATGGTTCTCCATTGTGAATCATTACTCCTACATATAGAATTCCTGAAAAAACTATGTTTTTTTCTGTTAGTGTTTTCATGAGAGGTGAAACT
Organism: Candidatus Calescibacterium sp.; assembly: GCA_032249135.1. Classification (GTDB taxonomy): domain Bacteria; phylum Calescibacteriota; class Calescibacteriia; order Calescibacteriales; family Calescibacteriaceae; genus Calescibacterium. Next base: position 45,013 of record JAVVGL010000009.1, on the reverse strand, counting down.
ATTGATTTTTCAATTTTTTCTTTGAGTTTTTCATCCCCGTATTCAACAGGGGTGTATGAGCCCATTCCACCTGTATTTGGACCTTTGTCGTTATCAAGTAATCTTTTGTAGTCTCTTGCGAATCCGAGCGTTCTGAAATTGTTTTCCGAACAAATTGCAAAATAAGAGATTTCTTTCCCTTCTAAAAACTCTTCAACCACGATTTCATTCCCTTCGTCTCCAAATTCTCTTTTTATAAAGATTCTCTCTATCGCTTCTTCAATTTCTTTTTCGTTTTTGCATACAAAAGTTCCTTTCCCTGCGCAAAGACCTGATGCTTTTATAACAACTGGTGGATTAAGTTTTTTAGGAGAAAATTTTCCTTTTTGAAAATCTTGAAGCGAGAAAATTTGGAATTTTGCTGTTGGGATTCCTGCTTCTTCCATTATTTTTTTTGCGAATGATTTTGAAGCTTCAAGTTTTGCAGCCTCCTTTTGCGGACCAAAGCAGAGTCTTCCTTGTTTTTGAAGTTCATCTACTACTCCGTAAGCGAGCGGATTTTCTGGTCCGACAACTACGAGGTCTATTTTGAGTTCTGCACATATTGAAGCAACTTCATACGGATTTTCTGGGTTTATTGTTGTAAGGTTTATTCCTATTTTTTCTGTTCCGCCGTTTCCGGGAGCAAAAAATATTTCAGCTTCTTTATAATCTTTTTTTAGCCTCCAACCTATCGCGTGCTCTCTCCCTCCTCCTCCAAGAACAAGAATCCTCACTATTATTTTCTATTTATTTTTTAAAGATTTGTTTTGTGAAAAGCAGTTTTTTATCTGAAAAATCTTGTATCCAAAAACACTATCCTGTAAAAGCCAATAACGAGAACTTAAATTTTAAAATAAGGTAAGAAAAAATAGTGAAAAATAATGGGAAATAAAAAGAAGTTTGAGGTGCTTTCATCGCACCTGCTGAAAGTTCCAGAGAAAGCATTTCTTACAAGTTTTTCAAAACTGGTAGATATTATAGCATCTTTTTTAAGTTTTGTGGAGAAAAAATTAAGGGACAAATCCTTGAAAGATAAAAAGAAAAATAAAAGAGAAGAGGGAACAAGAAGAAAAAAAGATAAAAGTAATAATACAAATGATTTTTTAGATGTTGTGAAGTTTTCGGGAATAATTTACGGAGCAATATCTTCTGCAATTTTCAAAATGATAGGTTGGAGAAGAATATTTTTAATTCCCGTAGAAATTCTCGTGATTTTTCTGATCGCAACAGCCGTAGCGGTAAAAATTTCTTATGATCTTGGTTTTAATCCAAAAGATGAAAAGGAAAAAATGTTCATATTGGAATGTGTTTTGAGTAGTATGAATATGAAGAAAATAATGAAAGAGAAATTTTTTCTTGATAATTTGACTGCAAACAAAAAAATTATAGAGAGCATTTATGATGAGATTGAGAAAAAATATAAAGAAAGAGTAGAAAAAATGAGAAGAAAATTTAAAACACAAAAGATTTAAAGCAAAAATCAAAATTCACTAATTTCAGGATACATCAACACCTTCAAGCATTATTGATGGCATTGATATTTTACCTTCAATTGAAAAATCGTCAAATATAACTGGGTTTTTCAGAAGCTCAAATATGTTTCCTGATATTGTTGTATTTTTGAAACCTTTTCCAGTTGCGGGTATATATCCTCTACATCCTACTGAAAAATCTCCTTTTATCGGGTCGCTCGTGTGCAAACCAATTATTTCTAAAACCACAATTGTGTCGCCGTAAGAATAATAATTTTCCTTCTTCTCTCTTCCGGGCATTACAACTAATGATGATGGATTGGGAACAGGAGGAGAAAGTGGATTAGGTCTTACCGCACAACTTGTATTATCTACTTTTAATTTCTTCGCAGAAAGAGTGTGAGTTATGAAGTTTTCTACAACTCCTTTTCTTATTATTGCAAAATTCCTTTTTTCCTCACCTTCATCATCAAAATATCTTATTCCAGGGGCAAATCTTATCTCATCTTGAATTTTCTGAAATTCTTGAAACTCAGATTTTATAATTTCGTCTCTTACGGGATGAGCAAGCTCAAAAATTGAAATCTCATCTCCAAAAAATTTTTTCCCCATATCTTTTTCTGAAAACTTTGATAGTCCCGCTAAAATTCTGTCAGCTGAAAAATTCTCCATTAAAAACTCTATAATTTGGGACGCTATTTTCGGAGGAAAAATAACCTTGTATTTCCCTGGTTTTAATTTAACTTCTTCAAAGTTGAACTCACTCAAAACCTCTTGAGCTATCTTTTCTGGTAAGATTTTATTTGGTGAAAGAAAAGATTTTGAAAAATACACGACTTGTTTTTGTCCGTTTTTTTCTCCTCCTATTGATCCATACATAAAATAAATTGATTTTTCTTCGCTGACATCCATACCATAGGAGTTTATTATTCTTCTTTTCTGAGTTGCTTGCCCTGATGATATTTTATCTACCATTATCTTGAATTTAGCATTTTCCCTAAGTATCTGCAAGAGTTCATCTATCTTTTCTTTTTCCCAACCTTTCTTTATTCTTATTTTTTCGTCTACTGCAATTTTTGTTTTGAACTTTTTTTTATTTTCTGGTATTTCCAATTTTTCATCAGCCCTTGGATAATCAAGTATGATTTGATTTTTTCTCCCTATACCTTTACTTAAATCTTGTGCAGCAAATCCTGATTTTTTTCCATCAGAAAATCTTATTGCAACCGATAATTTTTCTCTTTCTCTTTTTGATTTTTCTTCACCACCTTCTTCATATATGAACTCTTCTGCTCTTTCTTCGTAAATAAATACATCCCACCGTTTAAATTTTTTCAGATCCGAGATAATATCTTTTATTCTCATTTTTTTTAGATTTTATTTATCTTGCTTTAATCAAATTATATTTAGAATGCAAAAAAAGTAACCAATCAATATGAAAGAAATTTAGGTATATTAAGAGAAACAGAAGATAATTTACAAAATTTTATTTTGTAGTAGAAAATAAAGCAGAACCTTCCGAATAATTTATGGGGTATGAGGAAGGTAAAAATAGCACTTTTAGGTTGTGGTAATGTTGGAAAATATCTTGTCAAGAATATTTTTGAACTTAAAGATTTGATAAGGTTAAAATATGGAATTGATTTGGAGATAGTCAAAATTCTCGTAAGAGATAAAAAGAAACCAAGAACCGTTGATGGATTCAAAATTCCGCAGGAACTTTTCACTGTGCATTTTTCTGATATAATAAAAGCTGACCCTGAAATTATTGTTGAACTTATAGGAGAGGTAGAATCTGCTCGCACATTCATAAGAGAAAGTTTGAAACATGGGAAAAAAATCGTCACAGCAAATAAATTTGTACTCTCATTAGATGACGAAATATTTGGTGACCCAAATGTTTTCTTTGATGCCTCCGTTGGGGGAGGAATACCTATAATAAGAACAATTCAAAATGCCATACCAGATGAAATAGACGAAATTGTAGGAATATTAAACGGGACAACCAACTATATTTTGTCCTCTATGGAATCTGGGCTTGAATTTTCGGAAGCTTTGGAACAAGCAAAAAAACTTGGATACGCCGAACCAGACCCATCTTTTGATATAAACGGAACAGATGCTGCACAAAAAATTTGTATATTGACCGCAATTTGCTTCGGAGTGAGAGTCAAACCTGATGATATTCTGAAAGAAGGAATTACCTCTGTTGAAAAGATAGATATTGAATTTGCAAGAGAGTTTGGATATGCAGTAAGAGGAATTGCCATTTCAAGAAGGAAAATTTACGACGGAGAAGAGAAATTAGAGGTCGCAGTTTATCCTGCTCTTGTTCCATATGATTCACCCATCTCTCAGGTTAAGGGTAATCTTAATGCGGTCGTGATAAAAGGAAGAAGGTTAGGAGAGCTATTTTTGAAAGGACAGGGAGCAGGAGGGGATCCTACATCAATTTCTGTGCTTTCTGATATAATTGAAGCATCACTATACCCAAAAAATTCATTTCGTAAGTCATTTCAATCTCCCCAAGGCAAAGTTATCCAGCAACATATGATGATTTCAAAATTCTATGTTAGATTGAGAGTTGTTGATAGACCCGGTGTTCTTGCAAAAATAGCTGATAGTTTCGGTAGAAACAATGTTTCAATAGAATCTGTCTTACAGAAGGGTAGAGGATATGGAAAGGAAGGAGTCCCTATTTTTATTATAACTCATGAGTGTGTTGAAAAGAATTTCAAAGATGCTCTCGGAGAGTGTTCAAGATTTGATGTAGTCCTTGATGCACCTTTTTATCTCAGAATATACGAATGATTTTCAAGCGTAAAAATATAAAAATAAAATTAAGTAAAAAAAACCAGATATAAAATAATAAGATGTATAATGGAACCAAAAATTAACCACAGGTGGGATCTGGGGGAGGATGAGGCAAAAAAGCTTCAAGAAGAACTTTCAAAAATGGTCAAAGAAGAAAAACTTGACTTTATTCCTCGCTTCGTTGCAGGAGTTGATATATCATATAATTTTGGCTCCGATATTCTCTTTGCAGGTGTTGTCATTTTATCTTATGAAGATTTATCAATAGTTGAAAAAGCAGTCGCAGTAAAGGAGGTAAAATTCAAGTATATTCCGGGACTTTTATCTTTTCGTGAAACTCCTGCTATTTTGGAAGCATTCAAGAAGATAAAGACAGAACCAGATATAATATTTGTTGATGGTCAAGGTATTGCACATCCGAGATTTTTTGGCATAGCCTCTCACATAGGACTCATATATGACAAACCTTCTGTGGGGGTTGCTAAATCTATTTTGGTTGGAACTCCAGATTTTATACCAAAGAAAAAATGGGAAATAGCTCCTTTACGCTTCAAAGGAAAGGTTGTAGGGTGTCTTGTTTGTACAGATGAGAAATCTCAACCTATTGTTGTTTCAGTTGGTCATAAAATAACTTTGCAAGATGCGTTAGAAATTGTCAAAAAGATGACAGCAGGTTTCAGGATTCCAGAGCCTACACGACTTGCTCATATTATAGTTAATGAAGCAAGAAGAAGATATAGTAGCAAAGGGAAAATATATTAGTAGGATTTTTGTTCACAAAATGAAAAATCGTAGGAGAATTGATAAAATTATAAATTAAATATAAAATTAAATATAAATAAAAAAAAGAAATAAAAAAAGAAAAAAATAAGCGATAAGAAAAAAGCAATAGCAGTTTTAGATGCATTTGATATATAGATTAAAGATTGAAGGTTAAAGAAATTTTTAAGTTTGACGATTATAAAGTATGTAGGGAGGGGGTGAGAGATTATGGCAGATGAGATAAAAATCAAAGCAACTCGTGAGATATCAAAAGCAGAACCTTCAAGTTTAGTCAAAAAAGATGTAGTATTCCAAAAAGTAAGCAGAGCAGATAAACCTGAAATTTCTGAGGAAGCAAAGATTTTTTCAGAATTCGTTCCAAAAGTTCTACAAGCATTAGATAAAGAAGTGGATAGAGAAAGCAAACCAGCTTCCAATTCGCAAATAGCATCATCTTTGATAGAAGAATTAGTAAAAGCTATTCTTTCAAAAAAATTTGGACGCTAATAAAATCTTTCGAAAAAATTTGGACGCTAATAAAATCTTAAACTATCCAAATAAAAATCAAACAGATTTAAGCTTTCAAGATTTCTCTGCAAATATTAAAAATCTTTCTTTTCTGAAAGAAGGGTGGAGGGGAAAAATTTTTGTTGGATTCTTTAACGAAAAGAAGGTAGCAATAAAAGTTGCAAAATCTTTTCATCTCATACAGAATATAAGAAAAGAAGCGGAAATTTTAAGACAAGTCAACGAAAAAAATATAGGACCAAAAATAATACTTTCCGGTTCAGATTTTTTTGTTATGGAATTCATAGACGGTATTCCTTTCAAAAAAATTTTAGATGAAGTCAATACTCTTTCAGATTTGTTCTTTGATATTTTGTATCAGGCTCGTGAACTTGACAGAATGAAAATATCAAAAAATGAAATGCACAAACCCTACAACAATGTTATATTTTGCGAAAAAGAAAAAAGAGTGGTGCTCATAGATTTTGAATCCTCTCAATTTACAGAAAAACCAAAAAATGTCACGCAATTTGTCTCTTTCCTTATTTCTTTCTTGAAATCAAAAGGTAGAATTTACCCACAAGAAGAAAAAACAGCAATAGAACTTATGAGAAATTACAAAAAAGATTATTCTGATGAGAATTTCAGAAAACTTTTGAACTTTCTGAAAAATTTCAGCTAAATCATAAAATTTTAGGGTTCTGATGACAATAAAGAAAATTTTTGCAGAGTTCATCATTAATTTATTATCAATTAGCTTTTCAATTATGTCTATTAATGTAGGAGAAAAAGTTCCAAGCTTTGATATAAAGGATGTAAACGGTCAAAAAGTTGAAATTGAAGAAGGTAAAAAATACATCATTTCCTTCCATAGATACATGGGTTGCGTATGGTGTCAGATGGACATAATAAAGCTCCTCAAAGAAAAAGACAAAATCAAAGAAAAAGGAGTTGAAGTAATAATATTCATACAAAGCCCAGAGGAGGTAGTCAAAGAGTATTTGAAAGACTTTCCGGATTTTCCTTTTCGTTTAGTTCCTGACCCGGAAAAGAAAGTATATAATATTTTCGGGGTAGAAAGCGGTAGCTTTTTAGACTTCGTATCTCCAACTGCTCTTTTGAGAACTCTGAAAGACTCACTACTTCTGAGCAAATATAGGTTCGTAAAAGGCGGGGTAAAAGGAGATAGATATCTGAGACCTGCATTTTTTGTGGTAGATAATGGTATAGTTATTTGGGCATATAAGAGCAAAAATGTAGCGGATTCTCCGGATATTTCTGAGATGTTAAGCAAAGTTGGAATAAATTAGAAATGTTCAAAGAAAAACTCTTTCGGTTTCTTGTATGTAAAGAAAATAAACTTTTTCTTTCCTGAAACTGAAGAAATTTTTTTGAAAGGGTAATTTTTCTGTAAAGCTCTTTTTACATCTCGATCCGAAAGAACTATTCCTATAATCTCACCATATTTTCTCATGCTTTGAGATTTTTCTTCTGATGTTCCAAAAACTATTTCATAATCATCTCCATAAGTTATTGAGATGCTTTGAGGGTCCTTGAAAAATTTTGGAGCAAACCTTAAAAATTCTTCTGAAAACGGAACTCTTTCTGGGAAAAACTCACATGAGACATTATTTAAAGCACATATCCACTCTACTGTTCTTAAAGGTCCGTCCGATGCATCTGCTGAAAATTTAACAAATCGTTTTATTTTCTGAATTACTTTCTTTCTTAAAGGAGGTTTTAAAAATTTTTGCAAAGCATAAGGGATATACTTTTCCGCAAATCCTCTACCCTTCTTTTTTAGAACTTCAAGGGCAAGAGCGGAATCTCCGACTGTTCCTGTGATGTGAATATGATCTCCCGGATGAGCTCCAAATCTTGAAAGAGGTTTTTTCTTTGAATATCCTACAACAAAAATAGATATAGAGTATATGTAAGATTTTGAGGTATCTCCGCCTGCAAGTTTTAATCCAACCTCTTCTGCTGATTCTATTATTCCTTCGCCTATTTTTTCTAAAACCTTATAATCTCTTCCTGCTAAATTTACGAATGCAAACGATGGCTCCGACGCAGTACATACTATATCACTTACAGCACATCTCAAAGCTCTTTGACCAACTTCATAAGGTGTCATGAATTTTAAGTCAAAATGAGTCCTTTCCACACTCTGATCAGATGACATTACAATATGAAAGTTTCCAACATTTATAGAAAGCGAATCACTTCCCCAAGGAGTTGATAATTTTTTAAAATATGGAAGATTTGCATTTTTCATCAAACTTTTGTTCAAAATCCACCCCAACCTTTTTCCGAGCTCAATTATTCTTTCTATTTCTGACATAGCAAAATTTTGTTTTATTTATTATGATCTGAGTTCATTTATTGTAATCTGAATCATAATCTTATATTCAAACCTTTTTCTTTGAGAAATTTTTTAAGTTCTGGGATTTTTATTTTTCCGAAGTGAAAAATGGATGCAGCAAGACACGCGGAAGCACCAGATCTTATAGCTTCAAGGAAATGTTCTTTTTTTCCTGCCCCACCGGAGGCTATTATAGGAACTGGAACAGATTCCGAAATTTTTTGTATAAGTTCCAAGTCATATCCGCTTTGTGTTCCATCTTTGTCTATTGATGTGAGGAGAATTTCGCCAGCTCCTAATTCCACAACTTTTTTTGCCCAGTCCTCTGCATCAAGTCCTGTATCTTTTTTTCCTGAATATATAAAAACTCTGAAACTTTTTCCAACTCTTTTTGCATCTATTGCAACTACTACGCATTGGCTTCCAAAAATTTCTGCGCACTCTTTAATGAGTTTCGGATTCTCAACTGCTCCCGTATTTATTGAGACCTTATCAGCTCCTGCAAGAAGATACTCCCTCATATCTTTCCAAGTTCTCACACCACCACCGACGGTGAGCGGGACAAACACATTTTCTGCTATTTTAGATATCATCTGCAAAGAAGCTTTTCGTCCCTCCTCACTTGCGGAAATATCTAATATACAGATCTCATCTGCGCCCTCCTGACTATATACTTTTGCTGCTTCAAATGGATCTCCCGCATCTTTCAGGTTAACAAAATTGATCCCCTTTACCACTCTTCCATCTTTTATATCAAGACATGGGATAATTCTTATTGCAGTTAATGTCCTATGCATGCAATCAGAATTCCTTCCACTAAATTTTTTTATCAATTTATTTTTAAAAATTTAGTCGAAGATGTATCTTGGGTTTTTCAATCAAAATTATTTCTTGTCGTTGGGAAAAAATCAGTTCAGAGTTTTGCATTTATCATTTTTTCACTTTTATCATTTTTTAATTTTTATTTTATTTTTCACAAAAAATTGAGAAGCTCTGATGCTAACAGCCCATCCGGAAAAAACAATGGGTTTGGGGGTAAGGATTATTTGATATGAGCTTTTGTCTCATGTAAACCTTAATTCCCCAAGCACCTGCCCATGCATCTACCCGTTTCAACTGTTAAATATTTTGAAGCTAATACGTTTTTACCTTGAATTTTTTAACTTTTTGATTCATTTTCTATCTATTTCATAATATCTTGTTTCAGGGTGGAAATCTACGAGAAAGATTTGATAATACTAATGGAATCCGGCGAGAGAGTAAAAGAGGCATTTTTAAAATGTGCAGAAAAATCACTTGTCTTTCCATTCATACCTTTTAGAGATTTAAAAATAGACGAAATTTTCAAATCAGGATGGATAAAAAAAACCTGTTTCGGTTTCCCACCTTCTCACTTCATAAGTGGATTTGAGATAATAACTAAAAGTTTCGGAAGAATAAAATATGGTGGAAAAATATACAAAACAAATACAGGTCTTTACATAACAAACATATTCTTTGGATCAAAAGAATCAGAAACTCTGAAAATTATAAACCTAAAAACTGAATTACAAGATTTCTCCATAGAGAAATTATATATAAAGCTCTTACCACGAGCGCTTGTATATGTAAGAAAAAAGGAAAAAGAAAAAAATAATAATGAGGAAAAGGAAGAAATGGAGAGAAAAGATACCGTAATGATAAAGAAAGGTTCTGATATATTTTTTATATACGATCACTACTACGAACAGGAAGATTTTTACTTTGAAACGAAATTTGAACTTCCACAAGACTATCAAAAACTTCTTGAATTTATATCAGAAGGAGAAATAACACCATGGAGATAATAAGAAATATTCCGGAGATTTTATTTTTATCTTTTCTTTCACTCACAAGAATCCTCGGAGCGTACATAATTTGTCTTGCAGCAGCCATAATCATTTCTTACATATCAACATCAGGCAAAAAAATTGAGAAACTCATAATTGCGATTTTAGATATACTTCAATCTATTCCAGTTTTAAGTTTCACCCCAGCTGTTATGCTGTTTTTTTATAAACTCGGATATTTAGGATGGGAAATAGCCACCTTGGTACTCATAATAACTGGTATGGTCTGGAACATGATATTTTCTTTTTACTCATCAATAAAAAGTCTGCCAGAAGAGGCGCTCGAGGTTGCAAAATCTTTAAGATTAGATCCAATAAGAAGGTTTTTTGTTTTAGATTTCCCTTTCTCATTACCAGCTCTTGCTTTCAATAGTGTGATGTCATTTGCAGGTGGATGGTATTTCCTTATGTATTGTGAGATGTTCTCAATAGGAGAAATTGAGGTGAAAGTACCTGGTATAGGCTCATTTATTTTGTCTGCAACCGAAAGAGGAGATTTGCAATTAGCATTTTTAGGATTCTTATCAATGTCAGCAGTTATAACAATCTCATACCTTATTATATGGAGACCTATTATAAGGTTATCATATATATTCAAATATGAATTTGAACACCATGAAAAACCTGAACTTTCTTCTTCCGAAAAATTGATTTTTTCCGCAGTGAAAAAAATTATGAGGAAACTTTCTCTTTCCAGAATGTATAACTTTGCAGAGAAAATTATAAGAAAAAGAGAAACAATATCAAATATAATGTTTTTTTCTACATTGATCTTCCTAACTTTATTTTCCCTACTGCTGTTTTTAAGGTTTGTAAATCTGAAATTAGAAGACATAATAAAAACAATATTATCAATATTCCCAACATTTTTTAGAGTTATAGTAGGAGTTGGTATTTCAGCAGCAGTATCTATACCAATAGCTATATTTTTAGGTCTGAAAAGAAATTTAGCAGATAAAATAATGCCGGCAATACAAGTGCTATCATCTATCCCAGCAACGGCTTTTTTACCTATAATGTTTGCTATACTGTCAAAAATACCTTATGGAATTGAGCTAAATGCTATAGCCATAATTTCACTTTCATCTATATGGTATATATTCTATAATACACTTGCAGGAGTAAGGTCAATACCGCAAGAAATTTTAGATGTAGCTGAATCAATAAGAATGGGACTGAAAGACAAAATAAAAAAAATCATAATTCCTGGTTCAGCAAAAGATATGTTTGTTGGTTTTCTGACAGCGTGGGGGGGAGCGTGGAACGGTTCATTTGTTGCAGAATTTATAGAGTTCAAAGGAGAAGAATACAAACTCTTCGGGATAGGATATATGATATCGGAATCAGCTGAAAAAGGCAATAAAGACCTTATGATTTTTTCAACATTCATCATGGCATCATTTATAGCACTGGTTAATATACTTGTGTGGAGAAAAATACTTGAAAAAATATCAGCAAAAGTGAAGTAATAGATGAAAAAAGCAAACGAACCAGAAAAATTGAAAAAATAACGCCGAAAAAGATACCAGCGATAAAGTAAAAACTGTGGGAAAAAGTCTAAAATGAAAGATGTTGTGATTAAATTATCTTTTGTATGAGAAAAAATTTTCTTGTTCTGGCTGTTTTTTCATCTATTGTTTCCATAGGTTGTGCTAAAACTCTGAAAAAAGAAGTTTATCCGGGAGGTGATGTAAAAAGAGAGATCTTCTATCAAAAACTGGAAAAAGAAAAAGGGGATGAGAAAATTTCACTTTATTTTCAAGCAATATATGATATAAAAAGAGGAAGACTTCAAGAAGCTGAAACAAAACTTGAAAAGTTAATATCAGAGTCAAAAAATAAAAAAGAAGAAATTGGTTTCCCACCATATTTTGAGCTTGCACTCTTAAAATACAGACTAAAAAAACAAACCGAGGCATCAAAAATACTAGATGAGTCAGAAGAAAAAGCAAAGACAGAAAAAGATTTTGAGAACCTATATGCGCTGAGAATGAGACTTGGAGAGAACGATAAAGCAATTTTAGCTCTTGAAAAAGCATTTGAAAAATTCAGCCAAAACCAAAGACTTTTTAGAACCTTAATCTCAGAACTTATGAAACAAGGACAAGTAGAAAAAGCAAAAGATATAGCAAAAAAATATACAGAGAGGAATAAAAATGATGCAACAGGTTTTGTAATATACGGCGAACTTCTCAAATTCACGGGAGAAAAAGATAAAGCAGAAGAAAACTTCAAAATGGCAATGGAACTCGGCCTCATAAATGAACAAGTCGTATCGGAACTCCTTGAAATATACAAGGAAAAGGGAGAAATTATGAAGGCAATAGAGCTCTCAGAGAATTTCATTAAAGAAAGCAACGAAATAGCGATAAAAAGACAACTTGTAGATCTACTTCTTGAAGCAGGAGAACCAGAAAAAGCATTATCGTATATGTATGAGATAACAAGAGAAATAGATGAACCGGAAATTATGCTTGATTTCGCAAGGGTTTTACTCAAAGCTAAAAAACCAGCGGAAGTAATAAGAATAACACAGGAGATAGAAGGGAAACTCAATGACCAAGAGAGCAAAGATATTGCCATACTTTTTAGAGCATATGCACTTTATGAATTGAAAAAATATGAGGAAGCAATAAAAGAATTTGAAAAAATAGAAGAAAATTCCAAATTTTATAGCAACGCAATAGCAGGAAAAATAGATTCCCTCCGAGAAATTTCTCCAGATAAAGCGATAAAGTATGGACTTGAAGTGACATCTCGTGTTCTTACCCCAGAGGTCATGCAATCTTTAATCTTTGCTTTCAGAGAAAAAGAAGATTATGATTCGGCTTTTGAACTCATTGATTTCTCTCTTAAAAAATTTGATAAAAACAAAGACCTTCTTTACACGAAAGCAATATTACATTACGAGGTTGGAGATATAAAGAAAGCATTAGAAACAGCTGATCTTTTATTTGAAATCTCCCCTCAGGATCCACATTCCCTCAATCTCAAAGGATACATGATGATAGAGTATATAATTGAAGAGAAAAGAAAAACGGGATTTTATGATACCAACAAACTTGATGAAGCTCGGAAACTCATAGAGGAAGCACTAAAAAGAAGACCAAAGGACCCATACATTATAGATAGCCTTGGATGGTATTTTTTTGCAAATGGAGATATAGAAAAAGCAGAAGAAATGATAAGAAAAGCATATGAGATGAAACCAGATGATGCAGTAATCGCGGAACATCTCGCAGATATTTTAGTTCTGAAAAATGAAGAAGAAAAAGCGTTGGAACTATATAAAATAGGATTACAAAAAGGAAAACCAAAAGGATACGACAGAATAAGAATTGAGAGAAAAATAAAAGAGTTGGAACATAAAATAAGAGCAAAAATAAAAAAATAAAAAGTAAAAAGTTAGAACTCATTTTTCAAATTCAGTCCGTAAGCTGCAAAAATGGACACAAAAGAATTCAATGAAATAATCTTTGATCCGATAGTATGTGTAAAATGTGGCTACTGCAAATCTAAATGCCCTACATATCTTGCAAAAAGAGATGAGAGGTTCTCTCCGCGCGGACGATTGATTCTATCTTACAAAATTTTGAAAGAAAGAGAAAATATGAGCTTTTTCGATTTCATCAGAGCATTTGAAGATATTGACACTTGTTCAAAATGTGGGGAGTGCGAGAAAACTTGTCCGATGGACCTCAAACCTTATCTTTCTTTCATGAGAGCAAAAGGAAAAACTCTACCCGGAAAAATGGAGATATTTTTCGCAAAGCTTATAACAAAAAATAAGTTTTTATTTTCTCTTTCATTTCTTCTTGCATCAAAAATGAAAAAATCAAAGTATAAGATGAGATGGATAAGAAAAAATCCCACTATATCTGAAAATATTGATGTTGCAAACTCTTATCCTACCACAGTATTTTTCCCCTCGTGTTTTGGATATACGATTTTTTCCGACATAAGGGAGAAGGCAGAAAAAATACTGAAAAGATTTGATATAGATTTCATAACTGCGCCTCGTAATTTTTCTTGCTGCGGAGCTCCGTTATTGCTCGCAGGTTCAACAAGAGAATTTCAGGAAAATCAAAAAGAACTTATAGAGAAAATAAAAAACGAAATAAATTATAGAAACTTAAATCATTCCCCATCAACAATACTTGTGTTAGGTCCAACATGCACCTGGGTTATAATGAACTTTTATAAAATCCAAGATGAATTTCCCGGAGTGAAAATAAAAGAGGTATCAGATTTCATACTGGAAAAAATGAAAGAAAAAATAGAAAGAGGAGAGATGAAAATTGAAAGAAAAGAGAATGATAAAGAGGTAACTAAAAAAGAAAAAAAGAATGTGAAAGTTATAATTCATAAGCCGTGCCACGAAAAGTATGATACCCAAGATAAAGTAAGGATAATGAAAAGTATGGGATTTGAGGTTGAACAAACTGATTTCCCCTGCTGTGGATTCGGTGGCTCTATGTTTTTCAAATATGGAAAAATGTCTGATATGCTTTTAAATTCCCTTTTAGAACCTTTTGAAAAAGACGATGTAATTTTCCTTTCAAATTCTCCAGGATGTATATTGCAAATATCACGAAAAAGAGAAGCAAAACACATATTAGAGTTTATCTTTTAGCCAGTAAGAAGTATTAGTAAGAGAATATTGAAAATCCGAGGAGGACGGAAAATGAATATCCTCCTTGATTCCCAAGGAATGCAGAGACACCGGGTGAGATATGAGCTGCAAATCTTCGTGTCTCTATCCATATACCGAAATCAGTAAATGCTGAGAGACCGAAAAGAGTAAAAATCTTTTTCTCTCTGGAAAGAATTCCCGGACCGATACCTACACCTATGTTAGCAAAAAAGTCGGTTCTGTCAAACCTTGCAGAAACATAAGCCGATGGGAAAAGCAAACTTATAGATGGCGAAAACGAAAAATTAGCTCCGGCGGAAAACTGGTCAAACTCTGCAACTCCAAGCGAAAGAGAAAAAGAAGCTGAATTCTTTTTACCCCCTGATAAATCCCCAAAAGGAAAAAGAATTCCTCCGTTTAGGTTAACAAAAAATGAGTATGACAGGATGATAAGAGCAGTTATCATTTTAGTGGTGGGGAGGGAGGGATTTGAACCCCCGTAGGCCTGGGGCCACCCGGTTTACAGCCGGGCCCGTTTGTCCGCTCCGGCACCTCCCCTACAATGTTGCAAGCAATTTTTCCATTTCTTGGTCTTCTATTTCAAAGTTCGCCCAAACCCTCTGAACATCGTCATGGTCATCAAGAGCATTCAGAAGTTTGATCAGAGTCTCCGCTTCCTTACCTGAAACTTTTACTGTAGTTTTAGGTATGAAAGTAACCTCTGCTCTCTCCCAGCCGAACCCTGATTGCTCAAACTTGCTTTTGAGTTCCTCAAAGTTCTTTGGATCACAATAGACTTCAAGGGTATCTCCTAAATCATTTATGTCTTCTGCTCCGTTTTCTATTGCAAAATCAGCAATTTTCTCCTTTTGCACTTGGTCTGAAACTGGGAAGGCAAAAACTCCCTTTCTTTCAAATATCCAAGAAACTGACCCAGCTTCGGCAAGACTTCCCCCAAACTTTGAGAATATTGCTCTTATTTGTGAGGCGGTTCTATTTTTGTTATCTGTTATGGCAGAAATATACATAGCCACCCCGCCCGGACCATATCCTTCAAAGAACACATCTTCAACTGCCTGTCCACCAAGCTCACCCATTGCTTTCTTTATAGCTCGCTCTATATTCTCTTTTGGCATGTTGACTGATTTCGCCATTTCAATAGCTAACCTAAGGCGAGGATTATTTTCCGGATTAGGTCCACCTTGTCTTACGGCAACTTCTATTTCACGCATTACCTTTGTGAAAATTTTTCCTCTCTTCTGATCTTGGGCTGCTTTTTTATGCTTTATATTATGCCACTTTGAATGTCCTGCCATAAAATTTACATTATAAATTTACGATAAAAAATTTCTAATTTTTGAAATTTTTAGGTTTAGGCACTTTTCAAATGTCTATTTTCAAAATTTCATCGTAATTTCAAATAAGGAATTTTTGGAACTGCCCATGCAAATTGGTTATTTAAAAAACAAATCAAATTAGGTAAAATGGAATGATGTAAACCTCCCAAGCCAAAAAAGTAAAATATTAAATAGTAAGCGATTCTTTTTCCGTACTAAATAAGTAAAGCGCAAAACAAGAATGAATGAAGAAGAAAAGAAGATATCAAGGAGAAAAAAGAGAACATAATCACAAAAAAGAGCTCAAACAATTTGATGCGATTTTAAAAGAAATTTTCTCAGAATCAATAGGAGCGATTTATTACTTAGCTATCGGTAAAAAAATAGGTAAAAAAGTAAAAGTTATATCAGCAGAAATAAGGCTGGTAAAAACTTTTCGTCCTGATATTTTAGTTGAAGCTGACGGTGAGATAATCCAGGTTGAAATACAGGCTCAACAAGATAAAACTTTACCACACAGGATGTTCCGCTATTACTATGCAATAGTAGAAAAATATAAAAAAGAACCTACGCAAATAGTTTTATTTGTTGGTAAAGGAAATCCCCCTCCATCAGAGTACAAAACCCCTAAACTAACCTTAAAATACAAAATTTTGGATATGAAGAAAATAGATCCAGATGTGTTTATAAAAAGCGAAAAACCCGCAGAAGTTATTTTAGGGATTTTAGCTGGGAAATTCAAAGATAAACCCAAGATAATAAGAAAGGTCAAAAAAAGAATTGTAGAAATTTTGAAAAATGAAGAAAAAATCATAAAATATATAGATAGCATTAGCTTTTTAGCAGGATTATTTGATATTGAAATAAAGGTAAAGCCTATGCCAATACAAGTTGATATTAGAAAAACCTTTCTTTATAAATGGGGAGAGAAAGAAGGAGAAAAGAGAGGAATTGAGAAAGGGAAACAGGAGGGTTTGAAAGAAGCAATTCTATTGGGTGTTCAAATCAAATTTGGTAAATCAAAGGTAAAAGAGGTAAAAACTCTTCTGGAAAAAGTAGAGGATTTAAATCACCTAAAAAAAATAAGGAGAAAAATAATAGAAGCAAAAACATGGGATGATTTTGTCAAAGTAATCAGAAACCATAAGTAAGATAAAGGTAAAACCTATGCCAATACAAGTTGATATTAGAAAACCTTCCTTTACAAGTGGGGAAAAGAGGAAGGGCTAAAAGAAGGATAAAAATAGAGAAAACAGAAGGGGATTGTAAAAGGGCTAAAACAGGAAAAGCAGGAAGGTCTTAAAGAAGTTAACAACAAATCGTTAAAATCTTTTGCCCTTTTTCATACCGGCAATTTTTTGTTTCTCTTGCGCTTCAATAATAGCTTCCTTCCTTGAAACCAAAATTCTACCATCCTCCTCAATTTTTATAACTTTGACCTCTATTTCCTCATTAGGTTTTACAGCATCAACAACACGACTTATCCTTTTTACATCAACTTGGGATATATGCATAAATGCGTACTGATAAGATGGTAAAAGCTGAACAAGGGCTCCATTTGGCAAAATCCGCTTTACCTTAGCTTTGTATATTTTCCCTTCTTCTATATCACTTGTGTAGTAGTTAATAAGCTCAATAGCTTGGTTTAAACTTCGCTCATCTTGGGCAAAAATTTTAATAGTACCATCCTGTTCTATTTCTATATCTGCTTTCGTAATATCAACAATTTGCTTTATATTTCTACCCGCCGGACCTATAAGAGCTGCTATTTTATCAGTGTCTATTTTGAGTTTAGAAAATCTTGGAGCATATGGGGAAAGGTGTTTTGGAGTTGAAATCTCATTATACATTATATCAAGGATTTTCTCTCTCGCTCTTTTTGCTCTCATTACAGCATCTTTTATTATTTCAAAAGAAAGACCAAAAGTTTTCAGGTCCATCTGAACTGCGCTTATTCCTTCTCTTGAACCTGCAAGCTTGAAATCCATATCTCCAATATGGTCTTCATCACCTAAAATATCCGTTATAACTTCATACTCCTCTCCTTCTTTTATAACTCCCATAGCAACACCCGCAACATGGAAAGGAACAGGAACACCAGCATCAAACAAAGCAAGACTTCCACCACATACAGAAGCCATAGAAGTTGATCCGTTAGAAGACAGTATATCAGAAACAACCCTTATTGTGTAAGGGAATTTATCTTCGGGTGGAATTAGCGGCGCGAGAGCTTTTTCGGCAAGATATCCGTGCCCTATTTCCCTTCTTGAAGGTCCCTTTATAGGTTTCACCTCACCAGATGAGAATGGAGGGAAATTATAATGCAGCATAAACCTTTTTTTCTCACCTTCAACGCCAAAGTATTCAACAAGCTGGACATCTCGTGGAGTACCCAAAGTCGCTGATACAAGAGCCTGCGTCTCTCCTCTTCTGAAAATTGCTGATCCATGTGCCCGAGGTAAAACTCCAAGTTTTATCTCTATTTCTCTTATGTCATCGGGTCCTCTCCCATCTATTCTCTTTTTTTCTTCAAGTATCATTTTTCTTATAAAGCGTCTTTGAAGCTCAAAGAATGATTGAGAGAGAATGGAAAAACGTTCCTCGTCAGAGAACCTATCAGATGGTGGGACAAAATAATCAAGTTCTTTTTTTAGACTTTCAAGTGTAGCTACTTCCTTTAATCTCCTTTGATATTTTGAGGGTTCAAGAACTATGTCTTTTATATCTATTTTATTTGCTATTTTTTCTATGACTTCTTCGGAATATGTTATGGGTTTATACTCTCTTTTCGGCTTGCCAAAAATCCCAGCTATTTTTTTCTGAAAATCTATGAGTTTTCTTATATATTTGTGAGCAAAATATATAGCATCTATGAATTTTTCCTCTGGTATAAAATTAGCTCTGCCCTCAACCATAACTATTCCTGTTTCTGTTCCAGCAACAACAAGTTCAAGCTCCTGCTTTTCTTCCTCCCGCTTTGGATTTATGATAAATTTCCCATCTTTCATCCCAACTTTCACCGCTGCAACGGGGATAAAAAAGGGTATATCTGATATCAAAAGAGCAATAGCAGTAGCATTTATTGCGGCAACATCTGGCTCGTGCTCTTTATCAGCAGAAAGAGCATAGGATATAACTTGCGTATCCTCAACATATCCCGATGCAAAAAGCGGGCGAACCGACCTATCTATTAGACGAGAAGAAAGAATTTCTCTCTCGTTTGGTTTGCCTTCTCTTTTATAAAATCCACCCGGTATCTCCCCAACAGCATAAGATTTTTCTCTGAACTCAACCGTCAGAGGTAAAAAATCAATTCCTGCAACATTCTTTTTTGAAGAAACAACAGTTGAAAGTACAACTGTATCCCCGTATCTTAATAAAGCAGCTCCATCTGCGTGTATTGCAACCTCACCAATTTGGACCTCAAAGTCTTCTCCTTCAAACTTCATTCCAAACCTCATAATAAAAATCCTCCAATATAAAATAATTTAAAGTTAAAAAAAAGAAAGAAAAAAGAAAAAAGAAAAAAAATAAGTAAGAAAGAGTTAAGAAATATAAAAGTCAATTTTCCATTAAAATTCAAGCTCGTAAGAATGAATAAGTATTATTCCTTTCTCATGTGCATATTTTTTTATTTCAGAGAGAAAACATAGGAGATGAGAATTTTTATTGCTTCTTTTGAAATTTTCTTACATTTTCTTATAAACTTGTCAATTTCTTTTTTTGAAACTCTACTTTTTGCCTCACCTAAAAGAGTATATTCTTCATCACCTTTCTTTACTTTTCCAAAAATATTTACTTCAATGTGTTCTCTGTTTATAATAAAGTAATCTCTTTTGAGATTTCCAACAACTTCAATGTCATAATTTTCTTTTAGGATTTTCGGGAGAGATTTTATAGCTCTATCTTCAAGGAAATATCCAAAAGAGTCTGAGAGTCCTTCAAGTTTTTCTCTTGTTTTTCTGTGCTCCTCTATAAGATTATTTAATCTCTCCTCAGTTCTTTTTTGAGCCTCCGTGAGTTCCCTTATGGCATTCCAAACTTTATTGAAATTCTCCTCCGTAGTCTTTTTGAATGATTCAAGTCTTTCTTCAGTTCTTTTTTGAGCCTCAGCTAGCTCCTTTATCACACCCCATATCTTCTCTATCTCATGTTCTGTTCTTCTTCGAGTCTCCACAAGCTCCTTTACTCTCCTTGTAAGTTCATCTATCGCCCCCCATACCTTACTTATTCCTTCTTTTATTTCCCTCGTTTCTTTGAGGAGTATATCCGCCCTGAAAGACACTAATGCTTCATATATTGGTTCTCTTATGTTCTCCGGAAGATCTTTTATTATTTCTTCAATTTTTTTTTCTCATAAATTTATTTTAATCTGTTTCTATTTGAAAAAACATATGCATAAAAATGCTTCTGCACATTTGAATCAGCGTATTTCTCCAAAAGATTTTTCATCTCAAATCCTGAAAATCTGGTTCTACATCCTGAAAACTGGATAATTTATTTGATCATCTACAGAGTTCAGAGAAACTTCGAGGCAAAGAGCAAGGACATCCCGTGTGTTTTCAGGGAATATTATTCCATCATCCCACAAACGAGAAGTTGAATATAACGGGTTTCCTTCCGCTTCATATTTTTCATAAACTTCTTTATAAATTTTCTCCTCCTCGTCTTTTGAAAGCTCTTTTCCGTACCTTTTGAGCTGATTTTTCTTTATAGTTACAAGAACCAAAGCAGCTTGCTTTGCACCCATAACCGAGATTCTACCCGTTGGCCACATAAATAAAAATCTCGGTTCATAGGCTCTACCAGCCATAGCATAGTTTCCAGCTCCATGCGACCCACCTATTATGACGGTTATTTTCGGAACAGACGCCGTTGAGACTGCTTGAACCATCTTTGCTCCGTGTTTCACTATCCCACCCTCCTCATATTTTTTGCCGACCATAAACCCGGCTATGTTCTGCAAAAATATAATTGGTATTCTCCTCTGATTGCAAAGCTCTATAAAATGCGCACCTTTTAACGCAGATTCAGAAAAAAGAACCCCGTTATTAGCTATTATACCAGTAAGAATTCCTTTTATTCTCGCAAAACCACACACAAGAGTTTGTCCGTAATCTTTTTTAAATTCCAAGAACCGAGAACCATCAACAATCCTCGCTATCACCTCTCTCATATCAAATGGTCTGCGTAGATCAGGCGGGATTATCCCAAGAACTTCATCAGGTGGATAAAGTGGTTCCTCCCACTTTTCCAAAGCTCCTACCCTTTCCCTTATTTTTTTCGGATTAGAAAAATTCCCTAATGTAGATACAATCCTCCTCAATATTTTTATAGCTTCTTCATCGTTTTCTGCAAGATGATCTACAACACCTGAAACTCTTGCGTGCATAACAGCTCCGCCAAGTTCTTCCTCCGTAACATCCTCACCGGTTGAGGCTTTGACAAGCGGAGGTCCCCCGAGATATATTGTTCCCACTCCTTTGACTATCACACATTCGTCGCTCATAGCTGGCACATATGCTCCGCCTGCTGTACACATTCCCATAACTGCTGATATCTGAGGGATTCTTTTGGCACTCATTCTCGCCTGATTGAAAAAAATTCTCCCAAAATCGTCTTTATCAGGGAAAACCTCGGATTGCAACGGCAAGAAAGCTCCCCCTGAATCTACAAGATATATAGCTGGAATACGGTTCTGTTCCGCTATCTCCTGAGCACGGAGATGTTTTTTGACAGTTTCAGGAAAATATGTCCCACCTTTTACTGTTGCATCGTTCGCAACTATAACCACATAGTTTCCACAAACTTTTCCTATTCCTGTTATTATTCCAGCCTGAGGGGCTTGGTTTTCGTACATTCCGTAAGCTGCAAGTGGAGAAAGCTCAAAAAACTCCCCATTATCAACGAGTTTATACACTCTTTCTCTCGCTAAAAGTTTTCCTCTTTCTCTGTGAAGCTTTACGGCATTCTCATCCCTTTTATTCTTTACTTCTTCTATCAAGTTCTTGTAAAATTCACATGTACTTTTGTTTTTTGAATAGAACTCCTTGAACTCTTCTGTTTCTTTCCTTATTCTTGATCTTATTTGAGGAAATTCTTCAAACTCAAACACAATATAAAGAAAATTTTAAATTTTAAAATCCATACAATTTTTTCAATTTTTCTTTGTTATTTACTTCTATCTTTACAGATAAAAAAAGTTTGCAAAAGTGAAAATTAATATTTTTTGAAAAAAGTTTAAGTTTAATGTCGCAGGTAAGGGTAGGCGTAATAGGTCTGGGATTTATAGGGAAGATACATTTAGAAAAGCTCGCAGAAAACCCATCTGCAAAAATCTCAGGAATTTCAGATATAGATGAGAATCAAATAGAAATAGCAAAGGACCTACTCTCAAAGATAGGAATTCGCAATGAAATAAAATCTTCAACTAATTTTGAGGAAATATTAGATGAAGTGGATGCAGTATTCATAGCCTCTCCTGCGAAAACTCACTATGAAATTCTAAAAAAAGTAATAGAGAAAGGGAAGCACGCGTTTGTAGAAAAACCTCTATGCACAAGGTATGACCAAGCAGAAGAAATAAAATATATTGCAGAAAGAAAAGGAGTAGTAGTCCAAGTTGGACATGTTGAAAGATTTAACGAAGCTTATACATTCGCAAAGCAATTCGTAAAACTCCCCGGATACATAAGAGCTGAAAGATTGAGCTTATTTCCCGGAAGAAACTTGGACACAGATGTTATATTTGACATCATGATTCACGATATAGACGCAGTAGTAGGATTGGTAGAAGATATAAAAATCAATTCAATAGAAAGTCTTGGAATACCTGTGATTACAGATAAGCCAGACATAGCTATGGCAAGGATAAAATTTTCAAAAGGTTGTATAGTAGAACTTACAGCCTCACGAGTAGCGTACAGAAGGTTTAGGAAGATGAGAGTTTTCCAAATTGGATCTTACATTTCAATTGATTTTCTTGAAAAGAAAACAGAAATATATATGAGAGAAAAAGAAAACGGGAAATATAATGTAAGAGCAATAATAAAACAATTTGAAAACTCAGACCCGATGAAAAAAGAAGTTGATTCATTTATATCTGCAGTACTGAAAGAAGAAGTGAATAACTCTCTATTAGATGAAGCTATAAAATCTGTGTTTTTGGCAGAAAAAATAAAAGAATCTTTATTTTTCATGCCAGAAAATTCAATAGGATAAATTTAATATAAAAAAAGGAGGTGATAAAATATGAAAAATATTATTATGAAGATAGTGAATGGAAAAAACAGAGAAATAGCGACAGCAATAAAAAGAATGGACTTTGTTTTGGGGTTATTATTTTTGGGCACATCAATTTTTACAGCGTGCGCAAAAAAATTTCCACAATATCCTCAAACCTTTGATGCTCAAATAATCACTTCGCTTGACCCAGAAAATACAGAAGTTATAGCAAGAGGAACTTGGGATCATGTTGAGGGAGCAATAGTGGAGGCAAAAATGAACGCCATGTGGGCTGTAATAAATACTCTGGCTCAAACTGATGAAGAAAAAAGAAAAATAGAAGCAAATAAAGTAAAAATATTCTCAAATCCAGATAAATATGTCAGACAAGAGGGAGGAATAAAAAGAACAAGAACCCCAGACGGCAGAATAAATGTAGAAATGAAGGTAATTGTCAGAAAAAAACTCCTTGAAGATGATTTAGTAGCAGCAGGACTTATACAGAAAAGAGAAGAAATAATAGAGATTCTTGAAAATCCATCAATTGTCGTTATTCCAGATGAAAAAGTCAAAAATCAAGGATGGGTAGAGTTTGGCGTGAATGAGGTCAATTCATATTTTACAGCAAAAAAATTTGAGGTTCTTAATCCTGACACAATAGATAAACTTTATCAGATGGCAGAGCAAATAGGAATAATAGAAGGATTACCACAAGATCCAGCCGCAAAAATAGCTCTATCGGTGGGAGCAGATATATATGTGGTCGTTGAGGGGAAATTTGAAGAAGGACAAGTTGGTAAAGATAGAACAACAAAAGCAGCTGCATCACTTAAAGCATTTGAAACAACAACAGGTAGATTGATAGGTTCATCAACTGGGTTTTCAAAGGAGGTTATTGCAGGTCCTGGAAAAGATAGAGTTACACTTTCAGAGGCTATAAGAGATGCAGCAGATAAACTAATAACTCAAATTATGGACTACTGGAAATCTGACATCAAAAAAGGTAAGCAGTTTCTTATTTTCGTTTATGGAAATTTTGAGAACCTCCAAAGGCAAGCAGATATAACATCCGCAATAAAAAATATTTCAGCAGACTACAAAAGAGAAGTAGCATCAAAAAATTTCATGACTTTTAGAGTGTGGTATAAAGGCAAATCAGACGAAATAATCTTTTCTTTACAAGATGAACTATCAAAAAGAAACCTAAAACTTACTCCGACGATGCAAAATAGAAAGATGATTCAAATAAAAGTAGATTAAACACAACCAAAAAAGGCAAAAAAAGACAAAGGTAAAAAAGTAAAAAAGGAAAACAAAAAAAGAAATAAATAAGAAAGAAAAAAGAAAAATTATAGATTTTCGGTTTCAGAATCAGAAGAATAGGGAAATACCAGCTGAAAAAACTCTGGTTGAGAAATCAAAATAGTTTGATTTTATTGGAGAAAAAAAAGCTCCTGCTTTCCTCACAATATTTGCTGATATAAACTCTACTTTCAAAAATAAATAAGTATCTTCAACCCCGTATTCTGATTTTAAAATGGCTTCTGATCTTCTGTCAAACATATCAAGAATAAATAAGAGTCCGCCTTCTAATCCCCCACCAAAAACAGTACCAAATTTGCTCCCACCTATGTCATAGTATTCAAGGAAATTATCTATTATGCCTCTTACACCTAAAAACGGAACAAGTATCTGCTCTGGGACAAAACTTCCGAGCACCTGAAAACCTAATCCAGAAGAAGAAAAAATCATAGAAGAGTAATTTTCTCCTGAACTTACGAGTATTCCTTTGGTTTCATCAAGAACAACTCTCTTTCCCCTAATATATGTTGGAGAGAACCTGAAAGTGATAAAAGTTGGAACTAATTTGAAAATTCTTTTTCCATATTCCAAATCAAGCGAGAAAATATTTTTTCCGTATGCCAATTCAAAAATACTCTGCCCATTTACAACGCCAGCTTTTTTTAAATTGAAAAAACTCAACCCAAAATGAAACTTATTTCCAGATAAATTCTGGTTATTGTTATTGTTATTGTTATTTTGATTTCCCTCTTCTAATAATTCATCGGCAAAGACCTGAGATATAAAACTTATGTGCTTTATATTTTGTGAAAGCTTTATCTTTTGCCAAAAATCTATTATTTTCTGTGAGATTCTGTAATATAGGCTAATGAGAGATTTGAGTTTTAGCTTGTAAAGCAAGTTTTTTATTCCTCTGAAAAAATTTGTGATTTGAGAATTTGCACCAAAAATATATGCTATAATGCAACCTACATTTTCCTCAGGAGGACCGCTTCGCCCAAACTCAAAAGACCTATAAGGTATGACTTGAAATTGGTCAGAGGGTTCGGATTTTTTACCTCCAAAATCCACAGCTTCAACAAAACCACAATATTTGACTCCGTTTTGTACATCTTGATCGCCGATTTTATTTATCTCAACTGAATCAGAATCAGGTCCAACCGATATGGAGACGGAAGAGCAAGCCGAAGGATAAACACCAACATAAACTATATAGTTTTGAATATCTCTATCTTTTAGTTTATCCCACTGAACAACAAAACTTTTGTCTTTTCCAAAAGCTCTAACATTACTTACTTTTTTCGGGAAATCGTCAAAAATGAGAGAGCAACTGAAAGAGTTCACGATTTGAAAGCCAGTTTGCCCAGTAGCTGAAAGTTCAAAGGAAAGTAAAATTTTCCCATCTGCCGGGTTTAGAGCCTGAAAATCAAAATTTAAAGATTTTCCACCATCTTGTGCGCCTTCTTCTCTTATATACTTTTTACC
This sequence comes from Candidatus Calescibacterium sp., assembly GCA_032249135.1. Taxonomy (GTDB): domain Bacteria; phylum Calescibacteriota; class Calescibacteriia; order Calescibacteriales; family Calescibacteriaceae; genus Calescibacterium. The sequence goes on along the minus strand of JAVVGL010000009.1, from coordinate 19,226 downwards.
ATATCCGTCGTCAAATGCCACGCGTAGAGTGTACCCAGTGCAACTCTGGCAGAAAAAAGAAACTTGGGATGAGTAATTTTTTGTCATAACTCCATCTTTTATAATAACTCCAACCTGACTTGAAGATGAACACCACTCACCTTCACAGCTTGTGCATGAAATAGATTGAGCAAAAGTTAAAGTTGGAAAAATCCAAAAAAATAAAAACCAGAAGAAAGATAGAATTAAGGATAAAAAATGAAATTTTTTTCTATTCAACTCCATACTTTTTGAGTACTTTTATTATTTCTGGGAGAGCTTTTTTGAAAGCTTGAACAACTTTTGGATCAAAATGTTTTCCACTATCTTTTTCTATAATTTCAACGGCGCGCTCAATCTCGTATGGTTCTTTGTAAGGTCTGCGAGATGTAAGAGCGTCAAACACATCTGCAACAGCAACAATTCTTGCCTCAATAGGTATTTCCTCTCCTTTTAAACCTCTGGGATAACCAGTTCCATCATATTTTTCGTGATGGCACAAAGCAACATTTGAAGCCATTTTAAGTATATCTATTGTGGAGTCTTTGAGGATTTCGTATCCATAAATTGTGTGTTTTTTCATTTCTTCAAATTCTTCATCGGTAAGTTTCCCAGGTTTTAAAAGTATCGTATCTTTTATTCCAAGTTTTCCAATATCGTGCATAGGTGCGGCAAGTTTTAATTTCTCACACCACTCCTCATCAAAACCCATCTCTTTCGCAATAAGGTAAGAGTAAAGGGACATTCTAACAAGATGGTTATAAGTTGCGCTATCTCTGAACTCAGCCGCAATAGAAAGCCTCATAACTATTTCCTCCTGAGCTTTTTTCAGTTCCTCATACAATATTGCGTTCTCTATTGCATTAGCAGCTTGGACGGCAAGAACCTGAGCGAATTCTAAATCATCATTGGTAAATCCCTCTCCGTTTTTGTTTATTCCTTCAAGAACTCCTACGGCATTTCCGGAGTAGGTAATCAAAGGCACGGCTATTATGCTTTTCGTTCTGTATCCGGTTTTTTTATCTGTTTCGGGATTAAATCTTGGGTCGGAATAAGGTGAATTGACAATAAGAGGTTTTCTGTTTGAGAAAACCCAACCAACAATTCCGATATTTTGATCAACCTCAATTTTTTCCTCAAGTCCGTGAGCAACTTTCGTCCACAGCTTTGAGGTTTCTTTATTATATACAAAGATTGAAGCTCTATCGCAATCCAAAATTTTCGTAGTAAAGTCTGCTACTACGCTCAAAACATCATCTATATTTCTTTTTGAGCCAAGCTCAAATGCGAATTCAAAGAATAGCTCAATTTTTTCTTTATTTTTAGAAATAATCCTGCCCCGTTCATTTTCCGATAACATCTAAATAATATTAGCATCAGGAAATAAGAAAAGCTGTTTTCAAACTATATTTTGACTTTGCTTTTTTTTACTTTTTCTCGCTATATTTTACTCAACGCCCGAAGCTGCAATAGCGAACAATCCAAGTCCAAGTAAGTCGTTAACAATCTGATTTGTTGCTCCCTTCCAATCAGCTTGAACCTGAGATACAGTGAATGAAAACGGATTTTCTCCTGAAATAGTAATAACAGAGCAGTTCCAAACTTGTTGAGCTCCCCTTGATGATTGAAGTGCATAAACAGCTTTGACTATATTTGCAATTGCTGACTTTTTCATTGAGTCTGTTGTGGCATCATATTTTTGTTTTGCTGAGTTAGCAAATGCATAAAGAACACTGCATATATCTATTTGAGTTGAACTATTCCATGATGGGTCCCTGAGAAGAACATAAATTAAGAACTTCGTTCCTATATCGTTAAGTATAGCTGATAACGATGATACTACATCTTGCGGGTATTGCGAGTGCCATCTCAAAGATATAAAAGATGTAAGTGGATCAAGATAATCTTTGGAGATTTCAAGAGAATTGCCATTCTGGTCCTTTACTTTTGAAAATCTCTTTCCATCTCCTCTTGCCACATAATCACCTTTGACCCAATTCTTTGAAACCAAAAGACCAATAGTATTTTCTGGCAATCCAGAACTATACTTTGTTGGGTCAAGAAGAGGAGCAAAGTTTTTAAAGTCCCCAAATCCTCTTTCTATTTGTATGCCTTCAAACTGATTAGTTGTAGGTATAATATAGGAAAATGTTACAGGAATAGGGATTGTGGAACCCTCAGGAGTAATAGGGATAGTAGTCGTTGTTTCAACATAAGATATAGTTGTTAATCCTGAAACGAAACGAACCCATGCTGGTTTCAAATAAGGAAGTTGAGGAACAAACGAGTGAGGTGGATTCGTAAAGAGATTTGTCACAATAACCAAATCTCCATAGTTTGTCCATCTGTTCAGATAAATTGGGTTATCTTGATTATTCCCCGAAGTTATAGCTTTCAAGTAAAAGTTTCTGCTCGCTTCTACCTCTAATGCGAAGAACTTACCTGCATTTGCTGTCTTGTATTCATTTCCGTCTCGAACGAGCTCATGCGGGAAAAGTAAATCTCTTATAGGTTTTGGTTGTGAGCCTTCCGCTCCAAAGAACCTACATACATCTATCTTCATAAAGTTCGGAAGTTCAATTGCGGTTATGCTACCTGCTATGAATGAACCTACTGTATTCACAATTTTAGATACATCAAATTTATCTGGCCCCTCAGATATATGAATTACATTATCATCTTTTGAGCAATCAAATTTTTCTCCTCCGTTTTTCAGAATTTTCACTATATTTTGAGCCGTTTCTGCTGTGAAACCTCCGGGTAAAGATAATTCACCGGTTGCTTTTTCTCCCAAGAATTTATTATTTTTTTGAAGGTCAAGGTTAAATCTGAGCTTTGCATCTTTGTAGCAAACAAGAGCTGGGTCGTTATCTTTACAAGGATTATTAAACATATATTCAAGACCTTGACCTGACCAGCTGAAAGCCTTTGAGAAATTCGTAGGTATCTGTTTCCATATATCAGCTCCACCTTGCTTGAACCTCAAAAAGTTTGGAGCCCCATCCAGTCCTAATGTTCCGGGTAATCTTACTATAAAACCTGCCGGGTCTCCTTGCAGATCTGAAAGTAGCTGATTTGCATTACTCAAAATTGCTCCTATATCTAATACAAGGTCATGCGAGTTAATAACATTGAATCCTGCGAGAATAAGCTGAGATACAGCCCCCAAAATATTCATAAGGTCCCATCTTATTTGAGTTCCTGCTTTGAACCAAACATCTACAAGATTACCCACCTTCACCTGAAATGGCACCGTTATTGCAAAAACATAATTTTTTGAATCCGGAATTTTTATATAATTTTCCGTTGCTGTTGCAATCTCTGTCATAAGAGTTGTTATTTCATTTCTGTTTAATCCGACAAGATTTAACACAGTATCAACTATATCTGTTTGCTTTCCTGATATTCTTGAAGCTTGGTGTCCGGGAGCTGATTGACTACCACAAATTTGAGGTAAAGAACTTCCCACAAATCCACAAATCGTAGTTAGAGCTTTATCTAATCTTTGAAACAAAATCATAGTATTTGTAAAGGTTACAACAAGGTTAACTGTTGCTTTATCACCGAATGTTTTGAGCTCATCTGAGCAACCGTTATCCCCACAGAATTCCTTTCTTATAGTATCATATTTCCCTTGCGATATCAAAGAAGACATTTTACTATTCGGCAAAACATGAATTGTACCACCTTCCATCTTATGCTCCTCAACGCCAGAAGTTTTTGGTTGCTCTGGAGGTTTCTCCTCTTTACCACATCCTACGAAGAACAGAGCTATCACTGCCGTAAAAGACAAAGATACCAATAATTTTTTCATTCCCATATTTTTCACCTCCTTGATTTTTTTTTCAAATTTTTATTTTAATTTTCACTTTTATATTTTTCCAAAAACTTTTCATTTTTTAATTTAAAAATTTTTTTCATTTTTGTGTTTCAAACCTTGTTGTAATTGCATTTTTCCTTTTAATCTTTATTTATTGTTTTTTTTGTTATTGTTCTTTTTGAAATTTGAAAAGAAATGATCAAGAAGTGGAGAAAAAGAACTTGCGATGAGAAACTCGCAAGAGAGTTAGCAAAAGAATTCGGAATATCTTACCTACTCTCAAAAATTTTAGTTTCTCGTGGAATAACTTCTCCTGGGAGGGTGGAAGATTTTCTGTACCCGTCTCTGGAGAAAGCTGAAAATCCTTTTGTTTTTCCTGATATGAAAAAAGCCTCAGAAAGGTTGGCCAAAGCCATAATAAACCGTGAGGTGATAGGAATTTTCTCAGATGCAGACGCTGATGGAATAACATCAGCCGCAGTTATATCAAGCTTCCTCAGAGATTGTGGTTTTCCAGAGGAAAATATTTTAGTTAGAGTTCCATCAAGAGATAAAGAAGGATATGGGCTGACAAAAGATTTTATAGACCAAGTCAGAGCAAAAAATAGTAAATTGATAATAACCGCTGACTGTGGAGTCAGAAATCATGAAGAAATAAGATATGCAAAGCTTTTCGGAATAGATGTTATAGTTTGCGACCATCATCACCTGGATTATTCTTTGCCACAGCATGCATTCGCTGTTTTACACCCCAAAACAATTCCTCATGATAGCTCAACAAAATTTCTCTCTGGTGCCGGAGTTTCCTTTGAACTCGTCGCATCAACAAGAGCCAAAATCGGAAAAGATTTACCAAAACCAAGAAAATATCTTGACATAGTAACAGTTGGAACAATAGGAGACATGGTTCCACTTTTAGGAGATAACAGAATTTTTGTCAAATTCGGCATAGATTTAATAAGGGGAGGAACTGGGAACATTGGATTAGCTACTCTTGCTCAAAAAGTAACGAAAAGAGAAAAAATATCATCAAGGGACATACAAATGAGAATCGTTCCAAGAATAAATTCTTCCGGAAGAGCAGGAAAACCAGAAATCTCTTTCAGACTTCTTTTCGAACAAAACATAAAAGATGTAGAAAAACTTTCCAACGAAATAGAGAGTATGAATTCCTGGAGAAGAGAAACCGTAGATTCTATATTAGATGACATAAAATTTTTGGGGCTCATAGATGATTCAAAGTGGTCAGTCGTAGTTTGGGGTGAGGATTGGCACGAAGGAGTTTTGGGGCTCGTAGCGGCAAAAATCCTTGAAGCAACAGGGAAACCAACTTGTGTCATATCAATAAGGAACGATATAGCACGAGGTTCAATAAGAGCACCTGAATTTATCAATATAATGGGTGTATTGGATAAAGTTTCACATACTCTGATAAAATACGGCGGACACTCCCAAGCAGCTGGGATAGCATTACAACCTGAAAAAGTTCAAGAATTTGCAGATTGTTTTGAAAAAGCTGTCAGAGAATCATTAGGTCCAAATGGAGTACCAGAAATAATAGTTGATTATGATGAATACTTACATCTCGGGGAGGTAAGGTCGTCAGATCTGGTAGAGCTGACAAAACTTGAACCTTTTGGCGAAGGAAATCCTTTCCCAGTTTTCTTAATTGATGCGGAAATATTAGAAAGCAGAACAGTGGGGAAAGAAGATGAACACATAAAAATGATAGCAAAAACAAAAGATGGATACGCAGAAATAATAGCATATGGACTTGCGAAAAAAATTGAACCCATTATAGGTAAAATAAAAGCTATGGTTAGATTCAAAAGTTCAGCATGGTCTGATTTAGGTTTTGAATTTGAACTCATTGAAATATTGTGAAGATAAATAATAGGTCGGTAAAAATGGAGCAGGTAAAAGCACATTTGAAATTTCTCATAACAGGAGGAGCTGGATATATCGGGAGCCATGTTCTAAAACTTCTTGGTAACATATTTAAAAATTCCGATTTTCTCACAATTGATAATCTATATTCAGGTCATAAGGAAGCTGTTTTGTATGGTAAGTTAGTAGTAGGAGATGTGAGAGATAGAGCACTCCTTACAAAAATTTTATCTGAATTTGAACCTGATGTCGTCATGCATTTTTCCGCTTTTTTGGTTGTTCCAGAAAGCGTTGAAAAACCTGTTGAATATTGGGATAATAATGTGGGAGGTATGATATCCCTGCTCTCTTGCCTCCTACCTATTTTGAAGAAGAAAAAAATTTTTTTCATATTCTCCTCTACTGCTGCTGTTTATGGGAATCCAGAAAAACTTCCTATCCCGGAGGAACATCCGACAAAGCCGGAAAATCCTTATGGAGAGACAAAACTTGCCTGTGAGAAACTTCTTCGTTCCCTGTCTTTGGCGGAAAAAAATTTCAAGTTTGTTTCCCTAAGATATTTTAACGCTGCGGGAGCAGATCCAGAAGGTATGCTTGGACAATCATCTCGCAATCCAACCCATCTTATTTTAAGGGCTTTGAAAGTAGCAAAGGGAGAAATTCCTTTTTTAGAAATTTATGGAAAAGACTACCCTACTCCTGATGGCACTTGCATAAGAGATTACATTCATATACAAGACCTATCTTATTCTCATATCCTTGCTTTAAAATACATATTAGACGGGGGTGAAAGCGATATATTTAATGTAGGATATGGGAAAGGATATTCTGTACTTGAAGTTTTGAAGGTTGTTGATGAAGTCGTAGGCTTTGAAATACCAAAGAAAGTAGGAAATAGAAGACCAGGGGACCCAGTAGCACTTGTCGCTGATCCGACAAAAATAAAAAACAAATTAGGATTTTCTCCAAAATATGATGACCTTCATTTCATAGTGAAAACCGCATGGAACTGGGAACTTAACAGAAGATTCTAATATATATAGTTTAAGAATCAGAATTTTATAGTCTTGTGATGTTTCATTAACTCACCTTTGACCATAAATATCACATCCTCACAGATGTTCGTTGTCAGATCAGCTATTCTTTCCAAATTCCCCGAGATTCTTATGAGGTGAAGAGCCCTCTCAATTGTTGATGGATCCGACACCATGTATGTTATGAGTTCCCTTACTATCTGGTCACGATAATCATCTATTATATCATCTCTTTCACATACAGATTTCGCAAGAGCTGCATCTTCATTTACGAAAGATTTTAGACTATCTTCAAGCATCTTACTTACCTCCTCTGCCATTCTTGGTATATCCAAAAGCGGTTTAACCTGTGGTTTTGATATCAAAAATAAACCACTTTGAGAAATATTTACTGCATGATCCCCCATTCTTTCAAGGTCATTATTCATTTTGAGAGCCAAAAAAATTGTTCTCAGATGCTTCGCTCGTGGCTCAAACTGCGCTATTATGTGTATGCACATTTCATCTATTTCTATTTCAAGATCGTTACATTTCATCTCATCTTCCTCTATTACTTCTTTTAAAAGTCTTTCATCCTTCTCCATGAGCCCCTTTATACTCTTTTTCAGCATACCTTTCACTATCTCTGAAAACTCTATCAACTTTTCCTTCACTTCCTCTATTTTTCTTTCTACCATGACCATAATTTCAAATTTATGAATTCAACTTTCATTTTTCCATTTTCTTGCATTTTTGCGAACGATTTCACATTTTTCACAAGAGCATCGGCTACAGTGTTCCACAGATTCCCCGAATGTGCTCTAACTTTCTCCGCATCAATATTATACAATTTTTTAGCTTTATTTATAGCAAAAGAAGAATCAGAGTATATCTTTACTCCTTCTTTTTTTATCTTATCTCTGAATTTCTTATGAGCAAAAAGAATTGCTAAAAGTTCGTTTTTGTTCGCAGTTGCATCATTTTCACAAAGAAAAATTTTTCGTATCCTCCCATTTTCTACCCATAAAATACAGAAACCTTTTTCATTACCATCTACGAAAATTCCTCTTTCATTTTCTTCTCCGTGATCTTCTTTTTTTTCTATATCTTCTTTTTTTTCTCCCTTCCCTGCAATTACCCTAATGCTCAAAATCAAATCCAAAAATAACTCTGGATCAAACGGAACAATACTAATACCATTTTTGCCTACATAAACGATAAATTTATTACCTTCATATTCTACTTCCCCAAAAATGTAAGGGTTTTTCTTGTGATGGATCCTTTTGAAGTTAGGTAAATTTATTTCAATCTTCTTCCCAAAAATAGATATATCAGGTTCAGAATCTACAAACATAAAAATAAAAAATAGGGAAGAGGGTTTAAAAATTTCCCTCTTCCCCTTTTTATCTTCTTTTTTCTATCTCTTTTTTTTATTTAACTTTACTTTTTCTTTTTGTCTTTCTTTTCTTGTTCAAGACCGAGTTTTTCTTTTTCAAGCTTTATGAATTCATTCAAAGATATATATTTTGCTTCACCACCGAATGCAGTTCCTTTAATTCTTCTTTTGAACCTTTCTGCAACAACATCGTAAAAGTCTTGTGGCAAAGGAACATATCCTACCTCACGAGAAAGTTTCCCCGCATTCTTTATGTAAAAGTCAACAAAGTCTTGAACCTCTTTTTTCTCCAACGATTTGAAGTTCACATAAATGAATAGTGGTCGCGAAAGAGGAATATATTCTCCTTTGTATATATTCTCCTCAGAAGGTTCCACGGGCTTACCAGTTATAGGATTTACTACTGGAACTGCTTTTAGTTTATCTTTATTTTCAACATAGTACGCATAACCGAAGTATCCAAGAGCATATTTATCTCCTTGCACACCTTGAACGAGAACATTATCATCTTCACTTGCTACATAATCGCCTCTGCTTTTACCAGTTTGACCAACTATGACCTCTGTAAAGTAATCAAATGTTCCGGAGTCTGTACCTGGACCGAAAAGTCTCAGGGGAGCATCTGGCCAGTTTGGTCTTATTTGGTTCCACTTTGTTATCTTACCTTGTGCCTCGGGTTCCCATATCTTTTTCAGCTCTTCAACAGTGATGTTATCAACCCAGTTATTTTGTTTATTTACGACAACTGAGAGAGCATCATAAGCTACGGGTATTTCAATATACTCTATATTGTTCTGTGCACAAAGTTCAATTTCCGATTTTTTTATAGGTCTTGATGCGTTTGATATATCGGTCTCACCACGGCAGAACTTTTTGAACCCTCCTCCTGTTCCTGATATACCAACTGTCACCTTTATATCTTTATATTTTTTCTGGAACTCTTCTGCAACGGCTTCCGTTATCGGATACACCGTACTTGAACCATCTATTTTTATTATTTTAGGTTGTTGAGCTGAAGTTATTTTGAAGAATAGGAAAAAGGAAGAGAGAAAGAAGAGAATGAGGGCTGGTGCGGTGAACATGTTTGCCGGGACAAAGAACATATTCGGTGCCTCTTTTTTTGCTTGCTTTATTTTATTTTCCTTTTTTATTTGTTTTATTTTCCTTCCTGTTATTTTTTTCATGGTTTTTATACCTCCTTTTTTTTTATTTTTTATAAGAAGGGGGGTTCGTCCCTCCCTACCCACCATTTTGTTTTATTTTATATCAACTTGAAGCTGCAACCTTACAAGATGTTGCTGTATTTTAGTTTTGCCATCCTCTCCTTCAAATATCAAAGGAGAGTAATCAAGTTGAACTTTTAAGTTATGACCTTTGAAGTAATAAGAAGGACCGAAAGTTATCTCATGCGCAGTTTTGTTGTCTCCTTTGATTTTCATTCCTCTAACATCAAACTCACCACCGGGAACTTTTTTAACATTTAGCAAAGAATATCTCGCAGCAATACCTAAGTTATCTATAACAATAGATGGCTGAACTCTCAGACCAAAAGCAGAAAAGTCTTTTTTGTAGCTGTTATAAAGGAACTCTGTTTCAAAACCAACTATATCCCACCATATTTTCAAGTCTCCTTCGGCTGCAAAAAGAGTTCCAGGTATTTTCGCAGCGTCTATTGCTTTCATAAAAGACGATTTATCTGCTCTGCCCTTGATCTTACCTATTTCTATTTCAGATTGTGATATATCCATAAGAGCTGCTGAAAGTCCGATATTGACGAGTTGTTCTTTTTTCAGATTTGGCTGGTCATATACGAACTTACCTACGGGAGCAAGTTCAGCTCTTGCTACAAAGAGAGGATTTCTGCTGACCCTTGGTATATTTATGTTTCTTCCAGCACCCGTGAAGATAGCAAGATGAACCCTGTAGTTTTTCGGTCCAACCACAAAGTCTAATCCTATGTCTCTTCCAAGATAGAAGAACTCGTTTATCATGCTTCTATCTACAAGTTCAAGGCGAAAGGAGGAGTTGATTTCTTCTCTATTGTATGGCACTTTCCACTGCCCCAACCTCACGCCCCACATATCATAAGATGAGTCTATGTATAGGTCCCGGAGGGATACTGACCCTCCTTCCAGAGTGAGTTGAAGGTGGTATTTTGTTTCTTTTCGCAGGAAGAAACCATCAGTTATAAGTCTTGCCCTTCTTATAGAGAAACCCTCATACCAGTTATTTTTATCTTGGTATGAGAAGGAATAAAGGAACTGGCCTCTTAAAGAGAGGTCAGCCGAAGCTGCCTCTCCACTATATATTTGAAGCGATACAACTAATAATGCCCAAACCACACTTTTTCACCTCCTTTTTTGTTTTGTTTTTTTTTGGACATCTGAAAAATTTCGCCGTGGGCTGAATTTTTTCGGACCAATAAGTTTTGAGATGGGAATTTTGAAGCTTCCGAGAATATAAGGCAAGATCTCCCGGAAGGTAAGACAGATTTTTGTGATATTTTGGGATACTTGAAAGTGAAAAGGAAGGAGAAAATGTTTGTTTTGCTTTTTTGAGATTTGAGAAGCTCTCTCGTTTCCGAAAAACTATATGTTTAAAAAGCCGCAATGCAAACTTTAAAGCAAAAAAAAAACGGAGAAGAAATTTTCAAAAATTTTTTCCAAAATTTTTCTTTGAAAATTTTGTAGGAACCTTTCTGAATTTCATAAATTGTGCGTAGGAAAATTTACGAATTAGAGAAACTTATGAAATTGAATTTGAAGAACCAGGAACAAAAAACTTTAAAAGAAAAAGCAAAAAATGAGCTTATAAAGAACATAAACAAATGGTTTGAAGAAGATAGGGTTTTTGACGATATAACATCAAATCTTCTTGGACTAAACAAAACAAAAAAAAGAGGCAAAATGGTCTTCTTCTCAAAGTCAAAAGATGATTTTGTACTTGCAGGAGCAGATTTTATAGAAACAATTTTCAAAATGCAAAAAAAATGTAATGCTTACATCAAAATCAAATCCTACAAAAAAGATGGGGATATAGTGAGGTATGGAGAGAAAATCTGCGAAGTATATTCAGACAATATAGGTCTTCTTCTTTCTCGTGAAAGGATCTGTCTCAATCTTCTTTGTCGTCTCTCTGCTATTGCAACTGAAACTCACAAACTTACCAAGAAAGCAAAAAAGTATGGCGTCGGAATTTTGGCTACAAGAAAAACCACCCCTGGTTTGAGGATGCTTGAAAAATATGCTGTCGCAGTAGGAGGAGGAGAACCTTATAGAATTGACCTCTCATCATCATTTATGATAAAGGATAATCACATAAGAGCTATCGGTGGAACGAGAGAGCTTGTAAATTTCTTTGAAAAACTTGAACCGAAAATCAAAAGAAAAATATTGAAAAAAGGTATCACAATTGAGGTGCAAAAAGAAGAAGAACTTGATTTGGCTCTCAAAATCGCACAAATACTGAAAAAAGAAATAAGAGAAAAAAAGGGGAAAGAAGATGTTTTTAATTTCACAATAATGCTCGATAACTTTCAACCCAAAACTTTGAGAAAACTTATTCGTAAAATAAGAAATTTTTCCAGCTCCCAAAAAATCAATATAAGTATTGAGCTCTCCGGTGGGATAAGAGAACATAATATCGAAAAATTCCTTAAACTCAGACCAGACGCTATATCATTAGGTTACATTACTCTTTCTCCTCCTTATTTCCCTGATATATCTGCTGACATATTTTAATTTTCCTCTCTATCTTATTATTCTTCTTGCTGCCTTTTTGAGCCTGTTCATTATTCCTAATCCTATTCCTCTTTCATCAACTCCTTCAAAAATCAGAATATCGTATTTTTCCCCTTCCTCTATCAGAATTTTGAAAAGATTTTTTGCAAACTCTCTCAAACTCCTACCAGATATAGAAACTTTGATATTTGGAGAACTCTCAAATTTTTTAGGTTTTTCTCTGAAAAAAAACACACATACTTTTTTTCCTTTTTCCTCCCAATTCCTTCTATTTTCTTTTATAAAATTTATCATCTTATCTTTACGCAGTATCAATATTAATTCGGCATCTGGTGTGTAGTGTCTATATTTTAGACCGGGACTCTTTGGGATAAAATCGGCTTTTTTATATTCCACAAGCTCAACTTTCCCTATTTTTCTCTCTATCATCTCTTTGGTTATAGCACCGGGACGAAGGATTTTTGGAACATCTTCTGTCAAATCAAGAACTGTTGATTCTATTCCTATTTTCACTTTTCCCTCTATCAGAAAAACTTTTTCTCCAAAATATTTTTTTATGTGTTCGGGTTGAGTAGCAGATGGTTTTCCCGATATATTAGCGCTCGGAGCGGCTATCGGAACTCCAGAAAGTCTTATTAATTTCAAAGCTATCGGGTGATCTGGCATCCTAACAGCCACAGTATCAAGTCCTGCCGTGACAATATCTGGAATAGATGGATTTTTTGGAAGAACCAGAGTAAGAGGTCCTGGCCAAAACTCTCCTATAAGAACCTTTGCTTTTTCTGGAATTTCTCTTGCAACAATATAAACATCTTGTTTTTTTGATATGTGGACTATGAGTGGGTTATCTTGCGGTCTGCCCTTAAGTTCAAAAATTTTTTTTACTGCTTGTTCATCGTAAGCGTTTGCACCAAGACCATAAACAGTCTCAGTTGGAAAAGCAACAACCCCTCCGCTTTTTATTATCTCTGCTGCTTTCTTTATTTTTTCATCTATTCCTTTTTTAAATTGCACCTTCGCAAATTGGAGGTAGAACCTTTAAGATAAAGTTTAATATATTATTGCTTGAATCTTACAAGTTTCATCAAAGATGAATTTTCTTTTTATTTTCGTTTTAGTTTTAGGAGGAGCTCCTTCAACTTCAATAATTGTTTTTCCTGCAACCTTCAAACCACCTCCCTGAACACAAGTCTTATAAGCCTCGTTCATAATTAAAACCTCATCCTTTTGTCTCTGAATACCATAATTTTTTGGAGAAAGTCTTAAAAACTCAAATACAAAAACAAAAATAGAGCTTATAAAAAGAAAAGATGCTGCAACAAGGTAAAAAGCCTTTTTATCTTTATTTTCAAACCTCACAATATTATTAAAATAAACCAAAAAAATAAAAACAAAACTTTTCAATTTTGTAGGAAAAAATTTTTCTGAGAAAACTAAATTTTATAAATATTATTTTTCTACTTTAAAATAAATTAAAATAAAAAACGTGGTAAAGGAGGTGAAAACGTGGTATGGATATAAGTATTAGGCTCCTACAGAACTGGGTAGGTAGGGAAAAGATAAGGATAGAGAAAATAGCGAGCGGAGCGGCAATAATTATATGGGATGCATCAAAAAGAAGAGCAGCTGCCACGCATTTTTACTCAACAGACGAAGCAAAGATAGAAGAAAAAATTAAAGAGCTACTTGCAAGCTTACAAGTTCAAGATGGTGATCTTCCTAAAATAAGAGTGAAGATTGTCGGCGGTGCAGATGTCGCAGGACTTAATGTGGGAAGAAAATTCATAGCTTCTTTGTTCAATGTTATAAAAAGAATGGGATTACCAGTAGGAGGATACGATATAGGAGGAAATGTTACAAGAAGTGTTACATTTGACCCGGTGACGGGAAGATGCATCGTAAGCTATCTTATAGGAGGTGAGAAAGAAATTTAATTAGCGATGGATCCAAAGCTCAAAAGCAAAATAGACGAGATAATAGAGAAAACAACCCCTATTCCACAACACATAAGTAATCTTATGAGAATGCTCAAAGATGAAAATGTACCTTTAAGCAAGATAGCGATTGAGCTTGCGAAGGACCCTGTTCTGGCAGCAGATACAATAAGAATGGTAAATTCAGCATATTATAATTTTTCACGAGAGATAAAATCTTTGGAACAAGCCGTAGTTATTTTGGGAACAAAAGCCCTTTTAAGACTTGTAGTTGCTGCTTGGGCAAAGAGAATATCATCACAGGAGTTAAAAAATTTCAGAACTGCTCAAAATGAACTGGCAATTTTTTCCATCATTGGTGCAGCAGCAAGTGTGAAATTTGGAGAAATTGCTGGTATAAGGTTTATGAGCGATGTCATATTCACATCAGCCGCATTACGCTCAATAGGGAGAATTATTATGGATAAACTCGGGTCGGCAGTTATAAATAGCATAATAAAAGAAGTTTTTGAGAAAAAAGTATCGTTCCACACAGCATCAAAAAGAATTTTAGGGGTTTCGCATAATGAAATCGGAGCTTACACACTCAGAAAATGGGGCATACCTGAGGACTTAGCATTGGTTGTACAATATTATCAAACACCATCAGAATTTCAGGGAGATAAAGTATTGGCAAAAGTTATAGCATGTGTGCACCTTGGTGATATTGCTGCTATGCAAATAGGAGAAGGAGTACCTATTGATGGGATGTTATACCAACTTGACAAACAAGCTCTCTCTATATTAGAAATTGACTCCCAGGAAAGCCTCATAGAAAGAGTTTGCGAAACTATTTTACCAGATATTGAAAAAATAAAAGAAAATTTACAACTTCAAACTGGCATATAAATAAATCCCAAACTTAAAATCAAACTTAAAATAATAAAACAAAACTTAAAATCAACCTAACAGCCTATCCGAGAATTTCTTTTTCTTTTGCCTGCAAAATTGTATCTATCTTTTTTATATTCTCATCTGTTATTTTTTGAAGCTCATCAAAAAGTCTTCTTGCTCTATCTTCTGATATAACCTTTTTGTCTTTCGCATCTTTTATTTCGCTCCGAGCCTTATCTCTTATGTTTCTTATTGAAACTTTGAAATCCTCAGATTTTTTCCTGACAAGCTTCAAAATATTCTCTCTTGTTTCCTGAGTTAAAGGTGGAATTTTTATTCTTATTATTTTTCCATCACTTTGAGGAACAAGATCTCTTCCTGACTGCAAAATGGCTTTTTCTATTGCGGGTCTTATATTTGGATCAAATGGTTCAACAATAAGTTCAGAAGGAGAAGAAACAGAAATCAGAGCAAGTTGATTTAAAGGGATTTCACTATCGTAAGCAAAAACTTTTATACCATCAAGTAAAGAAGGATGAGCCCTACCTGTCTTTATTTTTTTCATCTCCTCATCAAACTTCTCAACAGCTTTTTTCATCTCCTCTTTTGCATCAGATATGATCTTGTCTGGATTTATTTCAACCTCTTGTTCTCTTTTGCCTTTTTCTTTTTCTTTCCCCATAGTATCAAAAAATTATTTATTACTTTTTCTCTTTTGTTTATTAGTGATATTTTTGTTTATTTTAGTGATATTTTCTCTTTTCTATTGATTCTTTTATTTTTTGGAGTTCTTTCTTTTCATCTTTTGTTAAGTTTTTTGGAGAGATGATTTTCACTCGCAAGTACATATTTCCTCTCTTTCCATCTTTTCTTGGAAGCCCGGTATCTTTGAGCCTCAAAAGAGTTCCAGAATCTGTTCCCTCTGGAATTTTTACCTTCATCTCTGAACCATCGGGTAGTATAAATGGGACCTCATCTCCAAGTATTGCCGAAAGAGCATCAACCTGAATTTCTGATATTAGGTCATCACCTTGAATCGTAAATTTTGGATCTGGAACTATTCTAACAACAAAATCTACATTACCGTGCGATATTATATCTCCCTCTCTTACTCCTCTTGGAATTTTTATTTTTATATTCTCATATTTTGATGTGAAACCTCTTCCACCACATTTTGAGCATGTTGTCATAAGCTTTCCGTAACCTCCACATTCTGGACAAGTTTGACTGAATGTAAAGAATCCCCTTGAGAAACCTATCATACCTTTTCCACCACAACGCTTACAGACATCAACTTCAACTTGCCCCGTTCCGTCACAGCGTCTACACTCTTCTCTTTTTTCTATTGTCACCTCCTTTTCAATCTCTTTATCTTGGTAAATATCTTTCAAAGATAGTTCAAGGAGGATTTTCCTTCTTTCTTCCGTTTTTCTTCTTCTTTGGGTTCTTGTTTTTGTGCCTATACCGAATATATCTTCAAGAATATCTGACGCAAAGCCAAAAACATCATCTTTGAAAAACTGCTTTACAAAATCATCAAAGCTCGTATAAGTTGTATATGTGGTTGTAAAATCGGTACCATAACTACCTTTTAGACCTGCTTCCCCATACATATCATATATTTTTCTTTTCTCTGGATCTGAAAGAACTTGGTATGCTTCATTTATTTCTTTGAATTTCTCCTCAGCTTCTTTTTTCTTCTCAGGCGGAACTCTATCAGGATGCCATTTTTTTGCAAGCTCCCAAAAAGCTTTCTTTATCTCTTCTTGAGTTGCGTTCCTTGGAACACCCAAAATTTCATAGTAGTCTTTCCCGTTCCCCATAGCTAAATATATAATTCTAATAATTAGAAACCCAAGATAAGTAAGTTTTGAAATGTTTTATGAAATGATTTCATTATCAGGAATTTCAGAAGAAAAAATAATTAAAATTTCTCTCTGCAAATCAGTAATAATTCCTTTACTTTTTAGAAGCAAAGTAATCCTCCCATAAAGATTTTATGTGTTCAGGAAGGTCAAGCTCTGGCAGCAATTTTTTTACTTCTTCCCAATCAAGTTCGGCAATATCTTCCGCTCTTCCATATGTTAGAACTTGCTTGATATACCGCTTTTTTTGCCACGGGTCGCTCAGATCAATCTCTTTATCTGTTGACCATACAATATATCTTTTAGGTTTGATTTTCATCGTACTTTCTCAAAACTTTCTTTTAGATGCTTCAAGGATAGTAATTCCTACTATTTCATCACCCTTGTACCTTATCAATATTCCATCGTCTATCATCTCCGTATCTGTTGCACGCTGTGGTCTTCTAAAACTTATATACAGAACATCAGCTTCCTTATCATAATCTATCCACATTTTTTTATAGGGAGAATTTTAATATTGATGGGACTACCTTAAAAATTTCTTCCAAGAACTCCATTTTTATTTTTGTTTTTGCCATACTATCTCCTCCTTCTCTAATTTTATTTTAGATGTAAAAAAAGCAGTAATTATAAAACCATCAAAGTTAGATAATTCCTTATAAACCACAGCTAAAAATTTTCCCTCATCTACCTTTTTCAGGGCTATGAGGGCACCTCTATATCCCTTTATTATATAATCTGGATCTTCAACACAATTTAAAATATCATCGTAATATCCTGCCAGATCATCATGGTTTTCTACAATATGTAACCATCTTTCTTCGGTTAATCTTATCGGAGCACCGTTTTTTGACTTTACAATTTACATTAACTTATAGGTCGCTAAGGTCAATATCTTTATCCGTAGACCATACAATATATCTTTTAGGTTTGATTTTCATCGTATAAGCACAGATTTATAAAAGAAATTTTCAATTTAAGTTTCACGTCATATTTTGGTGATGTCCCCCATCCATCATGCCCATACTTTTTCCTTCTTCCATCATATCATCCATAGTTTCCTTTCCTGCTTTCTTTTTGGCTTCACAGATATTCCCCTTAGATTTTATCAATTTGCCGTCTTTTTCAACTTCTACCTCATGCTCGCAAGAACAGGTTTGAGTTAAAGTAGCGTTCACCTTTATAACTTTCCCATCACTTTTTTTGACATCCGCCGAGATAGTCCCACCTGTCAAGCTTTGACACCCTTTCACCACTTTCACATTTTCAAGCTTGATTTGTATTTCTGATCCATCTTTTTTCACTATTTTTATCTCACCACTAACCTTGAATTCACCTGCACCTTCTTTTACAATAGTCAAGTTATGAGAATAAGACCTTATTACTTTATCGTTTACCTTTACATAGTTTGTAATGGAAAGAGAGAAAGTCTTATCATCCTGAGTCTTTTCTTTTTGAACTTTCTTAAATCTGTAAAACTCCGCTGAAAATGAAGTTGCAGAAGATAAGAAAGAAACCTGAGATAATACTTCTCTTAACACAAACTTTGGCTCTTTACTGACTTCTCTTTTGAAACTGCCATTTAAAGTTAATTGCTCATTGTCATCGGTCTTTACTTTAAGATTTTCCACTTTTATAGTTATGTTTGGAGAAGCAAATTTTCTTTCGGCTGTTATTTTCCCACCTTCTATGGTAAAAGTTTTCCCATCTTTTTTATAGTTTATGTTCTCAAATATTCTTGTAACCGAAACCCCATAAGATGATAATTGAACTTCATGTTTTACTGTCCCTGAAATCTCAACTCCTTCCTCCGTATCCGATATATTTAGGTTACTAACCTCAAATTCTACACTACCAGTTTTTGCAGCTAATAAATCATCCACTACTCCCCTTGCCGACATTTGCCCACCATAAAAGGTTATATTTTTATCCCCCTTCCTAAACTCAACATTGATTACGCTAACTGAATAACTGAAAATTTTTTTAGAAAGATCCCCCTGTAAAGATACATATATAGTTCCTGATACTGAGTAACCATCTAAGCTACATCCTAATATTTTGATTTCACAGTTTGACATCTGCGGAGCCATACAATTGCTTTCTACTTTTCCCTGATTTTTACAATAAATCAAACTTGAAACTAACAGTTTTGTCAAAAGAGATGAATATTTTTCTCCTAATCTATCAGCATATTTGAACTTTTCCTCAATCTTCTCAAATTTCTGAATAATTTCATCTGATACAAAGTTTCTGATTATTTCCTTTATGGATAACTCCTGATCTATTTCTTGTTTTGTTTTCTTTTCCTCATCAGGAAATTCATCTTTCGGTGAAATTGGAGCTCTTGCTGTTAGCAAATCAACTTCTTGTAAAGAAGTTTCAATAATAGTGGGGTTTAACTCGGTATCTGAAATAAGCCCAACTTCTCCAAGCGATGAGTCTTGTATTTGGAGAACCTCTGTTTGCTCATTTGGAGGTAGAGAGGATATATCAGTTACGGTCTTACCTCCTTCCCCACCAGTTCCTGTTTCCTTTGCACAAGACTGAATTATTGCAAACCCTCCGATAAGACTAAAAACCAAAATCCCCAAATAAATAATTCCCTTTTTTATCTTTAATCCACCCATTTTCTTTCACTCCTTTTTTTATATTTACTCTTAAAATTTTAATTTTTTTTTTT
>JAVVGL010000008.1:0-67618 GCA_032249135.1 Candidatus Calescibacterium sp. | reverse complement strand
GAGGAGCATATGCTATATCAGAGGTTGTGAAATTGTTCGGATACGCTCTGATGCACAAGCTTTATGGATACGATAAAGGCTTTTCTGTACCTATATCTTTCCAAGCAGTTGACGGACCGTGTTGGAACAGCTACATTAGTATTTTTGGTAAGGCGAATACTGCAGAGGCTAAGAGTTGGGCGTTCAAAAGCGGATTTGGAAGAGCTCTTTCCTTATTTTCCTTTGATTCAAGCAAATACTGCTTACTTGGAGAACCGGATAGGAACAAAGATACTTGCAGAAGCTATTATGACCTTGAGGAATCAACATCTATATCAGAACCTTTCTCACCATATCAGGAAGGAGTTAAAAAATGGGTAAGACACACTTGCGATACTTCTTTGGCGTCGTTTTTGAGGAATGCATATTCATGGGAGTTACCCGGTTATGTTGCTTCTGCGATATGGGATTTATATGATGATGTAAGTGAGACAGACTGGAACAAGCGTGAAGGCTGTGAATGGAGAGGAATTAATAAAGGTTACGTTGACCAAAATGGAAGACCCTGTAACATCTGTATCAATCATGAGGTGGAAGGGAGGTACCCTTGTGATGAACTAAAAATATCATGGAGTGAATCTCTTACAACACTTTATGTTTATAAGCCAAAGGATTATGTTGATTTTGCATATAAATTGTGGCAGCATGAGGATGTCAGTGAAGATGTCAGAAAGAGGATAGACAGAGTATCAAAATTCAACGGGATAGAATTTTTACCTCAGATGCCAAGGCAGGTTGAAATTGAACCAAAGAAAAGAGTTACACCTGATTCACTTGAAAAGAGAATTTTTGTAAGTTGGTATGACTGCTCAGGGGTTGAAACAGGGTTCCTAATAAGGTCAGACATACCAATTTCTCTTCCTTCATTCTCTCTTGCGAATAATCAGGAAACATTCAGAACCTTAGATGTTTCTTGTATTTTGAATTCATATGAGGATGTGATATATTCTTGGAGGTTTGGTAGACCGCATTGCTATCAAGTTGCAGCAGTAAATAATTTTAATGGTTCAAGATTATCACCAAAAGAAGCTCCTGGTCTTTGTCCACCTAATAAATCTCCAATTGCTAACCTCAAAGTATCACGCATTAGTTCAAACGTGATTATTCTTGATGCTTCGGGAAGTTATGATGATGATGGAGTTATATGGATATATAAGTGGGATTGCGGATATTATGTACCTGATGAAGTTTTAAATCAGATAAGAGATCAGGTGAGAAACTTATTTGGACGAGAAATTGAAATTGGAAGAGAAGGGAATTACCTTATAACACCTTATGGAATAAATCGTATGGTTTGTATATATCCTACGGGCGGAAATTATGGGGTCAGTGTAATAGTTATTGATGATGAAGGAGATGCCGGTTATGCCTCGGAGGTAGTTTCAATTTCTGCTCCTTCCCAGCCAATTCCAGAACAACCACCTTCCCCTCAGCCTCCACCTCCTGAGGAAGGTATTGGATGTTATTCAGTTCCCCCTATCTATTCTGCTATTCTTTTGGTGTATGTTGTGATTTATTTTGGATTTATAGTAAAGTTGATAAATAAAAAAAGAAAGGTAGAATGAGAAGTTAAAAAATAAGAAATAAAGCGAACATTTTCACTTTCTCAAAAACTTTTTTACATTCACTCCAAAAAATTCTGGTGCAAAGTATGTTATGATAATGTCTGCTCCTGCTCTTTTTATTGAAATCAAAGCTTCGTTTATTATTTTTCTTTCATCAAAGATTTCGCTTTTTATTCCGAGCTTTATCATGGTATATTCTCCTGAAACATTAAAAGCTGCTATTGGTAATAAAAACTTCTCTTTTAGGCTTTTTATTATATCAAGGTAAAATAGCGCAGGTTTCACCATAAGTATATCTGCACCCTCTTCAAAGTCAAGTTGAGCCTCTAAAATTGCTTCTCTTGATTGCGAAGGATTCATCTGGTACGAGCTTCTATCTCCGAAAGCAGGAGCTGAATGCGCTGCTTCTCTGAATGGTCCATACAAAGCAGATGCATACTTTACAGAGTACGACATAATCAAAGTGTTTTTGAATCCGTTTTCATCAAGTTTTTCTCTTATGAATTTTACTCTTCCGTCCATCATATCTGAGGGAGCCACTAAGTCTGCCCCTGCTTCTGCGCAAGATAAAGCTATTTTACCCAAGAGTTCCAAGGATTCATCGTTCAAAATCTCTCCGTTTTTGACCACACCGCAGTGACCGTCTTTTCTCCATGTGCAAAGGCACACATCTGCTGCAATCACAAGTTCTGGAAATTCTCTCTTTACTCTCTTTATAAATTTTTGGACTACATTATCGCTTTTCCAGCCGTATGAGCCGATCTCGTCTTTCTGGTTTTCTTGTGCTACACCAAAAACAATAATTGAGCTCAAACCTCTCTTTACAAGTTCCTCTAAAAACAAATAAAGTTTCTTATCTTCAATATTCCATCTTACTTGATCTGGGAAATTTTTTATCTCTTCCGTTTGACCTTCCCACACAAAAATTGGGAACATTATATCCTCTGGTAAAACCTTGTTTTCTGATAAAATTTTTCTTATCCCTTCACTCTTCCTTAACCTTCTCAACCTTCTTTGCGGAAATAAGCTCATCGTTTGGCTTTCTTCTGTGTTTTTTACTATCTTTTTTTATTTCTTATTTGCTTTTTTATTTTTATTGCTCATTTTTTTTTATTTTTTCGTATGGCAAAAAAATTTGTTAGAAAGAAAGAGAACATTAACTTCCATCGGTTCAAGGTTGGGAGTTTCTGCTGAAAGAGCTTTCAGAGAAGTTTTGAAAAAAATTTTAGGAAAATATTTTAATGCAGATGTAAGGGAAATCTATATAGAAGATAAAGAGGAGGTAGTGAAAGGGAGACCTCATACGCAAGAGAAGAAGCTTGGGAGGAAGCGAGAGTTTTGAGCGATGTTGAAATATTAACCAGTCCCAGAGACTTTAAACCATAACTGTTTTTATTTTATCTCAAAGCTTCAACTTCCGAGTTCCTTAAGAAATCTCTGAAACAGTTCTTTATTCTTTACTTTTTTGAACATTTCTTCTCTGACCTTCTTTTTTAGCTCTTCAACTTCCTCCTTTTTAGGTTTCACAAATTTTATTCCCATCGTTCTCAATTTATTTTCTGCTTCTGCTTGTATTTTTTCTATTTCCAGATTCAGTTCTTTTACTTTCTTGTTTGCTGATTCTAAAATTGTGTTTCTTATATCAGGTGGAAGGGAGTTGAAAAAATCTTTCTTTAAAACTACCAGGCCGGGTTCGTATCTATAGTTTTCATCAAGACAGTACTTTACAAGTTTGCACCACTGTAAAGTAAGACAGGAGAGAGGGGAGGTTTGAAAAACCTCTACCATTCCATTTTCTATTGAAGATAGCAATCCGACAACTTCCGCATAAACGGGTTTTACTCCAAGTATTTCAAGGAAGTTTTTTATTGTTGGCTCTCCATACCATGCCCATGTTCTCATTTTAGCAAGGTCGTAGAAACTACTTATTTCCTTTGTTGAAAAGAATTTTACAAAACCGTGATGAGACATTCCTAAAAGAATGTATCCGTTTTTCTCAAATATTTCTGCTATTTCTTTTTCCATTCTGTTATATATTTTTCTTACTTCATCGTAGTTTTTGAACATAAAGGGTATATCTAAAAAATCAAGTTCTGGGGCTATTTCTTTCATACCTTTTATTATCAGGGCTGCTCCTTGAATTTTTCCTGATTGCATTTTTCTCACCATCTCTATCTCATCTCCTGCTACTCCACCGGAGTATATGACTATTTTGATTTTGCCGTTGGTTTTTGTTTCAACTTCATTTTTGAACTCCGAAAGTTTATCAAACCAAGATGAACCTGCCGGTGCAAGTGTTCCAAGCTTTAAAGTATATTCTTGTGCTTGTAGATTATCAAAAATAATTATTGTTCCAATTACTGATATTATCAGGAAAAAAACGGAAGCCTTTATCTTTTCCCTGAAAAAGTGAAGTTTTCTCATATTTTCTATATTATTTAATTAATTTATTTATTTTATTTATTTTATCTTTCTTTTTTATTTATTATTGTGTTCATTCCATTCTAACTTCTCTGCTTATATTTTTAGTTCGGATTTTCAAATGGTTTCAAATATTTTTCTATTCTTTTTTTCTTTTCCCTTATTCTATTTTTTCATTTTCTTGCTTTTTTATATCCTTTTTTCTTATGATATATATTCCTTTTAAGTATTATGAGAATTTATAATCAGCTTATAAGTCGGAGAAAACTTAAGGACCTTTTTGACTCTATTTCTACCTATTATGAATCCACAAATAAGGTCTTATCTTTGGGATTAGATAAAAAATGGAGAGATAAACTTGCAGATTTTGCTGAAGGAGTAGTGCTTGATTTAGCTTGCGGTACAGGAGAGATGACAAGCAGATTTTCTTGTAAAAACTCTGTTTCAAAAGTTTTCGGAGCTGATATGAGCAAAAAAATGATGAAATGGGGGATTGAAAACAAAAAGTTTTGCAGGGAGGTAAATTTTGTTGCAAGTTATGCTGAAAGTCTCCCGTTCAAAGATGATACATTTGATACAGTTTGTGTAGCTTTCGGTTTAAGGAATTTTGAAAATCTTTCTTCTGCAATATCAGAGATAAAAAGGGTTCTCAAAAACAGAGGTAAATTTATAAGTATAGATACTTTGAAACCTAATTCAGCAATCTTACCATTTTACAAATTCTACCTCCTTTACATTATACCATCTATAACGAGCATACTATTAGGTAGAAAAAATGAGTACATTTACATGGCAAAAAGCATCCTAAATTATATGACACAAGAAGAACTTACAGATTTTCTCAAAAGCTTTAACTTTGAAAATATAAAACATATAAATCTAACATTCGGAATAGTTACAATAACAATATGTGAAAATAGAAAAGTTTAAGGTAATAAGGGTTTTGACCAAAATAAGAATGATAAAGGTTCAGAGGAA
This sequence comes from Candidatus Calescibacterium sp., assembly GCA_032249135.1. Lineage (GTDB taxonomy): Bacteria > Calescibacteriota > Calescibacteriia > Calescibacteriales > Calescibacteriaceae > Calescibacterium. The sequence goes on along the minus strand of JAVVGL010000008.1, from coordinate 62,615 downwards.
AGGAAAATTATTTTGTCTTATTTTGTCCTAAAAACTATATCCCAAAGTGGGGAACTTACTCCAAATTTCTTGTTTGGATTCTGAAAATGGTGTTGCAGATGATGTTTCCACAAATACCTCAATATTCTGTTTTTTGGTGCTTTAAAGTAATGCACAGAAAAATGTGTTGTATCATAAATAAGATATCCCAAAGCTGTTCCTGCATAGATAGGATAAGTTTTGTCCCCGAAAATAAAACTCATTATAGAGAAAACTACTATGGCTATCAGTATTGATACAGCGGGTGGCATAACTAACCTTGTTGTGTCCCACGGATACATATGATGCACACCATGAATTATAAAATGTATCTTTTTACCTATTTCACTCTTTGGTGTAAAATGAAAAACAAATCTATGTAATGTATATTCCATAATGGTCCAGATAAAAATTCCAAAGAAAAATAGCAAAATTATTTTGGAAAACTCGAAAAGCTTGAATGATTTCCAAAGCATATAGCTTATCACAGGAACATATATAATGTGAGGAGTTATAGGGTGAACATGACTTAGTCTCTCAAGAATTTCATTTTCAAACATTCTTGGGATGCCTCTACGTGGTCTCAACCAATCAGGAATCTCTACTACACTTTGTAATTCATTTTGCATGTTTATCAATTGTAATTTTTTAACATCTATACTAAAATTATAATTTTTCAACATCTATATCAAAAATATCACCTCTTCTTTCCTTTTGTCTTTTGAGAAAGATCCTAACTTTATCCCCAAGATATATATCTGTTCTCTGAGTTGGAAGTATAAAAACGGAATCAGATTTTCCCACCTTTATAGCAAGTATAGAAAATGGGATAGAAAGAGGAAAATCTTCTGATGGGAGATAATGGACTGTGGTTTGAGAAATAACTTTACCTGAATTCCCCACATCTATAAGATCAGAAGAGGATATAGGACCAGAACACCATGGGCAATACTGAGTCGGAGGAAAGATTATTTTTTTACACTTCCTACATTTTGCCGCTTTTATTTTCTCTTTTTTCAGCTCAGCATAAAATCTTTCCTCAATTTGAGTGATATCCTTCTGATAATTCACTATAATCTTTTTACCTTTTTGTGTCCTTAATTTTGCAACCCTCTTCACTTTTTATTAGCTCCTCCCCATTTATTTTATTTCAAATCTAATCAAAGTTTTATCTTAATTTTTCAAGTACAACCAAAGATGCATGCGATAAAGTTCTCAAAGATATAGCAAGGCTTAAAGCTCTTTTCACACCTTTTCTGTTTTTGAGAGAAAAGAAAGAGTGAGCAAATCTTGAAAACGCAGATACAGGAGGAGAATTCTCAAAGAAAACTCCTCCAGACGGATTAAAATCAATTTTACTTTCTTTGGTTCTCCCATTTTTATTTCCCCTGTCTGCCAAATATCCTCCTTTCAACCCCAGAGATTCTGCTATCACCTCCCCAATGAGAGGATTAAAATCATACACCTCAAAAATAGATATATTATCTTCCAAAGAGGATATTTTTAGTTTTTCGCATAAAGCTTTTGCAAGGGAAGCGACAACCTTTATCTCATCATCTTTTTGATCAATATCAACGAGTTCTGTTCTTTCATCTGCAAAAATTATTTTTATTTGTTTAGATTTCGCAACCTCACTTGAAGAAATTATGGCAACACCAGCTCCATCATTAAATTTAGGTAAAGTCTCCAAATAATCTATTTTTTTTGGAAGTTCAGCTTTCACAAAAGGATTTTTCTTTGCTTTCTCGTAAGCGATCAAAAAGATTTCATGTAAATCTTTCTGCTTCAATTTTCCCTCCTCAATATGCTTTTTCATAAATTCTTGAAGAAACTGTAAAATGTCCATAAAAATTAAGTTTGCAATTTCATCAATGTCTTCAATGTTCACCTTGTTTGCTGCGAGAACGCATACTCTATTTGCAAGACCAGATTTTATAAGCTCATACGCTTTAACTACAGCGCATAGACCTCCTGCCTCCTCACAATTTACCTCAAAAAATGTTCTGTGATTTCCAACAACAGAAGGAACCACATAGCGCATAAATTCTGGAATACCGAAAATCCCACCCATAGAATTTGCCACAACAAAAGCATCTATATCTTCAAGTGATAGTTTCACCCCTTCAAGTGTTGAAAAAAGTAATTCGTGCAAATCATCTAATATGCTTCTCCTTTTTTTTCTCTCAAATTTAGATAATCCAACGGATTCAACAAAAATCTCCCGAGGTGTATCAACAACTTTTATTCTTCCTACATACCTTTTTCTAATAGCCATGTTTTATCCCTCTTTCTGCCGACCCGGAAGATGTAATCATTTTTTATTTTACCTTTCTATAAATTATAGTAATTCCTTTACAAAATATGCAGGATTTTTTAAGCGGAGCATAATCTTTATGTTTTGAGTTTTTGATTGAAAAGTTTTATTGTACAAGCTCAACCAAAAGTGATATTCCCATACCTCCTCCTATACATATTGTTGCCAACCCTCTTTTTGCATTCAATCTCTTCATATTCCAGACCAGAGTAGTAAGAATTCGTGCACCCGATGCACCTATTGGATGACCGAGAGCTATCGCCCCACCGTTTATATTAACACATGACCAATCAAATCCTAATTCTTTTCCATCTGCCAGTACCTGAGAAGCGAAAGCTTCATTTATTTCTATAAGATCTATATCAGAAATTTTCATTCCGAGCTTTTCAAGAAGCTTTTTAGTTGAGAAGATAGGAGCAAAAAATATTTCTTTCGGAGGAACAGCAGCAACTGCCCAATCAACAATCTTCGCAATAGGTTTTATTCCCCTCCTATCAACCTCTTTATCTGACATCAACAAAACAGCAGATGCCCCATCATTCAAAGAAGAAGCATTTCCTGCAGTTACAGTTCCATCTTTTTTGAATGCAGGTTTTAGCTTTGCTAACTTCTCCAAAGATGTGTCTTGACGCGGAGTTTCATCTCTGTCAAGAATTTGACCATCTCCTAACTCAATCGGAACTATTTCGTTCCTGAAAAATCCCTCAACAGATGCCCTTACAGCCTTCATGTGGCTTTCATATGCAAATTTATCTTGCTCTTCCCTTGATATCCCCGCTTTCTCAGCCGTGTACTCTGCAAGTTCTCCCATGTGTCTATTTTCAAAAGCGCACCACAGACCATCATAAATCATATGGTCTTGAACTGAAATATTCCCAAACTTCCAACCTCTCCTTGTCTCAGCTGGAATAAGAAACGGGGCATTTGACATAGATTCCATACCACCTGCAATAATCACATTTGCTCTTGAAAGCAAAATCTCCTCAGCACCGTGAATAACAGCTCTGAGAGCTGAACCGCAAACTTTATTTATAGTTTCAGCCGGAACAGAAGGAGAAACACCACCCAATATTGCAGCCTGCCTTGCAGGACCTTGACCAACACCGGCTTGCAAAACATTTCCCATAATAACTTCATCTATTTCATCTCCCTTCAAATTATTTCTTTTCAAAAGAGCAGAAATAACTTTTGCACCAAGTTCCGATGCTTTGAATTTAGCAAGTGCTCCTTGGAAACGCCCCATAGGAGTTCTTACTGCATCAACTATATATACTACTTTGTTGCTACCATTTCCCATATCTTCAAACCTCCTTTTTTATTTTTTCTACTATCAAATTTTACAATCTGATCCAAAAGTATGAAATTATCCGAAATATTACCTCACTAACCGATATTTTCTGCAATATTTTCCATTCAAATCTTTCAATCACAAACACTTACAATTCCAAAATTTCGCACAAAAATAAAAAAGAAAAAAAAATTGAAAAATAACACAAAAATAAATTGTTTATTAAACCATATTTCCTAATATACATGGGTAGGTTGGGGCTAACTATACTCTCTCTTTCTTTTCTTTTTCATAAAAATATCAACAAAAAACAAAGAAAGGAGGTGAAAAAACATGGTAAAGAAAATACTTTCTTTAATTACATTAGTTAGCTTCATCGGAGTATCAAGCGGTATTGTTTTTGCCCAGGAACCTGGGGAACAGCCAGCTCAGCCACAACAGCAACAGCAGGCTGAGCCAAAGAAAGAAGAGAAAAAAGAAGAAAAAGCAAAGAAGGAACATAAGAAAAAAGAACACAAAAAAGAAGAAAAGAAAGAAGAAGCACCAAAACAATAATAATTAAAAATTAACTTTTTACACTTGCCCCAACCTACCCACTTTTTTTATTTTTCGTGTGTCTTATTTTTATTCTTGTAGTTTTCTTTATTTTTTCTCTTTATTTTTCAGTTCTCGAATTTCTGACTCAAGTTTTTTGATTTTTTCATAGATTTCAGGGAGTTTAAGATATAAAGCGTGAATTTTTAGAAATTTCGCTCTATCCATAGCAGGTTCTCCCATTATTACTTTTCCGCCTTCCACATCAGAAATAATCGCAGCTCTTGCAGCAACTATGGAAAAATCCCCTACACTTACATGATCTACAACTCCTACCTGACCTCCAAAGACGCAATATTCTCCTATTTTAGAGCTACCTGCTACACCACACAAAGCAGCTATTCTTGTCCCCTTTCCTATTTTGACATTATGAGCTATTTGGACAAGATTATCTATTTTGACATCATCTCCTATTTCTGTCTGCCCCATAGTAGCTCTATCTACACAGGAGTTAGCTCCAATTTCAACTCTACTTCCTATCTTCACTTTACCAACTTGTGGTATTTTCAGTATATCTCCAAAATAAGAAATGTATCCAAACCCATCAGCTCCTATTACTGCTCCTGCATGAATTATTGAATTATCGCCTATTTCCGTAAATGGATATATAACAGCATTTGGAAAAACAACGACTCCTTTCCCTATTTTAGATTTATCTCCCACGAAAACACCGGGGAACAAAATAGAGTTTTCACCTACTTCAGCGTCATCACCTATGTAGCAGAAAGGAAAAATAAGGCAATCTTTCCCTATTTTTGCAGATTTAGAAATAAAAGACAGATTTTCTGCACCTTCCGGAAAAGAAGATTTGTACTCCCACAGAGACAAAAGTTTTATCATAGAAATGTAAGGATTTTCAACCTCTATGAAGTTCTTTGTCTTTATTTTTCCGGATTCTATTTTATCTTTTTTTTTCAGGAAGAAACCTTTCTCTACCACAAGACAAGTTGCAGATGTTTTTTCAAGAAATTTTTCATATTTTGGATTTACCAAAAAGGAAATATCTCCTTCTTTTGCTTCCTCTATATTTTTTGGTGAAAAAACCCTTTCATCGGGATCGCCTATAAGCTCGCCGGATAGGAAATCAGCTATATATTTTAAACTGAAAGATTTTTCCATTATTTGCTCATACCAATTTTAGTGATTACACTTACCAAAATTTTATTTCTTTTCCCTCTTTTCTTTTTCTTTTCTCCAAGATTTATTGTACTCATCTATTATTCTGAAAGTTATATCATCAGCGTCTTTAACATAAATTATTTGATTTTTTTCCAGCACAATATCGTATCCCTCTCTTTGAGCAATCCTTTCTACTATTTTTCTTATATCTTCTATTACGCCCTGGGTGAGTTTAGCATCAAGACTTTGGATTTCAAGTTCAGCTTGTCTCAATTTTTGCATGAACTCGTTCTGCTTAGCTTCAATCTCTGCTTTCTTTTTATCTGCCTCCTGCTGACTCATAAACTTTACTTTACTCATAAAATCATCTTGCATTTTCAGAATTTCATCTTGCATCTTTTTTAGTTCTGCCTGTCTTCTTTCATACTCTCCTTGTAGTTTCCTTTTTGCCTCCTGAGCGGCTTCAGCTTCCTGAATAACCTTAGCTATATCAACATAAGCTATTTTCAGACCTTGCCTCTGTTGCTGAGCAAACGAAAGAGAACCGATAGAATAAAAATAAAAAAAAGATAACAAACCCACAACAATACCCAAAATAAACAAAATATTTATTTTCTTCAAGCACATAATAAATTTAATTTTCCGAATTCAAATTCAAATACATAATTTTTAAACAATTCTTCATACCTTTTCCTTTATTTTTGGAATTTTTTTGACTAATCAATAAAATATATTAAAGAGATATAAGGAAAATAATATTATGCCGAAGATAACAAAAAGAGAGGTTTCTTTTTGGTCAAATTTTGGTGTCTCTTTCGCTTTACTTATTGGAATATTGGTTGTGGTGAATATAATCTCAAATAAATACTATATTTTAAAAGACATGACAGAAGAAAAACTTCTTTCCCTTTCTGACCAAACAAAAAAAATACTAAAGGAACTTGATCAGAAAGCCAAAGTTGAAAATAAAAAACTTGAAATAATTGCATTCATGCGAGAAGGAGACGAAGAAACAAGAGAATTTGAAAGACTTATGAGGCAATACGAATATAACTCAAAAAGCATAAAATGGGAAATCATAGATCCGGAAAAAAAACCTCAACTTGCAACAAAATATGAAATAAAAACACTCGGAACTGTTGTTATATCATATGGAGAAAAGACAATAAAATTAGATATAAACATGCAAGACAAAGATAAATCCCCTGAAAGCCAAATCTCAAACGCTATACTGAAAATAGTAAGGGTTATAGAACCAAGAGTTTGTTTCACAGAAGGACACGGTGAAAAAGACCCAAACGACACCGAAATTTTAGGAATATCAAAATTAGGAGAATTTCTCAGAAATGAAGGTTTTCAAGTTGGAAAAATAAGAACATGGGATCCAACTCCAATAGAATCTGTTTGCGATGTGCTAATAATTGCCGGACCACAGATTGGATTCACTCCCGATGAAATAACAAAAATTTCAGATTATCTTATGACAGGCGGAAGAGCAATATTTCTCTCTGACCCAGACTCAAAAGACAATATAGCTGAAATAGTAAAAGCATGGGGAATAGAGTTAGATAAATCTCTTATAATAGACCTTGCTTCCAGAGCCGTTGGCGCTTCTCCTGCTCATCCCATAATAGTAAATTATGATAATGAGCACCCAATAACAAAAGATTTCAGATTCGGTGTTCTTATGAGAACAGCAAGAAGAGTATTCATATCAAAGAATGTTTCAGGAGTAGATGCAACCGAAATAGCTAAAACATCAGAAAACTCGTGGGCTGATTTTGATTGGCAATCAGGGCAAGTAAAATTCGACCCTCAAGATATAAAAGGTCCCGTTCCAGTTGCAGTCGCAGCATCTGGAATTCCGGGAACAAAAGGTGGTGAAGCAGTATATGGAACGATGCAAAACCCGGTAACTACACAAGCAAGATTAGTCGTATTCGGAGACTCTGATTTTATCTCAAATGGTATGATAGAAATTCTTGGAAATAAAGACCTTATTTTGAATGCAGTAAATTGGGTGGCAGAAAGAGGAGAACTCATATCAATAAGACCAAAAGAAAGAAAAGCAAGAACTCTGGTTCTTACTCCAAAGAACATATCAACGCTAAGAAACATATTCCTTATTGCTTTACCAACAATTTCCTTTGCATTGGCAATTGTAATGTATATCAGAAAAAGAAAATTATAATTATAAAAATAATTCCAGAAATTACATTTAAAGAAATTACATGTAAAAAAAAGAAAAAGAAAAAAGTATAAACCATGAGAGTTTTCAGACAAACGATCATTCTTTTGGTTGCTTTTTTGGTCATTTTAGGAGTATATTTTCTTGTTATAAAACCATCAGAGGAGAAGAAAAAACAAAAAGAAGAACAAGAGAAGAAAATCGTAAATGTAGATAGTTCAAAAATAAGTGAAATATGGATTACAAAGCAAAATGGAGAAAAAATTGGGTTCAAAAGAGTAAATTCAAAGTGGGATATAATATATCCCATATGGGCAGAGGCAGATAAATTTTCCGTAAATCCAATAGCTTCAAGATACTCATCAATTGAAATAGAAAGAGTTATTGAGAAAAATGTAGTAGATGAAGAAAAACTAAAAGAATTCGGTTTCATACCACCAAGATTCAAAGTTGAGCTCAAAGTAAAAGACGAAAAAGAAGAAGAAAAAAGCATAGTTATACTTATAGGAGAAAAATCAAAAGTTGGATACAGCATTTACGCAAAAAGAGAAGATGACCCAGAAAACAGAATAGTCCTCATAAGCGCATCTCTGGAAGCAGTAATAGATAAAAATTTACAAGATTTCAGAGAAAAGAAACCTATGGACTTTGTCGTCCCAGATGTCAAAAAACTTGTGATAGTAAAAAACGGAAAACAAGAAGAAGCTGCAAACAAAAAAGAGTATATATTTGAGAAAAGAGAAGGAGGAGATTGGTATATAAGATTTCCAGAAAATACAACATATGTCAAAGCAAGGGAAAGCCAAGTAAGAGACCTACTTTATGCAATAAATGGAATAAAAATAACAGAATTCGTTTCAGATTCCACTCACCCTCAAAACCTTTATGGTCTTGAAAACCCGGATCTCTCAATTGAAGCTACAATGTCAGATGGAGAAAAATATAATCTTCTACTCAAAATTCAACCTGGTAAAATATATGCAAAAAAACCTGATAGACCCAACATATTCTCTGTTGAAATTCAAAAAGATTTCTATAACACTCTCTTTGCATCCCTTTACAGAGAAAGAAAAATCTTAGGATTTTATGTGTGGAGAGTAAAAAATGTCTCAATAGAAAGAGAACAAAAAATAACAATAATTCAAAGAGATCCAGTAAACACAGACAAATTCTACCTTGTGTCCGGAAACGAAAAGAAAGAATTAGATTCATCACAAGTGAAAGATTTATTATCACAGCTTTCAAATGTGGAAGTTGTTGATTTTGTAGAAGACAACACAGATATAACAAAATTTGTAAAAACTCCAAAAATAAGAGTTAGAGTAGATGTAGATGGGAGATTAACTCCATACTTGCTCGTTTTAGGAGATAAAACAGAAAAAGGAATCATAGGAGCAGAAGAAAGTGAAAAATCAGTCTATATCTTCCCACCAGGAATAACAGAAATAATTTCAAAGATTGAAAACCTCAAACCAAAAATAGAAGAAAATCAAGAAAAGAAATAAACAACAAAAAAGAAATAAGTAAAGTTAAAAATAAACATAAATCAAAGAAAAACAAAAAATCTGCTGAAACTGAAAAAAAAATCAAGAAAGCAAAAATTAACTGATGTTTCAAGGAGAACAAAATCAAAGAAAATATTTTATTGAGGTTTTAGAGAGCAAAGAGTATGTTCTAAAAGATCCTCCACCGGGAAAAAACAGATTATACTTTGAAAATAGCCCTTATCTAAAACAGCACGAAGATAATCCTGTTGACTGGTGGCCATGGTGTAAGGAAGCATTTGAGAAAGCAAAAAAAGAAAACAAATTGATTTTGGTATCAATAGGGTATTCAACATGCCACTGGTGTCATGTGATGGAAAGAGAATCTTTTTCAAACCCAGAAATAGCCAGACTTATAAACGAAAATTTTGTTGCGATAAAGATAGATAGAGAAGAAAGACCTGATCTTGATAGAATTTTTATGATGATATGCGAAATAACAATCAGAAATTGCGGATGGCCCCTTAATGTTATACTCACTCCCGATGGTCTCCCGATTTTTGTGGCAACATATCTACCCCCGACAACACAAAGAGGAATTTTAGGACTCACAGACCTCATTCCAAAAATAAAAGAAATATGGGAGAAAGAAAAAGATAAAATATATCAAAATGGACTCAAAATACTGGATTTTATAACCAAAATCAACGAAGAGGTCCCAGAAACAAAAGATAAATCAAAATTAAGTACAAAGTCAATAGTTGAATTAGAGCAAAAAGCTTTTTTTGATCTTGAAAACTCCTTTGATGAAGAATATGGAGGATTTGGATCAGGAGCAAAATTTCCAAATGTTCCCAACCTTCTCTTTCTATTGAGATACTGGAAAAGAACAAAAAATAAAAAAGCACTCCTTATGGTAGAAAAAACACTTGATAGTATGCATCAAGGAGGAATTTATGACCAAATAGGAGGAGGTTTTCACAGATACACAGTAGATAGAGCATTTCTTATTCCACATTTTGAAAAGATGCTTTATGATCAAGCTCAACTTATTGATGTATATTCAGAAGCATACCAAATAACAAAAAAACCAGAGTATAAAAGAGTTGTAGATGAAACATTTGAATATCTTCTTGAGGAACTTTACGATGAAAAAACTTCCGGATTTTTTTCAGCACAAGATGCAGAATCAGAAGGAGAAGAAGGAAAATACTATCTTTGGACAGCTGAAGAAATAAAAAATGTAATCGGAGATGATCTAAAATCAGAGATATTTATGAGACATTTTGGAGTTTCTTTTTCAGGAAACACACCACATTTTGGAAATAAAAATATCCTTCACATATCAGCAAACAAAGACAAAATAGCTCAATTTTATAGAAAAAATAAATCAGAAATAGAAGAAATAATAGAATGGGGCAGAAAAAAACTCAAAGAAGAAAGAAAAAAAAGAGTTCCACCTTTCAAAGACACAAAAATACTTACCGATTGGAATTCTCTCCTCATTTACTCTCTTGCAAAAGCAGGATTTATACTCAAAAACGAAAAGATGATAAAAACAGCAGAAAACACAGCAGAATTTATCTTATCAAAAATGTTTGACGGAGAAAATCTATATCACTGCTTCAAAGACGGAAAAGTTTATACTAAGGGTATGTTAGATGATTGGGCTTTTTTACTACAAGGTCTTTTAGAACTTTATCTTTCAACACAAAAAACAAAATTCTTGGAGATATCAGTTGAAATCGCTGAAAAATTAATTGAAAAGTTTTATGATGAGTCAAAAAGCTGCTTCTTTATGCAAGAAAAAGAAAACTCAGATTACGTCTTATCAAAAATCAGAGATTTATATGATCTGTCAACACCATCTGGAAACTCTGTGGCTATAATTTGTCTTTTGAAGCTCTACAAGATAACGGGAAAAGAAAAATTCAAAAATTTAGCTGAAAGTGTCTTGATGAGCATTATTGATTATATTGAAAATTCTTCTTTTGGATTTGGTAACACACTCTGTGCATTAGATTTTCTCGCAGGTCCGACATACGAGATAGTAATAGTTCCTCCAAAGCATGAAATAAATAATAGTAAAACACCAAAAAGTGTAGAACCATTTTTTGATAAATTGAGAGAAACATACATTCCAAACAAAATCGTAATACTATACAGCGAAAGAATAAAAGATTTGACTTTTATAAAACACATTGATATTTCGCCACAAGATGATGTAAGAGTATATGTATGTTCAGAGTGGATATGTAAAGCACCATCTTATACCCCAGAAGATATGCTGATGAAAATAAAGGAATAATAATAATGATGAAATCAAAATAAATCAGAAAAACTTTCAGAAATTATGATTTTGGTCTGATAATTTATTTTGGTAATCGTTAAACTTCTGCCCACTTTGCGGAAACAAATCTATCGGTAAAATCAGAAGGTATGAGTAGAAAATTTTAAGTAATCACCCAAATTTTTTCATATCCGATTTGCTTCTTTCAAATTTCTTTCACTTTTTTCTTAATTTGCCTTAAATTTTTTTCATATGAAAAATTTTTTTGTAGTGTTTTTATTTCTTTTCTTCATTCTTTTCTTCTTTCTTCATTTTAATTTGTATTCTGATGAGATAAAAGTTGGGTTTATTCTTGCGACAGAGAAAGAAGAAAGATACAAAAAAGATAAGATGTTTTTTTTAGATGAAGCAGAAAAACTTGGTATGAAAGTTTTTTATGAACACGCAGGTAACTCAATCCAAAAACAAAAAGAGCTCATCAGGATGTTGGAGGGAAAAGGTATAAAGGTTCTTGTCATACAACCTGTTGATTCGTCTGGTATAAGTTCTGAAATCCAGAAAATATCACAAAAAGGAATAAAGGTAGTTGCATACGACAGAATAATATACGATGCAGATATTGATTTTTTCGTCACACACGATAGCAAAATGGTAGGAATAATTCAAGCCCAAGAAGCAGTTAAATTTACGGGAGGCAAAGGAAATTATGTGATTTTGTCCGGAGGCAAAGATCATTCAGTTGCAAAACAAATAACAGCTGGAAATCTGTTAATTTTAGATAAATATCCTGGAATGAAAAGATTAGGAATTTTTTATCACGAAAATTGGGATGAAAAAGAATCGTATAATACTATGAAGGAACTACTCAAAAAGACAAAAGATATAAATGTTGTATTAGCAAATAACTCATCTTTGATAAGAGGAGCAATAAAAGCTTTGGAGGAAGAAGGTTTAGATTTAAAAAATATCTTTACCGCAGGAGCAGATGCTGACCTTGAAAATTGCAGGTTAATTGTGAAAAGAAAACAAACCATAGATATATTAAAACCAATAGAACCACTTGCAAGATCCGCTGCCCGTGTTGCTTATGCACTTTCCCAAGGAAAAACTCCACAGTATAATGAGAAAATGAACAACGGAAAAGTTGATGTTAAAGTTATCTTGATACCAGTACACCTTGTTTCAATCCAAACAATAGATGATGTGATAATAAAATCAGGTTTTCATCCACGAGAAGCTATATATGGAAAATGATACGCAAAAAATAAAAAAGATATAGAAAATAAACTGGACAAAACAGAGCAAAATTTTTTGGAATATTCTAAAAACTCTTATTTTGGATATTATTTTTCAGAATATGGCTCTAAAGGGCGGGATAAAATTTTTAAGGAAAAGAATAAGAGCAGTAAGGAACATAAGGAAGCTCACAAAAGCTATGAAAACCGTTGCATCTGTGAGGTTAAGAAAAGCTCAACCTATACTTTTGAATTCAAAAGAATTTATTGAAAACTTAGAGAAAATCTTCTCGGTTTCTTATGAACCAAAAGAAGAATTTTTGATTGATATGAAATTCAACGAAAGTAAGAATTCTGATAAGATCAAAAGGCTATACATAATTTTAGGTTCAGACAGAGGACTTTGCGGAGCTTTCAATAGTAATATTTTAAGACTTGCTCAATATTATATAAAACAAGATGATATCATATGGGCTTTCGGAACTCGTGTAGCAAGATTTCTCTCTAAAAAATACAAAAATGTAAAAGAATTCAGAGATTTTTGGAGAGACTTATCATATGAGAAAATTGAAAAAGTATATGATGAACTTTCATCAGAAATAAAAAAGAGAATGGAAGAAGACGGATGGAATTTAGAGGTTTATTGTATCTTTACTTTATTCAAGAGTGCGGGAACTCAAATCCCAACTTGTGAGAAAATATATCCCATTTATATATATGAAACCTGGGGACCAAAAAGAATTTTTGAACCTTCTCGGGAAAAACTTTTAGATTTCTTTTCAGAAGCTTTCCTGAAAGCAAAACTTTTCTATATATTTCAATCCTCAATCACATCAGAACATGCTATGAGAATGAGAGCGATGGATATGGCTACACAAAACTCAGACAGGTTGATAAAAGTTTTGACCTTACAAATGAACAAAGCAAGACAGGAAGCAATAACAAAAGAGCTTATAGATATTGTGAATGGAAAGAACGCCCTTGAAGCTCAAGCTATATGAAATAAAAGATAGAATATCGCAGAAAAAAGTAGAGCTTGTAAATCTGCCATCAAGAATAGACTTTCACAAAGATTTATCAGCCGAACTTGGATTCAATTTCTTTTTAAAAAGAGATGATATTTTAGGTTTATATGGAGGAAATAAACCGAGAAAACTTGAATTCATATTCAAACAAATAAAAGATTCTCAAAAAAAAGATGTTTTTATATTCGGTCCAACAGGCTCTCACCATATTCTTGCCAACTTAATATATGCAAAAGATTTTTTCCAAGATATCAAATTCACAACTTTTGTCTTTCCTACATATCTTTGGAAATGGGGAGATGTGTATGTGAGAGAAAATACTGAATTGGCAAAAAAATTATCTTTTAGATTTGTTTTTGTACCAACTTTCCTTCATGCCTTCATTATCTCAAAAGTATTGGCTACAATCAGGAAGGGATTTTTTGTGCCAGCAGGCTCTACATCGGAAATCTCATCTTTGGGATTTGTTTTAGCTGCAATAGAGATAAAAGAAGATGTTCTTTCTGGAAAGATTCCGGAACCAGATTTTATATTTTTGCCAGTTGGAACTATGGGAACGCTTGTCGGACTTTCCTGTGGTTTAGCTATTTGTGGAATGAAAACAAAAATTTTGGGATGTGCAGTTGTTGAAAGGATTCTGTGTAATGAATTTTTAGCGAAAAAGCTTATAAGCAAAGTAATAAAAGTTCTCAAAGAAATTTTAAATCTCAGCGATCTTACAAAAATAAAGGAATCGGCTTTCTCTAATTTTTCTATAATTCACAGTTTTCTCGGAAGAGGTTACGGATACCCTTCTGATGAAGGGATAGAAGCTATGAGATTTTTTTCAAAATATATGAAAGTGGAGAAAACTTATACGGCAAAAACTCTTGCGGCAATCCTTGCAAAAAAAGATGAATTCAAAAACAAAAATATCCTCTTTTACTGCACTCTAAACTCTTTACCTATGAATTTCAGTAAATTTGGAAAATGAAATTCACATTTTTAGATTAAAGTGAAAGGAGGGAAAAAAGATGGCATATATAATTGCAGAGCCTTGTATTGGGGTAAAGGATACCGCTTGCACGGAGGTTTGTCCAGTTGATTGCATTCACCCCAAAAAAGATGAACCTGATTTTGAAAAAGAGGAGCAACTTTATATAGACCCTAACGAATGCATAGATTGTGGAGCTTGCGAGCCAGTTTGTCCCGTTAATGCTATATTCCCAGAATCGTCTTTACCTGAAAAGTGGAAGCATTTTATAGAAAAGAACGCAGAATACTATAAAAGAAAAAAAGAGGCAGTAGGTTAGTTTTCTTTTCATACTCTTATTTTGTTCTCCTTATTATTTCTTTTCTTCTCACCATCATGATAGCGTCTTCATCTCCATAATATTTTTTTCTTCTTCCCACTTCAAAGAAACCAAATTTTTTGTAAAGTGAAATTGCAGATTGGTTTGAGGGTCTAACTTCAAGAAAAAAATCACAATCCTTGTTTTTTTCTATCACAAATTTTAGAAGATGCGAACCTATTCCTTTTCCTCTCCATTCCGGTTCAACCGCTATGTTTTCTATATGTACTTCATCAAGTATTTTGCTGAAAGCGATGTATCCTCTGATCTCACCATCAATTTCAGCTACAAACATTCCCCCAACTCTTATTGAATACAGAAGAAGGTTCTTGCTCCAAGGTTTTTTGAAAGATCTTGTTTCTATCTCAAGTATTTTCTCTAAATCTCTCTCATCAGCGGGTCTTATATTAATCTCATCGGCCTCTATCCTCATCTTTACCGGTTCCATTACTTAAAAAAAATAATTCACTTCCGAAAGAATAAGAGTAGAGGTGAAAAAATATGAAAGAAAACAAAAAATACAAGAATAAGAAAGAAGAAGATGAATTTTTAGCGGGCGACTGGTTTTTATCAGATGATGAAGAGACTCGTGTTTTATTTTCAGATGAGAAAGAAGAAAATTTATCAGGAGATAAAGATGACTTGTTCTTTGATAATGAAGAGCTATCTTTGAGGGTAAAAAAGATTGTCAAGATAATAGATCTTCTTGAATTTATTGATTCGTGCCTTATAGTAAGTGAAAAACTTGTAAGAGATGATGATGACGCTCGCGAGATTTTGAAGGATTTGAGGGAAAAAATCCTCAATGCCGAAACTATATTTACAGATTATCTTATAACTGGTAAAATACCAAAGCCAAACTAAATTATCACTAATAATATTTAAGCAAAAAGCTTTTATTTCTGAATTAAGTATTTTCATAATTTTTCGACATAAATCAAATTTGATTGCGACATAGATCAAATACGGTTTTTATAAAGGAGGTAATAAAAATGAGTGAAAAGGGAAGAAAAGTCAATATATACTATGACAAGGATGCGGACATATCTTACATAAAAGATAAAAAGGTTGCAATTATAGGTTTCGGAAGTCAAGGACATGCTCATGCCCTAAACCTCAAAGACTCCGGAGTTGAAGTTGCTGTCGGGTTGCGAAAAGGAGGAGTTTCATGGGAAGTAGCAAGAAAAGTTGGACTTGAAGTTATGGAGATAGAAGATGCCGCAAAATGGGCTGACATTATAATGGTTCTTATACCAGATGAAGAACAGCCAAAAGTTTATGAGGAGAAAATAAAGAAAGGTCTTACAAAAGGAAAATATCTTGCCTTCGCTCACGGATTTAACATACACTTCAAACAAATAGTACCACCAGAAGATGTTAATGTTTTTATGGTTGCTCCCAAGGGACCTGGGAAGCTTGTCAGAGATGAATTTTTAAAGGGCAGAGGAGTTCCCGCTTTACTTGCAGTCTATCAAGATCCATCTGGTGATACAAAACAAGTTGCTCTCGCCTATGCAAAAGCAATAGGAGCCTCACGAGCTGGTGTTATAGAAACAACCTTCAAAGACGAAACAGAAACAGATCTTTTCGGAGAACAAGTTGTGCTGTGCGGAGGGCTAACTTCTTTGATGCGTGCCGCATTTGAAACCCTTGTGGAAGCCGGCTACCCACCCGAACTCGCTTACTTTGAATGCATACATGAGATGAAACTCATAGTCGATTTGATTTACGAAGGCGGATTTAAAATGATGAGAAAATATATATCAAATACAGCAAAGTACGGAGATTTAACTCGCGGTCCCCGTATTATAGATGAAAATGTGAGAAAAAAGATGAAAGAAATACTTGAAGAGATAACATCGGGAAAATTTGCAAAAGAGTGGATATTAGAGAATATGTCGGGACGCCCTGTTTTTAATTCATTGCTTAAAGAATGGGAGAATATAGAGGCTGAGAAAGTTGGAGAGAAATTAAGAGCTATGATGCCCTGGCTCAGAAAAGAGTAGCGTAGGTCAAGTATTTTCCTTTTGTTCAAGTACTTTTTTTGCAACATCAGAAATTTTTTCACCGGGTTTTATATCCTTCCATATTTTTTTCATAAACTCATCTCCCATTTTCAGTATTTCATAAGCTATTTTTTTGAGCTTTTCCGTATCTTTTGCTTCAAGAGCATTTTCCCATTCAGCTATAAGCTCTTCTACTTTTTTTGCTTTCTCTAATATTTCTGGGGATATTTCCATAATTTTTATTTTATCTCCGCAATTTGAGGTGATGAAGAAATCTCTAAAATTATATAACCCTTGCCCTTTTCGTAATTTGTTATTTTTTCTCCATATATTGAGAATATCTCCGAGTTTTCTGGAATGTATGCTTTGACCTTTATTTTTTCTTTTTGTTCTGTGCCATCCGGTCCGACGACCCAAAATATAGCTCGCAATTTTTTATCTCCCCCCTCAAATGCAGGAGAAAATACTATTTTTCTCTCACCTTCTTCTTTATTCCTTTCCGTTTCATCAACAATTTCTATCTTTACATCCCCTATATATTTTCCTTTTATTTTTGGTATAGTAAATTTTATTGCTTCATACGATTTTTTCGGAGTAAAATTTTTCCTCAGAACTCCAAAATATTTTTCGGCATCGTGATACACTTGAAAGTCATCTGGTAAATCTTTTAAGGTGTATATGCAAAATGTTTTTACTCCGAGAATAGCAGAAATAACAAATGCTCTTATTATAAAGCTTGCCTGCGATTCCTCTGATATGTATTGAGCTGAACCATATCTTTCTCCCGTCTTTTCAGAATAATTTGCTGGCCAACCTATCTCGGTTATGTGAATAGGTTTTTCCTCTGATATAAAAGATTTTATAAGCTTCCTCAAAGATGATATGTAGTATATAAGAGAACCTGCTGAATTTTTTGAGTCCTCCGGTGGTAAGGAAGGGGGATAAGGCATAGGCTTTGATCCTATATAAGGATGAAATGCAACTGAATCTGCTAAATTTAGAACACTTCTTTCCCTCAATTTACCTAAAAACTCACGCCAGTTATACAGAACCGAGCTTGGTAAATTTGTTATTTCATGCATAAGAAGTCCTCCCAATATTACTTCCTTTTTCTCACCATATTTTTTTATGCTTGCCCTTGCTGTAAAGAAAATATCTGCATATGCTTCGGGAAAGTTCGGTTGCAAAAAGATAATCCAGTTAGGTTCGTTCCAAATCTCAAACATATTTATCTCTGGAAAACTTTCCGCAAGGAAACCTGCAAATTTCCCATATTTTTGTGGATCGGGAACTAATTTTGCACATGAAGATTTGCATTCACCTTCTTGTTTTCCAGATTCCAAACAGGCTTGGTAGCAAATTTTTGATTCATCTGATGCCCACCAGTTCCCATACACTACAAGTGATATTACCTCAATATTTCTTTTTTTTGCTTCATTTACAAATTCTTTGTATCTTTGTAATTTCACCTCATCTATTTTATTCTCTTCCGGTTCTATCTCTTCCCAGAGAAAATCTCGGCGAATCACATCAAATCCAGCTGATTTCAAGATATCAATAGTCCTTATCATTTCATCTTTGTTATCTATATTTATTCCTCCTGAAATGCATAATTTTGGTGTTTGAGAAGGAACTTCACTCAATTTTTCTCCTAAAATTTCATTTATTATCGGATTACGGATTTGTATATTTTTACCTTCTGATTCCTTGCTACACCCATACAGTGCAAATAAAGTTAAAAAGGCGAAAAAGAGAAATTTTTTATTCATATCAATATTTTTAAAATTTGTGTGTAAATTTTAGAAAATTTTATTTTTGATCTATTTCGGAAATTCGGATGAATATGGAAAATCAAGTTTCAAAAACAAAAAGAGCAAAACTTATTATAGATGAGAGCTTACTTGATTGCATAGCTCAACATGGAAAAAGACAGTACCCCCATGAGGCTTGTGGAATAATTTTGGGAAAAGTAGAAGAAAATGAAAATGAAATAGTTTTTATAAGCAATGAAGTTAAAGAAGCAAAAAATTTAAGCGACAATCCTATCAGGTTCATTCTTGATCCCCTTGATTTCGTGCGCATTCAAGATGAGGCAGACAAAAAAAATTTGGAGATAATTGGAATATATCACACTCACCCCGATCATCCTCCTATTGCATCACAGTACGATCTTGAAGCCGCAGTAGACGGACTATTTTACCTTATAATGTCAATCATTAATGGACAAAAAGGAGATTTTATGGGATGGTTTCTTGATTTTGAAGGTGGTAGAAAAAAGTTCGTTCAATCTCAGGTTATTGTGAAAAAGTAAACTAAGTAGAAAGAATCTCAGCCAAAGCTCTTTCTAAGTTTTCTGCTACTTCTTCTGCGAGTGAGAGTTTGAACTTTTTCTCTTTTGATACAATTTCTCCCGCAAGTCCGTGAATAAAAACACCAGCAACAGCTGACTCCATCAAAGAATATCCTTGTGCTAAAAGCCCCCCTATTATTCCTGCAAGAACATCTCCTGTTCCCCCAGTAGCAAGTTCTGCTCCCCCGGTTGTGTTAATGAAAAAATTTTCCCCATCCGTTATTATAGTTCTGAATCCTTTGAGAACCGATACAAGTTTTGTTCTTTGACTTATTTCTTTTGCACTTTGAATTCTATCTTTCTGAATTTCAGAGGTTGTTTTTTTGAGAAGTCTCGCTGCTTCCCCGGGGTGAGGAGTTATAACTCCACGTACTTCATCAAGAATTCCTAAATCTAAGTGAGAAAGTATATTTATCGCATCTGCATCAAGTACGATGGGAATTTTTTTCTCCTTTGCTCTGTTTATAGTATGTATTAGAACTTTTCTGCTACCTTCTTCATCCCAGATTCCAGGTCCTATAAGAATTGCTGTTTTGCCTTCAATATGTTCGTCTATAACTTCGCAAGCTTTTTCTGAAAAGGTTTTATTTTGAGATGGAGCTGGAATCACCATAAACTCCCTTGCTCCTGATGCGACTGGATTATAAACTACATCGGGAGTTATGATTGTGACAAGTCCTGTGCCGATGTGGAGAGCTCCTTTTCCTGAAAGAACAGCTGCACCGGCTCTGCCGAGTCCTCCTACTATACACAAAAGGTGACCGTAAGTTCCCTTATGTGAAAGATCTTCTCTTTCTTTCAAAATTCCTCTTACTATTTCTTTTGATATGAGTGTAAATTCAGAGTTTTCCCAAAGCTCTACCGGTATTCCTATGTCTTCTATGATTATTTTTCCTGTGTATTTTGATGCTTCTCCGACAAATAATCCTACTTTTGCTGGAGCGAATGTTATTGTTATATCTGCTTTTACTGCTTTCGGGCGAGGTATCCCCTGATTTGAATCAAGTCCAGATGGTATATCAACTGCTACAATAAATCTTTTTTTATCTTTATCTTTCTTTTCTTCATCAGCTTCTTTCCAAAGATTTATTGTTTCTATTACATCTAAAAAAAATTTGTCTTCTATATCTTTTGAAAGTCCCGTCCCAAAAATTGCGTCTATTAATATACCTTCTTCTGGCAAAAAATTTTTCAATTCTCCGCCATTTTTCAGCTGAACTATCGGGATTTCCATTTTTTTTGCTATCTGGAAATTTACAAGTGCATCACCTTTTAATTTTCCTTCGTCTTCTAATATTATGATTTTTATGTTTATTTCTTTTCTTTGATTTTTTATATGTTTTGCTGCACAGAATCCATCTCCCCCGTTGTTTCCTTTCCCTGCAACAATCACAATATTTTTCAATCCTATTTCCGACACAATTTTCAGTACATTTTCTGCTATCATTCTTCCCGCATTTTCCATAAGGAGCAAAGTTGGTATGCCGTATTCTCTTTCTGCTATCTGGTCAAGTTCACGAGCTTTTTCCCGTGAAACAAGCTTTACATCTTTCAAAATAAGATTTTTGTTTCTCAGATACAATTTGCTTTTCAGATATAATTCTCCACCCATCTTTTGTTTATGATCAAACAATCATTTTTATTTTACATTATTTTTTGTTCTATTATTTTGTAAGTTTTTAACTTTGTAAGTCTTTAGCTTTGTCCTTTTTATTTTATTATTTTATTTTCCTCTTTATTATTTTATTTTCTTCTCTAACTCTCTTTTTAGGGTTTCATAAAGCAGTAAAAGTTCTTCATCTTGGAGTTCAGATGATTTCACTACTTGTTTTTTCAAAATTTTTGAAACATATTCTCTTTTTTCTTCTGGTGTTTTCATTCCGAGTTTATTCAAAAATTCTCCTATTTGAGAAAAGATTTCTCGCCTTTGAATTGAGGTTAATCTCTTTTTCTCAATTCTTATCTCTTCCTCAGGTTCTTCAATTTTCGTTCTCTTTGCTTCATATAATTCTTGTTTCTCTTCCGGTGTAGAGATCACATCTGAGTATATTTTCATTTCCTTTTCGAGGCTTCTTTCTTTTTTATGCCACTCTTCTGCCATTTCCTCCGGAATAGATAAGCCAGCTTTTCCTTTTTCCTTTTTAGTTATGTATGGTAAAATCTCATCTGCTGACATCTTTATTACTCCCAAAAGAAATGATACGGCTCTGCTCAAAGCCCTTGTTTGTGCAATATATGATATGAAGTTTTCAGTTTTACCCTCAAACTCGTCCGATGAGCATATGCCCTCTCCTTCCGAGAAAATTCCATCTTGCGTTGAGACCTTTATTATATATCTCCATATTACTTTTTTCGCTCCATTCTCTCCCGTTTCTATCCTTTCTGCTAATTTTATCTCATTTGAGAGTCCAAGAGCAGATTTTATCTTACCCCATCCAGAACTTCTTATTATCTCTTCACCTTCTATAATCTCAATATCTTCAGCAGATAAAAGCCCCCTTTTTATTTCTTGGAATTTTATAATCAAGTCTTTGAACCTGCCATCCATAATTTTTCCACCTTTATTTTTAATTTAAGATTTAATTTAAGATTTTAGGAAAAATTTTTTAGTTTATAAAGATAACTTTTGAAAATTTTGCTTTTTATTATTCTTTTTCAAAATTAAAAATTGGAAGGAGGGAAAATAAATGGTCAAGAGCAATGATCAGACCGGCAAACAAAAAGTCCTTGCGTGTGATGGCATAGACAAAGCCGGAATAGATTTACTGAGAGAGCATTTTGAAGTCGAAGAAAGAGGGAAAATAGAAGAAGATGAATTAATAGAACTTTTATCTTCTGGCGAATATTCTGGTTTGATTGTAAGGTCTGCTACGAAAGTTTCAAGAAGGGTTTTAGAAAATGCAAAGAACCTCAAAGTCATAGGTAGAGCTGGAATAGGCGTAGATAATATAGATGTAAAAACAGCAACTGAAAAAGGAATAATAGTCATGAATACTTTGGGAGCGGCTATAACAACAGCTGAACATACAATCGCTTTGATTTTTGCTGTTGCAAGAAAAATTCCGCAAGCTCACAAATCTTTAAAAGAAGGTAAATGGGAAAAGAATAAATTTATAGGGCGAGAACTTTCAGGAAAAACAATAGGAATAATAGGTCTTGGAAATATAGGAAAGAAAGTGGCTGAAATTTCAAAAGCTATTGGAATGAATGTCATCTTTTACGACCCTTATGTTGATGATCAGAGATTCAAAAAAGTTGATTTTGATGAGCTCCTGAGAGAATCTGATATAATAACGGTTCACGTTCCACTTACTGAAAAAACACGAGGTATGATAGGCGAGAAGGAATTCGAGAAAATGAAAGATGGAGTTATAATTATAAACTGTGCAAGAGGTGGAATAATAAGTGAGCAAGCTCTGGCAAAATATATAAAAGCGGGAAAAGTTTGGGGAGCAGGAATAGATGTCTTTGAAAAAGAACCCCCAGATCCAGATAATCCTCTTTTACATTTAGATAATGTTGTTTTAACTCCCCATCTTGGAGCCTCAACAGTAGAGGGACAGCGAAATGTTTCCTTGGAGATAGCACAGAAGGTTATAAAGTTTTTAAAATATGGAATAATTCAGGACGCAGTCAATTTCTTCCCAATACCAGAAGATAAAGTTCAGTTTTTTGAACTTGGCACAAAGCTCGCTTCTTTTTTAGCCCAAGCATATCCATTTACTATCAAAGAAATAAAAGTTTTAACCACTATTGATGAAGCATATATTGTGAGAGCTGGGGTAGCTTGGGGATTTGCAAAAAATATGTTCGGAGAAGAATTAGCAACTCCACTCAACTCAGAAAGTATTATAAAGTCAAGAGGAATTTTACTTGGTGAAACTGTAGTAAAAGATTCAGGAACCCAATTTCAGGTAAAAGTTGAAGTTTCTACATCGCAGGGTGTTTTCTCAATTGGAGGAATTATTTTTCAAGGAGAGCCAAGAATTATAGAACTTAACTCGATGCGAGTTGAGGCACCCGCAGCGGGAAACATAATATTTTTCGAAAATGAAGATAAACCCGGAGTCGTCGGTAAAATAGGAACTTACCTTGGAGAAAAGGGAATAAATATTGCTTCAATTCATCTCGGAAGAGAAAAACCAGGAGGGAAAGCCATTGCTCTGGTTAATATAGATTCTATTCCTCCAGATGATGTTATTGAGGATATAAGAAAGATTCCTAATGTTTTGAGAGCAACTTTCGTTAAAATATAAAAATAGTGAGTTCTTTTGGAAGAAAAATCTCCATTTTATTTTTTATATTTTGTACAGCTTGGTTTATATTCTCGCTTTCTTTATCTTTGAAAAAATATTCAAATGATGCAATAGAGTCAACAGATTCATATTTTTATTTGAAAATAGCTGAAAAATCTGCAAAAGGTGAAAGATATACTCATCCTGTTTATTCTCCTGGATATTCCTGGTTCGTATCTTTGTTTTATAAACTTGGTATTGAAACAGAACTTGCAGGTAGAATAACTTCTGCAATTTTTGGATTAGGAGTTTTAATTATAACTTTTCTGTTCTCAAAAGAGATTTTTCTTACAAGCTTTCCTTATTATGAGTCCCAAATATTAGCCCTGTTATCTTCTGTTTTACTTTCTTTTATCCCAAAGTTTGTATGGGCTTCCTCTTCTACTTTACCATATACAACATCAACTTTATTTTTTACACTAACCTGCTTTCTGTCTTTCCTTGCAAGAAAGAAAATATCTGATAGAAAAATTTTTCTTTTACTTTCATTTCTTGCGGGATTATCAGCGGGAATAGGATATATAGTCAGACCAGAGATTATAATCTCTGTTTTAATTTCCGCAATTTTTATAAGGAACTTTCAAGGAATAGCAATTTCAATCTTTGGATTTTTTATTTCTTCAGCCCCATATCATATATTGAGTTTCAACGAAGGAAATCTTCCATCAATTATATCAAAACTTTTTCTTTACAAGGGTGGTGAATTAATTCCCGAAAGACTTTCTGAACCTAAAAAACTTTTACAAATAGAAAGTTTGGGCAAGATTCTTTCTTTGAAGGAGTATATAAGAACTTTTCTTTCAAACATTCATCTTTTTCACAAATATGCATTTCCAAGTCTCCTCACATCATCTTACATCATTTTATTTGGATTTGGATTACTCCACCTGATAAAAAATTGGGAGAGATTAAAAGGTTCCGGGGTAATACTGCTTATTATTTTGGTTATATGGTTTGTGCCCAACTTTGCAATAGCGATCGTGGCTGATTACTTCTTTATACCAATTTTACCTCAAATAGCAATTATTTCATCGCTTTTTATTTTTGAGCTTGAAAAATCAAAAAGAGCTCGGCTAATCTTCTTAGGAACTATAATCCTCCTTAATATATTCTACTCTTTGAGACCTTTTTACACAGATGAAGGAAGAAAAATATATAAGATTGCTGGAAAATGGATAAGAGAAAACTACGGAGAAATCAAAATTATTTTTGAACCATTCCCAATAGCAACATTCTATGCTGAGAAAGAATGGACTACAAATCCTTATGGAGCCGACGCGTATGTGATAAGCTCCCTAGATTATACTTCATCTCGTGGGAAACCAGAACTAATTTCTTTACCGCAAGATAAGATAAGGGAATTAGGATTTGCTGAACCCATAACAGAAATAAGATATAAAAACCATGTATTACGAATATTTAAACCTTTAAAGTAAATCTGAAACTGAAAAGAAGAAACTTATTTCAAATTTAGCTGCTTCTGGTGAATCCGATCCATGTATTGAGTTCTTTTCTATATCTATTCCATAAATTTTTCTTATAGTTCCCTCTTCCGCTTTTTTGGGATCTGTTGCTCCCATTATCTTCCTTACCTTTTCTATTGCGTTTTCTCCCTCAAATACTGCGACAACTATTTTACCAGATGAAATATAGTTTGTTAACGATTCAAAGAAATGTTTTCCCTTATGCACATAGTAAAACTTTTCAGCCTGCTCTTTTGAAATCTTCAAACTTTTTATCGCGACGAGCCTTAGTCCACTCTCTTCTATTTTAGATAGAATTCTTGCGGTAAGGTTCCTCTCAAATGCATCCGGCTTTATTATCACACATGTCATCTCCGTATTTTTATTCTCCATATTTTTGGAGATTAATAAAGAAATCCAAATTTTTCAATTTTTCCAATTTGTTATTTTCCCATTTTTTTTGAAAAGCTTGACTAAATTTTCTAATATGAAAGTAAATCCGGTAAAAATAAAAATAAAAAGAAGAACTATTACATCTCTAATTTTAGCTCTGGTTTTCATAATAATACCTTTTATAAAATGCCAGAAAATAAATGATGCTTTATTTGGTGAAAAAGAGCCAAGCGTAAATGATATAATTTCAAATGGGAAAAAGAAATTAGGCGAAGGTAATTTCCAAGAAGCTGCTAAAATATTTGCAGAAGGAGTGAAGATATATCCCAATAATCCGGAGATTAGATTCGGTCTGGCATTAGCCCAGTCCGCAATACTCCTCAAAAATGTTGAAAATGTTACCATTGAGCTGGGAAATATAATAATTCAATTGGCATCTGGAACTTCTCCCCGACATATAAGACCACATCAAAGCGAAAAGCAAATTCAAGCAGAAACAACAATAAACACACTCCTTGATGATATATTCCAGGGAAACATAATTGACATTTCAGAAAAAATAATTGAAAACTTAGAAATTCCGCGCAAAGAAAAAAATTGGAGCTTTAAGGTAGATAAATTCTCATGGAGAATTGAATTTCAAGGAAAAGAATGGTGGAGATTAGACCTTGATGGCATAGAATTTGATAATGCCGACGCAAATTTATTGTATGGAGTCCTAAAAGTAGTCCAAGGTCTTATAAAATTCATTTTATCAATAGACCTTGATGTGAAACTAGAGAATGTAGTAAGAACGTTTCAATTCATTCAAGAACTCGGACTTGAGCTCCAAATTTCCTCAGGTAGAGTCTCTGCTGGTGGAATTTCTGTAAGGGATGTCATAATAAGAGTTATCCCATTTTTGCTGAACGAAAAAGAAAATCTTTTAGGTATAGAACCCAAAAAAGGCAGAGTGTACTGGAAAGAAGTTCCTGAGCTTTTCTTGAGCTCAGCGGAAGCATTTGCTATGATGCTTGATTCAATCAAGCAGGAAACAGATCCACAGGCTGATGATTTCATAGCACAAGCTGGAGAAAATATCTTTGCAATTCCAACTTCATCTTCTTCAATCTTTGTAGATGATAAATTATCAAACGAATTCGGAAAACTCCCAAGATCAAAACTTGAAATACCTGCAAGTTTAAAAGATGATTTTTCTCAAATCGCAAAAAGTTTTCAGGGCACAGAAAGAGTGAGCTGGCAATCTTTAATTAACGCAATATTAACTTTCATCGTAGGAATCGTTAGAACTGGTATTTTTGATGAATTAATAAGAGCTCTGACAACATCTTTAACTGGCGTCGGTATACAACAAAATGTTGTAAATAATTTAATACAATTTGTAAACCCTCAAATACTTTCCTCTCTTATAACCGGTATAATTCCAAATGAATTACAATTTGATTTTCATGCTTTCTTCTCATCAGCAGAAGGTGGAATAAGAGCAATATTACCCGCATGGACTGCTGACCACAGATTCATATTTGAGTGGGAATGCTTTTCCGATTCCCCGGGCATAATCCCACTCGCA
This sequence comes from Candidatus Calescibacterium sp., assembly GCA_032249135.1. GTDB lineage: Bacteria > Calescibacteriota > Calescibacteriia > Calescibacteriales > Calescibacteriaceae > Calescibacterium. The sequence goes on along the minus strand of JAVVGL010000008.1, from coordinate 35,652 downwards.
GAAAGTAATCCCATTTATCAGCTATTTTGTAAGATGCCAAAAACTTCATATTGCTTTGAAAAAAAATATATAGGTACATGCGACATAAAACTCCAAGAATGCAACGAAACTTTCATCAATCTCCAAGAAACAACTTGCTCGCTATATTGTCCAATAGAAGTACAGAGCTGTCAAGGTGATGGTAGATTGCAAATGAAAATTTGCGAACTTGTAGACGAAAAAACAGAAAAATGTCTCAAATACTGTACAGAAACAAAGATTTTAAAACGAATATCAGGTGAATCTCAACAATTTTGTGTATCAACAATAAGATTTGAAGATTCAGAACATTTCTCCCAAGATGAATCAAAAAAATATATTCCTGCTAAAGGAGTGAAGCTACCTGAGCCAATAAAAAAAGACGGAATGACAACCGTTTTCCCATATATCGGTTTTCAATCCCCAGATTTTTTAGGGCTTTTATATATAAACTCAGGATACCTTTCAACATTCTCAAGAGATGTTCCGATAGTAGGTTTTAAGAAACCAGATCAATTTGAAATAAATCTTTTCATCCAAATAATGGGTACAAATTTAGAAAGATTGCTTGCACAATTCGGAATAATATAGAATAATAATATAACGAATAACAATATAACTTAACTAAAATAATATAATGAACTAAAAAAAATATGTTTGAGATAATGGATCATACAGGCGAAGCTGGATTCACAGTAAAGGCAAAAACGAAAGAAGAAATAATCAGAGATTCAATAGATGCTCTCTACTATATATATTTTGGAGAAGATAAATTTGAAGAAAAAAAGAAAAGAGAGGAATCAGAAGGAATAGAGGAAATAGAAAATAATATTATAGAAGGTAATATTATAGAAAAAATAGGAGATAAAAAAAATAAAGGTGTAGGTAAAAAAATAAGGCTCAAAATAAAATCAGATGGAATAGACTTTGTTGATGCCTTGATAACACTTCTTAACGAAATAATTTTCTTATTTGACACAAAAAAAATTGCACCATTTAAATTGGAAAAGGTTAAAATAATTGAAGATAAAGAAAAAGCAGAAATTGAAGTAGAAATGTTATTTGAAAGTTTGAAGGAAAACAATCTTAATCCAAAAATTTATATCAAAGCAGTAACATATGGGGGCGCAGAACTGAAAAAAGAGGGCGAATATTTTCTTTTACCGATAATTGTCGATATATGATTCCAAGCTTTTTAAAGTTCTTTTTAAGTTTCTGATTTCTTAAGCTTTATTTTTTATCATTTTTTTTATTTTCTTGAAAATTCTTCTTGAACGGTTTGTTTTTGCAAAATTAATATGATGTTCAAAATTTTACTCTTGATACTCTTTTCTTTTCCTTTGATTTCCATTTTTTCCCAAGACGCTTTTGCATGGGGACCTGGAGCCCATCTTAGCATAACTTCAGCGATAGATCTTATAAAAATGGGAAGCACAATAGCAAAAATATGTGAAAAATTTTATCCCCAGTTTTTATGGGGGAGTATAATGGCAGATATAATCATAGGGAAAAATTTTTCAAACTGGAAACAACACCCTCATAACTGGGAGTTTATATTTTCTATATTTTTCAAAGCTTCAGATGATTATAAGAAAGCTTTCATGATAGGTTATATGACACATCTTGCTCAAGACATAGTAGCTCATAATTTCATGATTCCAGAATTTATAGTGGCAAGTGTATTTTTAAATAATCTACCAAAAAACCTCTCAATTTTACACTTTAAGGTTGAAAGAAAAGCAGACAATCTTGTCAATCAAAAAATCTGGGAACAAATAAGATATTTGCAATCTATTCCGGAAAATAAAATCTGTATTGAATTTCTTGAAGAGAATTTACAAGGAACAATCTTTGGTTCATCAAAAACCTCAAGCAAAATTTATATGAAAATTCTTTCTGCAAATATAATAAAGGAGCTTATAAAATCAAAGCTCAAACAAATCAGCAACGGGAAAAATCATGAAAGTAAAAACATATATTCAAAAGTTATGGAAGAATATTTCTTTATGGCCAAAAAGACATCAGAAGATTTTATAAAAAATTTTGAAAGATCAAAAATGACGCTTGTAGATCCAACCGGAACAGAAGTTATATATTTTGCAAACTCTCTGAAAAACTCAGTTCTAAAAATAAGAAAAAAGAAAGGAGAATTTGATGAGGGAAAATTTTTGAAGCTTCTGGGTGAGGTTCAACCTCCAATTTTTGGGAAAAGAACTCCCGGACTCTTTACTCTGAAAACAGCATCATAGGTTAGCACATCTTGAAGCGTTTTTGGTTTAGTGGTTTCATCTAAAAGCCACTCAAACCCAAAACTTTTAGAGATTTTCAAAGCAGTTTCTGGACAGAAAGGATATATCATAAAAGTTATTATTTTGATAAGATATGAGAGAGCATAAATGATTTTTTCAGCTTCCTCCGTCTGCCCTGCCTTCAATTTTGCCCAAGGAGCCTGTGAATCTATAAACTTATTTGAAAAAGAAACAAGTGAGGAAAAATAAGATAAAGCAGAAAATAAATCTATATTTTCAATTGCATTCTTCCATCGTGAGAGCAATTCCGCAGGAGAAAAATCTCCAAAACTTGGTAAATCTAATTTTCTCACACCAGATGGAAAATTTGTTTCTGCAAATTTTGCAACACGCAAAATAAGATTCCCAAAATCTTTTGCCAAATCATTCTCATATCTTGACCTTATAGCTTCTTCTGAAAAGTCTCCATCTTGTCCAAAGGGAGTTTCTCTGAACAAAAAGAACCTCAAAGCATCAGCTCCAAAGACCGCTGATATTTCAAAAGGATCAACAACATTTCTCAAAGACTTTGACATCTTCTGTCCTTGAACCTTCCACCAGCCGTGAGCAAAAATTAATCTCGGGAGCTCAAGATCAGCTGACATAAGAAACATAGGCCAGTATATAGCATGAAACTTTAATATATCTTTTCCTATAAGATGAATATCTGCTGGCCAGAATTCCATTTTTTCACCATCAGGATACCCAAGTGCAGAGACATAGTTTATAAGAGCGTCAACCCAAACATAGATAGTAAAATTCTCATCATCTGGGACAGGAATTCCCCATTGAACTCTGTTGCGAGGGCGAGATATAGATATATCTCCTAGTTCATCAAGGGCATGCAAAACCTCTTTCTGTCTGAAATCTGGTTTGATAAAGTTTGTACTTGACATGAATTCTTTGAGCTTATCTTTATATTTTTGAACAGAAAAAAAGTAGCTTTCCTCTTCTAAAACTTCTACGGGTCTCCCACAAGATGGGCACTTACCTTCTTCTACTTGTGAAGAAGGAAAAAACGATTCACATGGAATGCAGTACCAACCGACGTATTTCCCTTTATATATATCTCCTTTTTCCTTCATCTTTTTCCAAAAATAGATAACTGCTTCCTCGTGTTCTGGATCTGTTGTTCTTATAAATTTGTCATAAGAGATATTCAATACTTTCCAAAGTTCTTTGAATCTTTTATGAGTTTCATCGGCTAACTCTTTTGGTGAAATTCCTTTTTCTTCAGCTGCTTTTTCAATCTTTTTTCCGTGTTCATCAGTTCCTGTAAGAAAAAAAACTTTGTAACCAAAAAGCCTTTTGAACCTTGCGATAATATCTGCCGCAATCGTAGTATATGCATGCCCAATATGAGGTACATCATTTACATAATATATTGGTGTAGTTATATAAAACTTTGCCATATCTTTTTATTTTTTATTATACAGATTTTTTGTTCAAAAGCACAAGAAAAAATACTATTAATCAAATGGGGAAGGTTTATATAATAGGAGCAGGACCGGGAGATCCAGACCTTGCAACTATAAAATGTGTAGAAATACTAAAAAAAGCAGATGTTGTAATATATGACCATCTTATACCACAAGAACTACTTATGTATGCAGAAAAGGCGGAGAAAATATATGTTGGAAAAGAGGCTGGAAAACACACTCTCTCACAAGAAAAAATAAACGAACTTTTAGTTGAAAAAGCAAAAGAAGGGAAAAATGTTGTAAGGCTAAAAGGAGGAGATCCTTTTATATTCGGAAGAGGAGGAGAAGAATGCGAATATCTTTGGAAAAACAATATAGATTTTGAAGTGGTTCCCGGCGTTTCATCTTTTTATTCCGTCCCCGCATATGCTGGAATTCCAATAACACACAGAGATTTTGTTTCATCTTTTGCAGTTGCAACAGGGAGTGAGGCAGAAGGGAGAGAAAGATTAGATTTTTCAGCTTTATCAAAGTGTGGAACTCTGATATTCCTTATGACAGTAAAACCACTTGAAAAAATAGTAAAAAAGCTACTTGAAAATTTACCCCCCTCTACCCCATGTGCCGTTATAGAAAATGGAACTACTCCCTTACAAAGAACAGTAATATCTACCTTAGATAAAATAGTTGAGAAAGCAAAAGATGAGAAGATAAATCCTCCGGCGATATTTTTGGTAGGGGAAGTTGTAAAGCTTAGGGAGAAAATAAACTGGTTTGAAAAAAAAGTTTTGTTCCAGAAAAAAATAGTGATAACACGTCCTTTAAAGCAATCTTATTCCGCATCAAAACTAATAAGAGAGTTCGGAGGTTTGCCTATACTATTTCCCTCCGTAAAAATAGTCTTCGGAGAAAAGCACAAAGAAAACATAAAAAAATTTTTAGAAGAAATTGAATCTAAAAATAAAGAAGAAAGGAACGATACAATCTTGGTTTTTACGAGCCAGAATGGTGTGCAAAATTTTTTCTCTTTTCTTTTCAGTATAGGTAAAGATTCAAGAACTATCTGGGGAATGAAAGTAGCCGCAGTAGGTGAAAAAACAGCTTCGTCCCTGGTTGAATCTGGTATCATTCCAGACATACTACCTCAGAATTTCACAACAGAAAATTTATACGAAGAGTTAAAAATTAGACCTGAAAAAAATGTGGTATTTTTAAGAGCAGAAAAAGTAAAAAATATAGAGGATAAACTTATTCAGAGTGGAAAAAATGTAAAAACAGTTGAAATATACTCAATAGAGAAAGAAGAAAAAACCAAAGAAGAAATAGAAGAATTAAAAATTTTAAATCCTGATGTTCTCACTTTTACATCTTCTTTATCTTTCATATATTTTACTGAATTTTTTGAAAAGGACTGGATAAAAGATAGAGTGATAGCTTGCATAGGAGAAGTAACCGCAAAGACAGTGGAAAGGTATGTCAAAAAACCAGAGATCGTGTCAAAAAAACAAACAATAGAATCTCTTGTAGAAGAAATTGTAAAGTTTTATTCAAAGTAAAAAAGGAGAAAAAAAGAAGGAGAAAAGAAGAAAAAAATAAACAAAGCTTCAGGACAATATCTGGTATTTCAATAAACAAATAGCGGTTTTTCGTCAGTTATTATTTGATCAAAATTTTTGAGGTCTTCTATAAAGAACTTAGGTTTAGCTATACAAGCTTTATAAACTTGTGGAGTAAGGAAACGAGTTTCAATTTGAGATAAAACTTTTTCTATTTCCTCATCGGGAACATCTTCCGGTTTTCTTTTCAAGCAACCGAAAGTAAAAGCCCAACTTAACATAAAAGATTTGAGATACGTCCAAGCAAAAGAAACTTTTGGGAAGACCGTTTCCAAAGTCTTATACATAGCAAGCAGAAATTTTGAGCCCCCCGGGAAAATCGTATTTGATTGTATTGCAACAATTCCTCTTTCTGTAAGTCTTTGCTTGACACACGCCATGAACTCTCTTGTGAAAAGAAGGTAGGAAGGTCCATATTCAAGAGGATCAACTGTATCTATTATTATTATATCAAATCTCTCATTTGTGTTTTCTATAAATTTGCGTCCGTCTTCATAAAATATTTCAACTCGCGGGTCAAAAAAAGAACCTTTATTTATGTGATTGAGATATTCTTTTGATATTTCTACAACCTCTCTATCTATGTCTACAAGGACGCACCTTTTCACGCTTTTGTGTTTTAAAGCCTCTCGGAGGGCACATCCATCTCCTCCTCCAATTATAAGAATACTTTCGGGATCACCAACCGCAATTGCCGGTATATGGACCAAAGTTTCATGATATATAAACTCATCAAGCTCTGCAATTTGTACTTTTCCATCTAATATTAGAGTAAGTCCGACCTCTTCAAGGACAACAAGGTCTATTTGCTGAAATTCAGTTTTTTTAGATAATATAACATCTTTTATTGAATAGAAGAACCCTGAGGATTTATCGGTCCAATCAAAGTAGAATTTGCATTTCATCGGTCCTAATTTGTTCATCTCCTTTCAACTTTCTTTTCATCAATTTCCTCACTTTAGATATGTTTCCTCTATCTGCTCGGAACAAGACCAATTCTTTTGTTTTGAACTTTTGAGCTATTTCTCTGACAGCAGGTTCAGGGTCTTCCTCACCGCAAGTATAAAAATCTAAAGCTGCATATTTGAATTCTGGCCACGTATGTATTGTTATGTGAGATTCAGATATTATAACGACAACGGATACTCCCTGTGGTTCAAATTTTCTTGAAACATAATCTACGACTGTAACTTTTGTTTTTTCGGCGGATTCAAGTAAGGTAGAGGTTATGAATTCAACATCGTCAAGCAAAGCTGGATCGCACCCATAAAGTTCCGCTATTATGTGGGTCCCCAGAAACTTCCTTTCCACTTTTCCCCTCACCTCCTCCATCTTTTTTTATTAAACCAAAACTCATAAATAAAAATTTTAAAAATAAAAATAATTTTCTGTTTTATGAATTTATTTTTATGAATTTATTCTACAACCAAAAAATTTTTTTTTATGATAAAAAAATCAGAAAGAAAAATAAAAAAAACAAAAAATTTTGATTTCAAAAAATAGAAAAATTCTCTGAAATTAGGAATTTTTTTTCCGTCAAATCAATTTTCCCTCTTCAATTTTTCTCTGATTTGATTTGATTTCTCTCTTATAATTCCCAAGTAAATTCCTAAAATGATTCCGAAAGCATCTGCAACTATATCAAAGAAATCAGCCTGTCTCCCAGGAATAAAAGACTGAATAAATTCATCAGTAATTGATACAGAAAGAGCTAAAAGAAAAGAAGCGAGCAAAGAAATTTGCCCGAAAGCTCTGATGTACATAAAAGCCAAAAATCCTCCAGGAATGTAGTAGATAAAATGAATAATCTTATCTAAATTTCCTAAACCAGCAGGAATACGAGATGGTAAAGAAGCGTTGTAAATCACACTGAAAAACCAAAGGAAAAATAAAAAAATATAAAAATAAGCTCTCCTCATACGCAAGTGAAAAATGTAATCCCGAAATTAAAAATTTTCAAAAAATAATAAATTAAAAGTAAATTTATCTTTGATGGAAGTAAGTGAAGTAAATATAGGGAAAATACTTAAAGATTACTTACCAGCAATAGTTGTAACAGCAGCAATATTTGCTCCACTTATACTGAAAAATCCTTCAATTGGAATATATCTGATATGTTTTCTTATTCCAATCTCCCCATCAATAAGTGTAGGAGAAACAGGTGTAAGAGATATAACTTTAAGGTTTGAAGATATTTTTTTCGTTCTCACATTTGTTTCGTGGGGAATAAGAGGTTTTTACATTCCAAAGATAGGATATGGAGCAAAAATATCGGCAATAATTTTGTTTTTTGCATTCATATACACCATTTCAACTTTTTTATATTTATCACCTTGGAGATGGAAAGCTCAACTTCTTTTTCTTGCAAAGTTTATACAATACTGGCTTTACTTTATAATGAGCTATTCTCTGCTAAAAAGTGAAAAAGAAATCAAAAATGTTATAATAGCTTATTTCCTTGGTGTATCATTAGCTCTAATATACTGGCTAAAAGAAATAATAATAGAGGGTAAAATAGGAAATGTAATAATGTTCCCTTTCCACAAAAAATTTGGAGGTAGAGAGAATGTAGGAATATTCAACCTTGGAATAATGGCAATAGCATTACCATTTATGCTCAAATCAAAAGGATTAAAAAAATTTTTATTCCCAATCATCTTTGCAGCAGCCTGTCTGGTTTATTTCAGAACCCTTTCAAGAGCATCATATATAGCCGGAGTTACATGGCTAATTTTCCTGCTAATCTTCATGAGAAGGAAAGATATTTTCATTATCTCGCTCATACTTGTAGCAGTATTTCCGTTTATAGTTCCAGATTATGTCATAGAGAGAATGAGATACACATTTGTAGGTGAGGGAGGGGGGGAGATATTAGGAGATATATATGTTGAATCATCTGTTTTTGTAAGATTGAAAAGATGGGAATGGTTTATAACCGGTCAGCTCCCACAAAGCCCGATTTTTGGATTTGGAATATTAGGAGTTGGCTTGATGGATAACCAATTTTTCAGAGTTTGGGGTGAAACAGGAACTTTGGGACTTATAGTTTTTATTTATCTTCTATACACAATTTGGAAGTTTTTGAAAATGAATACGAAATTAAATTACGAGGATAAAAATATTGAAGCTTTATCAGTAGGAATAATTGGATGGTTTGTTGGGATACTAGTTCATATGTTGGGTGCCAATACATTCATTATTTTACAAACAGCTGAGATGTTCTGGCTTTTACTTGGAACCCTTGCAGCAGCAGAAAAATTAAGAAAGTATAAGGAAAATGAAAATTTCCCAGAAAAATTAGAAAAGCCGGTGGTATTATCTTGAAAAATCAATAGTTCTCAGATCAGGGAAAATACTATCCAATACGAACATCACACCCCATATAAAGGCAGCAATCAATATTTGTGGATCTACTATGAGTAAAGAAGGGTCTTTTCCTTTTTGTTCCTCAGATATTATATAGTATCTTATTATACCGAACATAACTGGGATTATTGAGATAAGAAGGAAAAAACTTCTTCTTTCAAAAATTATGTATAAGGTGTAAAAAATTATTGTTAAAGTTGCGGAAATAACCCCTATATGTTCATAGATTTTTGAATGTTCTTTTTCCTCCGCTTCACGCTTCATAGAAGAAATGAAAAGAGAGATGAAGAATGTGGAGGTTGTAAGCCAACTTGAAGGAGTTATTTTAGCTGCTAAACCACCAGCAAAAACCCTCAAAACAAAACCAAAAGCAACAGAAAAAATACCAAGAGGTTCTATTCCCTTAAAAAAGAGCGAATATAAAATGTTCAAAAGGAAATAAGCAACTATGATAGAAAGCGTATGAGAGACATAACCTATTATCAGAGAAATGATAAATAGTAACAGAGCAAAAGTTAAAGCTTCGTTTTTAGATATTTTCTGGGAAGCTACCGGTCTTTTACTTTTTATAGGGTGAGCCCTATCTTTTTCAAGATCAATTATATCGTTTATAGAGTAAACGGAAGATGAAACCAATACAAAAGATAAGAATGCCCAAAAAACTTTTATGAGCTTTTGTATTTCAAAAGAAAAAGAAAAGAAAACGGGAGCAAAAACAAAAATATTTTTTTGCCACTGAAAAGGTCTCGCAAGCAAAACAAAATTCCAAATCTTGCCCCAAATTTTATCTTTCATTTCTTACCAAAACTTCAGAAACTTACAAAATTAGATCATTAATACTGAATTTTACATTTTTTTGGGAAAATGTATAAAATGAGCGATTACCAAAAGTTTTTAGGATTATTTTTTCGCCTTGGCTCTTATCTTAATATTTATCTTTTGATTTTCCGATAAATAGAAACTTTTATTACTATTTGATCACCCCGTTTATGATTTTGAGAAAAATAGGAATATTTGGAGGAACATTTGATCCTCCTCATATTGGACATCTTATTATGGCAAGAAGAGCAGTTGAACAATTGGGACTTGACAGAGTCTTCTTTGTTCCCGCAAATATTCCACCTCATAAAAAAATTCCAGTTGCTTCTGCTGAACATAGATTAAATATGCTTCGTATCGCACTTTTGCCTCATCCTGATTTTACTATATCAACATGCGAAATAGAAAGAGGTGGAATATCATATACAATAGATACAATAAAATTCTTCCGTGAAAATATTTCTGCGGATGAATATTTCCTTCTTGTTGGAGAAGACTCAGCTTTAAAAATTCATACATGGAAGAATAGTTCTGAAATTTTGAATTTAGTTAAAGTTGCGTGGTTTCCAAGATATATTCCAAATAAAGATGAATTTCATAATTTTCCTGATTTGAAAAATTTTGTAAAAATAGAGGCGGAGATAATAGATGTTTCATCGTCAAGAATAAGGCAACTTATAAAAGAAGGAAAATCAGTAAAATATCTCGTTCCAGACGGAGTTCTGATGTATATAGAAAGGAATGGACTTTATATGAGTGAATAAAATGAAATTACTCTTTTCCTATCTCAAATCTTGCAAATCTCCTGACCGATATGTTTTCACCGAATTTTGCTATCATTGATTTTATGAGGTCTTCTATTTTGCTTTTACCATCTTTTATCCATATTTGTTCATAGAGGCAGTTTTCTTCGAAAAATTTCTCAAGCTTCCCCTTTGCTATTTTCTCTGCAATATGATCTGGTTTTCCTTCGGCTTTACTTTGCTCAAAATATATTTCAAACTCTCTCTTCACTATTTCTTCTGGGACATCCTCCCTTTTTATCCATCGCGGAGACATAGCCGCTATTTGCATAGCTATTTCATGAACAAATTTTTTGAATTCTTCATTTCTTGCAACAAAATCCGTTTCACAGTTGACTTCAACGAGAACCCCTATTCTTCCACCTATGTGTATGTATGCATCAACTATTCCTTCTTTTGCCTGGCGAGCCAGTTTTTTTTCTGCCTTTGCTAACCCCCTTTTTCTAAGTATTTCGATTGCTTTCTCAATATCTCCATTGGCTTCGGCGAGAGCTTTCCTACAATCAGCAAATCCTGCCCCCGTTATCTCTTTTAACTCCTTTACCTTTTCCATCAGATCTTCCCTCTGTTGCATATTTACTCTACCTCCTTTCCCGTTTTTTATTTATCACTTCTTCTATTTTTTACCCTTTTTCACTTTTTTGCTTTAATATACTAATCAGAGAAGAAGGATACCATGAAAGAGAAGTAATTAATCTGTGAAGCAAAGATATAAGTGAGCCTATAACCATTCCTCTTAATTCGGGTGTATCTGGGAGGTTCTTTAATTTTATTGTCTCTTCTCTATCAATAAATCTACCATCAATTAGTGCTCCTTTTATTTTCTTTTCTATAAGTTTTGAAAGGATTTTTACAGTTTTTATTGGGTCATCTTTTATTCCAACAACTGCTGTCGGATCTTCAAATCTCACCCCAAGTATCTTTTCTATGAACGCATTTTTTGATATTTTCACTTCATTCCCTATTTCCTTCATTTTATCTCTTATTTCGGTTATTGCTGGTACATCAAGGTCTGTAAAATTGAAAAAAATGAAAAAATTATATTTTGCCTTCATTTGTTTTAGCTCCTCAAATTTTTTCCTTTTCCATTCTTTGCTCTTTTTCGGTATCATAAGTTTTATATCTTTATCCTTTCATAAGAAATTTTGCATTTTTCATATTTTTTCGTTTCCATAACGTGATTTTCTTTCCCGCTGAAAAATAAGCAATGTAAAACCCAATAGAAAAACACATATCAGCTAAAAACTTAAATATGGGGAGAGCAATTGGCAAAATTAAAGAATACTCTTTTGGTATAATATCTTCATTTTTTAGTTTATTTTTTACCAAAAAAAGAGTTTTTTCCACCTTGGCCACATAAGAAAAGGAGAATAAAGGAAAAATCAAAGGTATAGAAGATGATATAAAGATTTTTGGGAGAATAAGTTCTCTACTTAATAAATCTTTTATTTTCGTTTTGCCGTTGGAATATTTTATTTTTAGTGTTGCTAATGCTTTACCTCTTCTTATAAACCATCTTGTTATTTCTTTTAAATTTTTTCTTGGTTCTGCTATAACATAAGCTTCTTTTTTATAAAGAAACTTTGAATTTGGGAATTTACTTTTTATTCTTATCGCTAAATCAGAGTCTTCTGCTCCAAATATGAGTTTTTCGTCAAATCCACCAGCGAGCTCTACGAGGTCTTTTCTTATTGCTAAATTTGGAGTTGAGAACGAGTCTATCGGTCGCGTACCCAACGCATAATATTTTAGACCTCCACCTGGAAAACCCAGAATGCTCTGGCACAAAGCTAATATATTCTCTTTTGTCTTACCCTTTTCTAATTTAGGTAATACTCCGCCAAGAACTGCATCTGCTTCACCTGAAATTATAGGAGATATTAGTTTTTTTAACCAACCTTCCGGTATATCCATACCATCATCCACAAATACCAAAATTTTGTGTTTTGATTCTCTTACTCCTATGTTTCTCTGATAAGAAAATCCACACTTTTCTACTTTTATATGTCTTATTTGGTTTTTATTTTCAAGTTCTTCCTTTATTTTTTTTATTTCATTTTCAAGTTCATCTGCTTCTGTTTTTGCATCTGTTTCTGATATGTAATTCCTATCACTATTTTCTTTTTGACATTCAACGATTATATATTCCCATTCACTATTGAAGTTTTTACATTCTCTTATAACTCCTTGTGCTGTTTTCAATAGCTTTTCTCTTGAGTTAGATATAGTTATTATGCTTACCATATTTTCTTACCATTTTTCTTTCAGAACCTTCTAATTGTTTTTACATCAAGACCGAGATTTCCCACATTTCCAAGAAGGGAGTATCCGTATTTTTTGTTATCCCAACTCAAAGTCGTAAAGATATTATCTGATATTTCGCGGGAGAGAGAAAATTTATTCACTCCTTCAAAGATGTTTTGTGAGAAAGTGAAGTTAAGTCCGTATGCTTTACCCATGATTCCGAATTCAGTTGGTTTAAAAAATGGTCTTGCGTTAGTGCTTGCTATTCCTATGTTTTCTTCAAGTTTTTTTGAAATTAAATATAGTCCTCTATATACTGCTACTTCAAGAACTCCTTTGTAATCTTCAACAGATTTACATTTTCTCAGTAGAACCAGGATACACATTATATCATTTTGAGGGAGACTTGGCTTTGATGTTAGGTGAAAGTTCAGAGAATCTAAATTTCCTATCATTCTTATGTTTATCTGATATTTTTCGTTTTCAAAAGTTATAACTTCTGCCTGTCCTTGTATGTTCAGGAAAACTTTTTCTCCTTCTATTATCCCCATTCCTCTTATCTGTTTGAACTCAACCTCTGCGATTGGAACCGACCCATCTTTTATCTCTAATATGCCGCTTACCTTTGGTGAGTCCAAATTGCCGTAAACATGAATTCTACCAGATAAATTCGTGGATATTATATCATATTTTAGAGAAACGTTTTTCATATTCAAAACTAAATTTATTGTTCCCTGTTTTTTTTCTTCATTTGATTCTCTTTCCTGTTCTTCTTCTTTTCTATCAAATTTTTCACTTGATTCACCTCCGTATTTTAGATAACTTCTGATTTTTGCAAGCGTTTTTTCTGTCAGATCAACATTTTCTATTGTTAAGTTCCCGCTGACATACGGAGATAATATGTTCCCTGCTACTTTTATATCTCCTTTTAGTGGAATACCAGCAAATCCTTTCAAATTAATCTTCAAATCTATATCTTTGTTTTTCAAGTTATATTTTCCTTCTGTTTCAAGTTCTTCTTCAAGATATTTTGCGTTCGCTTTAAAATCTAAAATATTTCCTTTTATTTGTGATGAAGCTTTCAGGTCAGTCAAAATAAAATTACCTATCAAGAATTTTGGAGATGATAAAGAAATATCTCCTTTTTTTTCCTTTATTTTGTAATTTGCAAAAAATGAACCTTCATTTCCATAAAGGAGTGGGACTATTTCCGACAGAGTTTTTATCTCACCTTTTGCTTGAATTTGATCTCCCAAAAACTTTATTTCTGTTTCACCCTTTTTTATTTCTCCAAAAATTTCTTCTTTTTTGGGATTATAAGCTATGTCAAAAAGAAAATTTTCACAAGTTTGTCCAGATATAAAAACTTTATTTTCTTTGTATTCAATTTTTCCGATGACACAAGATGAACTTACAGCATAATCTTCTATTTGAAAATCTTCTGATTTCATATCTATTGAACTTTCAATATTTTTGTGGTCGCTTATTACTTTGCCTTTGAATTCAGCTTTACCTCTCATCTTAAAAGGTGTTATATCTATGTCTTCAAGGTTGTATAATCCTTCTAATGAAACATCTATAGTTTTCTGATTTATGGTTGCGTCAAAGAAAAATTTTGATGCTTTGCTTAATTCACTGTTTTCAAAGTCTGAATAATACTCTGGGCAAATTATTACTCCATCAAAACCTACTCCTTCTATCTTTACATTATAGTTTCCTTCAAAATCTACTTCTGTTTTGATATTTGCATTTGCGCATTTTATTTTTTCTGATATTATTTCAAAGTTTTTTGCATATGCGATTCCATTTAATTTTATTGTGTTTTTATATAAATTGAATTTTAGGTTATCTGACTTAACATAACCGTCAAACGGAACATCAACATTTATTGTTTTCAGTAGGTCTGAGAGTTTAGATTTTGCGACTTCAATTTTCGCTGACGCTTCAAGATTTTTTGGATTAAAATCCCCTTTTATTATAAACTTGCTTTCTTCATTATATGCGACCGCACTTATTTTCAGTATCCCGTTTTCTATATCTATGTTTCCGAGTGTCCTTTGAATTTTGAATATGTTTTCTATCTCGCTATGTTTTACGTCAAAATCAAGTTTCCCTTTTATATAGGGAAATCCAATTTTACCTGATAACTTTATTTTTCCATCTGACTTTTTCAGAATTTTTGATTCTGAAAGGTCAATAGATGAGAAAAAGTTTATATTCCCTTTTTTATCTTTGGGGGAGTATTCGGAAGAGAATTCAAGTTTTTCTATTGCATCAGCTTTCAGCTCACCGCTGCCATATATTTTATCTTCACGGATATGAGCTTCTCCTGAAATAAATACCTCACCGATATTTTCCTGATAAATTTTTAAATTTTCAGATTGTACATTAAAAGATATATCAAAAGAAATTTTTTTGTCTTTGAGCTTTCCTTCTAATTTTGCCAGAATATTCCCATCTAATTCAATATCCTGGCTTGATATACCGAATGAAATATCAGATTTTGATTTGAATTCAAGTTCTGCTTCTTTGCACAGGAAAAATGAGAAATCAGTTGAGCCGGCAAGAGTTTCTGATTTAAAAATTATCTCACCTCCACCTCCAAAGCTTTCTATATATGAAAAGAATTTAAGATTGGCATCGATAATTTCATTTTCTCTTTTTTTTTCTTTTTCTATCAGTCCTAAATTTGAAATAGATATTTTACCCTTCGCTTCTCCATTTATTGTTGCTTGTTCCACATTAGCCGAAATTTTTTGTATATTCGCCTTAAAATTCTTCTCAATTACCTCTAAGTTTTTTGCAGTGATGTTAAATCCTATGAAACTTTGGGAAAATAAAAATATATCCCATATTTTTGATTGAGAAATTTTTTCCTTTATTTCACACAGAATTTTCAAGTCAGGTATTTCGCTTTTTTCTGATGATTTTATAATCAGCTTTGAGTTATTTAACTCTATTTTGTTCCCATTTATTTTTATTTCTTCTGATATAAAGTCATTTCCCAATTTTAATTTTTTCAATACGATTTTTTTGGGAAGAGAAATTGAGATTTGGTTTATATGTAAATTTCCAAATTTAGCTTGTTTTATCTCCAAATCAGCTATATAGGTTAGAGGGAACAAACTTATTTTTATATCTTGGATTTCAATTCCAGTTTTATTTTTTATAGTGTTCAAAAAAGATTTTTTCACCTTTTGATTTTTTGATATTATAAGACCTATAAGTGAAATTAGAGCTAAACCAACTGCAATAGCAGTTAATATCCATAAGAATACTATTGATATAGGGAATTTTTCTTTCTTATCCATTTTATAATAAGAATTTTAGTTTTCCGGATAAAGTTTTATTTGTAAGCCAAAATTTCCTAAAATAAAAGAGCATCATCCGAATGATGCCATAAGACATTCTGCCTTTATGGCACCAAAGTAAAAATAATGTTCTTTTCTGAAATTCTGAAAAAAGCATCAAATATATTCGCTTAACATCTTATCTAAATTCAGTTATTAAAGTTATATGTAAAGGAGTTGAAAAAATATGGAAATAGCGGTTACAATAATGGGAATTGGAATTACACTGTTTGCAGCTATTTTGACTTATCTTGCTTGGAGGAACGGAAAAATCATAAGGGAAAATACGGCAATAATCGTTAGTAAAATAGATGAGCTTGGACAGAAAATAGATAATCTTGGGCGAAAAATAGATGAAGGTTTCAGGTTAATTGCCCTCCTGATTTTAGCTGAAACACCAGAAGAAAAGAGAAAATTAGCAAAGAAAATTCTCGGGGAAAAAGAGTAAATTCCTTATGGAAAGGATGCGAAAAATATGGAAATAGTAATTAAAATATTGGAAATTATAACTATAATACTTTCGCTTATTACGTTTTATTTTGTTTGGAAAATAGGAAGATAATATGGAAAAGATAAAGGTAGAAAGGCAGAACGGAATTCTCGTAGTTACCCTCTCTGTTCCGGAGAAAAGAAATGTTTTAGATGAAAAAATGATAGCCGAAATAACCGAGGTTTTCACAGAGGAAAGCAAAGACAAAAGCTTGAAAGTAGCTTTGATTCAAGGAGAAGGGGAGATATTTTGCGCAGGTGGAGATTTGAGATGGATGAAAGAAAAAGGAGAACTCAAATACGATGAGAACCTCGCAGATGCAAGAAAGCTCGCTCAAATGTATGAATCAATATGGAAATTTCCCGTCCCGGTTATTGTGAAAGTTCAAGGGGGGGCTTTTGGGGGAGGAGTTGGATTTTTAGCTGTATCAGATATATCTATTTGCGAAAAAAATGCAAAGTTCAGAACACCAGAAGTCAAAATAGGTCTAATTCCAGCAGTAATCTCCGTTTTCCTTCTGAGAAAAATAGGGATGTCAAACTTGAAATTTCTTGCTCTCTCAGGAAAAGAAATTGACGCTTTTGAAGCTCAAAAAATTGGACTTATAAACATAGTCTGCGAAAAAGATGAGTTAGATAAAAAAGTAAATGAAATTATAGAAGAGATAAAAAGTAATTCAGGTTATGCAGTAAGGAAAACAAAAGAACTTATTATGAGAATTTTTGATTCAAGTTTAAGCTACTCACTTGACCTCGCATCCCACTTTCTTGCAGAAGCAAGAGCAGGAAAAGACGCAAAGGAAGGAATTTCAGCGTTCTTTGAAAAACGAAAACCTAAATTTGACTGATAAAAACACACAAGAAAAAATAAAAGAAAACTTTAAAGTAAAGTATGTTTCACAAATACCCAAAGGAAAAAGCTGAAATAAAAAGAATTTTCCTTTTTTACAACAAGAAAGCTTTCTACAACAGGAATTCAAACTCATCAAGATTCATCCAACTTATGAGAAAATTTGAAGATGTGAAAATAATTCCAGAAAAAATTTTTGTTTTGCCAGATAACAAAATAGACCTTGAACCAGATGACGGAGATGTTCTCTTGATTTTCGGTGGAGATGGAACAATTCACAGAGTTCTCACAGAAATATTCAAAAAGTTGAAAGAAACAAAGAACTTTCCAAAAATACTTGTTGGACATCTGCGCGGCGGAACTATGAACACAATTGCAACCTGTCTTCAAATCCCAAAAATAGAAAACATTCTTTTGAAAATAAAAGAAAGCAAAAAAATTGATGTTATTCCCAGAAACCCAATTGAAATAAAAACAGAAAAAGATGTCTTCTATGGATTTTTGTTCGGAGCCATAACCCCCTTCAACTTTCTTGAAAAATACTACGCAGGAAAAATATTGGGACCAATAAGAGGTGCCGAAACTTTACTGATTGCATTATCGGAAATGCTCAAAAAAGAGAAAAAAAGGGAAATTCTAAAAAAGCAAAAATGTAAAATAAAAGTTGCGTTTTATGAAGAAATCCCTCATCTTGAAACCGAAGGCGAATTTCTCCTGATAGGAGCTTCTACAATTCATTCCTTTGGTTTGAATTTTTCTAACTTCCCGAAAGCTCCAAAATGCAGCGATTCATTTAACTTTATAGCTTACTCCGACTTCCTTTTTAAACTTGCCATTTATCTACCTTTAATTTACTTTGGTAAACTACCAAAAGATTCTCTTAATGAAATTGCAAGAGGTGCTGAGATAGAAAGTCAAGAAAAAATAGGTTTCACAATAGATGGAGATTTATATTCTGCAAGAAAAATAATTTTGAAACCAGCTCCAAAAGTGTTTTTTATCACATAGCTTGAAAATTTTCAATCAACACAAAAAATAAAAAAATTTGAACGCTTGTTCAAAAATTCTTGAAAAAGAAAACTAAAAGATTAAAAAAAGAAAAAATAAATTTGATTACCATAGTGAATTATTTATTACAACACCAAAAAATAAAAACGAAAAAAAATAAAAAAAGGAGGTAAGTAAGAATGGATTTTGAGCTTTCTCCAGAGGTTCAGATGGCAAAAGACACCGCAGAAAAAATACACAAAAAATTAGAAGGGAAAAAGAAAGAGATATTCGAAAAAATAAGAAGAAACGAGTTCGTTCAGGAAATATGGGATGAACTTTCACAAGCTGGTTTCACTGGTGCAATAGTACCACCAGAGTATGGCGGAACGGGGTTAGGAATGCTTGCAAGCGCAGTAGCAATAGAAACACTTGCAAAATATGGGATAGGAAATGCAATTTTTGTCCTAACACTATGTGCGGAATCTTGCATCGTAAGAAACGGTAGCGAAAATCTCAAAAAGAAATTTCTACCTTTTATGGCAGAGGGTAAAATAAAATGTGCACTTGGCGTCACAGAACCAGAGGCAGGAACCAATACATTCAGAATAAAAACTCTGGCAGAAAAGAAAGGAGATAGATATATAATAAATGGAGAAAAAACTTACATCACAGGAGCCGATGTCGCCGACTATATCCTGCTTGTCACAAGAACAATCCCTTATTCAGAACTTTCAAAAAAAGGACTACCTAAAATGTTTGGATTGTCTTTGTTTCTTGTTGATCTGAAATCAAAGGGAATAAAGCTCCACAAACTTAACACAAGAGGAATAGAAGGTATGAATCAGTTCACAGTTGTATTTGAAGATGTAGAGGTTCCGGAGGAGAACTTGGTTGGGGAAGAAAATCAAGGAGTATTTGTTATGTTCAACGGACTTAATCCCGAGAGAATTTTAGCGGGTGCTGGAGCATTGGGGCTGACAGAATTTTGTTTGCAAAGAGCAGTAGAATATGCAAAACAAAGATGTGTATTCGGGGAGAGACCTATCGGGAGCTATCAAGCAATTCAACATCCGCTTGCTGATGTGAAAATAAGACAAGAAGCTGTAAGACTTGTTGTTTACAAAGCAGCATGGGCTTATGATAAAAATTTACCTCCGCAAGAAGTTATGTTTTTGGCAAACTCTTCAAAATATCTTGCGGCGGAACTTTTGCTTATGGCAGTAGATAGAGCTATACAAACTTATGGAGGAGCTGGATTTGTGGAAGATAATTTCCTTATACTTTTATGGGATTCTGCAAGGCTTCTCAAAACAGCTCCACTTTCAAACGAAATGATTCTCAACCTTACAGCAGAACACATTCTTGGATTACCAAGATCATATTGACCTCAAATAGAAAATAAGTATGAAACCAAGGTTAATATAGAGGTCTTGTAAAAGATTTTAAAGAAAGTCTTAAAGAGATGATATTTTGTTAGTTTACTGGAATGAGAAGGACCTGACCTGGATAGATTCTGTTTCCACTCAATCTATTCAATTCCCTTATCTTTTGTATTTCAACCCCGTACATTTTTGATATTAAAAATAAGCTTTCACCTTTTTTTACTCTGTGTCTTATAATAGTGTTTTTAGTAGGCTGATAAAATTTTGATATATTCACTTGTTTTTGCTTTCCTTGACTCACAATAACAGTATTGCTCCACCCTGAATTCCTTGAACTATAATACTTTGAATTTTTTGCTGGTTGAGAAGCGTAGCTGAAATTATGAGTTGGAATTTTCAGAACTTTTCCCTTATAAACTTTGTTCCCTCTAATTCCATTTAACCTCTTAATCTCTTGGACTGGAACTTGAAATCGTAAAGCAATTGAGCTTAAAGACTCCACTTTTTTCCTCACCTTATAGAGTATGAAAGGTTTAATATAAACATAAACTGGTAGAATAAAAGTTTCTCCCTTTTCCATAGATTCTTTTAAATCGTCAAGAAAGGGATCTTCTGAACTCAAATTTTGTTGCAAAGATACATAGCTTATGATTTGCTCTTTACCGCTAATATCTTTTATAGGAGTTATGTAAAGCCATCCACCTAAAACTTTTTTCTGGTAATCATCTTTTGGCACCGGTGAGAAAGAATGTCTTACCGCTGGATAAAAGCGAGTGGCAAAGGCTTCAAAAAACTTCAATCTTTCTTCAACAAGTTTACCTTTACCTTTTGGTACCTTCAACTCAAATTCATAGGGAGGAGTAACTGGGAGGCGAAGAGAAGGATTAAGCTCCCACAAATCTATAACATCACATTCACATATTTTAGAGAGAGAAAAAATATCTATTTGCTTTGATATTTTTACCGTATCAAACTCAAACTTATTTTCATCTTTGAAATCATCTTTTGAGAATCCAAACTTTTCCAGATTTTTTGTTATAAGCGCAAGAGCTATTATTTTTGGGACATATCCTTGAGTTTCCCGAGGTATAAGACCTCTTTTTACAAAATACCAATAATCTTTTTTACCTCCTGCCCTTTCAATTGCTTTTTCTATCCTCTTTTCTCCTGCGTTATAGCCAGCCCAAGCTAGATACCAATCTCCGAACATATCATATAGGTCTTTGAGATAATTCAAAGCAGAGTGAGTTGATTTTATCAGGTCTTTTCTTTCATCAACCCACAAATCAATTTTGAGCTTATATCTTCTTGCAGTTTCTTCTATAAATTGCCATGGTCCGACTGCACTCATAGGAGAGACCGCACGAGTTGAAAATCCAGATTCTGCCATTGCAACAAAAATAAGGTCATCTGGCAAGCCATAAGACTTAATTATATCTCTTATCACCTTTTCGTACTTAAAATATCTCCTAAGCCATTTTTCAAGATGTTGTCTGAATTTAGTTTCAGTAAAAAGATAAATATAGTAATCAACATATTCATTAAGCTCAACAGGTATATTAAAGTATCCAAAACCTCTTACAAAATATTTTTCTACTTTCGTTATAGATTTTGGAAATGGTTGTGTTAAAGCTCTCTGGAACGATCTATCTATCTCATCAATTTCCCATTCTTCCGGTTCCTCTTCAAGTAAAATTACAGGTTCATCTTGGTCAGAGGGAGTAAACGGAATTTCCTCATAGGACCACATCTCCTGGTCCATTTTTTTTGTTAGGTCAATAATTGGTTTTCCATAATTTTCGGATTTATTAGATTTATCTGAAATTTGCTCTTGTACCTCTGAAATACTGATTTTTTTCTTCGGCGAGATTAAAGGGAATGATGAGCAATGGACAAGGGAAAATAAAAAAAATGTGCAAGGAATAAATTTCAGAAATTTTTTTAAAAAATTCATCTTCTTTTATTCCAAAATAAAATTCGTCTAAACAAATTTTAAAAACAAAATCCGTCTAAATAAATTTTACAATTTCTGAAAACAATTATTTATTATAATAAATTATCTATTCGCCTTTACATTATCAAAGTTAATATAAAGCAATTTTCCGTCTGATTCAAAGATAAAATATCCTTGAAAGAAGTTTTGGAAAATGCCATCAAGAGTAGAAACTCTGAGGACTTCCGGGGAACTCGCAAGGTATATATCCTTCCTTTTTGCAAACAGGGTTTTTTCTTCTCTTTTTTCCTCAACCACCGGTGGTATAGTCTCTGATCTCATAGAGAGAACAAATTTAGCATCTTGAATTCTATCATCTTCTATCTCAACAGGTGCAAGAGGATCTAACATCTTCAGATGCTTGAATATAAGATTTGTCCATTCATTTCTTACTCCAAGCTGTTTTATTTTATCAATAGCCCCTGAGAAAATTTTTATTGCATTGTCCTCGAGAGGGAAAGCTTGCTTTTCTAACTCCTCCCTATAAACAGCTTCTGCTAATGCTCTCTCTTCTGGATCTCTTATAGATTTTATTTCTGGTGGGAGAGGAGAATTGATCAGCATATCAGCAAAATCCTGAAAAGCAAATCCCATGTAAAAGATAGCTGCGAATGACCATTCAGGATCCCCGAGTTTTGCTATATCTCCCATCTCTGATTGAACCTTTTTGAGCATCTCCGATTTCTTTTTCAGCTTATCTGCCAACTGTTTCTTTCTTTCATCACCTGTTATTCTTATTTTTCTATACTCTTCAAAAGTTTTTTTAGCGAAATGAAATTTAGCTTCCGCATATATACTCAATGATTTCCTTCTATCTTCTTCCGAGAGTTTTGGCCATGTATTTATAATTTCAGAGAAAATTTTCTCCATTTCGGCTGGATTTGATTTCTCAAAAGATTTTGCAATCTTATATTTTGCATACAAAACATCATATGAGTTTGCTCTTTTTTGCTTCTCCATCTCCTTTATGAAATTTGAAAGAAGTTCCCTCATTTTTTGTATGTTGCCGGATTTTTCATAAAGGTCGGCAGCCCTCCTTATATAAATGAGAGGATCTTTTTCTGATTTTCCAAATTCGTCATAGTATTTTAATGTCCATTCCGCAGCCTCCTCAAATTTGCCAAGCCCAGCATAAATTGAAACTACTGATAAAATGGTTTTCCTGAGAATATCTTTTTCTATTTCTGATAAATTCTTTTTGTTTTTAATATCTTTTTCGAGCTTTATAAAAACCTCAAGCGCTTGATCAAACAAGAAAAGACTTGAAAGAGCGGACGCTCTAACATACAAAATATCATATCTTAATTCAGATTGATGAAATTTTTCCAAAAACTCACCAGAATATTTTAGAACCTCGTCAAACTTTTTAAGATCATAGTATATCATGATAACTCTGTATAGTGCTTCATCTACAAGATCAGAATTAGGAAAAAGAATGGGGACTTGGAGATAGCGAGAAATTGCTTCGCTGAAGTTCTTATTTTTTTCATAATCTAATGCTATGGAGAAAAGAGCCTTTGCTCCGGTGCTGTTTATGTAGTTTATATCATCCTGTGAAAATATATCTGTACGCTGTCTTGCGGAAATAGAAAACTCAAGGACCTTTTTAAAATCGGCTTTCTCCACATATATTTTCAAGATCTCAAGCATAGAATCTGCAACGACTTCTGAACCGGGATACCTTTCTATTATTTTTGAGAACATAGATAGAGCTTCGTCTTTTTTCCCTTCTGCCGATATGACTTTCGCAGCTTTATATAAAGCAACAGGAACTCTTCTGTCAAGAGGGAAAAGCCTTTCGTACAGAAACGCCGCGCTTTTTAATTTTTCTCCCGCATCTTTTTCACCAGCTTTGAGCAACTCATCAGCAGAAATAACCATACCCCATGCAGCATCTTGGAGGAACTTATTCTGTTTTACATTAACATTTTCAACATTCAATTTGTAATATTTGAATGCTTCGGAAAATTTCCCCTGCTGAAAATATATTTCGCCAAGAAGAAATTGAGCTTCGACTGAAAACTCAGAATCCGGGAAGAGTTTGAGGAAAAGTAAATATGCAGATTCCGCCTGATCAAGGATACCTTTTGAGTGATAATATTTTGCTCCTTCCAATAGCCCGCTTTCAAGCTTTTGTGCATATTTTTTAGCCTCTTCGGGATTTTTGCGCGCCCATTCCGAACCGGGTCCCCATTTCTCTACCATCTTGATCTGCCAGGATACAGCAGAAGATATATCACCTGACTTTTTCAGAGCCTCAAAAAGACCAAAGGCTGCATTTATTGACCTTGGAGAAAGATAAAATCTGTCTATAAGGTTCTTGAAAGATAAAATAGCTTCCGGATACTTTCCTTGTTCAAGGAAAACTTTTCCCTGAGCTTCAAGGATAAAAGCTTCTGGTTCATCATGAAATTGGGATACAATTGGATAGATTTTGAGCAGTACAGAAAGTACTACTTCTTTTCTTGATTTTTCAATAGCATCAAATCCACCAAGCTCTGCAATTGAGAAAATAATGTAATCCATAGATTCTTTTACAAGGTTGACTTTTTCATCTGATGCTTCCCTCCCATATGATGCTTCTATTGTTTCAATAAAATAATCTATGGCTGAAGAATAATCTCCTCGTCGGAAGTACGTCCATGCGAGCTTATACAGAGCTTTCGGATAAAATGGGCTTTCTGGGAAATCAAGCACTAAAATGTAATACTCCTCTGCTTTTTCCAGTTCACCTACTTTGAAATAGTATTCTCCAGAACGCATGGCAGCTTCTGGAGCGAAAGGGGAGGCTCTAATTTTAGACAAATGGGAAAAATATTTTTCCACAGCTTCGTCTGCCATATCCATTTCTTCAAGAATGTATCCAGCAAGATACATCACAATATCACGCCTTGGAAAATCTGGGTATTTTTTCAAGAAATCTTCATATACTTTAACGACAGGATAGTAATTCTTCTGAGGTAAAGGATTTCCCAAAATGATTGCTCTCTCATATTCCCGAATATACTCATATGATAGTTTTTCATAAAGTATTTCAGCATATCTTAAAATAGCGTACGGAGCAAGCGGGGAGTTTGAAAATAGTTTGATATATCTTTCAAGTGAGCTGAGGAGCTCTTCCCTCCTGAGGTCTTCAACTTCCAAAAATGGTGCCATGGAGGAAGAGAAATAATCTAATATTTTTGTCATTTCAATACCAGCGCGGACATCCAAAAGTTCTTTCATAATGGACCTTATTTTTTCAAACCTATCAGCATAAACTGAAATTGATTTAGCATAAATAATTTCTTTCTCAATTACATATTCTGAAAAGTCCGGCGAGTACCTGTCTCTCAATTCCCTGAGCTTATCCACAAGCTCATCCTTTTTTGCATTTCCAATTTGTTTTTCCGATCTCTGCTGAGAGAAAACCCCACAAGGAATAAAAAAAGATGATGAAAGGAAAATGAAGAAAACTATCTTCCAACCAAATCTACACATAACAATCTACCCCCCTACTTTCTTCCCTTTTTCTTTTTTTGTGTTTCTTCTTTTGACTTTTTCTCTAATTCGCTAATAATTTGGTATAAATCCTGAGGAGGAGTAAAAGTGATTGTGCTCCCACGTGAAAAAATATTAGAAGAAGTATCCACTTTTTTTATGATTTCACTTAATATAGAATCATAAGTTCTGACCTCCTCCTCAAAAACAGAATCAGATTTTACTGACTTTGATTGAATTTCTATTTTATTTAATTCATCTTGAACTTTTGAGAAATTAGTTCTGATATTGTCCTCTTCCCTAAGTCTTATAGAGTGCATTCTATTTAATGCTTCGGATTCGCTCTCTTTGATGATCCAAGCAACCTCAATAAAACCGTACTGAGCGAGGGCGTATATTTCAAAGAATTCACGCCTGAGTTTAGAGAGGACAATATATCTCACAAGAGATTTCTTGAAATCATCAAGATAACGGCTGAAATTATCAAGGACAAAATACATACCCCTCAATTTTCTTTCTTGAACAAGAAGAAATTTATTTAGAGATTGTATAAGATCTTGCCACAAGTTTGCAAAATCAAAAAAAACATCTTGAGAAGTTCCAAAATATTGAATGAGTTCTTTGAGTTTAGTATTTTCTCCTCTATCATGTTCAGATGATATTTCATTTACAAGCGATACAAAATAGCTTGCTGATTTTTTCTGATAATCTACTAATTTCCTAATTTCATCAATAGTATAATTCATCGTTCCTCTGTAGACTTCGAGTTTCTTCTCCCAATTTTTGAACTCTTCGCCTTTACGATACAATTCCAGAGATTTTACAGCTGATAGTGCGGTGAGCTCTCTTGCCTTAAAATCAAGTTTTCTTAATTCTTTGGAAAGAGAATAAAGAGTGGTCCAAACATTTTTTTCTCCATATTCCATACTATTTTCAATAAAAGAGGAAATCAAATTTATTATTCTCTCCTGAACAAACCATACCCTTTCAAAATACTTTTTAAGTGATTTATCAGCAACGATAACGGACATACTACCTACCTTTTGCATATCTTGAATTATAGATTTTATCTCACTTTTCACCTGCTCTATGTATGTTTTCTTTTTTAGATAATCTTTATATTCAGGGAAGGCTTGTATATATAATACTATATCTGGGTCGTGTGCGCTAAAATAATCTATATAATCTTTCTCCCAAAATTTTAGCGGCATTCTCTCCACTTCTACTATTTTTGATAATATCATTTCAGCGGAATCAGAGACAAATGTGAAAGTAAGTAGAGCACCAACTAAATCCTCATTCATCGTCAAAAAAGCTGAAAGAACTTCTATTCTCTTTGTAAGATGTGATTTAGGGGCTGACCTTCTATAATATTCAACGCATTCGCGCGCCTCCCCATATTTTTCAAGCCCATACAAAACCCAACAAACTTCATATTTTGCATCATAAAAAACAGGAGAACCCTCTGTAATCTTGGAATAATAATGATAAGCCTTCTGAAAATATCCGGAGTCGGAATATATTCTCGCCAATGCAAGAAGAGAATAGTCCCGAAGTGTTATATCAGGAGATAATGAAGCGCTCTCGAATCTCCTCACCGCATCATCCCTATCGCCCTTCATAACCGAGACTATACCGCAAAGATAAGAAGCTCTATAAAAAAATTCAGATTCTTTCCTTACAGAATCTAAAATATTACACGCTTCTTTTGGATTTTTCTCAGCCAAAAGGACATATTTTCCCCAGTAATATAAAATCTCAGAATCTATTTTATCTTTTGGGATTTTTTTAAGATAAGCTTTGAAATCCGGGGATAGATTTTCAGCCTTACTGACTATGACCTTTTTTAAAATCTCAAAATTTCCGGGATCCAGAGTTAGGGCTTTCTCATATGTTTTTTCTGCTGCGAATGTATCTCCCAATTTGAAAAGTATATTTCCGAGTTTTACCATTACATCAGCCTTTTGTCTGGTATTTTCTGCGTACTCATAGGCTATTGAAAAACTCACATATGCATTTATAAGATCACCTTTATTCAAAAATTCTGTCGCTTCTGCAATCTTTAACTCAAAAGTTTTGGAGGAATAAGAATAAAATGGAAAAACGAAAAATAAAAAAAGGGGAAAAATAAAAAATATAGTAGAAAAAAGAAATATTTTTTCTTTTCTAACCATAAAACTCAAACCTCACTTTTTCTTCTATATAAATTTAAAATTTTTTTATATAATAAAATTTAATCTCAAAAGAGAGAAAAAGTTGTTTTTTATTGGTTATCGGAAAATTTATTCTATATCAAAATTTACATATCAAAAACAGCTCCGGGATTCATAACATTTTTTGGGTCAAGAGATATTTTCAAAGTTTTGAGAAAAATCAAAGAATCTTTCAGCTCTTTTTGAGCCCAAATCTTGTGGTCCCTCCCTACCCCGTGATGATGAGAGATTGTTCCTCCATAGTTTGATATAGCATCAGAGGCGGCTTTTTTTATTTTCCACCAAAGCTCCTCCTCTTTTCCTTTTTGAGCTTTTGCAAAAAAAGAATAGTACAAAGATGCCCCAGTTGTGTAAACATGAGTTACACGACAAGTCACACCACCCAAAGTTTCGGAAAAAATAGCTTGCTCTATAGCTTCTTTTACTCTTCTATAAAGGTTCATAAGGTTAGACCAACTTGTGGCTGTTTCAAGAGTATCAACAACTATACAGAAATCCAAAAGTACATCGCGAAGATAAGGCTGTTCAAAATACTCCTTTTTCCAATCTTCAAATCTCATTTTTCCTTCATCTTTTCCGCCGGATTTTATACACATTTGCGATGCCTTTTCAAACTCAGCTCGTACAATATCTTCCGTTTCATCATCTGATTCAAACCCCAAAAGTAAAAGGGCTCCGCCATTATATGTTCTACCTGAAAGGATAGAAGATATCATGTACTCTCTTTCGTCAAGTATTCTCAAAAGTGGAGGGAATATTTCAGATTGAACTATTTTTCTTGCTGCATCGCACGCAGTTTCAAAATCAGGGAAAACAAAAGCTGTTGAAAATTTTTTCGTAGGTATTTTATGGCACTTCACTACAACTTCTGTTATTATACCTAAAATACCCTCAGAACCAGCAAATGTACGAGGTATATCTGGTCCGCAAGCAGTTGATGGTACATCAAAATTTTTTACAACCCCCCGAGGAGTTATAACTTCAATGCTTTGTATCATATCTTCTATTTTTCCGTATCTTGACGAAAAATGCCCAGCAGATCTTGCAGCTATCCATCCACCCAAAGTAGAAAAATGAAAAGATTGAGGATAATGTCTCAGGGCAAGACCATAATTTCTGAGTTGTTCTTCAAGGTGAGGTCCTCTCACCCCTGCCTGAACCCGAGCCGTCAAAGATCTAACATCTACATCAATGACTTTGTTAAGATAAGTCAAATCACAAACCAAAACGGGAGATGATATTTCTTCAACATCAACTCCCCCGACGACACTTGTTCCACCACCACGAGGAACACATGCAACATTTTCACTTTCACAGAAAGAGAGAATTTCAAAAACATCGTTTTTATCTTTTACATATACAACTGCATCTGGAAATTTTTTTATAGTACCCTTTCTTAATCTCACAAGGTTCTTATAGCTTTTACCAGATGAATTTAAAACCCTATCGTACTTTTCAACACTAACAGAAGATGCTTTCAATTTTTTCTGAAGCAATTGATAATCTATTTTTGCTTCTGGCAAATTTATTTGTTCAAGATTTATAGATGGAGAGAAATCTTCCTCTGAAATTCCCAAAAAAGATTGCAATATATCAATAATTTTTTTTACCCTATCTTGCGGGAACTCCTCTCCCTCATATCCCCATCCGTTCCACTTTAATTTCCTCATGTATCAAATAATTTTATTTTTATCTTTTTCATTTTGTTTGTTACTGGTTTTTATTTACAAAATTGTCTCTGCTGACCCACTTTATTGCTGACTTCAACTTGCCCCCTGCTGATACATCTTTCACTATCTTCCGCCTTTACCTTTCTTTGAAAGCGAAGACGAGGTACAAGGACAAAAGGCTCGGAACCTCCCAACAGCACCCTATAAAATGAAAGACACAATAAAGAACCCAAGTTCAATTGCAAACTTATTATCTTCATAAGGTAAGCTACCAAAGATATTGAAATAACAGTTTTGCGTAGGAATGTAAATTCCAAATGTATAATGGAAACATAATCAATTCGTAATCTACCAGCTATAACCTAAATATAAACCTAATGCTGGGGTAGAAATTATCCTTTTTTCCTCCGTCGCATAAAATATCTTTGCTCCCAAAAAAGGATCAATTGTAAATCCACTATCTTCAATAGATTTATGACCAGCTATTAATACTAAACTGGGATCAGTTGGAATAAAAGATCTATCAGGACGGTAAGATATAGGTAATCCAATTGCAAACCCTTGATAAAGATAGAAACCTTCAAAATCTTTCTTCCCTAAATACTCCCTGATACCTAATTCTCCCTCATGGGGAAGAACAAAAAGTACATTATTTAGTTCAAAGTTAAATGAAAACTTCTTTGAAATCCTTAACTCAAAATTTATCCCGGGAGAAGGAAGAGGTAAAACCCCATGTTCTGCCTCCAGAAAAACAATAGAAAAAAGGTTAGTAGATATAGTGCACTTATATCTCATTTCTAAGTCTCCATCCCGAACTTCTGAAATTAACCCAAATATTAAAATTAGAAGCATAAATTTATCGCTTTCAATTCACTCAAAAACTATACTCTAACGTACCGTATCTCCTATACAAAACTCACCAAGTACGACCTAAATATAATCCCAAAACTGGTAATACTACAAAAGCAGTATATACTGCTCTTAAACCTAAAATTGGGTCTATGGTAAAACCTTTTGCAGAAACATTCTTATAGCCAACCGCCAAAATTAGGTTTGGTATATATAAACCAAATACGAAATTTGTCCATCCAAAAGCTAATCCCTGATAAAGGTAAAATCCTCTAAATTCTTTTTCCTTCTTTAAATATTCCCTAATCCCCACCTCTATTTCAGTAGGAATAAAAAATATTGCATTAATTTCAAAGTTAAATGACCAATTACCTCCTCCTTTCGCCTCAAAATTTATTCCAGGATTTGGTAAAATTATTCCCCCCGCATGACCTGCAACTCCAATAAAAACAGCCAAAGGATTAATACTCAGTGAGTATTTATGACCAAACCTTTTTTCTGAAGTCTCAGATATCAGTAAAAGAATTAAAAATCCTAATAGCATATTCCTCCAAGTCCTTTACAGAACAGATCTAAATGATATTTCGTTGAATCTGTTGCTTTGCTTTTTACTTCCCAGTGAGCATCCTTTTGAATGTTTCCGTCACACGGGCTAAAATCATCCCTATCAAAACTACCATCATCTTTATTTAACATACAGTGCGCATTACATGGGGGCCATAAACAAGCAACATCTTCTAAGGCAGACCATCCATTAGCCCCAAACCAACCTGTCCTGAGACCTACATTTCCTGCTTGAGTTCTCATAGGTATGTCAAGATTGGTCCAATTATAATTCCTATAATACTCTGCACATTCCTCATCAAGGCATACACCAAGAACTTTTTTAACACATTTTTTCGTCTTACAACCAGGAACATATATAGCTGTGGAATGAGACCAAAAGTCCTGTATAGGATGAAGTAACCTTCCGAGTTTTTCGTAATCCATTTGCCCCAAATCCCTAATATCAGGGGAGATAGCTACCTTAAAAGAACAAACGCACTTACATTCCTCGGGTCTAGAAGGGAAAAAATATTGACATCGGTCATAACCTTTATTCTTCAACCTTTGTTTAGCAACTGAACAACCTGCACCACCTCCTTCACCTCCTCCTCTTCCCCTACCTCCACCGCCTCCACTGCCTCCTCCACCACTACACTGGCAAGTTACTAAACCATTGCTGACCGGGTTCATTACCATAAACCCTTTTTCATCGCATCCATCAAAATTGCTGTTATCACAATGGTAAGAGGAGTCATTTAAAAAGAGGCAATCCGCTATATTTGTTCCTTGCGCTACCCTATCTGCATCAGGTCTAACATCTGTACCAGTTCTACATTGAAAAGTCAAAGTGCCAATCCTAAAATACACTCCTCTCCAATCATCTAACCTAAAGCCATATTGGTATAATTTTGAATATTTTCCTGGATATGCTCCATAAAGTTCACTAATTGCACTCTCTGTAATTTCTTCATGGTTAGGATCAACGCCAACATGCAAAAGCGGCACAAAATAGGGGCTCCATTTCACTCCTACTTCAAACATTTCCACCGGATCAACTGCATCATACGGCGAGTTACTCCCATACACATACAAATTCAAGTCAGAAACAGGGTCAGGTTGCAAATACCTTCCTACTCTCCAATCATAATACCTCCTCACATTATAATATAAACCCGTCTCCATATCCTTATACATACCATACAATCTGAATGGAATGTAGTTGCTTACAACACCTCTTTCATACAATGGCTCTCCAAATGGACCAAATTCCCCTCTCCATATCTCCTTCCCTAATTCGCCGTATATAGCTATTGGCACTCCTCTCCAATCCATCATAGTAGTTTAATCATTCTGCATAAAACTTACCAACTATAACCTAAATATAAACCTATGGCTGGCAGAATTCCAAACTTAAGAGATCCGATAGACAAATATTCGCTGAAAAAACCTCCACCATACACTATTTTTAAACCTATAAAACGATCTAAGGTAAAACCTTTCCGAGAAATATATTTATCCCCAAAAGTCAGTGTTAAGTTTGGTATAACTTCAAATTTACCATTAAAAAAATAGGTAAGCGTACCTGCTATTCCTTGATAAAGATAAAAACCTTTAATACCTCCTCCCTTCAAATATTCCCTAACTCCTACTTCTAGTTCAAAGGGGAAAATTAAAAACACATTATTTAATTCAAAATTCAGCGAAAAATTCTCTTTAAGTTTTGACTCAAAATTTATTCCTGGAATCCAAATTACAATAGATGCTTCACGTGTGATACCCACTAGAACAGGTAAAGGATTAATCGCCAAGGTATAACTAAAATTTCTTGACTCAGATGAATTTCCAAAAATCCACACGAATGTTAAAAATCCTAATAACAATAACATACCTATGCTTCTTCTCTCATGAGGCAAAAATATTGGAAATAAGAAAGTATAAAAAATCCTAATAGCATATATTTGCTTTTTCTGCACAAAAAAGCATCAGATAAAACCTTGATGATGCTATTGCTCTATTTTTGACATCGTTAAAAGCAAATTTTTGAATACTATCATCGCCTCCGCAATCACCTGGCCAATCTCCTAGATCACATGCATGCATACAATCTCCATCCCAACCTGGGTTATCCTTATTTAACATACAATGAGCCATAATTTTTTGTCCTAAATCACAGGGAGGATGTCTTCTCTGATTTAAAAAATCTATAAGAATTGGTATTGGATATCCAGGAGGAGTTGCTGGATAAAAAGGATATGGGAGGATACAGAGGATATCGTCCGTCGCTGACCATCCACTTCCATCAAATAATCCTGTGAATAGTCCCCACCAGCTAGCTGTTGAGCCAGAAGGCACATTAGAACCATTCCATATCGGTTTCACCTCATAATCTACACACTCCTCGTCTAAAATGCCAACTTTATCAATACATCTTGTAACAAATACTGCATTAGAATGAGCCCAAAAGTCTTGAACAGCATGTAGCAATCGCCCCAATTTTTCATAATTCCAATCACCTCTGAAAGAGCAAGAGCAAGATACATGAGATTTCTCACTTAATCTTCCATGTCTTCCAACTGAACAACCTCCACCTTCTCCCCCGCCCTCACCTTTTCCTGGTCCTCCTCCTGCTGGTGGCGGATATGATGGCGGTGGAGGTTGCCACCCTGGTGGTGAGGTACATATGCAAGTTACTAAACCTGAGCTGACTGGGGATTCTATCATTTTTGCTTTTTGGTAACATCCGTCAAAATTGCTATTATCGCAGTGATAAGAAGAGTCTAACACATAAAGACAATCTGCCCTATTTACGCCCTGGGCTATTGTGTCTATAGATTTTCTACATTCGGCACAAAATATACCAGAAATACAAAATCTTGTATTTGAATCCCACTCATTTACCCTAAAACCGCGGTTAGATAGTAAACCAAGTTGCCTAATAGCATCTTCTGTAATTCCTTCATGTATAGCATCACCTATATGAAGGAATACAAAAGGGTAATTCCTCATTTCTGTCTTAAACATCCCAACTGGATCAACTGTATCATACGGCGAGTTACTCCCATACACATACAAATTCAAGTCAGAAACAGGGTCAGGTTGCAAATACCTTCCTACTCTCCAATCATAATACCTCCTCACATTATAATATAAACCCGTCTCCATATCCTTATACATACCATACAATCTGAATGGAATGTAGTTGCTTACAACACCTCTTTCATACAATGGCTCTCCAAATGGACCAAATTCCCCTCTCCATATCTCCTTCCCTAATTCGCCGTATATAGCTATTGGCACTCCTCTCCAATCCATCATAGTAGTTTAATCATTCTGTATAAAATTTACCAACTATAACCTAAATATAAACCTATATTTGGCCAAGGGATAATAGGAGCATCTGGTAATCCGATAAAAGAAATACCTTCTATCTCTGAAGATTTGAGAATCAACTTCTTGGACCACAAAGTTAAACCCAAAAAAGGATCGACCGTAAAACCACTCTTTGATACATATTTATAACCCCCTTTAATGGAAAAATATGGTATAGTTATTGCTGGTGGTATAATATTTCCCTCATCATAAACAAAAGATGCTCCCAATCCCTGATGAAGATAAAAACCCTTGAATCCTTCTTTTCCCAGGTACTCCCTTACTCCTAATCTTACACCAATTGGAATTATGAAGAACAAATTGGTTAGATTAAAATCTAAAGAAACCTTATTTTTAATTTTTAATTCAAAATTTATTTCAGCATTCAGAATCACAATCGTAACACTTGGAGTTCCACCTCCTCCAATTAAAGCCAAAGGATTAATTCCTAAGGTATATTTACGCTCCAAATTTTCAGCGGAAACCTCAGAAATTAAAAAAAACATAAAAAATCCTAATAACATATCCCAGCTCCTTCAAAACAAAAAAGCCTCAGGTAAAATCTTGAAGATGATTGCGCTCTATTTCTGACTATATTAAAAGCCTTCCTTTGAATGTTGTCTTTACCTCCACAATCACCTGGCCAATCTCCCTGATCACATGCAGACATACAATCATTATCTCCACCTTCATAATCCTTATTTAGCATACAATGAGGCATAATTTTTTTCCCTACATCACATGGGGGATACCTCCTTAACGATGAATATAGAGGATATGGAAGAGCACATACAACATCTTCCCAATCTTGCCATCCGCCTCCCCCAAATAATCCTGTGAATATTCCAGAGGAATTTGCTGTTGAGCCAGAAGGTACATTAGAACCATTCCATATCGGTTTCACCTCATACTCCGCACACTCCCAATCCAAACAAGCAATGACCCGGCTAACACATTCTCTCTTACTACATTTTGTAACGAATTCCCCATTAGAATGAGCCCAAAAGTCTTGAACAGCATGGAGCAACCTCCCCAATTTTTCATAATTCCAATCACTTTTGAAGGAGCAAGAACAAGATGCATGAGATTTCTCACTTAATCTTCCATGTCTCCCAACTGAACAACCTCCACCTTCTCCCCCGCCCTCACCTTTTCCTGGTCCTCCTCCTGCTGGTGGCGGATATGATGGCGGTGGAGGTTGCCACCCTGGTGGTGAGGTACATATGCAAGTTACTAAACCTGAGCTGACTGGGGATTCTATCATTTTTGCTTTTTGGGAACACCCGTCAAAATTGCTATTATCGCAATGGTAAGAAGAATCTGAAGCATAAAAACAATCTGCTCTATTTACACCTTGGGCTACTGTGTCTCTGGGACATCTGCATTGTAGTGCAACAACCGTAGGAGGGTTAGAAGGGATAACAGTAAGTGTAAATGGTCCATTATCCCAACAGTTATCCACTCTAAATCCATATTGGCTTAATTTCGGATAATTCAGACCCCTGATAGCATCCTCTGTGATTCCTTCATGTACTGAGTGACCTTCATGCCAAAGCGCACCATATAATTGCATAGTTGTCTCAAACATCCCTAATGGATCAACCAAATCATAGGGCGAGTTATTCACGTACACATACAAATTCAAGTCAGAAACAGGGTCAGGTTGCAAATACCTTCCTACTCTCCAATCATAATACCTCCTCACATTATAATATAAACCCGTCTCCATATCCTTATACATACCATACAATCTGAATGGAATATAGTTGCTTACAACACCTCTTTCATATAATGGCTCTCCAAATGGACCAAACTCTCCTCTCCATACCTCCCTCCCTCCCTCATCATATATAACCCTCGGCACACCTCTCCAATCCGATATTATATATCCCTCCT
>JAVVGL010000007.1:0-81406 GCA_032249135.1 Candidatus Calescibacterium sp. | reverse complement strand
CATCTTCTTATAAAATTTACCTTGAATCAATTAAAGATTAATTTTTATTTTTGTGAAGCTCGAGGCAAAAATAGAGTTCAAAAAGAGAACTCGCAGCACAACAAGAATTAAAAGGACAATAATAAGGGTAGTTTTTATCAGTGCATTTTTATTTTTTGGGCTAATGGTCGGATTTGGATTCATATCTTATTTCAAGCCGGAAATAATCGTAGCTTTCTTTGAGAAATTCAGCAAAGATAATATAACTCGTGAGGAAATTCTTTCAAAGTTTTACTCAATCCCGGAACCAACATTTTTCATCTCAAGAAACGACAAAATAATAGGGACAATTTTTGAAAGATATAAAGAGCTCGTAAAGTATGATCAAATACCACGCTATGTAATTGAAGCTTTTGTAGCAGCAGAGGATGAAGATTTTTTCTCACACAAGGGCATAAATCCGAAAGCAATCATAAGAGCAGCAATAAATAACATACGTGAGGGAAGAATAGTTCAAGGAGGAAGCACAATAACTCAGCAACTTGCAAAAAATCTTTTCCTCTCTCATGAAAGAACATTTGATCGCAAACTGAAAGAAATAGCATATGCGATAAAAATAGAGAGAGTAATGACAAAAGAAGAAATTTTATCGTTGTATCTTTCCTCAATATATTTTGGGAATGGAGCTTGGGGCATAAAAGCAGCAGCAAGAAACTACTTTAAAAAAGACCTAAAAGACCTAACCTTAGCAGAAGCAGCCTTGCTTGCAGCTCTCCCAAAATCGCCGGTCTATTATTCACCTATAAGATACCCAGATTCAGCAAGAAAAAGGCAACTTTGGGTACTTGAAAGAATGAAAGAACTTGGTTTTATAACAGAATCTGAATACGAGAAAGCTAAAAATGAAAAAATTAAAATATGGTCGTGGGACGGAGGATTTACAAAATATTTTTGGTCATTAGAGCAAGTAAGAAGAGAATTTTTGAATCTCATAGGAGATGAGGAAGAAATAAAAAGAGGTTATAAAGTCTTTACAACTTTGGATGAGGATTGCTACGAATACGCTGAAACAGCTTTGAGATGGGGAATAGAAAGAGTTGAAATTCTGAACGGAAAACCTCCCCTCACAAACCCCGAAAAAATAAAAGTATCTCCAAGATTAAAAAGTCTAATCTTTCCCTCAGGAGAAGAAAAAGAGTTTGAAGAAAAAGATAAATTATTTTTTGCAGAGATAATGCAAGTGAGCTCAACAGGAATAAGAGCAATAGTATACGACATTCAAGAAGAAAAAACAGGAAATAATATTGATAAGAAAAAATCAAAATCTAACAACAAAAATCAGATCGGATTTATAAGTCCAGAATTTGCAGAAGTTCTCAAGGTAGGTCAAAAAATAGTTGTAAGAAAGTGCGCTGATGAAAAATTTTTCTGCCCAATTCCAGAAAGAGTTGAACTTGAAGGAGCAATTATTGTCATCTCACCAAAAAACGGAGATATACTCTGCCTTGTGGGCGGATACGATTTCACAAGAACACAATTTATAAGAGCAACTCAGGCAAAAAGACAGGTTGGGTCTGCAATAAAACCCATAGTATATACTGCCGCAATAGAGAGCGGATTATTCACACCAGCAACTCAGGTTGAAGATACACCAGTAGTTTTTGAATGGAAAGAAGCGGGAGCAAACGAAAGCGAAATTCAAGAATGGACACCAAAAAACTTTGAAGGATTTTCAGGATATATAACAATTCAAGAAGCTCTTGCAAAATCAATAAATGCAGCAACAGTAAGGGTTGCAAGCAAAATCGGTCTTCAAAGAATAGTAGATACTATGGAAAAATTAGGAATTGATGTATCTGGTACAAACAAAGATTTGACAATAGCTTTGGGCTCAATTTCCCTAAGCCCACTTGAAATTGCAAGGGCTTACATACCGTTTGCAAATGGAGGAAAACTCGTGAAAACAAAAATAATAACAAAAATAGAAAAGGGGGGGCACACAATTTTTGAAGAGGAAAACAAAGAACAAAAAGTTTTATCAGATCAGACAGCATTTATTATGGCATGGATGATGAGAAATGTAGTTCTACACGGAACCGGTTGGAGAGCAAAAGTTCTCAAAGTTCCAGTAGCCGGAAAAACAGGCACATCAAACAAAGGCAGAGATACATGGTTTATAGGTTTCACACCTGAAATAGTAGTAGCAGTTTGGGTGGGAAAAGATGATTTTACTCCAATAGGTCCAAGGGTCGCGGCAGGTCCAA
The DNA here is from genome assembly GCA_032249135.1 of Candidatus Calescibacterium sp. GTDB lineage: Bacteria > Calescibacteriota > Calescibacteriia > Calescibacteriales > Calescibacteriaceae > Calescibacterium. The sequence goes on along the minus strand of JAVVGL010000007.1, from coordinate 79,163 downwards.
CCGTTGCACTCCCCATATTCGTCGAATTCATGAAGAAATATCAGCAGAAACTAAAAGGAGAAGATTTTAAGGTTCCAGACGGTGTAGCATTTGCAAAAATAGACCCAAAAACAGGAGAATTATCCAATTCAAATTACTATATCATGGCTCTACCTCAAAGCTTCTTCCAAAACTCAATAACAAAAGAAGAAGAGGAAAAGGGGAAAATTGAAACTGAAAATGAGGAGAAAAACAGCAAAGAAGAAAATAAACAAATTCACGATTTTGAGATATTCTGAGATTTTCTTTGAAATCTTCTGGGATTTTCCTACTCAAGTTTCAAAAGTTCTACACATTTTGCAACAAACAAAATAGTTGCTTCATCAAAGGGTTTCCCTATGATTTGAAGTCCGACTGGTAGTTTCTTCCCATCCTCCACGACAAATCCTACAGGACAAGATATAGCCGGAAGTCCCGCAATTGATGATGGTATAGTGAAAATATCAGAAAGGTACATTTTTATTGGGTCGTCTGTTTTTTCTCCAAGTTTGAAAGGAACTTCGGGCGAAGTTGGGCAAGCTATAATATCAACCTTACTGAAAGCTTCTTGAAACTCTTTTATCACAACAGTAATTGCCTTTTGAGCTTTAAGATAGTAGGCATCATAATACCCTGATGAAAGGACAAATGTTCCTATGAAAATTCTTCTTTTGACTTCATCTCCAAATCCAGCATTTCTCGTTTTGCAATACATATCAAAAATATTTTCACCCTCAACTCTGGTTCCGTATTTTACTCCGTCATATCTTGCAAGGTTTGAAGAAGCCTCAGCGGGAGCAATTATGTAATATATAGGCAAAGCATATTTTACCATCGGCAAAGAAATATCAACAATTTCAAATCCAAATTCAGAACTCAATCTTTCTATTGCATACAAAACCTTTGATTTAACTCTTTGGTCAAGCCCATCAACATCAAAAAATTCACGAGGAACTCCCATTTTCAATTTAACTTTTTTATCTATCATCTCATTTATAACCTGAATGTAATCAGGTACTGGGACCGGCGGACAGGTTGAATCAAGGGGGTCATATCCCGCTATATGATAAAGTAAAGCTGCACAATCGTCCGCAAAAGCAGAAAAAGGACCAATTCTATCAAGAGAAGAAGCAAAAGCAACAAGACCGAATCTTGAAACTCTTCCATAAGTTGGACAAAGTCCGAAGACTCCGCAGAAACTCGCAGGCTGTCTTATTGAACCACCGGTATCTGATCCAAGAGCTAAAAGAACCTGACCACTTCCAACAGCTGCTGCTGAACCACCAGAAGAACCTCCTGGAACTCTTTCTAAATCAAATGGATTTCTCGTCGGGAAAAAGGCAGAGTTTTCCGTTGATGATCCCATAGCGAACTCATCAAGATTCGTCTTTCCTATTATTATTGCACCAGCTGATTTTAGTTTTCTTATAACTGTTGCATCGTATGGGGGTATCCAGTTTTCAAGAATTTTTGAAGCACAAGTTGTTTTTATATTATGTGTTACGATGTTGTCTTTTACAGCAATGGGAACTCCAACTATTTTTGAATCTGAAAATTCACCTTTTATTATACCTTCTTGAACTTTTTCTGCTTGCGCTATAGCTTCCTCCTCACATATAGTTATAAAAGCTTTTATCTTATCATCTTTTTCTTTTATTTTTTTGAGAAAATATTCAACTACTTCTTTTACCTTCAGTTCTTTTGATTTTATAAGATAAGATATTTCTATTGCTTTTTTGCCATGGAGCATATAAAATCAATAAATTTCAAGTAGACGCTTTGCTATAACTTCCTCTTGAATTTCAGAAGTTCCCTCAAATATTCTGAAAAGTCTCCCATCTCTCCAATATCTTTCTATTTCATACTCTTTTGAGTATCCGTATCCACCGAAGATCTGCATAGCTTCTGATGTAACATATTCTACCATTTCAGCTGCAAAAAGTTTTGCCATCCCTGCCTCCAAATCGCATCTTTTTCCAGAGTCTTTCATTTTGCAGGCGTAATAAGTGAGCTGTCTTGCAGCCTCTATGTAAGTCATCATCTTGGCAAGTTTAGCCCTTATGAGTTGAAACTCCGAAATTGGTCTTTCAAACTGATACCTTTCTTTTGAGTACTTTATTGCAAGTTCAAAAGCTCCTTGTGCAACTCCAACTGCCCTCGCAGCTGTTTGAATTCTTGCTGATTCATAAGTTTGCATAAGCTGATAGAAACCTTTTCCCGGCTCCAAGCCTATAAGATTTTCGTCGGGAACAAAGCAATCCTCAAAGTGCAAAGTCCAACAGTGCATACCATGATAACCTACCGTCTCTATAAGCTCACCAACTATATTCGGATGCTTTATTCCCTCATGAGCTTCTGATGGCTCTTTTTCAACTATAAAAATAGATAGTCCCATGTGCCTTTTCGGTGGGTTTGGATCTGTTCTCGCGAGAACAACCAAGATATTAGCTCTGTTTGCAAAAGTGCACCATGTTTTCGTTCCGTTGAGAATCCATCCACCATTCACTTTTTGAGCTTTTAGTTTCATACCAGCTGTATCGCTACCGGCGTTCGGTTCAGTAAAAGCAGCAGCAGCGAAAATTTTCCCTTGAGCAAGTCCTGGCAACCATCTTTTCTTTTGCTCCTCTGTTCCGTTATTCAAAAGAAGAGTTTCTGCAATTATGTTTCTTGTCATCACGCTCCCACAAGATAGCCAGACCCGAGAAAGTTCCTCAGCAACTATTGCCATACTCATATAATCTAAACCAAGCCCACCCCACTTTTCAGGAACTAAAATTCCAAAGTATCCAAGTTCAGCCATCCTGTGGATTATCTCCCATGGTATTTCTTTATCTTCTTTGTCGTATTTATGAGCTATTGGTCTGATTTCCTTTTCGGCAAACTCTCTTACTTGCTGTCTTATCTCATCATAAAACTTTCCATCCCTTACCATTTCCATATCGGCATCCCCCTTCTAATTTAATTTTGGAATTAATAATCAATTAGGGATGAACTTTTTTTGAGATATTTTCTTCAAAAAATAATTTCCGTTTGAGTTGGTGGTAAAAATTTCCTATATTTTTGAGTCCTGATATAGACGAGATAAATCCGCAGGCTGAATTTAGCTTATCAAGATCTGAATCAAATCTATAAAGGTGTATATAATCTGTGTTTGATGCTTTTGCAGTTTCAAAATCAACAAAACTATCTCCTACGATAAAAACTTCCTCTCTTGATAAACCTAATTTTGAGAGAACAAAATCAATAACACGAGGATTCGGTTTAAGAATGACTCTTGAATTTTCATCCAAAACATCTCCCTCACCTACTGCTAAATCCACAAGATGGTCAATTTCAAAATGCGCAAGAAGTTGCCTCAATATATCTCCTTTTTTGTTTGAAAGAATTGCTATTTTGTAATTCAATTTTTTGAGAAGTTCCAATGTTTCTTTTACTCCGTTGGCAAGATAAGTTTTCCTCAAAAAAACCTTTCTATATCTTTTGCGGAAAATTTCAACTGCTTTATCGGCTTTATCTTCCCCCAAAGTTAATTTGAAGCAATCGCGAAGAGGAAGACCTATCAATTTCTCTATTCCATCTGGAACTTCAAGGTTAAACTTTCTGAAAGTATACCTGAATGCATCAAGGATTCCTTCGTATGACCAGCCAATAGTTCCATCAAAATCTATTATAAAACCTTTCAAATTCTTCCTTACGATGTGAATAATATCATGAAAGTTCTCAAATTTGAAAAAATCAAGTCCTTTGATGAAGCATATTTGTTTGAGCCGTGATTTTGCAAAGATAATTTCGGCAGATTCAACAGCACATCTATCTGAAATTCCGTTTCCTATGAAAACACGGAAATAATTTTCATTCTTTCTTATTATTTTCAGCTTGCATGTGGCACATAGAAAACAAAAATCGCTTTCGTTCGGAAAAGAGAAGTCAAAAGTTTTCCTTACATCATCATATAGGAGTTCGGAAGAGTAAAATTTTATCTTCAAATTAAATTTCTCTAAAATCTCGCTTATATAAAATGAAAATCCATCAGAAACGATTTGCAAGTCAAAAGAGTTCCTTTGCAAAAATTCAGCGAAATCTAAAAATCCATCTTCAATCTCAACGAATTCACGAGCAAACTTTCTCATTTCTCCCAAATTACCTTTTATTTTATCTTTCACAAGTTTATATACATCCTTTGAACCTATGTTTCCTGCAACGACCGACCTCAAAGAGTTTCTCCATTCTCCATCAGTGAATTTATCAAGAACAGCAATTGAGACATCTTTTTTTGCTATTGTTCCATCAAAGTCGCAGAAAAATACAACAGATGAATATTTTTTTTCTTCTTGATGTTCTCCTATCCTTTCAAATATTGGTTTTAAACATTCAGCTTTAAGATAAGACGGCAACAATTTTTCCTTATCAGTGAAAATCATCATATTTTTTGATTTTGGAGATGAGTAAGAAAGCAAAAGTGCTACTGCCAAACTTTCAACACTATCTAAAACAAAAAATTTTCCTTCACATATGAGCTCTATAGTTTTTGTGAGGGTATGAATCATATTTTTTGTTGAAATTTGCAACAAAGACGCAACAGGAAATCTATAATTTGCCCCTAAACTGAAAGCAAGATCATCAAGGTTTTCAATTTTCCAATTTTGCTTATAAAGTTTTAATCCGGTTATCATTTCAATCCAAAGGTAGAACAAAAATTTGTGAATTTCGCTATGAGTTCTTATGGTGAAAGCTCCTCTCCTTTTCTTTTTGTAATTAACTTTGATTGACCATATCAAATCAAAAAATTCTTTTCTGTCAATAACAGCTAAATCTTGACCAAATATATCAAATATTAAACTTTTCAACTTATCTGAAAAAACAAAATCTTCTTTATCATCTATAAATATGATTTCTTTTCTCTTTATTTCTTGGCAAGATTTTTTTTCTGTACAAAACTTAGATATTATGTCAGATATAAAAGCTTCAATTTTTCCCTCCTCCATCCCTTGATTTTAGAAGAATTTTTCTCACATAGTGCTGAAACAGAAATTCTAACCTTCCCAAATCAAAAGCTCCGTTCATAACCCAAAACACAAAAGGTAATAAGAAAAGAACCTTAACTTTTTCTCCTTTTGATGTTGCAACATTTTCAATCTGATTTCTAAATTTCCTTTTTAACCTAAAAAAATAAAACAAATAGAAAAAGAGAAGAAAAAAAGGCGAAAAAACAGGAAATATGATGGAGAGAGAAAAAGGTAAGAAAAGCTTGTGTATAAAAAAAGAGTGCATAGGAATATTGTGCCTTATAAAAATATCTGCCCTACCCTTTCCATATCTTCTCATCCACTTAAAAATTTCAGAGAAAGAGTTGCGTGTAGGATGATATGATACAGCTTGCGGATTGAACAAAAATCTAACTTGCGGAAATTTTTTCTTTAACCTTATAGATATATCCATATCCTCACACCCCCATTTTAATGTTTCATCAAATCTGATATCAGAAAAAAATTTTTTTCTCAAAGCACAAAAACCAGTATGAAAGAAATCAATATCAGATATATCCGGAAAATTCTGCACAAGATTATAGCCACCACCCGGATGTGAGATTACGGCTTGACACCTACCTATAATACTTCTGTAAAAATAAGGCAAAACAGCACCTGAAACTGCAGCAATATTTTCATCTTGAAGTAAAGTTTCTATCAATCTCTCAACGCTACCTTTTTCAATCTCCATATCATCGTCAACAAAAACTACGATTTCTGAACTTGCATAAGATAAACCTTTATTTCTTTGAGATGACCAATTAGAATTTGCACAATCTGTAAAAACAACAGAAACTCTTGGGAAACTACTCACCAAATCCTTTATTTTCCAAGATGCCCCAACACAATCGGATACCACCAAAATGTATTCTACGTAATTTGGAAAAGCATTGAGAACAGAATTCAAAGTCCTTGAAACTTTATTCAAATCGTTGTAGGTTAAAACGCGAGTTATCGTAACAAAAGATATGTGATTAACATTACTCATATATAATAACTAATTTACATAGCTGAAAACTTTTTTATTAACTTGAAAACATCAAACAGAAAACTTCGCTATCCCAAGAGTCGGATACGTAAACATTATTTCTTTCATTTTATATCCTTTTTTCAAAAGATTGAAAAAAAGCGTAATAGGAATCTTGTGGAACTCAAAAATTATCTCTTGAAATTTTAAAGATGATTTTGTAATCTCATCAATGATCTCAAATTCACAACCTTCGCAATCAAGTTTCAATATTGTGTTCTCCGGATCGGAAATTTTCCTTGATTTATCTTTTGTGAAAAATTCATTTATGAACTCTGTTTTTCCTTCAAATCCGTTTATCTTTATGTTTTCTTCTGCTATCTTTACAAGGTCAGTTTGGGGCTCATATCCAACAACTTTCTTTGCTCCATTCTTCAGAAAGTATATTGTGGAATCTCCTATGGAGCTCCCAACATCAATCACATCTTTCCCGAATATGTTTTCAGAAAAATAGTGTTCTTCAAAAAATATTTCATAAATGTTATAAACAAAGTTTGAGTGATCCTTTGGTGCTTTGATTTTTATACCTTGAAATTCTGCTATTATTTCTTCGTTATCAAAAATTATTTTAAAATCCTCCGATCTTTTGCTCGTCGCAATATAATATAAACCTTCTAAAAATAAGTCAAATTTGTGAAACTCACTCCGATCTATTTTTATTTCAGAACTCCCGAGCTTTATAATTACTCCGTCTTTATCTTCCGTGTAAAGCTTCCTATCTTTCATCAACTGAATAAATGCCAAAGCTATGAGCTCTCTGAAAGACTCAGAAACTAAAATATTTTCTCCTTTTGATACCTTGATCTCTTTTCCGATTTTTGTTTTTAGTTTCCCTTTCCCAAAGATAAAAAGACTTATAAAAAATACAAAAAAACTTTGTGGGTTTTGAGATAGTTTGAATATTGCTCCCAATTTTCTTAATTTTAGAGGATTTATTTTGACCATTTTTTGCTGGTAATACTTATTTTTCTCTTTTATATTTTCAGTTTTTTATTTTCTTGATTTTTAAGTATTTTGAACTCCTCTTTTTTATGATTAAAGTTTTTTTATGGATATCCAAAAGAAAGGAATAGAAGAAAGACCAAGCTTTTGGCTCACCCAGGTAGAAATTTCACCTAATCCCCCACTTGAAGGTGAGATTTCAGTAGACTTTGCAATTTTGGGAGGGGGTTTTACCGGAATATCAACCTCTTATTTTCTCAAAAAGTTAGAGCCATCGTCTTCTGTTGCCGTTCTTGAACAAAAGTATGTTGGATATGGTGCAAGCGGAAGAAATGCCGGATTCTGTATGACCTTGTTTGGTCTTGACCTATCTCTTACTGTTTTACGGTACGGCAAAGAAAATGCTCTCGCTGGATATAAATATACATCTTACGGTATAGATCTTGTTAAAAGATTAGTTGAAGAGCATAAAATAGATTGTGATTTTGAATATAATGGGTTTATAAGGGTTGCAACTTCAAAGCTTTATGAAAGAAAACTTAAAAAAGAGTTTGAGCTTGCTCTGAAAATCGGAATTCAAGATGCAACTTGGTTAGATAAATCAAAACTTGAAGAAAAAGTCTCTTCCCCTATTATGCGTTGTGGCTGGTATGAAAGACATTGTGCACTTTTGAACCCGGCAAAGCTCATTTTAGGTATGAAAAAAGTTGTTGAAGAAATGGGAGTTAAAATATATGAAAATACGCCTTTTTACGAAGTTGAAAGAAGGAACGACAAAAAATTTGTAATAAAGACTCCTCACGGGAAGGTTATAGCAGATAAGATAGTTTTTGCAACTAATGCTTTTTCTATAACTATACCTCAGCTTAAAAGAAAGCAAGTCCCTGTATTTACTCATATAGTCATTACTGAACCTCTGAAAGAGGAGCATTTCCAAAAAATAAATTGGAGGAGTAGAGAAGGTCTTGAAGATTCAAGGAATCTTATTCATTATTTTCGCCTTACAAAAGATAATAGGCTTCTTATGGGGGGAAGAGATGTCACGATAACATTCGGGAGTAACTTGAATAAAGACATGAATTATAAAGTTTTTGAAGGGTTAAAAGAAGACATAAAAAAATTTTTTCCGCCTCTTTCTGATCTCAAAATTGATTACATGTGGGGTGGTCCGGTTTCAGTTACATTAGATTTAGTTCCAGCAATAGGATATGTTGGAGATAAAAACGCAATTTATTCTTTGGGATGTATAGGACACGGTGTATCTTTAACTCATGTAAACGGTCTTACAATAGCAGAACTTTTGCTTGAAAAAGATACAGAAAGAACAAATATGTTCTTCGTAAATAGGTTTGTTATACCTTTCCCACCAGAACCTTTGAGATTTGTTGTATCTCATGCTATAAAGGCTGTTTTTAAACTACAAGATGCAATTTACGATAGAATATGAGAAATTTTATATTTCTATTCTTGTTATGACTCCGTGAATTTTCCCGGAAGGTAAATCATAGAATTTATCAAAAGATGCCGAAAGTCTTTTTACAACAGAGTATATCCTAAGTAGCGGATTTTTTGTGATTATATCTTCTATCCCGTAGAAAATTATCCTTTCCTTTATCCCAGCTTCGTTAAGTATTTTTTCAACATTTATTCTCTCCATATAACCGAATTCTACTACCAATATGTCAAGCCCTTGAAGTTTTTCTTCAACAAATTTCACATTTACTCCAAATGGTTCTTCTTTTTTCACCAGAGATAAAAGAACATTTCTTTCATATATTATTCCCTGTTTCACTATTATGTTTACGACATATGCAGGTATTTGTTCTACATCCCTCACAAGAAAAACAGCTGTTCCTACTATTTTGTTAAAACTTGCGTATATTCTTGAAAAAATTTCTTCAAACTCTTTGAAACTTATTGGTTTTAAAGCTTTATAAACCTGGCTCTGCCCATATATATAAATCAGGATTAAAAATAACATAATTGATGCAATTATTACTGGAACATATGCACCGTATTTTAATTTTTGTAATGTTGAGAGAACAAAAATAAAACTTGTAGATGAAGTTATTAAAGAAAGAAAAAGCAAATGCCAGATTTTCTCATGAAAATGAAGTATAATGAGAAGAGTTCCTGTTGTGAGCATGGTTATTGAAACTGAAAGACCATACGCATATGCAAGTTTCTCAGACTTTCTGAAAATAATCATTACCAAAATAACGCATATCAAAAGCGCATAATTTACAAAACCAGAATATATTTGACCATACTGCCTTTCTGATTTATGTTCAAATTTTATGCGAGGAAAAATTCCAACATTTGAAGCCTGAAAGAAAAGTGAAAACATAGCTAAAATTATCGCCTGCGATGCTATTATGGTTGCTACTGTTGCAAGAATAAGGAAGGGTATATATAAAAAAGTTGCGGTTTGGAAAACCATATCAAAAAGTAGATTCTGAAAGTTTGGGAAGCTGAGATAAAAATTTGCTTGTCCCATATAGCTTATCATGAGAGCAGGAAATACAAAGAAAAACCACGAGCGTCTTATAGATTTTTTCCCAAGATGTCCCATATCTGAGTAGAGTGCTTCTCCTCCTGTTGCGGCAAGTATGACCTCTGCTAAAATCAGAAAAACTAAAAATTTGTTCTGCATTATGAATTTGACTGCAAAGAAAGGACTTAATGCCCCTAACACCTCCGGGTTTTTTGCTACCCACCAAATACCAAATGAAAATAAAGATAAAAACCATACAAGCATTATAGGACTGAAAAGCGGGAAAATTCTATCTACTCCCATCTTTTGAACCGAAAAAAGTAGAACAACTATTATTATTGAAATTAGAACTATTGTCTCCTGTGATATATTGGAAAAAGCAGGGATTATTTTAAGTCCTTCCACTGCGCTCAAAATTGAAATTGCGGGAGTAATAACTCCATCTCCTACAAGAAACGATATTCCTACGAAAGTGAGAAGTGAAGCAAATTTTTTTATTTTTGAGTTTTTGATTTTTCTCAAAATTATCTCTCTTAAAACTATTTCTCCACCTTCACCTCTTAATGAAAATCTCATAGCTAAAAATGCATACTGAACCGATACTAATATCACAAGTGTCCAGAATATCAGTGATACAGCGCCGTAAATATCTTCTTTTCTTGGATTTTTCAAAATTAAGGCTATTACAGTGAGAGTGTAAATTGGACTTGTTCCTATATCACCAAATACTACTCCCAAAGGTTTGAAAATATCCCGGGAAAATTCTTTTATCTTTTCTCCTCTTACACCTAACATATAAAATAAACAAAACATTTTGTGATGAATCTCGCTTTTCATAGAAATTGCAGAAAATTATTTTGCGGTAAAATTTTTCCGCTTTCGGATATTTTCTGCACAAGACACTATTATAGTAAGATTAGGTCAGATAATTTCGGCAGGAGGTAAAAAACTATGGGAAAGCTTTATGTCGTTGGTTTTGGTCCGGGTGATCTTAAAAATATGACATTCTGGGCAAAGGAAGCAATAGATAAAAGCGAAGTTGTTATAGGTTATGAAACATATATAGAACTTCTTGCTCCCTATATTCAGGGGAAAGAAATATATGAAACTGGTATGACAGAAGAGGTAGATAGAGCCATTTTTGCAATAAAAAAAGCAAAGGAAGGAAAAATAGTTTCTCTTGTGTCATCGGGAGATGCTGGAATATATGGTATGGCAGCCTTGGTTTTTGAAGTCCTTCTTGAAAGTGGATGGAAAGTGGGGGATGATCCAGAAGTTGAAGTTATACCGGGAGTCACAGCTGCTAATGCTTGTGCTGCTCTGGTTGGTTCTCCCTTATCTTTGGATTTTGCTGTAATATCTATGAGCGATTTACTTGTTCCCTGGGAAATTATAGAAAAAAGAATAAGAGCAGCTGCTATGGGAGACTTTGTGATAGTTATATATAACCCAAAAAGTAAAAAAAGAACTTGGCAACTCACAAGAGCAAGAGATATAATTATGGAATTCAGAGACCCTCTTACTCCTGTTGCGATTGTAAAAAGCGCTTTCAGAGAAGGACAATCTATAAAATTCACAACTTTAAAAGACCTCGGAGATGACTCAATTTTAGGCATGTTGGCAACAGTCATAATAGGAAATTCAACAACATTTATAAAGAACGGAATAATGCTCACACCAAGAGGGTACTCATCAAAATACGAAGTAAAATTGAGATGAAAATGATAATTTCATCATTTGATTTTATCGTAGATCAGAATAAAGCTTATCGTATATCAGGATAAAGCTTGACCTTTTGAATTTCATCAGTTTTGAAAGAACTAATTTTATTTTTGCCTTTTATCATTATAAAAATCTCGTCTCCAACTTTACCCATAAGTTTACCTATGAACTTTCCTCCATTCCTTTTTACAACTTCAACTGTCATACCTTTGAACCTTTCAAAGTCTTCATCTCTTCTTAACTCTCTATCTGCTCCCGGGGAGGAAACTTCAAGTATGAAACTTCTATCTATCATTTTCTCAAGTTGATCTTCAAGATTTCTTGAAACAAAAACACAGTCATTTATTCCTATGAAACGATCTTTTTTATCAATAAAGACACGAACCACAAGCTTTTTTCCCGTATCCTTTATCTGTATATCATAAACCTCAAAACCCAGAGATTGAACTTTTTGAGTGATGAATGAAAATATTTGAGAAAAATCCATATCGGCTAATGAATATGAGATACTTCAATTTTATAGCCTTTTTTCTTAAATGTTTGCTCAACAAGATTCATAGGACAAAATGGACCACACATAGAGCAAGCTTTTGTTTTTGAAGCTCTTTCCCTAAATATTTTTTCAGCCTCACGGGGAAATAAAGCAAGTTCAAATTGTCTCTTCCAATCTAATTTATATCTTGCTTGAGACATTTCCAAATTGCGACTCAGAGCTTTCTTATTTCCTCTCGCTATATCTGCTATGTGAGCAGCAATTTTGAATGCTATAAGACCCTCCTTTACATGCTCAACAGAGGGGAGACCGAGGTGTTCAGCAGGTGTGATGTAGCAAAGCATATCCGCTCCATACATACCAGCCAAAGCACCCCCGATTGCACCTGCTATATGGTCATAACCAGCAGCGGTATCGCAGGGAAGCATACCAAGAATATAAAATGGAGCCCCTCTGCAAAGTTTTTTTTGTATTTGGACATTTGTATGGATTTCGTTGAGGGGTATGTGCCCTGGTCCTTCAACCATAGCTTGAACTCCTGCTTTTCTTGCTCTTTCAACAAGCTCACCTATTATTATGAGTTCTTGAATTTGTGCTCTGTCTGTTGAATCTGCTATTGAACCCGGTCTCAATCCATCTCCTAAACTCAAAGTCATATCGTATTCACGAGCGATTTCCAAAAGTCTATCAAAGTATTGGTAAAGAGGGTTTTCCGCTTCATTTTGAATCATCCACGCCGCCATAAGTCCACCCCCACGAGATACTATACCTGTAATTCTATTCGTTTCCTTATATCTTCTCAAAGATTCCATTGTGACTCCGCAGTGAACAGTTATAAAGTCAACCCCTCTTTTTCCGTGCTCTTCTATGACTTCAAAAAGATCATCAACTGTCATATTAAAAAATGAACCTTTTTCTTTTGCAGCTCTGAACTCTGCCTCATATATAGGAACAGTTCCTATGGGTATCTTTGAATGCTCAATCAAAGTTTTCATAATATGTTCAAGATCTCCACCGGTTGAAAGATCCATAACCGTATCTGCACCATACTCTAAGGAAATTTTCAATTTTTCTATCTCCTCATCAAGATTGACATAATCATAAGAAGTTCCAATATTCACATTAACCTTTACTGAAAGCCCTTCTCCTATTCCAGTAAATCTTTCACAAGTTTTGTGATTTGGATTTGCGGGAATTACAACCAGTCCCTGAGCAACTTTTTCTCTCAACTCCTCAGGTGATATGCCCTCAACCTCTGCAACAAATCTGATCTCATCTGTAATTATACCTTTTCTTGCCTTTTCAAGCTGAGTCATATCTAATAAATTTATTCATTTTTGAAACTTTTTAGCTTATTTCCTGTATATTGTGAAATAGTGGTAGATAATAGGTAGCCAATAGCAATAATTACCCTAAAATTCTTTCAGATACTGTTGAATTTGCTGATGCTGTTGTAAAGAAGGCTGTAAAATTTTTTGTTCGGGATTTGGTTTACCAAATATTTCAAAAACTCCACCAGATGGTGCACTTACTCTCAAAAGAGGTATTATTGGTAAATTTACATTTGCAAGAAGAGTTCCTAAGGTTGGTAGTAAGTTGGAAAGATTTGCAATTTCAAAATCAACTTTAAAACCATCTGGAACTTCTGTTGGTTTTACCTCAACATTATATTTTGCGGAAAGATATTTTTCTTGCGACACAGATAAAGCAAGGGATATTGAAATAGAGTTCTCATCTATTTTTTTTACGTACTTTATATTTCCCATGTATATTCCCAAAAGAGCAACCAAAGTTGTGCTTAAAATCCAAATTGCAACAAGAACCTCTACCAAAGTAAAAGAACGAGTGATTTTTACATACCGAATGAACATAAATTTTAACTTACCAAAAAAATTTACAACTCCAAAAACTCTTCAAGGATTTTGTTGAAAATTTCAGGTTTCTCCATAGCGGAAAGATGTCCGCAATCCGGAATAATTTTAAATTCTTTGGGATCCCTACACATAGATTTGACAACATCAGGAGGAGAAAGAGCGTCTTTTTCAGAAGCTATACATAAAAGTTTTCCAGGAAAAGATTTTACATAAAAAGTAGAATCCTCACGGGTAGCCATAGCATAAAGGGCTTTTTTTGCTCCATCTGGCGAAGTGAGTTTTGTCATTTTCAGAATTTCATATTTTAATTTTTCGTTATCGCGAGCGAGTGCGGGCAGATATGCATCAATAACTGGGTCAATGCTTTTCGTTTTTTCTATCTCCTCTATGATTTTAAATCTTCTTTCCTTTACCTCATCGCTATCGGCTTGCGATCTCGTATTTGCAAGAACAAGAAAATCCGGAATTATAACTCCTCTTTTTAAAATGTACATTGCAACATATCCTCCCATAGAAAGTCCAACTACACAAAGTTTTTGATTTTCATTTTGTCTTGTCTCCTGAATTATTTTCTCAACATAAGAGGCATATTCATGCATGGAGGGTTTCTCTGATATAGTATTGTGAGGCGTTCCTCCAAACCCAGGTAGATCAATTGCTATACACCTTGCCTTTGCAGAAAAATATTTTATCTGCTCATTCCACATTTCGGAATTCAAGGGAAAAGCGTGAATAAAATAAATTGACAACATAAAGATGAAATTATGTCTTCTGCGAAAATAAAGAAATTCTTTCAAAAATGCTCTTGAAAAATATTTTTGATTTTTGTTCAAATATTAAGCTTAAATTTAAAATAAGAAAAAGGAGGACACAGTGATGCGTGAAAGAAAAAGAAGACCGAAAGAGGAAAGGAGACAGAGAATAATAGAATTGTCAAAGAGAGTATTTTCAAAATACGGTTTGAGAAAAACAATAATGGAGGATATAGCAAAAGAAATAGGTTTCACAGCAGCAGCAATTTATTACTACTTTGACTCAAAGGAAGACCTTTTCAAAGCCTGCTTGCAAGACGAGATATCAAAAGTTGTAGCTATGATGGAAGAAAGAGTAAAGGAAGTCGAAAGTCCGCAAGATAAGCTAAAAAAAATCGTCGAAGCAAAAGTTGAAGGAACAAGAAACATAATAAAAAATTTTAACATAGAAGAAGAAATAGTAGGTGAGTTGAGAGCTGAAATTGAGAGACTTGGATTGAAGGAGCTTGCAACAAGAGAATTAAAACTTATAGAGGATGCAATAAAAGAAGGAATAGAAAAAGGAGTTTTCAAAGAAAACTTAGATGTAAAGAGAGCAACTTTCATAATTCACACATTAGCAAAAGAACTTGCATCAAAATCAGCAAGCCAAAAAGATATAAATGATACAATAGATATTGTCCTTTCAGGAATTGAAAAAAAATAAGAACTTATTATTATCGCTTCGCAAACAATACTTACTTCTGTTTTCATAATTTTACACCTGATTTTTAAACTTCTTGATATGCTCTGTGTTGGGGCACTTTCCGGAACTTCCATTAACGCAAAAGAGCTTATCTTGTGTGATATAAATGGTGAAGAAATAAAGGTGATAAAATATCAGGCTTTTGATTTCTCTCACAAGGAAAAGGAAAAATTGATTTACCTTGTTCAAAACGGAGGAGGAAACTTTGATGAAATTTTGCTATGTAATGAAATCATAGGTTTATCTTTTGCAAAATCTTTGAAAAAGTTTTTAGATGGTATTGAAATCAAACCGGAGGTTATTGGATTTCATGGTCAAACCGTATACCATTATGAGTCAAAAAATAGAGTTCTTACTTATCAAATAGGAGAACCTTTATATATTGCCAAAGTTTTAGGCGTTCCGGTCGTTTATGATTTCAGAAAAAGCGATATAGCTGCTGGCGGTAAAGGAGCTCCTTTATCTCCAATTGTGCACAAAATACTCTTTGGAAAAATATCAAAAAAAGTTTCGGTTGTAAACCTTGGAGGAATAGCGAATATAACACACATAAAAGATGGAGAAGTTATATCAGCAAAAGATGTAGGTCCAGCAAATGCCTTATCTGATTTTATATCTAAAAAGAGGTTTGGAGTCGATTACGACAAATTCGGCAAAAAAGCATCAGAAGGAAATTTGATAGAACAAGCTTTTGAAAAAACTCTAAACTTTATACGAAAAATAAGAAAAGGGAAAAAAACTCTGGGATATGAAATAGAGGAGGCAAAAAAATTTTTCTTTGAACTGACAAAGAATAAAAGCCCTTCAGATGCTTTGAGAACCGCTGTTGAAGTATCTGTAAGGCTTATCTCAGAAGAAGTCAATTTTTTCAGACCGGATATATGTATCTTGTGCGGTGGAGGAACAAAAAATAAATTTATGGTTTCAAGACTTAAAGAAGAAATAAAAGTCCATACGGTAGTATCAGATGATATTGGAGTGAATTCAGATTTTGTTGAACCAATTCTATTTGCATATCTTGCTTATCTCAGAGTAAATGGAGTTAGGGTTGATATGTCAAAAATAACAGGAGCAAAAATAAGTTATCTTCCCGGTAAAATATGCTCAATTTGACTTATTTTTTGTTTGTGTGTATATGATTCTTTATGGGAAACAGGTAGCAAGAGAGTTAAAAAGAGCTGGATTTATTCCGAAAAGAATTTGGGTTAAAAAGAGTGTATTAGTTTTTGCAAAAGAACTTTTTGGCGATCGCGTAAAAGATATAAGAATTGTGCATCCGAATATTATAACTAAAATTTGTGGATCAGAGGAGCATCAAGGCATAGCCTTTGAAGTCAATCTGAAAAAATATAGTTTAAAAGACTTACATGATATAAAGAAACTCGTTGTGTTTTTAGATGGTGTTCAGGATGTTGGAAATATAGGGAATATAATTAGGATTTGTGAATTTTTTGGATGTGATGCTGTAATTATTTCAGAAGAGGGAAGCCCAGAGATTTCTCCTCAACTTATAAAGGCTTCATCAGGGGCTTTCTTTCACATAAAAGTTATAAGAGAAAAGAAAAAAAATGTATTGGATGAGCTGAAAAGAAGAACAAAGATTTATGTTTTTGATTTGAGAACTGAAAATTCAATATTTTCAACGAAGTTCACATTTCCTGCTACTTTATGCTTTGGTTCAGAAGATAAAGGGGTTTCACAGGAAACTTTAAATTCAGCTGATTTTAAAGTCAGAATCCCCCAATTTGGAAAAGTTGAGTCTTTAAATGTTGCCTCTTCTGTGGCAATAGGAGTATTTTCTGCTATTTTTTCCCATCATATTCAAGAAAACCTCTTTTAGTTTTTACACCTAAAAATCCAGCCTTTACAAGGTTTTTCAGCAAAATCGGCGGAGAAAATTTTTCGTCTTTGAAACCCTCGTAAAGAGTTTCTCCCATAGCTTCAACAACGTCTAATCCTATAAAATCTGCAAGTTCCACCGGTCCCATCGGATGTCCCAACCCCAAAGTTGTGACTTTTCTCAATGTCTCAGCGCTTATTCCACTTTCCAAAAATTCAATCGCATGATTCAAAAATGGAACCAAAAGCCTGTTAACTATAAAGCCCGGATAATCTTTTACAACTACTGGTATTTTCCCGAGCTTTATCGCAATGTCTTTCACTTGTTCTACAACCTCATCTGATGTTTGTACAGCCTTCACTACTTCCACAAGCTTCATAATGTGTGCTGGATTGAAAAAGTGCATCCCGACAACTCTATCTTGATGCTTGCAAACACTCGCTATTTCTGTTACAGATTTTGTAGATGTGTTCGTAGCAAGTATGGTTCTTTTCGGGCAAATCGTATCCACCCTTCTGAATATATCTTTTTTAAGCTCCATATCTTCTGATACTGATTCTATTACTATATCGCAATCTACAAAAGGAGCAAAATCTGTGGTGTATTCTATTTTCTCTCTTATTTTTTCCGCATCTTTTTCTGTGATTTTTCCTCTTTTCAATCCCCCGAATATTATCTTTTCTATCCTATCTTTTCCTTTTTCAAGTGAGTTATCAGATCTACCATACAGGACAACATCAAATCCGCAGGAAGCCGCAAGGTAAGCAATTGATGAGCCCATAACCCCTGGTCCGATTATTCCTATTTTTCGCATAGTTCAAAATTTAATTCTTTTATTCAAAAAATAAAAATCAAAAATTTTCTTTATTTTTATCCTAAAAATTTTTTATATGGAATGATCTTTTATAGCCTGTGAGAAGTACTTATTTAGAGCATCTACGAGCTCTTTCTTTGTTATTTTTCTTTTCATCAACTCTATCCCCAGATCTTCAAAATTCGTTTCATATTCTGATATTTCCCTAATCCTTTGCTTTATCTCGCTTATTATTTCATAAAATTTTATTTCGTATTTGAATTCGTAAATTCTCCCAAGTTCATCTTGAGTAATTTTCATATTTTCTATTCCAAAAAATAAATCTAATGCGTTTTCTATCGTTTCCTTTTTATCTTGGGAGTTTATAAGCATATTTGTCTTTACACAAACACTATCTTCAAGGGAAAGACTTTTTATTCCTAAATCAATTTTTTCTCCGATCATTTCATGTATGCTCAATTCTTTCCAGATTTTATATGGATGGTATATTATATAAATTGAAAATTTTTCAACCCTCAGATGAATGAGATCTGAAAGTATTATTGAGAATTCAAAATCTATATTAGAGTTTCTGAATAAATTTGCTATGAATTTTTCATATTCATTTTTTTTCAATTTTTCCTGTGAGAAAAAATGAATTTTTTCTACTTTTCTATGTTTTGCAATAAGGTAGATGAGAAAATCCCCACCAAGATATAGGTTGAGATTTTGAGATATCTGCGATAAAACTCGGAAAAGTTTTGATTCTTCCATTTTTAGTTGTGCATTTCCAAAAAGGTAATACTTGCTAATATTAGAAAGTTAGGAAAACTTGAATGCAAATAATTAAAATATCAAATATGGAAGAAAAGGTAAATGTTGAAAAGGCTTTTGAAGGTATGAGTGATGAGATGAAAGAAGCTTTAGCAAAAGCTATATCTGATGTTGCAGCAGAAGAAGAAAAGAAAAAAGAAGAGGGAGAAAGAGAAACTGCAGAAAAAATTATCCCAGAAGTTCTAAGATCTTTGCTTGATATACCCCTTGAGATCTCGGTTGAGATTGGAAGAACAAAAATGCTCCTTGGAGACCTTTTGCAGATAACTCAGGGAGCAACAATAGAACTTGATAAACAAGAAAGTGAGCCCGTAGAAATTTTGGTCAACGGTCGCCATATAGCAAGGGGAGAAATAGTTCTTGTGGGTGATAAATTCGGTGTAAGAATAATAGATATAATAAGTCCGGAAGAAAGAATAAAAAAACTCGGAAAAATATAACCCCTTTGTAGAGCAGCTCTAACTTATTCATCTTCGCAGATGAACTCATTTTGCTGAATTTACTTTTTTGAACTTATGTAAAGTAAGACCATCTACTTCAACGAAATCAAGTTCTACTTCATCTCCCACTTTTATATCTTCTCCTTCTATTTTTGTCAGAATTCTTCCTATTCCCTCTATTTCAACAAAACCTATTATATCAGGATATGTGAATCTTAAAGCTCTTTTTTGGTTTGTAAAAGCATAAACTTTTCCTCTGCGAGGAATTTCTACCCATTCTAAATCCTCTGAAAAACAGGATGAGCAGAATTTGCGAGGAGGGAAATCTATTTTTGAGCACCTTTTACACTTTGTGGTCATAAACTTTTTTTCTTTAAGTAGCTCATAAAACTTATGAGTTGCGGAGTCTCCGTAATATCTTATCCCTTCTTGACACGCTTTGGCTACTATCTCTCTTATATCCATACTCTCAAATTTTCTTTTGGAGTACTTTATTTTTTTATAAATCAAAAATTTTTCATTTGTGTGAGATTATTCCCCCGAAATATCCACAAAGAAAAGCTAACGCAACCGAGAGAAATATAAATGCTGTTGATATGACTTTCATTTGAGGGAAAAATTTAAATATGAATGCAAGCGTAGAAATAAAAAGTAGTGTTATTCCAACTGCCCCGTGAATCTCAACAAAATCTTTTTTCTCTTTTCCTTTCTCTGTTCTCATTATATTCTCTTCTGCTTTTTGACCCGTTATGAAAGAAATAAGAGATGATACTGATGTAAGCCCGATCATAATTTTTGCTGAGCTTGAATAATACGGTCTGAAGAAAGATAAAATCTCAAAAATTGAAGCCCCTGTTGCAAAAGCTATTGGAAAATGAACTACCATATTATGCGTTATCTCAAAGCGAGATTTTTCTACTTTTATTTCCTGATTTATCTTGAAAACCTCTGGAATAGGTAAGAGCAAAATCAAAATGAGAATTTTTAGGTTCATCAATCTCATTATTATAGGTTCAGTTTTTAATTCTTTTGTTTGTTTTTTATTGCTTTTTTATGTTGTTTTTTCTTTTTTATAAAATCTTTTTGAGTTCTGATACAACTTGGTGAAGTTTTTGAGCAGTTTCTAAAAGTTTATCCGAAGCCATTGCAAAATCATCTACCTTTTTTGAGAGAATTTCTACTGATTTTACTAATTCTCTGAAAACAGCGTCTTGTTCCTCCGCTGCTGATGCGACTGACGAGGAGTAATGCTGTATATCTTTTACTCCTTTTGCTATTTCTTCAAATTCTTTGGCTATCATATCAGCTACATTTATTATGTTTTGAGCTTCTGCTAAAACAGAGGTCATAGTATCAACTGCTGAATTAACAACTCGCTCAGCATCAGCCAAACTTTTCTTTATTTCCTCTGCCGATTCCATCGTTCTGTTTGCAAGTTTTCTTACCTCATCCGCAACGACAGCGAAACCTCTACCTGCATCGCCAGCTCTTGCAGCCTCTATTGCTGCATTCAAAGCCAAAAGATTTACCTGATCTGTTATATCCTCAATCACAGATATTGATGATTTAACCTGCTCCATAACATCTTTTATTTGAGATGAAATATCTTTGAATCTCTCTATTTTTGCTATGAGCTGATGAAAAACCTGCAGAGAATGAGAAACTTTTTGGACGCCACCTTCTGCTATTTGATTTAGCTTATCTAACTCCTTTGCAACTTTTGATATTCTTTCTGTTATTTCATCTATTGCCTGCTTCATACTCTCAAAGCTTACGGAAAATTTTTCCACCTCTCTTCTTACCTGTTTCGCTCCATCATCTACTTTTCCTGATACCTCCTTGACTTCATCAGAGCTTCTGATTATGTTGTTCCCTATTGTATCTACTTTTTTCTTGGCTTCGGTAAAGTGATCTATTAGTTTGTTTATAAGTTTTGCAAGATCTGTGTTTTCGTCTTCAAAGCCAACAAAAATGAAACTTGCAATAAAATCCTCCTCTTTCAGCTTTTCTGCTTTACCTTCAAGTATTTTCTTTATACTTTGTATGAATAAATTTATAGGTCGTACAGCATAGTACAAACACCCTAAAAACAATCCTATTATTACAAAAAAGTAAAATCCGAATATAGAAATTATAAGTATTTTGAGGAGCTGTGTTTCAGGGGATGGGGGTAATTTGTTTATAAGATATAAAAGGAGTGTTGGAATAGCTATGTCTCCTACAAGGAATGGAAGAAAGACCAGGAAGAACCTTGTTGAAAGATTAAGTCTTATTACCGCTGCTATGCTGTTTTCTTTTTTCATTTCAACCAATATCTTTTCCATTCCATTTCCTTTTGTATTTTTTTCAGGAAAAAATATAGAAAACAAATATCAGACCCTATTTTTGATTTTTTTAGCTTAACTAACTATTTTGTGATAAAAGCGAAGATAAGTAAAATAAGATGTTGAAGTTTTTTATAGAAAGTTTTTAGAAATTTGTGAAAAGAATAAAAAAAATAGAAAATAAACTATGTTTTTTGTTTTGTATTTTCAATTGGATTGAGAATTTGTGTTGAGGTGAAAATATGGAAGAGCTCGGGCTGAGGGAACTTTTATTTTCGTTTTATCGTCGTAGAAAACTTTTGCTCATAAGCTTTATACTCCTTTTCAGCATAACTTTTGGTCTCCAGAAAATTTCAAGCCCAAAAGAGAAAAAAATTTTTTCATCCACAGCTTCTGTCAGAGTGTCTCAGATGATACATGTTCCATCTATGGTCAAAGAAATTGGGATTGATATAAAAACTTTGAAATTTGATCCAGAGGAGGAGAAGGTGAAAATAAAGTCCGAAGAGAACATAAAGACCGCTCTATCTATTTTAGGTTGGGATGTAAATGAGGAGAATATAAACAAATTAAGAAATATGATAGAAGTTTCTGTCAAATCAAGAGAGAATATCATAGATATAACTGCATATTCGGAAAATCCATCTGAGGCAAAAGATGTGGCAAATGCAGTTGCAAACGCTTATGTTCAGAACTCAAAAAAGTGGTTTGAGCAATCTATTGAGAATGCAATCTCATTCCTCAAAGAATCATCAGATGAGCTATCACAAAAATTGAAGGAAATGTATAACACACTATCACAGTTTTCTGCTCAAACAGGTATAATTGATCCTACATCGCAATTGGATCAAAATTTACGAAGGATAAATGATTTGAGAAAAAATATTAGCTTGATTGATATGAAGATACAGGCGATAGAGAATTTTTTTCTCAAGATCTCTCGGAACCCATCAAAAACTGCTGAACACCTTAGGAATTTGGATGAGATTTTATTGAAAGATAGCTTACCGGAGGAAAAAGAAGCAGTATCTGAGCTGAAAAATAAAGTAGGTAGAATTATATCAATAGATGAGTCTTTGATATCATCTTATACAAAGTATTTTGAGCTTGAAAAGGCGAGAAATGAGTTGCTCACAAAATATAGTGAAGATCATCCGAAGATCAAGGAATTAGATAGGGAGATACAGAAGATTTTTGAAGATATATTATACAAGCTTAAATTATTGCTCGCTAAACTTAAACTTGAAAAGCAAGCGGCTGAAAAGGAAATAGAAAATTTGAGAAAGGACATACAGTATATCACAGGTAATCTATCACAATATATGTATCTTTCAAACAGTATAGAGATGCTCAATAGGGTTTTTGAGAACTATTACAATAATCTTATAGAGTTGAAGATGGCAAGCGGGATGTGGTCGCAGCTTGCGGAGGTATACAAAAGTGCTACTTTACCTACTGAACCTATAAAAAGACTAAAATTTCAGTTAGTTATTTCTCTGCTTGTAGCTCTTGTGGGGTCAGTTGTGGTGGTCTTTATTGCTGAAAGTTTGGATTCAAGGTTCAAAAATATAGAGGAAATTCTGCGATACTTGAAAATTCCAGTTTTTGCTATGATACCTAAAGTTAAGGTTGAAGGATATAACGCCAAAGACGAATTCATAATTGAAAATGTAAAGATGATAAGGAATATGCTCAGAATAATCTACGGTAATAGATTAAAGATTCTCATTACAAGTTGTGAAGATGGTGAAGGAAAAACATTTTTATCTTTTCTACTTTCCAGAGCTTTTGGATCCGCTGGGTTAAAAACAGTAATTATTGACCTGAATCTCAGACACCCATCTTTATCTGAAATTTTTAATTTGCCGAAAGAGAAAAGTTTGACAAAATTGATCTTATCAGATGCTGATTTGTTAAGTAATGGATCGGAAAGGCTCATTGAACTTTCTGAGTTCAAGGTGGATGATAACCTTTCTCTATTTGGATCAAAAGAAGAAGAAGGAGAAGTTTTAAACTTCAAACTAGATATCTTTTTTCAGAATATATTTCCTGGAATTCTTGAGAAGTTAAGCAAAAAATTTGATGTTGTAATTGCGGATTCTCCTCCAGCTCTGATTGTATCTGATATTTTTCCTATCATTAGCAGTTTTGATGTCGTTTTAGTTGTATATGATATGGGAAAGGTTGCGAGGAAGAGATTGAACTTGCTTTTAGATATGTTAAAAACAGGAGGAGCAAGAGATATAAAATTGGTTGTCAACAAGGTAACCCGTGAATTTGCACCGGACCTAACCCCCAAATCATATTATTATTACTATTACTACCGGTCAGGAAAGAAGGGGAAGAAATAGGGAATCTATTCTTTTTTGTTGTGTTTTTTGAGCTTATTTATGTTTTCTATAAAATCTAATACGAATATGAGTTTTTGTTTGAATTCTTCAAGCTTTTCTGTTTTGAAGTGAGAAGGAGGGGTTGTAAGGAATAAGTTTATAATTGTATCTCCGATTTCCGATAGCACTTGATTCTTATTATCCTGACTTCTATCGTCTTGTTTTTGATTTCTCATTTTCAATCCTTCTATTATTTCTTCCTTTTTTTCTTTCTCACCAACCGTTGCCCATATTCTGTCTTCCTGGGTGATTTTGTCTTCCTTTATTTCTATTTCCTCTTTCGTATCTCCTTCTCTGTTATCATCTATTACATCGATTTTTTCTTTTATATCGTCTATTATTTTCTCTACGCTTTCTATAAGTTCAAAGTTTTTGGATATTATTTCTTTTTCATCTTCACTTTTTTCTTTTGAGCTCTGCCATACAATAGGATAATTTTTCTTTATCCACCTTTGTATTTCTGTTATGGGGACTGCTATTTTGCTTTTTCCGTTTTCAACGATTCTCTTTTTCCATATAGCTTTTGCTATGAATTTATATGCTGCTTTTTTGCTCTTTTTTATACCAAAAGCTTCAAATACTTTCTGTATACCATCTGCGCCGACCGCGTACGGGATGTTATTTATGAGCTTTACCCCCTCTATATTCATCAAATCTAACTCCATATTTGAAATTTTATAAAATAAAAATTCATTTTCAAAATCTGAAATTAAAAATTTTGTCGTTTTATCTTATTATTTTATTTATTTTTTTTTACTGACCTGTTCTCAACTTTAAGATTTCGGTCATAACAGAAATAAAGAACCAGGATGGGATATACTTTTCTTTGAAAACTGGCCACATGTTATCTCTGAAAAGTTTCTCTAATTCTTCCGCATCTTTGATAGTTGTGATTTGAAAACCTAATTTATTCACCAGGAATTTCTTTGCTTTTTCGTTTTCTTTTCTTATTTTCAAAGTAGCTTCTTCTGCCAAGGCTTCAACTATTCTTTCTATCTCATTTTGAACTTCTTGTGGTAAAGAGTCAAATTTATCTTTTTTTATTATAATGCCTGCTGGGAGGTAGAGGATATTTGGTTCAACAATATATTTTGTAAACCTGGTCCAACCAAAAGCTAAAATTACATATGGCGTTGCGATGAGTATATCAATTTTATCTCCGAATTTCTCTACATCCCATATTGTTGGTGTTTCTACTGATTTTGCACCAAGATTTTTTAGCACTCTGGTATATATTTCTTCGTAGATTTTGTGAATCTTCCATACCCAAAAACTTTTGCCCGCAAAATCTTTGAGACTTTGCATAGGATATTTTGAGAAAAATTGTCCAAATCCTATTTCTGCAATCCCTGCCAACACATACCCATCTGATTTTATCAGTTCTCTAAAAGCTTTTAGTAGTTTCCTCCTTACGAGATCTGATTCCTTTTCGTTTTTTATCATAAATGGTAAATCTAGTACTCTGAAATATGAGGATATAAAGCCAAGACCGTTTACCGTGAGAATTGCACAATCATATTTTCCGTTTTTCAGATCTCTTGCTATATCTATCTCATCTCCGACTATACTTCCCGAGAACATAATAACTTCTACGCCTGTTCTTTCTTTTATTTTTTGAGCTCCATCTTGAAGAATTTTCTCAAACAAACTCCCCGGTGGAGCTATTGACGCACATCTGAATTTTGTGTTCGCAAAAACTTTTGAAAGATCAAGAAATAACTGAAAAATTGAAAATAAGGTCGGAAAAAATAATAATTTCCAGACTCTCACTTAAAATTTACCTCCTCATTATGTAAATTAGTAATTTAAGATCTATTGTCTTATCTTTGGTTTTTCTGATAATTTGAAATTTGCGTTTTGATAAGATGAAAAGGAAAAAAATTCTTTTTGTTTGTGTGGGGAATGCATATAGGAGCATAATTGCAGAAGCTTACGCAAGGAAATTCCTTGATGCAGAAGTAGAAAGTGCAGGAGTAAGACCTCTCGGATACATACCTTCGGAGGTGGTAGATGTTCTCAAAGAAGACGGGGTAGAGGTAGACGGACTTTTTTCTAAACCTATTGACATTCAGAAACTCAAAGATTACGATATCATAGTTATACTATCTCGCATGATCTTTTTTGCTCCCGAAGGGAAAAAAGTCATGTTTTTTGATATTGAGGATCCAGCTTCGTCGGATATTGAATTTTTGAGAAAAATAAGAGATCAGATAAAAAAATTAGTTCTATCTTTGAAAACTGAACTAGAAACCTAAAATTCAAAAAAGAAGGAAGACAAAATTAAAATCCAAAAGAAAAGAAACCTAAAATTCAGAGAAAAATTTAAAGAAAAAAACTTTCTTTAAAAATTTGGATTTATGGAGTTGTCAAAGAGAGTAAAAGAGATCAAACCATCACCAACACTATCTTTGGATGCGAAGGCAAAAGAATTAATATCAAAAGGAGAAGATATAATATCTTTCGGAGCAGGTGAACCTGATTTTCCATCTCCTGATGAGGCTTGTGAATGGGGGAAGAGAGCAATAGACCAGGGTAAAACAAAGTATACTGCTGTTGATGGTATCCCAGAGCTCAAAAAAGCAGTTGCAAAAAGATTTGAAGATTTTTTCGGAGTAAAATACGATACAAAAGAAATAATAGTAACTCCGGGGGCAAAAATGGCAATATATGAAGCTTTATTTTCTCTCGTTGATGAAGGAGACGAGGTTATAATACTTTCTCCTTATTGGGTATCGTATCCTGATATGGTAAAAATGGTGGGCGGAATTCCAAAATTTGTTGAAACAAAGCCAGAAAATAATTTTGAACCGAATCCAGATGATATTGCAAATGCTATTTCCTCAAGAACAAAAGTTTTGATCTTGAATTTCCCTTGCAATCCTACGGGAGCGGTAGCAAGTCCAGATGTTTTCAAAGAGATAGCTAAAATCGTTTCTAAAAAAGATGTTTTTGTGATTTCAGATGAGATATACGGAACCTTGGTTTATGATGGGGTTTTTGAAAGTTTTGCTCGGTTTTTAAAAGAGAAAACTCTTGTGATATGGGGAATGTCAAAAACTTATTCTATGACGGGGTGGAGAATAGGTTTTGCTCTTGGTCCGGAGAAAATTATTTCTGCGATGAGAAAAGTTCAAAGTCAGACTACATCTAACCCTACTACAATATCTCAGTATGCATCTTTGGGGGCGCTTGAAGAAGAAACTCAAAATTTTGTCAAAGAAACTACGGAAAAATTCAAACAAAGGAGAGACCTTATTTTTAACTTGTTATGCGAGCTTGGTATAAAGTGTGTAAAACCTCGCGGAGCTTTTTACATATTCCCAGATGTTTCTGAGTTTTTAGGAGATAAAGTTAAAACAACGGATGAGCTCAGCGATTTTCTTCTTGAAAATTACAAAGTTTTAGTCATTCCGGGAAGTGGTTTTGGAGCTGAAGGATTTATAAGATTATCCTTTGCCCTTTCGGAAGAAAAAATAAAAGAAGGTATAAAGAGAATAAAAGAGGGATTATCAAGCTTAAAAAGGTGATTATCCTGTAAATAAATTACCCTACTGCTCCTTCCATTTCAAGTTCAAGTAATCTATTCATTTCAACAGCATATTCCATAGGTAGTGATTTTACAAACGGTTCCATAAAGCCTCTGACAATCATCGCAAGAGCTTCGGACTCTTTCAACCCTCGTGAAGATAGATAGAAAATTACGTCTTCTGAAATTCTACCTACTGATGCTTCATGAGATATTGTGACATCATCTTCTAATATTTCCATAGTTGGAATTGTGTTTGATTTTGAGATCTCATCTAAAATGAGGGCATCGCATGTTACAGATACTGTTGAGTCGTGAGCACCTTGTACAACTTTTACAAGACCTCTGTAAGTTGTTATTCCACCAAATTTTGATACGGATTTTGATGTTATTACAGACTTTGTATATGGTGCGGCGTGAATGACTTTTGCACCTGTATCTTGAATTTGATTTTTTCCTGCATAAGCTACCGAGATAATTTGTCCCCTTGCACCTTTACCCATAAGATATATAGCGGGATACTTCATAGTAACATGGGAACCTATGTTTCCATCTATCCATATTACTTCTGCATCCTCGTACGCTACTGCTCTTTTTGTCACGAGGTTATAGACATTTTTTGACCAGTTTTGTATCGTTATATATTGAACTCGTGCGCCGGGTTTTGCTACTATTTCAACAACAGCTGCATGGAGCGAATCTTTTGAGTATACTGGGGCGGAGCAATTATGGACAGCCACACCATTAGCAACATAACTCTCATCATCTAAAACACCAAAATTATAAACTTCTATATTTTTAACAAATTCTTTTTTTATGCTTCTTACTGGTGAGTACAAGTAATTTTCATCTAAGTGAAACATTGAGGCTCTTTTTTTACCATTAATTTCTGTTTCAACTTTAATTCCGACAAGATCGCCAAATGGTTTAATAAACCAGCCAGTAATTCCTATTGTATATATTGTTTTCCTTTCTTCCTTCTCTCTGTTTCTTGAATTAATAAAGGAAGCTATACCAAGTCTTAGCAAGATTTCACGTACTTGCTTTGCTAACGTGAAAGATGTTGTATTTATTCTAAAAACTTCTTTGAGATATCCACTTTTTGTAACCTTTTTATAATAATTCCCACCTCCCCTAAATAATCCGATTATCAATTCTTTCTGTTTTTCTGGAGATTCTAACATTAGCCATGAGGGTATTTTTTTCTCATCACATTTAGTACCAAATAATTCAAATATTCTACATAATTCAGCAGAAGCTATTCTCAGCGATATACCATGTTTTTTATTGTCTATTACTTCATAAAATTTTTCTATACCAAAGACTTTTTTAATTATGTTTTTTACATCTTCTACTAATTCCCTCTCATGTAGTCCAAATGAAAAGTTTAAATAATATTTTTTGCTAATACTTCCTTCTGCAAGATAGTAACCGACCAATCTGAAAAATTCCTTTGTTAAAGGTATTGTTTTTCTTACTTTTTTCCCTCTAAAAACTATCTCAACATCATAACTATCTTTACTATTTATAACTTTGTTAATAGGAGTTACAACATAATCGCCCTTTTTTAAATCCTTTGCTTTTACCCATTCTAAATTCCATTTTCTATTTTTCTCGTTTTTTCTTTCTCTTCTCACGCATAGAAAGGGGTGTTCCTCTGTTACATTAATTTCTTCACATGAATTTCCATAAACTTTTATCTTATATAGATAACCAGTATATGGTCTCACTTGTGTAAACCAAACTTGTTTGTATTCACCTTTATGCGTTAGAACTTTATCACCAGGTTTAATTTTTTCAATTGGTTTAAAGTCGGGATTAGCATTTATCATAGTACCTTTGGTAAAACATCCTTCAACATAGACAACCTCACTTCCTTCATCTGCTATAATAAGGGTTCTCTCGAACTGTCCGACATTTTGAGCGTTTATTCTGAAATAAGCTTGCAGAGGTAAATCTACTTTCACTCCGGGTGGCACATAAATGAAGGACCCCCCTGACCACACAGCCGAGTTCAGAGCAGCAAATTTATTATCTGTTGGTGGTATAACTTTTCCAAAATATTCTTTTACGAGATCTGGATATTCTTTGACGGCTGTGTCTGTATCAACGAATATTACTCCTTTTTTTGCAAGGTCTTCTCTTATTTTGTGATATACGACTTCGCTTTCATACATCGCTCCAACTCCTGCAAGGAATTTTCTTTCAGCCTCAGGTATTCCAAGCCTTTCAAAAGTTTCTTTTATATAATCTGGAACTTCATCCCATGAATGTCCTTTTTTATCCGTTGGTTTTATGTAGTAGTAATATTCATCAAAGTTTATTTCAGATAGGTCCGGACCCCATGTTGGCAATGGTTTTTTTTTGAAGATTTCATATGCTTTGAGTCTGAAATTTAGCATCCACTCTGGCTCACCTTTGATATATGATATTTGCTTTATTACCTGTTCATCAAGCCCTTTTTTTGTTTTGAACTCATATATTTCGGGCATCTTGAAGTCATACTTTGAATAATCAAAATCAAGATCTTGATGCTCCCTTTTTTTTCCTAAATTCTGTTTTTCTGCTTTCTGTTTTTCTGCTCTCTCAAGCATCTTATCCACCTCCAAATCTTAATATGTTAATCATTTTTCAATTTGATTTTTCATTTTCAGGGAAAAAAAGAATAAAGATAAAATAAAAAGCTATGGATATTAGCGTAAAGGAGCAAGCAAGAGAGATTATAGAGAAAGAGTTTTCTTTTTTTCCATACGAAGATAAGTTTTTGCCTGCATTCTTTGATTTTTTTAAAAACAGATTTTCAGACTCTTTACTCGCAATTATACTGTATGGATCAAAACTGTTTGAGCCCGGCAACCCCGATTCTCTTTATGATTTTTATATTGTCGTTGATGCTTATGAGAAAGTTCATTCATCTTTTATTCATGTTGTGCTCAATAGAATCTTGCCCCCTTCCGTATATCTTGCAGATGTTGAGGTAGATGGGGAAAGAAGAGGAGCAAAATACAATATAATATCTTTGCAGGATCTGAAAAATTACATCCTTAATCCTCCTGAAATTTATGTTGTTGGTAGATTTTCAAAGCGCTTATACCTTATGTATTACAAAAATAATTTTGTAAAAAATATACTGCTTGACCTTTTTGTTGAATCATTCTACTTTTGCTTGTGCTACACTATACCCCTTTTGATTGATAGGGAAAAATTTTCATTTGAGGAGCTTGTGAAAGAAATTTTATCTTTGAGCTACAAAGGTGAAGTCAGAATTGAAGACCCTCAAAAATTAGATAAACTCTACGCACCTTTTCAAGATTTTTATCTTACAATATATAAACTACTTTTCTCCTATTATCTTGCGGAAAATGAAGGAGTAATTACTGAACTGAACTTTTCAGAAGACTTTATGCAAAAAGAATGGGTTGTAATTGGCGATCCAATTCCTTCATTCCAGGAAGTTGTGAAATTTTTGAAAACCTCCGCAAGAAGAGGAGTTATGAGATGGCCAAAGGGACTAATAACTTTCAAAGGGTACAGGGAGTATCTTGAAAGAAAAGCTAAGAAATCAGGCGAAGATATTCAGGTATCAGATTTGGATAGAAAACTTCCTCTCATTTTTGGTTGGCGTCATCTTATAAAGCTTGTAATCCAGGGAAAGCTCAAATCAGGAATACAGAAAGAAATAGAAAAAAGAAAAATAATAAAGAAATAGAAAAAAAGGAAAAATAAAGGGGTGAATTTTTGATTTCCAGAAAATATAAAATTGTCGGGAAAAGTGATTATCTTTATTTTTTAAAGGAGGTATTTTGATTTATGAATTGGCGTAGTATTTTAGGAATAATTTTAGTCGGTGGTTTCGTATATCTTTTGGCAAAAGGGATAGAATCAGGAACCATAGGGAAAATTGAAATAGGTAATCCAATTGAAGAGGTCAAAGAAAAAATTTCAGGAGAAAAAGCAAAGAAAGAGGAGAAGAAAGAAGATGTTGAGCAGAAAACAGAACAGGGTGAACAAGGAAAGGGGAAAGAAGAAGTTATACCTTCAAAATTTGGAGCTTTACCTTCATTTGCTGAAATAGTTGAAAAAGTAAGCAAGGGAGTTGTAAATATAAGTACTACAAGGGTTGAAGAACAACCAAATCCTTTCTGGTGGTTTTTTGGACCAGGTCCCGGAGGACCCGGGGAAGAGTTTTTCAGGAGGTTTTTTGGTGAACCGCAAAGGCGTATTCCAACCAGAAGTCTCGGATCAGGTTTTCTGATATCTCCCGATGGATACATAGTCACAAACTCTCATGTTGTGCGTGGTGCTACTGATATAAATGTCACATTGTGGGATGGTAGAACCTTCAAAGCAAAAATAGTTGGCATAGATGATGCAACAGATATAGCAGTTTTAAAAATAGATGCTACCGACCTGCCATACCTGAAATTTGGTGATTCAAACGAACTCAGGGTAGGAGATTGGGTTATAGCTATCGGAAATCCGTTTGGACTTGGGCACACCGTAACTGTTGGAGTTGTCTCTGCAAAAGGCAGAAGCTTGGGGATAACAAGATATGAAGACTTCATCCAAACAGATGCAGCTATAAACCCGGGAAATTCCGGGGGACCTCTTATAAATATAAAGGGAGAGGTTGTCGGAATAAACACCGCTATACTTAACCCATCTGGTATGTCTGTAAATGCCGGAATAGGTTTTGCGATTCCTTCCTCACTTGCAAAAGATATTGTTCCAACACTTATTGCAAAAGGTAAAGTTGAAAGAGCTTGGATTGGAGTATATATTCAAGAGGTGACCCCTGAAATAGCAAAACAGCTTGGTCTCAAAGAAGCAAAAGGTGCTCTGGTTTCAGATGTTGTTCCGGGTTCCCCCGCAGATAAGGCCGGGATAAAAAGAGGAGATGTAATTATTGAGTTTGACGGGAAAAAAGTTGAAAGTTGGAGGCAATTACCAATTATGGTTTCTTTAAGTCCGGTGAACAAGAAGGCAAAATTGAAGATTATAAGAGATGGGAAGGAGCTTGAAGTTGAGGTTGTTCTTGCAAAGATGCCAGAAGAACAAGAGGTCGCTCGGCAGCAGCCCCCTGAACAACGGCGGACTCCAGAACAGGGAGTAGAATTGAAGCAATTTGGACTTACAATCCAAGATTCTCCTGATGGTCCGAAAGTCGTTTCAGTTGAGCCGGGTTCGCCAGCTCAAATGGCAGGAATAATGCCGGGAGACATAATCGTTGAAGTCAACAGAAAGCAAGTTAAAAACTCATCAGAAATAGCTAATATTCTCAAAGACCAAAAATCAGCTTTATTCTTGATAAATAGAGAAGGTAGAACGATATTCGTTGCAATAAGAGTGGGATAAAATAAGAAAAGAAAGAGCAAGAAAAAATAAATTCATCCCTTTATAACTCCTACTGGTCTGAGTTTTGCAACTATCAATGAAAGCCCTGCTTTTTCGCAGACTTCTACCACATCTGATACATCTTTGTAAGCTTCTGACATCTCCTCTGCTAATAATTCTACTTCTCTTGCCTTTACAACTATTCCTTTTTCTAAAAGTTCTTTCCTTATATCTCTGCCTCTGGCTGTCTTTATTGCTTGTTTTCTTGACATCATTCTACCCGAACCATGACATGTTGAACCAAAACTTTCTTCCATAGATTTTTCGTTCCCAACAAGCAAATATGAATATCTTCCCATATCACCCGGGATTATTACCGGTTGTCCAATTTCTCTGTGCTTTCCGGGAAGCTCCGGATGACCTTTTGGAAATGCTCGTGTAGCCCCCTTTCTGTGAACTATGACTTTTCTTTCTTTGCCGTTTATTTTGTGTATTTCAAATTTTGCCGTATTGTGTGCAACATCATAAAGCAGTTTCATCCCAAGACTTTGTTCCGTTGTCCCCAGAGCTTTTGCTATTGCTTTTTTCGCATAGTGGGAGATTATAAGCCTGTTTGAGAAAGCATAATTTATTGCTGAATTCATCGCTCCTATATAGTTTTTTGCTTCGGGAGAGTTTATTCCTATGTAAGCAAGTTGTCTGTCTGGCAAGGGAGCTTTATTTTTTTCACACCACCTCAAAGCAACTTTCAGGTAATCTTCACATATCTGATGACCAAACCCCCGTGATCCAGAATGCACAAGCAAAGTGACTTGCCCCTCGTGAATTCCCCACTTTTCAGCTATATCTTTTCTGAAAATTTTTTCAACATATCCGAGTTCAACAAAGTGGTTTCCGGAACCAACGGTCCCAAGTTGATCTCTTCCCCTTTCATACGCTTTTTCCGACACGCATGAAAAGTCTGCTCCCGGGATGCAGCCATACGATTCTATGTTTTCTAATTCATCTGGTGATCCATATCCTAAATTTTCAATTACGAATTTGACACCTTCTTCGCAAACTCTTTTCATCTCTTTTTTACCAAGCTCAACATGCCCCGATAATCCCACTCCTGCCGGTATCATTTCAAACAAAGAATCTACAATTTTCTCTATCTTGTCTTTTATATCTTTTATTTCAAGTTGGAGAGTGTGGAGTCTTACACCGCAGTTTATATCAAAGCCAATCATTCCGGGACCAATTATTCCGTCTTCTGCATCAAATGCAGCAACTCCTCCGACTGGCATTCCGTAGCCCCAATGTATATCTGGCATACCTATTGCGTTTCCTAAGATTCCAGGCAAAGAAGCAACATTTTTGAGTTGCTCCAAAGATTTATCTTCTACTATTTTTGGAAGTATATTCTCATTTGCGAACACCACAGCATCTGTTCTCATCTTTCCTTCTTTTTCTATTATGTATTTTACTTCACTTACTTTTTTGAGGTTCATTTTAGATGGTACCCCCGGCGGGACTCGAACCCGCAACCTGGGGATTAGAAGTCCCCTGCTCTTCCTATTGAGCTACGGGGGCTTATTGCGAAGAGCAAAGAAAAAATAAGTATAACACAAATATATAAATAAAAATTCTTAATTATGAATTCCTCAAATTCAAAATCCTTAACCCTTTTCTTATGAAAATGAGAGATTTTTCTGTTTTGTGGAGATTTTTGGTTTCTGTTCTGTCATTTTCTTTTATGTTTATTTTGGATTACTGCAAAAAGGAAGAAAGTATTAAGGGAGAAGGTACTACAAAGGTAGAAGGAACCTTTGAAAGTGGTGACAAATATGTTATAATGAGAAGCTTTGAGGAAAATTTAAATCCACAAAAAACAGTAAGATTCTTTGCCTTCGGACACAAATTTACCCTAAAAGATGTTGAAACAGAAGAATCATATTTTCAATCTTATGCGAAATTTGCTGAACTTGCAAAACCGTATATATCAAAAAAATATGAAAATGTTTTTGTTTTTGAAGAACATGCCGGGCTCCCTCTTCTTTTCTTTGGTAAAAGAGGAAAAAATGCAAGAGAAAATGCTCTGAATTCAACTCAGGCTGCTATATTTTTGTCATCAGAGTTTCAAAATGCCGCATCTTATTATGTTAGCAAATTCCCAGAAATCTCTACTTTTTTAGCTCGTCAATTATTTCTTTCAGCAACCGATACTTTGTGGCGAGTTTTCTTTGATACATTCTCAAAAATAGCAAAAGATTACGGAGTTTGGGTGGTATCTTGCCAAAACTCTCCATACCCTTATTTGGAAAAAGTTCAAGAGAATTCAAAGGATGGATTCCCAATTTCTGCTTTTGTAGATGAAGTAGTAAAAGATAAATCATATTTTTATGTTGCAACAACATCAGATGTCTGGAATACTTGCTTTGTTTTCTCTCCACAAGGAGAAATAAAACACTATACAAGAAAAGTAAATCTTGTGCCAACCGAAAAAATAGAACTTCAATTTTCATCTGGAACATACGAAGAACTTTCGGTATTCAGAATTCCGGGAACAGAGGTAGATATTTGCGTTGCTATAAGTCTTGACGCGTTCGTTCCTCGTTATATTCAAGAACTTGATTCAAAGGGATGTGATGTCCTATTGCAACCTGATGCTAATTCTGGTGCATGGGCTACCGATGGGGGATTAGGTTATTGGCAACCTCTTGAATGGCTTGGCTCAACTATGGGATCAATTCAGACCAAAAAATATATAGGATGTCCAAATCCAGATGAAGCTCTATTTTTGAAAACGGGAGGTGTAAAATGTAATTTCCAAGAAATCGCCATAAATTCAAAAAGTATAAAATATAATGTCAATCCCATGATGACAGGAAATTTATTTGAGGTATCCTTTGATGGACAGACTGCGATAACTGGGAGAGATAAAAGAGCAAAAAGAGATATAAATTATATTGGACTCCCAAAACTTCAAGACCTGACATTTGAAGGAAAAATTATGTTTGAAGATGGAGGTTTCATACTGCTTGGTCCGTGGAGCTTTGATCTATCTTCTCTTACACCGGAAGAACAACAGAACAAATCTCGTGAGCTTCAAAAAACGCTTTATCAAGGAGGGGAGAACGAAGGAAAATATCTTTCAACAATTCTTATAGCAGACCTTACTCTTGAACCTAACTTTTAGATCCAAATTTTCTTCCAAATTTTCTGAATCTAAAAAGTGTATTTTAGAAAAAATGCAAGGAGTATCTTTGTGAATTTTTCAAGCTCTGATATTCTGATATGTTCTTTTTCTGTATGACAAATTTGAATGTCTCCCGGACCAAAAACTACGCATTCAATATTTTTTTTGTGGAACTCCGCTGCATCGGTCCATGACGGCATAACTGAAAACTTTGGCTGAATTCCTATTTCCTCCATACACTCCTTTATTTTTTCCGAAAGATTCCCCTTTTTGAATTCTATGAAATCTTCCGAGTCTAAAACTTTAAATTGAATTTTTGTTTTTGATTTTTCTTTTAGCTTTTTTACTTCTTCTACTATCGCTTTTATATTTTTTTCTATTTCTTTGAGCTTTTCTCCTTCTTTTATTTTCACTTCAAGCAGAGCCTTTGAGTTTTTTGGAACAGCATAGTATCTCCATCCTCCGCATATTTCTAAAATGCTTACTTTTTTGTTTAGCTTGTTCTCAATTTTTTGGATAATTTCAAATAGTATTTTTGATGGATTCTCATAAAGTTCAAATACCGAGCCATGAGCTGATTCTGTTTGAACTAAAATTTCAAATTCAAAAGAACCTTCTTGCTTTGTACAAATTTCAAGTGAAGTTGGTTCAATAACAATAGCCTGCGTTGAATTTATAGATTTTGATATTTTCTTTGATCCCAAAGACGACCACTCCTCTTCATCTACCGTAAAACACAAGGAAACTTTTGGTAATTTTTTGGAGAGTTTTTTGAAAAGATATAAAGCTAAAAGTAAGCTTGCTATTGCTCCCTTTGTGTCAGCACTTCCTCTACCAAATATTTTATCTCCTACTAACTTTGGAGAAAAAGCTTTTTCCATACCAATATCCGGAACAGTGTCAATATGTGTTGAGAACATAATTTCTCCATCACCCGCTAATATGTTGAATCTTTTATTGCTATTTCCCCCTTTTTTGCTCTCTTGTATATATTGTCTTTTTGTTTTGAATCCGAGATTTATGAGATATTTTTCTATGAACAAACCTATTTTTTGTTCCTCTCCGGAGACACTCTTTATTTTTATAAGCTCACAGGTAAGTTTTATTAGTTTTTTTCCGCCGTCTTCATCTTGGAAAATTTTCTCTATTTTTCTTCTGATTTTGAGATTGTTCATCACTTAATATCTTTTTTATTATTTCTTTGAGTTGTAAAACTGATTTTTCTAAATTTTCGTTTATGATAGAGTAATCAAATTTTTTTTCATATTCAAGTTCTTTTTTTGCGTTATTTATTCTCGTTTCTATATCTTTTGTGTCACCTCTTGATTCAAGTCGTTTTTTGAGTTCGTCTAAGTTCGGTGGCTTTATAAAAATGAAAATTGCAGAATCTCCCATTTTTTCTCTTATCTTTTCAGCTCCTTGAACATCTATGTCAAGAATGAGAAGCTTCCCTGATTTTTGAGCTAATTTGATATTTTCATAGGAAGTTCCGTATAGGTTCCCATGAACTTTTGCCCATTCAATAAACTCGCCTTTTTCCACCATTCTCATAAACTCCTCCTCTGATACGAAAAAGTAATCTTGACCTTCAACTTCTCCTTCTCTTTTTTTCCTTGTTGTATGGGAAACAGAAAACATTAATTTATCTTTGAGACTTTCATCTTCAAAAAGCTTTTTGATTATTGTTGTCTTTCCAGCTCCCGATGGTCCAGAGATTACTACAAGTTCCACCCTTTTTTTCTCTTCGCTCATATTTACGATTTTTTCTTTCCTTTATAATTTTTGTTTTTCTCTTTTGTTTTTTCTCTCTTTATTTCTCATATTACTATTTGACCCTTACCGTTTTTCTTTGCCAAAAGTAATCTCATATCTGCAAGCTCAAATACTTCTTTTGATGTTCTGCATTCTTGTGGAAATTCTGAGATACCAGCGGAGAAGGAGATTTTTATCTTTGCATCATCAAATCCATCGTATTCCATCAAATTCATTACTCTTTGGATTTCTTTTAAAGCTTGATCCTTCGTAGCTCCCAGAATCATTATTGCAAATTCATCTCCTCCAAACCTTGAAATCACATCTATTTTTCTAAATTCTCTTAGGAGTATCTTTGATATTTCAACTAAAACCCTATCACCGAAGTTATAGCCGTATTCTAAATTTATGTTTCTGAAATCATCTATATCCAAAAGTATAAATGAAAAATTTTCAGACTTTGATATAGCGTTCTCAACTTTGTCCATCATCGCATTTCTGTTAAAAAGTCCCGTTAGCACATCTCTGGAATATATCCATCTTATCTGATTTATCAGCTTTGAGTTCTTAATAGCCATAGCTATCTGAGATGATATTTTTTCCATAAGCTCTATCTCGTCATCGCTGAAACCTGCTACTTGTGATTTGTTGAGGTTCAAAACCCCTAAAATTTCATTCCCGAATTTCAGTGGAATAGATAAAAATGAGCCTTCTTCAAGATACTCACCTTTCCAATGAAGGTATCTTCTATCTCTTCTTGTATCTGGTATATATATTTTTTCTCCTGTTGAGAAAGCAAGTCCAGTTACGCCCTCTGTTGGTGCGAATGTGAGCCCTTTTATACTGCTTGGTAACCCATATGTAGCTCTAACTACAAGTTCTCCCTTATTTTCATCCATTATTAAAATTGCGAATTTTTCTACTTTTAGTTTTCCGCCGAGCATTTTCGCTAACGAGTTTAAAAGTTCATCCATATCCAACGAAGAATCTATTTTTGACATAACATCATAAATCAGCTCAAGATATCCAACCTTCTGTCGCATCTTCTCTATTTTCTCCTCCGCTTCTTTCAATTTCTCTTTTAATTTCAGAAATTCATCGGGATTTGCATATTTGAGCATATTTTCAAGCTCTAACTTTTCTAACTCGTATTCCTGAACCTTCTGAACCAATGCAGATAGGACATCTACAATTGGCAAAATTTCCAGCGGAACTTTTTCTTTTAGTTTTTTCACATCTACAAATCCGGGAGTTTCTTTTAACTCCTGCACAATATCTCTTATTTTTTTCATTTCATTTTCCTTAATCTTTTTTCTCCCGAACCAGCCGAGAAGTAAAACTAAAATAATTGCTGAAATTTTGTAGGTGTTTGCTAAATCTAAAATTGAAACTATGCCGGCTAGTACTATTGAAAATATTACGGGTAAATCTTCCTTTCCTACCCTCATTTTTAGACTAATTTAAATTTTTCATATTTGGTTTGCTTCTTTCCTAATTTCTTTCACGCTCTTATTATATTCTCTTACTTTACATTATAGTTATTTGAAGATGAAAAATTCTTTTGCATTGTTTTTATCTCTTGACAATTATCGTTATTATTATTTTATCTTATAAGTTTTCTTCTTCTTGAAACGAAATCTAAAAGAACATATTTTCCAAGATTTTCGGGAGTTGTAAAGAAAGCTCTTCCCTTATTTATCCTTACGACTTCTTCAACAAATTTCTGGACTTGTGGATTGTCTTCTATCATGAAGATATTTATTCTTATATTCTCTTTTGTAGCTTCTTCTACTTCTTTTATTGTTTCCCTCATTGCATTTGGAGAGCAACCCATAACTGGCCACTCAACGAAAACCCTACTTCCAACACAATACGCTGTTGGTTGTCCATCAGTAATCATTATTATTTGTTTTTCTTCTGCCGGACTTCTTCTTAGCAATTTCCTTGAAAGCCTTATTGCATCTTGCATATTAGTAAAAGGATCGTTCATATTAAGTTCAATGGATGGTAATTCATGAGGTTTTATTTCAACCGCAACGGTAAAAAATCCTATTATATAAAGTTTATCTGATGGGAAGTAAGACGAGATAAGAGAATGAAGAGCGATTGCAACTTTTTTTGCACACTCAAATTTTCCTCCCCAAGACATAGACCAAGAAGTATCAATTAGCAGAGCAGAACTTACCCTTGAAAAATGTCTGGTTCTATAAACTTCAAAATCATCTGGTTCCAAATATATTTTTCCACTTTTATCAAATCTCCCCTCAATTATAGCGTTTTTGAGAGAAGAAAATATATCTATGTTTATGTTATCTCCGAATTCCCACTTTTTCCTTTCCTCATAGTCTATTTCATAATTTCCTCCCCTTTGTGTTGAATGCATTCCAAATAATCTACTCTTGACATTTACAAATATATCTTTTATCACTTTATCTCCTATTTTCCTGACCCCTTTTGGTGTGAGAATGAGAGTATTTCCTTTCATTACAAAGAAACCAGATTCTTTAAGAACTTCAACAATCTTACGAATAGTATTAAGGCTTCTGAATTCTTCTTTATCTAAAACCTCCCGAGCTAAATCTTGCGGAATATTTTGAATCTCTCCCTGTTTCAGCATCTCTTCAAGTTGCTCAAGTTTTTCAAATCTATCTACAACTTCCATAGCTTCCGGTAAAGTCAGAGGCTCGCCCTCTTTGAATCCATAAAGATGTTTTTTCAGAAATTCTCCCAGACGCTGTATATCGTTGAAGTTTTTAAGAAGTTCCTGAAAAATTTCTTTTGCTTTTTCCGAGATGAACCCTTTTTTCTCATCATAATTTTGTAATTGCTCCACTCCCTGCTTGAAAGATTTTGGTTTTTGAGATAACATCTCATTTCTCTCTGCAAGGTCTCGGGAAAGCTGATCTATCAGATCTTTGAGATTTTGCATTTGAGCTTGATTTTGCCATTTTATTCCTTCATCACCTTGACTTTCTACTTCATTATTTTGACTTTCTGATTCCATACTATAAATCTCTTTTTCTATATTTGAAATCCTTTCCGGAATTTTTTTATTTACTTCCTGAAGTTCTTCTTCTCTCGCTTGATCAACCTTTGAAATTTCTCTCTGATATGTTTCCGAGATATTTTTTCTCATCTCTTCAAGTTTTTTCTTTCTTATCTGACGCAGAAGGTCATTTATACCCATAACTGGTTGATTTCCAAAGGTGAATCCATATTTTAACATATTCTCCATCTGGGAAGCAGGATTTGAGTAAGAAAAGAGCTTATCAAGAAATCTTGACATCTCATCACTAAATTCAAGAGAATCTACGAAACTTTCCTCTTGCCATTTTTTGTATAAAACTCTCATATAAAAAATTTTAGTGTTTTATTGATGGAAAAACAATATAAACAGGTAAAAAATCAATTAAATGAAATAAAAACAGGACCAAAAATCAAATGGACCTAACATAAGGGTTTGAGCTATAATAATACCTTCCGGATATAACTTCTCTTGTAAGTCTGTTATATACATAGAGTCCTTCAAGGAAGAATTCAAGATAAGAAGCTAAAAATTCTGCCTCAGTTCTTCTGCCGAGTCTCTCAGCAAGTTTGAAAAGACTTGGAACTTTTTCAAAAACCATAACATACTCAGAAGAGGGTTTCATATCAGATGTTTCAAATTTGAAATCTTCCCTGAAAAGCAATATAAGAGGCTCAAATTCATGAACCTTGAAGTGCTCATCAAAAACTATTTTGACAGTTTTCTTAAAAATTCTTTCAAGTATTTCTACTTCATTTCTCTCGGCTATTGCTTCTATCTCAACTTTACCTATTGATGTGTAAATC
Organism: Candidatus Calescibacterium sp.; assembly: GCA_032249135.1. Taxonomy (GTDB): domain Bacteria; phylum Calescibacteriota; class Calescibacteriia; order Calescibacteriales; family Calescibacteriaceae; genus Calescibacterium. The sequence continues at coordinate 37,827 of JAVVGL010000007.1, read as the reverse complement.
ATGTAAAACAAGTCGGTCATTCTTGGGACAGCAATTTTCTCCTTCAATATATACGCTCTTTTATATGCGCTTGCAAGCACGATATCGTAATTAGATATAGTCATTCTTACAGAAACCCCCGAATGCTGACTTATATCCTCTGATTTTCTTGCCTGCATAGTGAATTCGGAGATAATACTTCCTATAAAATGGGGAACTTCTATATTTATTCCATCTTTTGTTTTCCGCAGATAAGATTCTTGTTCTGCTATTTTTAGCTCTATCTCTCTTTTTTGCGGGTAATGTGTTCTTATCATTGAGTTGAATCGGTCTTTCAGTGGAGTAACAATTCTACCGCGAGCAGTATAATCTTCTGGGTTTGCAGTAGCAACAACGAGTATATCAAGAGGTAGCCTTATTTTATAACCTTTTATTTGTATATCCCTTTCCTCCATAACATTAAATAGAGCAACTTGGACCCTTTCTGGAAGGTCTGGAAGCTCATTTATAGCGAAAATTCCTCTGTTTGTTCTCGGGATTATCCCGAAGTGAATAACTTCAGGGTCAGATAAAGGTCTCCCTTGGGCAACTTTTATAGGGTCTATGTCTCCTATGAGGTCAGCAACAGTTGTATCTGGTGTTGCAAGCTTTTCTCCGAATCTTTCCTCCCTTGGAACCCATCTTATCTTCACATTATCCCCTCTTTCCTCAACAAGCCTTTTACATCTTGCACAGATAGGTGAGTAAGGATTATCATTAATTTCACAACCATCAATTGCAGGAACATATTCATCAAGTAAAGAAACAAGCATTCTTATAAGACGAGATTTTCCTTGCCCTCTTTCACCTAAAAGGATAATATCGTGTCCTGCTATAAGGGCATTTATAAGCTGAGGGATTACAGTTTCGTCATACCCCCATAGCCCCTCAAAAACATTTTCCTTTCTTGCAAGTTTTTCCAAAAGATTTTTTCTTATTTCATCTCTTACAGAGAGAACTTTGTATTTTGACTTTTTGAGTTCGCCTATGGTTTTTATTTCCAAAAGACTTTCTTTTTTCATCCCTTCCTATTTATTTTAAAAAACCAAATGCAAATATACCTTACAATCAGAAATTTTGGGAAAACGCCAAGTTGTAAAAAGAAGAAAAAAAACAAAAAAATAGATAAATATAAGAGAATAATAGATAAATAAGAGAATAAGAGAAATAAACGATCAGAAAAGTGTGAGAAGAGCAAATTTTGGAGGTATAAACAGTTCAACTAAAGTTCGAGCTTTCTTTATATTTTCCCAGATACCTATTGCTCTCCTTCCGAACTTTTCCGGATTATGTGCAATAAATGACTCTAAACCTGCAAGAAACTTTCTTGCCATATCTCTATCATTTTTGATGAACTCATCCAAAAGCCTTATAAATCTCAACTTATACTCTCCTTCTCCAACAATAACACTTTCTATCATTTCCCATATTCTTTGCAGTTCCTCACCATCTTGAATAATATCTGGCATGTTTGGATTAAGAAAGCTTATAATAGTCGCTTTCTCTACGAGTTCTTTTGATTGAAATTTTTCTCTAACCTTTTCAGAGATAACTTTTTGAAGATTTCGGATAGAAAACCTTACCTTTATGCACCTTGATACAATAGTTGGCGGAATCATCTCTAATTTTGATGTTATAAGAAAAAAAGAAGAAAATGGATAAGGCTCTTCTATTGTTTTTAGCAGAGCAGAAAATCCTTGCGGAGTCATAAGATGAGCATCAGAAAAAATAATGAATTTATGGTGAGAAATTGGCCTTATCAAAGAAAACCTTATAGCATCTCTGATATATTCAGCTTTTATCCTCTCATCCTCTGGTTTCTTCCTGATAACCATTATATCAGGGTGTTCCTGAAAAATACATTGGGAACAAAAGCCACAAGGAGGCATAGTTCCACACAAGAAACTTCTTGCCACGAAAATGGCGAATTCTTCTTTACCTATACCATCCGGTCCCCAGAAAATATAAGCTCCCCTTATCTTTCCTTCTTCTACCGATTTCGCAAAAAATTCAAACTGCTCAGGAAATAATTTTTCAAAATCCATTTTTACCAAAAAGCAAAAAAATAAAATTTGTTTATTTTTTAATAAAAGATGTGAAAAATTATTAAAATATATTTATGCCAGCAGGAGAAATTTCAGGAGCAAGACAAGTAAGAGAACCCTCACCTCCCCCGAGGAGGGAGCCCCCTCCTCCTCCTCCTCCTCCTCGGGAAAACCCTCCCCCCCAACGCCAAACTCAAAACCCCGCCCCAAGACGAGTTGTTGATATTTTCGCCTGATTGAAATAACTCAATTGGTCTATACTTGCGATTAAAATCCTGATACAAATTTTTCAAGATTCAAGAAAGTTTTTTCCTCAATTGAGTAGATTTTTTCAATAATATTTTTAAGCTCTAAAATCTCGTCTTTTGAAATCCCATCTTTTTCGGAGATTTCTTTGAACCTGAATGCAAGATTTCTCCAAAGCTCAGCAGATGAAAAAACATCAGCTGCCAACTCATAAAGAGTGGTTTTATCTTTACCTGAAAATATTTCAGCAGAGTCTCGAAGGAAATCAGAATACATGAACCTAAAAGAGCCGCCACCTGTTCCTCTCCTTTCTATAACCTGATAGGCGAACCTGAAAACCCACGCTCTATCTTTCGCATCAGCCCAAAGTTCAATTTCTTCATGAAATTTCTTTATTCCTTTTATACCCATAAAATCTAAATCAAATCTTAACATACGCTGACAAACTTTATGAATTGACTTCACTATACTATCTTTATCGAGCTTTACTTCAAATTTTGGCGTAGGTAAAATGTGGTTATGCAGACTGAAAAATGCGATTACATTCTCCGGAGACATCGCGCGAGCAAGATCTTGACGAGAGACTTTTTGTGGTTCGGGAAATGAACTATCAGAAACAATAAAAACATCCTCTTTTTTTCCTTCTGAATCATTTTTTTCCTCGTATCCAAAGATAACTATTTCGTGCCCTGGGAAATGGACAGGATTTTTATAATATGGAAGATAGAAAAGGTCTGTTCTTGCAAGAACAGGAATGCCAGAACTTATGCTTTCTTTTATTATATCTTCTGGAAAATCATCATAAGATTGCCATTTCAGACTCAAACCTATGTTATCAAAGAAATCTTCTACAAGTAATGGATTTCTTCCGCCTATTGCATAAGAAGCCCCTCCAAAGCCACCTTTCATATAGAAAAAAAGAAGACCAGATGAAAGCCCGAAAATGATATGTTCTGGGTATCTGTTCCCATAAAATTTAGATATATTCCACAAAGATGTTGATCCACAATTTTTCCCCGGAGAGTGTTCAAATCCCTCTATTACCATACGCAATAGGAAAATGAATAAAAAAATAAATAAAAAGGAATTAATTTTCCTTTCCTTCGCTTGCTGTTTTTATTATTTTCTCTTCGGGTTTAGACTTTGTTTTTTCCTCTATAATTTTTTCACCGGAATCTGGATTTTTTGTATTTTTTTCTTCTTCGGAATCATCTCTCATACCCTTTTTGAATTCCCGCATAGCTTGACCGAGCCCTTTTGCAAGTTCCGGTATCTTTTTCGCACCAAATAAAAGGGCAATTATTAAGAAAATTATCAAAAGTTCTTGAAATCCTATTCCTGCCATGAACTTACACCTCCTTACAAAAAGGAATTTTAATCTATCGGGAAATAAAAAGTATTTTTACATAAAAAACACAATTTCTAATTGATTGGAATCTTTAAGCAATAATTAATTTTAGTGACACGATTCCAAATTTTTAACAATAGAGCGTTAATTTGTTTAATTTATATTTTCTGGTTTTATTCTGCGATGGAAAAATGGAAAAAAAGAGTAGTTATACTCGGATCAACCGGTTCAGTAGGGACACAATCACTTGAAGTTATAGATAATTTCCGAGATAAATTTGAAGTTGTTGGTCTTTGCGCTGAAAAAAATTTCAGGTTCCTTGCCCAGCAAGTTTTGAAATATAAACCAAAATATGTTTGGATATCAGACGAGAAAAAAAATGATTTTGAAAGAGAACTGAAAGAAAAAAATTTTGAGTTCAAATTTGAATATGTCACGCCATCAAAGATGGTTTCGTTTGATGATGTTGATTTAGTAATTTTGGGAATCCCGGGGTTCAGCTCTGTTGAGCCTGCTTTCTGTGCAGTTTCAGGCGGAAAACGAGTAGCAGTAGCTTCAAAAGAGGCTATTTTATGTGCAGGTTCTTTAATTTTTGATTTAGCAAAGAAAAACGGAGCTAAAATTTTACCAGTAGATAGCGAGCATTCATCTTTATGGAAAATAATAGACCTATATCCAAGAGAAAGTATAAAGAGAGTTTTTCTGACCGCATCCGGAGGACCACTTTGGAACCTTCCAAAATCTGAAATAGAGAACGCTCCTTATGAGAGAGTGATAAAACATCCCGTGTGGAATATGGGAACTAAAATAACGGTAGATAGTGCATCTCTTATGAATAAGGCTTTTGAGATAATTGAAGCGTGCTATTTATTTTCTCTTGAACCAGAAAAGATAAGTGTGAAAATTCACCCAGAAGCTATTGTTCATTCTGCTATTGAACTAAAAGATGGAACTACAATTTTCAGCTCACATTTCCCGGATATGAGAATTCCCATAATGTATGCCCTACTTTATCCTGAAATACCTGATTTACCTTTTGAGATTCCATCTATTTGGGATAAAACTTTAAGGTTTTTTGACCCGGATTTTGAGAGATTTCCTTCTTTACTTTTGGGGTGGAAGTGCGCAAAACTTGGAGAACCTTTCCCTTGCATTTTAGTTTCCGCTGATGATGTTGCTTTCTCATACTTTGTTGAAGGAAAAATTAGGTTTTGGGATATATATTCTGTCGTTGAGAAAACAATTTCTTACTTTGAAAAAAATAAAAATCTTTTACCATCAAAGATTTCCAGTCTCAGTGATATTATAAAAGTTTCGGATATTTCAAAACAAGTTGCAAGGAACTTCGCTGAAGAGCATCGTAGGGTTTCTTTATGATTTGAATTTGGTTCTTAAAATTGCCAATTTGATTTTTTCATTCTCTATTGCTAAATTTTTATCTTATTAAATGATTTTCGTTGATATAAATGGTCTTTGCGGAGTTCATATTAAACAAGGCAAAAAAGAGATAGATATAGTAAGGTTTAGTTCAGAAGATGAGATTTTCGATTTCCCCGATGATGATAAAAGAGCTTTCTTTTCTGATTTTTTTTCTTTTAAATTTTTTGATTTACCTTTCGGAGGCAAAAAGGCAAAATCAGCAGTTGAAATTGAACTTTCTCAGGAAGAGCTGAAAGAAACCGAAAAATACATCGCTTATGTCCCAAAAAAGAAAGGCACATCGTTTGCCATAATATATGATTCTTTGTATTGTGATAATATGTTTTCAAAGGGATTTTCTGAACTTATTTTAAAACCAGTTTGCTTGCTCTCACTTTCAAAGAAAATCAAAGACGGAATTTTTATTGATATTGATAATAAGTTCATTTCTTTCGCCTATCAAGACAAAGATTTTATAAGACTAGGTTCTTTCAGATACTCAGATTCAGATGATATTAAGTTTTTTACAAACCTTATTTTATCGCAGATCAGAAAAGATGATGTGAATTTTTATGTTTGTGGTGCAAAATATGAACTTTTTCCTTTTGAAGCAAAAATTCTGGTCCCATCTGATGCTTTCCCAGAAATTAACTATAACGACCCAGCTTTTACATCTATTTTTTCTGCACTGTTTGGAAGCTACCCCCCGGTTAAAATCACAAAAGCGAAAAAAGAATCCCCTATTGAAGTTTTTCTTGACAAGACTTTACCTCACTCAATAGTAGTATTTCTTTCCCTGATTTTGTTCTCCTTTCCCGTTATTTCTGAATACAGATCAGAAAAAGAAAGGAAAGATAAGATTTTAGCTGAAATAAATGAGGTTTTCAAAGCCACTTTTCCTGATAAAAAGGCTGTTGACCCTTATGAGCAGATGAAAATTGAATACTCAAAGTTAAAAACAAGGGAACAAGATAGCTCTGCTCTCCTCACTTTTTTTGAATTTGCTCAGAGCGTTTCAGATCACGTTTTGAGAATAGAAGATTTCCGATCAGAAGATGGTGAAATATCAGCTGAATTGAGAATAAAAGATCTTGGAGCTATTGATAATGTGAAAAATGTTTTAGCTTCACTATTGGGTGATATCAAGATAACATCAACTGTGAGAAGCAGAGACGGAAATGCGTTTATTATGAGACTCACAGGAAAACTCAAAGGTAAAAACGAAAAAATTAGAATGAAAAAGGAGGAGTTAGAAATTAAAAAAGAAGAAGAAAAATTCTTATAGAGAAAGAAATTTTTGAGTATGAAAAAGAGATATATATCTTTGATTTTCTGGTTTTTATCTTTTACCACACTTTTGATTTATATGGGGATTAGTTCATCTTTGGAGAAACTCAAAGATGAAGTAAATTCTTTTGAAGGAAAATTAAATCGCATGAAAGTATGGTCAGATGAAATAAAATCTTATAGAGCTCAAATTGAAGGAACCGGACAGAATTTACTTGCTCTAATTGATTCTATTTCAAGAAAATATAATATTCAACTTGAATCTGCAAGACCTGTTCAGAACTTTATAGAAATAAGCGCAAGAGGAGTTCCTCCAGACTCTATGATAAATTTTTTTGCAGAACTCCAAAATTCTGGATCTTCCACAATAGTTAAGGTAAAAATAATAAAAAACTTTGCAGATGAAAACTCAAACGATTTTGAAATCTTGGTTGCTCCAAAATAAAAAGCTATGCAAAAACTCACAGAACAAAACAAATCCCCCCTTTTAGGGAAAATAATCCGGAACATAAAAAATTATAAACCAAAATCTTTGATTTTAGAAGGACTTACCCCATCCGCTGTTCTCATTCCAATTCTTAAATCCTCCGAAGCAGTTCTTTTTATAAAGAGAACAATGAAAGTAAAAGACCATAAGGGGCAAATTGCTTTTCCCGGAGGAGTTATGTTTGACGATGAAAAACCTGAAATTACCGCTCTCCGAGAAGCTGAGGAGGAGGTAGGTATAAATCCAAAAGATGTTATGATAATAGGCTCTCTTGATGACACAATAACTATCGCTGGCTACCTTATTCACCCAGTAGTAGGAATTGTAAATGACAAAAACTTCACTCCAAAACCAAATCCAGATGAAGTTGAAAAAGTAATTATTATAAAGCTTGAAGATTTGTTAGCTGCAAAATATATTGAAGGTGGGGATTTGAGATGGGAATTTCATATAGGAGATACAGTAATATGGGGAGCAACTGCGAGAATCCTCAAAAACTTTCTTGAGGTATCTTTCAAAATCAATTATGGCTGACCACAAATTGCCGTTTCCCATCTTCTCTGACATGCGTGTGAGTCCGGAGTGCAGAAATATGCTCCGGGTATCCACTTTACTGCTCCCGCCGAGCCAGAACCTAAATCATATACTCTCAACTGAGATGAATCATTTCCTATTATAAGCTCAAACGCTGAATCCCCATCTATATCGCATATCACAGGTGAAACACCCGCTGAAATTGGACCACCTGTTGATTTTGGAAATCCTGTGAGATATTCTGGATAAATTTGACCTGCCCTGTTTACAAGGTAAAATCCGTGAATTCTTCCATCTCCTGTTGCGACAAAAATCTCCCCACATCCATCTCCATTTATGTCTGCTATTGCTGGAGTAGATACTATGAAAGACCCAAGATTTCTCGGGGGGGAGTATTTGGGGGTACCTAATTGTGATAGAATATAAAGGTTCCCTCCTGTGTTTCCAAATATTATTTCTTTTTGCGGATCTCCTATTGATAAGCAAGAATCTACATCTGTGACTGCCGGTGGGGCAACAATTTGAGCTCCTGCGTTGAAAAATTGAGAAGACCAACCTGCACTTGAACATACTTCACCAGTTTCACTTATGCAGTATAAAGCTCCACCTTTTGTTGCAACAAGAATTTCAAAATCACAATCATTATTGAAATCTGCAACTATTGGTGAAGTATCTAATGGTGCCCCTGTGTATACAGTCCAATTTTTCGTTCTTGTTGCTATATCTATTGCTGTGATGTATCCGTCAGAAGCCGTGACAATTATTGTGTCGTAAGATCCATCACAATCAAAATCTGCTGGAACGGGTGATGAAATTATATCTGGTCTCCCATCTCCGTTAAGGTCTGTTATTGGTGCGCTGTTCAATCCGCAGTCAAGAGGAGCTCCCGCAGGATAGCAGTTTCTTAATGTAAATCCAGCAGCTGATAGAACATATTCTGATACCCTTGCCCTGAGATCTCCTACTATTATAACCGTTGTTGAGCCGTCAGTATATAGCGTTGATGGAGGAGAGAAAATTGCAGTTTCTGTTGATACTGACGCAAAAGATGAGAGGAAAGAAGAAGTCAAGTTAAGAGCTCTTATTTTTCTGTCTGTACCGCCGGTTCCGAATACTAATTTTTTTATTCCTGTCACAAGAGCCTCTAAAAATACTCCTCTTATCGGGCTCCCAGCAGCATCTCCGTTTTGAAAGTTTGTTCCCTCTGATACTGCATAAACTCTACCTGCTTCCGTTCCGAATATAATCTCTATTTTTCCGTCAGCGTTTAAATCTCTTAAAATAGGAGTTGTTCTAACTGAGCCAAGAACAGAGATTGGGCTCCATGATTCATCTATCGGACATCCAACTGGATGAATCTTGTATGTAGCCGTTGTTTCGGCTTTGTTTCCGACATAATCATATCCTACTGCTTTTACTATGAAAAATCCGCAGTACTCTGTTGCACTCCATGAAAATGTTGAAGTTCCTGATCCTACATTTGTATCTGTGCAAGGAATTCTTTGAGTTGATGAGCAGCTCTGAGTTGATGAACTAAAACTACCCACACCCGAGACTGCTATCTGGTATTCAACTTTTTTGAATGGAAACGTCGGTGGTGGGCACACTGAATCTCCTAATGTTACGAGGACCGATGTAGGAGCTGATATTAATGAATTTGTTGGCGGATTTATTATGTTTATGGTTGGTGAGTTATTATCTACTATAATGTTAGCTATTTGCACCGTTGAATTTCCGGCAAGGTCAGTGGCAACAACCCTTACTTGATGAGATCCATCTGAAAATAAACTTGAATTCCAGTTGATATTGTAGGGCTGAGGTGTTGAGCAAGATATTGCTGTACCTGGTGAAATTGAAGCTATAGCTGTTGAATCAACATATACCGTGATTTTGTTCAAGAATATGCTATCGCATGCTGTAAAGACTACTCTTGTGATTCCATTTCCTACACATTCTAAATCTGGCGGGAAAGTAATATTTAGTCCAGGAGGTGTGTTGTCTACTGTGAAGTTTCTTGAAGCTATTCCCTGTCTTCCTCCTGCGTCAAAAGCTCTCACTTCAACTCTTTTTTGACCATCGCTTCCGCATTGGGTATCAGTTAAAGTTGCCCAAACATTTGCAGGAGATGTCGGAGATAAAGAGAAAGTAAATGAAGCAAGCTCTGTTGAAGTTGATATATCAACTAATCTTATTACTACTGCTGTGATTTGATTTGCGTCAGAAGCTGATGCTCCAAGAACCGTGTTTGTTGGACAAGTTACATATCCAGCTGTTGGTGAGGTTACAGATACGGAGGGTGAAAGGTTATCAATCATAACAACTATTTGCGTTACCCCTTGATTCCCTGCTGAATCTCCTGCTATTCCGGTCAAAATAACATTGTTTTGGTCCCCCGATGTAGCCCAGGTTCTTGAACAAGTTCCGGAGCTTGCATTTATTGTGCATGATGGTAGATTTATTGTTCCGGCAGTTATACTTATTGTGCTTACTTTGTTTAAATCTACTGCTACAACATTTACTGTTATTGTTCCTTGAACTACTGCGCCTGTTGTTGGTGCTGTAAATCCTACCGTTGGTGGAGTTCTATCTATTATGAATGTCGTAGGTGAGGGTGTAGTGAAATTATTTCCTGCCACATCAAATGCTACTGCGGTTATGCTGTGAGTTCCTTCCGAAAGCAAAGAAATATCGGCTAAAATAGAAAACGGAGAAGTTGAATCAGTTCCCGCTAACACTCCGTCTATATAAAATTCAACCCTATCAAGTAAAATATTGTCTGATGCTGATGCCCCTATGTTTATTGAATTTGCATTTGTAAATGAGCCTGATAAAGGATTTGTGATGCTCACAACCGGTGGAGTATTATCTACAACAACAAAAATCTCGTGAGTATTTGAATTTCCGGCTTTATCGTATGCGATAGCTTTTATTGAGTGAGTTCCATCGGAAAAAGATAGAGTGTTCCACATAAATGTATAAGTGGATGGTGGATTTATAGCAGACGCTACCTGAGTGCTATCTATAATTATCACAACACGAGTGACGCCTGAAGTATCTGAGTTGAAAACATCTATGGGAGCTGAACCTTTGAGGTATGATGATGGTGCTGGGTTTAATATAGCTACTACTGGCAAGACATTATCAACTGTTACAGATATTCCGAAAGTTTTTGTATTCCCAGCTAAATCAAAAACCGCAGCTGTAATTGGTACACCGACCGAGTAAGAAATAGATGTTGAGTCCCACCTTATTCTGTATGGAGAAGATGTAATTTCACACTGACCTGTTATTGCATCACATATATTTGCTGCGTTTGCAAAGAAAATGACTTTTGATACTCCTATGTTATCTGATGCATTTACTTCAACATTTACGGCTCCTCCAACTACTGAGTCGTTTGAAGGAGAGATGAAAAACCCAGAGGGAGGGGTATTATCTATTTTTATGTTTCTTTTTCCTGACGAACCTTCATTTCCTGCGAGGTCTTTTGCCTTAATTTCTATCGTGTGATTCCCATCTGAGTAAGCTGTTGTATCTACGAAGAACTTGAAAATGTTGGGAGGGATTGTAGGAGAAGTTAAAGAAGAATGGAAAATTTCATCTATGTATAGTTCTACTTTTTCTAAACGCCCATCTGGTGAATCAGCAGTTATGACTCTTATTTCCGCTGATGTTCCTGATATTACTTTACCCTCAGTTGGTTCTTGAATTGAAACAGAAGGTGGAGAATTATCAAAAGTCACTTTGATTGAGTAAGATGTTGTTGTATTTGAATAATATCCTATTACTTTTACTATTTTTTCTCCATCGGTGTAGGTTCTAGTATCTTCTGTGAATGTTATAGGAGAAGAGGGAGGAGAAGTTATTGTTTGTTTTTTTTCAGCATTTATCCATAGCTCAATCCTTTTCGGAGAGCCCGTAAAACTAACTTCAACATTCATTATACCCTTTACATACGAGTTTGGCGAAGGGGAAGTGATTATTACTTGGGGAGATTCGGGAGAAGTTACACCACCTCCGGTTTCTTCTCCGGGTCCACCCACCCCTATCCCTGTTCCTGTTGAGAAATAAGATATAAATTCTGTCGGCATCTCATTTCCTCTTTTATCTTTTACTTTGACTTTTACTATGTAATTTCTGTTCGGAGTTAGCCCCCCAAGAGGCGTTATAGTTACCTTGAAAACTGTTGGGTCGTATGAGAATGTAAATGGAATTTCAACTACATTATTCTCTAATATTTTTATTCCTGATGTGATGGTTCCAGTATCTATATCTTCTGAGAAGAAGATTATGATTTTTGTATCAATTGGAACTCCTGTTGCGCCGTTGGGTGGGAATATAGATATAACATCAGGAGGGGTTGTATCCACTCCTATGCCGGAGGTAAAGAATATCCAAGCTATATTTACACCTAAGGTTTCTCCATCTTGTGCTGTTATATTTGACCTGAGATTTACAATATAGGTTTGTGATGGTTCAAGAAGTCTTTTAGGTTTCAAAATTGCTATGTTCTCCCCCTCTAAATATGTGAGGTCTGCATCAACTATTCTCCCGTTTATATCTTGTATGTAAAAGTTTGATGTGTTCAAATTTATGATTTTTTTTGAGAATACAACATATACTATTGTGTCTTGCGGAACTGTTGCACCATGTTCAGGATAGATTTTCTTTATCAAAGGAGGAAATTCTGGGGGTTGGATTTCGGTTACTCTTTCAGGTGTTATAGGTGTTATTGTAAATTCCCACGAGAAATCTTCTCCGAGTTCCTCTCCGATAATACTTTTTACTTTTGCTGAAACAAAAACTTTGTATTTACCTTGTGCAGATACTTCTGGGAAGAGTTCAATTTTTTGTCTATCAGTTATTTTTATTTCTTTTTTTATTTCATTTCCGTCTTTGAAGACTTTGATAGTTGTATCGTTTATAGTTAATTGGTCTACGGGTTTTGAAAAAGCTATTGATATTTTGAGAGGAACAGATGTAAGGGGCATCTGGAAACCTGCTGGTGGGAAGAACTCTATTATTTTGAATTCAAGAGGTGGTCTTCCTGTTCTCTGAGCACAACCAGATATTATTGAAGAAATAAAAGGGATGAAAAAAAGGAAAATATGAAGTGGAATTGTTGCTAAATTAGTTTTTTTTATTTTTATTAAAACCATAATATATAACGCATCGGTATATTAGTAGTAATATTATTTCTTTATCGTAATTTTGTAGTTTAATTTACACCGTTTATTTTTAATTTACTCTGTTCGTTTGGTTTATGATTTAGTTTCCTCTCCTTTGAGTCTCAGGTGTTCTTTGAACATACATTTGTCTTGAATGAAAAGTAATCCGTTTTCTTCTGCAAGTTTTTTTGCTTCGTCATTTACTATTCCTTCTTGGAGCCATATAGCCTTTATATCTCCTCTTTTTTTCTTTCTTTCTATTGCTTCCTTTACTACTTCTATTGCATATTCGGGTCTTCTGAAAACATTAACAACATCTATTTCATCCTCAACATCAAGAAGGCTTTTGTAAGATTTGAGTCCCATTATTTGATCTTTTGTTGGATTTATAGGAATTATTTTGTATCCTTGTTTCATAAGATATGCTGGAACTCTGTTTGAGGGTTTTTCTGGGTTATCACTCATTCCAACGACTGCTATGTTTTTGAAAGAGAAAATTTGTTTTATTTTTTCTTCTTCTGTCATAAAAAGGGGGGGTGGACGACGGGGCTCGAACCCGCAACCCCGGGAGCCACAGTCCCGTGCTCTTCCAGTTGAGCTACGTCCACCACATTATATAAAAAAATTATTACTCTGGCTTTGATATTTTCAATTTTTCAGAATTTCATTTTCCTTCTGCTTTCTCTCAATTTCGACGAAAGCCAATCAACAGCTTCATGTAAAGTTTCTTCTGCCGGACGAGATGTATATCCTAACTCATCCCGAGCTTTTTTATCTGAGTAATACCAATATTTTTCCGATGCTATAAGCAAAGCCCCCAAATCTAACTTTGTTTTTTCAAAAAGCTTTCTTTCAATTACATCTAAAATTCTTTGAGGTAAAAAAAGAAAAACCTTGAATATTTTTGGGTTTATTTTGGTTTTTGGTGGAGCTTTTCCGAGTTTTTCGCAAACAATCTCTGCTATTTTTTCATAGTGGATGTTTTCTCCTCCAACTATATATTTTTCTCCTTCTTTTCCTTTTTCAAGTGCAAGTAAAAGTGCTTTTGCGGCGTCCCCTACCCACTGAACATTTATCCCCATATCAAAGTAAAATTTCATTCCCATAACAAAAGGCAAAATTGCTTTTGATGAAGATAAATAAATGTCTCCATAACCCAAACAAAAGTTAGGATAAACCCTCACACATTTTAGTCCTGCTCTTATGTATTCATCTGCTATTATTTCAGACAATCTTTTTGCTCTAACATATGGAATTTTCTTTTCAAGATGCTCTAAATTAAATTCAACCTTTTCATCTGCTAACTCTTTCCCCGTGGCTTTTCCCAAACCAAAAATTGAGCCTAAAAATACGACTTTTTTTACTCCTGCTCTTATAGCCTGTTTGAAAATGTTTTGAGTTGAAATAAAGTTTGAAGCCATTATTTCTTCCAATTTCTCTTTCCTCAAAGATGTATCTACCTTTCCCGCTGTATGAATAATATACTCACAACCCTTTAAACATTCTCTGACAAAATTTTCATCTCTGAGATCCCCAGTATAGACATCTACTTTATCAAGCAAACTTTTTATGTTTTCTGTATTTGAATTTGGTCTTAAAGATATTCTTACTTTGTATCCTTTTTCCAATAGCTCTTTTAGAGTCCAACTCCCGATAAACCCCGTTGCTCCTGTCAAGAATACCATAAATTTTAAAATAGAAAATTTCTGTTTTTTTTCTAAACTTTAAAATAGCTTTTATTTTGTTTTTAAGCGAACTATCCTTTTTCTGTTCTTAATTGTTAATTATATTTTCTTGTTAGCAGGGGGTGAGAAAAGATGGATGAGCTTGAAATGAAGATAAAAAGTGTAATTGCAGAGAAAGCAGGAAAAAGTGTCTCAGATATAAGAGATGATGCCTCTTTTATTGAGGATCTCGGTCTTGATTCGCTTGATCTTGTTGATATGATAATGAAGCTTGAAGAGGAATTCGGCATATCAATCCCAGATGAAGATCTAGATAAAATAAGAACAGTAAAAGATGCTATAAACTACATAAGAGAGAAATCTTCAAAATAAAAGCAAAGTTCTTAATCTCCTCAATTTTTTTATATTTTCATTTATTTTTTATATTTTCACTTATTCCCTCAATATGAAAATTCTTCTTTTAGGTATAAATTTAGGCGAGAGCCCAATAAGCAACCTACATTTAGGATACATAGCAAAAAGCAAAAAAAATTTTTTCAGAGAGAACGGTTTTGAAATATTAACTCTGAACTTCTTACCTCAACTCGGAGATGTAATTTTCAATCCAGGTGATAGCATTTTTGATGTTATCAATAAACTTCCAAGTAATTGGATGCCAGATTTGTTTTTGATACAAGGTCCTGAATATGTTTTTTTACCTTTGGAAATTCACAAGTGTCCTTTCCCGATCGTTTTTATCACATGCGATTTTGATTATGAAATAGTAAGGTCAAAAGAACTTATGAAATTAGCTGACTCCGTTGTATGTTTTTCAGAAGAAACCGAAAGAGTTATCAGAAATTTTTCAAGGCATACTATAAAATTCCCGATATGGTTCGGTTATGAACCAATAACCGCCATCTCAAAACTAAAAAAGCCGAAAGAAAGAAAAATAGATATTTTCTATTCAGGAAATATGGACACTCTTCTTTTTCCAGAAAAGGGTAAGCTTATTATGAAAGTAATTGAAATTGCTCATAAAAGAAAGCTTAAAATAAAAATAAATCCATCTTATCTTAAAAAAGAAGAATATGAGAATATCTTATCTGATGTAAAAATTTGTCTTGCATACCATAGAAGAAAAGAGATTCAAAGACCAGAAGCACCCCTTTTTGGAGCATCACTTATTACAAACTCTGATCATTTTAAAGAAATTTATAAGGAAAATGAGGATTTTTTTGTTTATGACGATTTTGACAAATTAGAAGATGTTATTTCAAAAACAATTGAATATATTGAAAATTCGGATTTTGATGAAAGACTTGAAAGAATTTCTGATCTGCGAAAAAAGATGCTCCCACATGTAAGACTTCTTGAACTTATAAGAAAGATTCAGGAAAATATTGATGAAATTGAAAAGAAAAAAAATGAAAGATTAGAAAAACTAAAAACAAAAGGGAAAAAAGAAAAGGAGAAAGAAGAAAAAATCTATAATGTATTCTCAATTTTCCCACTTTCACGAATTTTCCCAATTCCAAAAAATGCTGAAAGTTTTATGTCAACAAAATTAATAAAAATTCTGCTCAAAGAAGATAATAATATAATAGAAGGAGAAGATAATATCATCCGACAGAAAAAAGAAACTCAAGATAAAAATTTCCTTGAAACCCAAAATTTAATCTATTCATTAAAATCTTTTTTCCTTCCATATTCTATTTTGTTTCTAAACGAAGATGAAAAGAAGATAGTGGAAGAAAAGATTTCTTATAATGTGAGGAACCCGGATGATTTTCAGACACCTCTGAATTTAGGTTTTGTAAAGATATTGCAAGGAAAATATGAAGAGGCTTATGTTTTGCTTGAATTATCTTACCAAAGACTTCTGAATTTATCTGATGAGGAATTTCAGAAAATAAAAAATAACATTTTCATCCTTCCTGCTTTTCCTCAACTTATCCCTCCTCCTTTAATATTTCCAGAGTTGAAAAATGAATTTTTCTATGGAGATATAGAGAAAAAAAAGATAGAAAACTTTCTAAATTTTGCAAAAGCTGTTCTACTGAGGAATATTCCACCTGCTGAAAGAAATATGAAAATTTCGCAAGAGATTTTAAGTAATTTAGTGGAAAAAGAAGCAAATTTTAGATATCTCGTTGAGCTTTCAAAAACCCTAATAAAACTTTGTAAGATAAACGAAGCTTGCAAAATAATAAAAAAAGCTTATCATGATAATATCAATCCTGAAATAGCTGATATTCTCCTTTCGCTTGCTCTGTTGAATCAAGAAGAGTTTAAAAAAGAGGAAATACCAATATTAAAGGAATATCTAAAACTGGCATTTGCACTAGATACAACTTTCACATCAGATAAAGGAAAAATAAGCGAGTTTGTAGATATAATCTTTGAGGAGCTTCAGTTTCCCGCAGAAAAGCCTAAAATCTACTTTATAGTTGATTTCAGTTCAAATAACATACAAGATTTAAACATCGTTATGAAAAATATAAGGGACTCTCTTTTGCCACGCACAAAGTATGTAATTTTCGTAGAAGAAGAAATAAAAAAAGAAATAAAAAATTTTTCAGATAAATTAAGGCAAGAATATGGAAAAGAAATCTTTGTTCTGTCAGAGAAAGATAATTTACCTCAAATGCCGGAAGAAGAAGATATTCTGATAATTTTACCAAGTTCTGATATATTACTGAAAAATACAAAGGTTCTTTTAATGTTTTCTACTGCTCAAGTGACCGAAAGGATAGTAGTAGGTAAAATATTGTGGGGTGGTGAAATAATATGCGGTAAGTTAAGAGGATTTAAAGGAGAAATAAATAAAAAAGGCTATAATGAAAAAATTGTTTTGCCATTTTTTGTGGGAAGAAAGCTAAAAGACAATAGGAGCATAAGTGAAAGCATACAGGAGACTTTGCAAAAGGTAATTAAAAAATTTCTGATGAAACCATAATACAAGAAAGCAATCAATAAAATTAATTTAATGTATAAACCCGAAATCTTGTGGGGAGGAAAAAAACATGGAGGAACAAATAAACGGGATGAAATTAGAAATTCTCAGCAAAGATATAGATATAACAGATTATATAAAGCAGTACTTTATTGAAAAGTTTTCGAAAGTCATTTCAAAAATACCCGATGGCATGAAAGAGAACTCAAAAGCCTACTTTATATACAAGAAGGAAGGGAAGGAAAAAGTAGGAGAAATAATAATAACTGTCTCAAAAAGAAACTTTCCTGTAATATACACGAGCGAATCGGGAGAGGATCCAAGAGTAATAATAGATAAACTTGCTTATGAGGTTGAAAGACAAATTGAGAAACTCAAAACAGAATTTGAAAAGCAAATGAGAGAGGAGATGAAAACGAAAAGAGATATACCACAGGAAATAGAGGAATTTGAGGAAAAAATGTCAGAAGAAATATCGTCAGAGGAGGAGTTGGAAACCAAAATAGAGAGAGTACAAGTTAGAATAGAAAAACCTATAACATTAGATGACGCTATAGTTTTTATGAAAGAGAGTGAGAAGAAAAAAGGTGGAAAGAAATTTCCTATTTTCATCTTTAATGATTTTGACGGGAAAATTAAAATTCTTTTCAAACAAAGTAGCGATAAACTCATTCTTTTTGAGGTAGAAACATAAATTAATTTAGCTTCTTTTTATCTTATCAAGTGGAACGGCTTCATCTATAAGCATTATCGGTATTCCATCTTCTATTTTATAAAAGAGTTTGCAAGATTCACAAATAAGACCTGAGTTTATTTCGTCAAGAACAAGATCCCCTTTGCATTTGGGACAAGCCAATATCTCTAAAAGTTCGTCAGATATTAATTTTTCCGCTTTCTTTTGTCCCTTTTCCATAAATCATATTTTATTAAGTCTTTATTACGGATAGAAAATTTCTAAAACAAAAAAGTAATTTGTCAGATAGAAAAAGATTTCATTATAACCAAAACCGTAAAAAGGGAAAAGTTTGGCAAAAGAGGGATTCAAGAAAAACTAAAAAAAAGAATTTAAAATATTTCTTATGAGTCTTTTTGACATATCTCCGAGAATGTTTGAGGTTGAAATTAAAGGAGAAAGATCAAAAAGAGTATTAGAAGGAATTTTAACTAATATAGTGGAAGTTGAGGTAAAAAGGAAGGGCGAAAATAGAACGGGATATATAGTTGGAACTCGTAACGGAGACATCATATTACGTACAACAGAAAGATTTGAGAAAGGGAAAAAATATGAATTCAGGTTCACATCTGAAAGAGGGATAATTATGTTTGAAACCAGTGTAAAAGATGAAATAGAAGGTTCAAACCCTCCACTCTTAATACTTGAAAGTCCTGATAGCTTGAAAATATGTGAAAGAAGAAGGTATATGAGAATTAGGGTGAATAAAAGTAGTGAAGTAATAATAAAAAGAGATAGTGGATATGCTCTGTTTTGCTCTCTTTTAGATATAAGTTTAGGAGGATTTTCAGTTTATATGAGCGTAAAAGATAGAATGATTGAGTATTTCCTTCCGATGCTAAATGAAGAGGTAGGATTCACAATAAGAATTAAAGATAAAAAAACAGAATTAGACGGTAGAGCAATTCTCAAACATTACTCCCTGGGCGCGGACGGAAAATATAAGGCAGGATTCAATTTCTCAAAAGTAGACAAAAAGACATTACAAAAGATAATATCGCTAGTAACCAAAAAAGAAAAGCAAATAAGCAAGAAATAAAAGTAAAAAAAAATCTACACAGAATTTCTGAACGGTAGAAAAATCAGAATTTCAGATAAGAAAATAAACCTATGCCTTTTCCCTCTCTTATTCCTTGAAGTGCCCAAAAGCCGAATAAGTTAAAGTTAAATGATTTCCCATCTTCAAGTTCTAAAATATATATCAAACCAACCTGTGGCTGCAAGACAAAAGTTTTAAAATCCTCAAAAAAAAATGAAGGTCTCAAATCAAAACCAATTTCAGAGAATAAAACCATTACCCCTATATGTCCCATAATTTCATTTTCGGAATGCGGAAAAGCGTAATTTATCTTATGAGCTCCGTAACTATGCAAATCAGAAGAAGATAGAGTATGCATATGATCATGGTTTTCTTTCCCGGAATCATCGGTATGACTTTCCCTACCTAATGCAAATCGCGGACCTAAAAACCCGTGAATATGAATATGATATGGCTTATGAATATGGTACTCAAAAGCAAATCCTGGTATAACAGCGAAATGTCCAGATGTTGCGTAATCTTGACCTGTTGGGAATTCCGAAATGAAAAGAAAGGTAGGCTCAAAATCTTTCAAATCTCTCAAAGTAAATTTCAATGTGGTAGCAATATCAGAAAAGAGAAGTTTCCGCTTTACGAAAGCAAAAGGTATGTCCAGCCTTAAAGAAAGTTTATCTTCAAAAAAAGAGTATTCACCAAACAAAGTTGTGAAAATAGACCATTTTTCCCCTATGTTTTCTAAAATTTTTGTTTGCGAGAATAAAGGAGAAATTCCAACTGCTTTTTTTGCCCCGTGCTCTATTGTTGCTCCTTCATGATGAAATATGATAATGTAAATAAATATAGGTAATAGGATTTCCATATTTTTGTTTTATCAATACTTTATCTCCTTGATTATTTTTCTGAAATTTCCAAGAGATTTGGAGATTTTTATTAAGTAAAAATTTCAGAAAATAGGAACTTTTATTATTAATTTTTTTAAAATAAAAAAGCCTATTGAACTTATAATTTTGTGAAAAAAGGGAGGTGCTCTGCTATGGCTGATGTTAATTCTACGCAGGTCGTAAAAGAAATGATAGAAAAAATAGCAAAAACAATAGTAGATAAAGAGGATGAGGTTAGAGTAAACCTTGTTGAAGGAGAAAGAACAGCAATAATTGAACTTAGGGTAAATAAAGAAGAAATAGGGAAAATAATAGGTAAAGGAGGAAGGATAGTAAAGGCAATGAGAGCACTTGTTTCTGCTGCAAGTGCTAAGTTCAACAAAAGAATAATTCTTGAGGTCCCTGATGCCTAAAAAAATTCTCCCCCCGTTTCTTGCGGGGGGATTTTCTTTCCTTATTTTTTGCTTCCTCTTATACTAACACTTTACTTTTTGATGAAATTTCAATTTATTTTTTCTACTTTTATTCCACATATTGTATCTAACAAACTTTTCCATTGCCCAGCTGGTATGTGAAGTAAAAATGCAGTAAATGGAGATATATATCCTAATATCCATCTTAGTAGAAGTTTGAATTTTGGGTGAGCTTCTATCTTTATTCCGAATATTATGTCTCCCGGTGTTTGAGAGAAAATAGATCTGAAAAGAACCCCTAATGTGAAATCAAAGATTAAAAATAATATAATAAAAATCATTATTTTGCCTTCGGAAAGAATAGATGAAATGTATATGATTATTGTTCTGTCTAACGCATTTGCGCAAATGCGCCTGAAAAAATTGTCCGCCATTTGAAATTATATTTTATAAAACTATCATACATCAGTTTTGAAACTATGTCTATATTTAACAGATCGTACTTATTAAATAATTTCATATCTCACAAAAAACTCAAATAGTTTTTCAATTCTTTTCTCATATGTGTGGTCTCTCAATGTTCTAACCTGTCCTGCCTTCGCTATTTTCTCTCTTTCTTCTTCGTTCAAAAGATAATACTTTATTTTATCTATACACTCATCTATGGAATCATAAGTTTCTACCTCTTTTCCTACCTCAAAAAGTTCGTCTATTCCGGGCAGATTATCTGTTAGAAGGAAAGAACCAACACCGGTTGTTTCAAATAATCTCAGATTATGTGACCAAGGTAAAATACTTCCATGATGATTCAGAACTATCTTTGACTTTGAAAGAACATAGTAGTAATCAATATTAAAAACTGCTCCCCTGAAATTTTTTCTCAACTCAGATGGCAAAGAACTAAAAGATTGAGTCCATATATGGAATTTATCTCCGAAAGCATCAGCAATTTTTTTGAGAAAGGGTATCCTACTTCTGTGAGCTTGATGCAAACTTCCAGCAAAAACTACATCATATATTTTCTGATTATTTTCTCTACTTAATTGATCCCCATCAACTGATTTTCTTTCTTTGAGTTTTTCTAAAACCAAAGGCTCAAAACCCAAAGGGATATATTCAGCTTTTACGCCAAAATATCTGAGCTTGAAAACATGAGGTAAAAAAGGAGAAAAAACAAAATCATAATAGGATAAGATATGTTCATCATAAAAAGAAAAAGAGGTTGCATTTGAATATCCAACAAGTTTGAAGTTAAAAATCTTTTTCAACTTTGAAAAAAAATAGTGATTTACCTCGGCAAACGGAAGAACTAAAACAATATCAGGTTTGTAATAAGTAATCTGCTTCGCTAAAATCACATAAAAATCTTCTTTTGAGAAAAAACCTATTTTTGATGATGGCTTTATATCTTTCAGGATCTTTGAAATAAAGTTATCGGCTTGTGGATAAAAAGTTTTTTCCCATCTTTTTTGAAACTCCTCAGAGCTCACAAAAATATCTATTACATCTAAATCAAATTTTTCAAGATAAATAGAAAGTGCTCTTTCTAACTGGAAATCAAATTCTTTAGCTATACTCTTTACTAATGAAAAATTCCATCCATTTTTAGACATGCAAGAAATAAATTTTTTTTCCACATCGGGAAAAAGATTTCTCAGAAGCAGAATGCTCTTTTTCATATTCCCCATATCTTCGTAAGATCTTTTTTCAAAATTTCAGATAGCTTTTCAACTTCTTTTCTGAATGCAAAGCTCAAAAAATCTACCAACCAGTGATGCTCTAACTTTTTTCCAAGCAAAATATTCAAATTCATAATGAATTTTGGGAAAACAGGTTCAAAACCAAATTTTATTTTTGATTCTTCCAAAATAGCTCTCAAAACATACTGAATTTTAGAATTGCACGGTATTTTCTCTTTCGTGATTTTCAAGTCAGAAAGACTGAATTTAGAATTTACTTTTTGTAAATCCAGAAAACTTTTTAAGGTATTTATAAACTCTTTTTCGCTCTTGAACTCATCTAAAACCAAAAACAAAACATCTTCAAAAAATTTTTTCTCGCCAAGTTTTTGTTTCAAAGCCAAAATCTTTTCAGAACATAAGCTACTTCGCCAGTATAAAAAATCATATATAGTTGTGTATAATTTTCTATGTTCTGTACCAAAAAATCGTGTTTGCTCCCTTGCAAGAGCAAGCTCAAAATCATCTACCCATTCAAATCCTTCACAAAGCATAATTTTCCATAACTCAAAAGAGCGCAAAGCCGGATTTCTGAGAAGAACTATAAATTTCCCTGAGCTATCAAGCTCTTTTATTTTACTGATTTCATGCAATTTACATATATGAAAACTAAAAATATCCGAGTTCAAATTGAATTGTTTTAGCAATTTACAGAATTTCTCAATTCCCTCTGCTTTTGTTCCAAAAACAAAAATCTTTCTTCTTTGCATCATTTTTGAGCAAGAATATGAATTGTATTTTCTTCATTTCCTATCTTTTTTATCTGCCTTAAAAATTCATAAATGTAGTTAAGAGCTCTCAGAATTTTATGGTTGAATTTTGGGAAAAATTTCATAAGTTTTTTCTCCCTATCTAAAAAAATTAGCTCATAATTTAAGTCTTCTATTTTGCTAAACCCTACCCTCTTCATTATTTTTATGAGTTCTTTTGATCCTATGAAATTTATAAATCCAAGTCCAGCACTTGGTTTATTTAAAAGCCTGATATAAATCTTAGCTGTTCTTTTGTTCAAAAAAGGGAACCAGAGAACTCTATAATGAGGTTCAAAAAAACTTAATTTATAATCAGGAGCCCTGATGTAAAGAATTCCATCCTTTTTTAAAACTCTGAAAATCTCACTTATACATCTTTCAGGGTCTTTTACATGTTCTATTACCTGATTACTATAAATCAGATCAAAGCTTTCTGATTTGAAAGGAAGATTTTCTCCCCAAGACAATATAAATCTTTCAATCCAAAATTTTGGATAATTTTTTCTCTGAACTCGCAAAGTGTGAAATTTGGCTTTCTCCCAAGATATATCCACCCCAAAGGCATCATAGCCTTTTTTAAGACAAAAAATAAGATCTGTTCCCCAACCGCAACCAAAATCAAGAATTCTTTTTCCTCTGAGATCAAATCTACTTTCAAGAAAAGATATAACTCCGTCAAGATTGTTATCATCGTCAATCCAAATATTAACCTGCTCCCACAAATATTTTTCATCTTCATTCCCCCACAGATTTTTATACTCCTCATAAACTTTAAAAAATAAAGCACTTTTTAGTTCATCTTTGATGCTTTGTTCATTGTGATTTGATGAATTTTGCTCAAAACTCATAATCTTAATTCAGACAAAGATTTTAACAGCAAATGAAAAAAGCAATTCAATTAACAATTTCTTAAATTTTGCAATCTTAAACCTTTTAAGTTAAAAAATAAGAGAAAAATTCAAAAATTTTCCTCTCAAAAACTTCCCCATCACAATTTGGGACATAAAATCGCGGAATTTTATATCTTTGTGTAAATTTTGTACAAACGCCCTTTATACCAGAGAATGAATATCTGAAATTTTCTTGACATATTTTCTGGGTTATTTCTGAAAAGTCTCCTTCAAGCCCAAATGGATAAGCAAAACAAAAGATTTCCTTACCAGTTATTTCCTGCAAAAGCTTTTTACTTCCTAAGATCTCCCACTCTTGCTCTTTATAATCTAATAAAGATAAAACCCTGTGAGTTTGAGTATGCGCTCCTATAACAAAATTTTTATTCAAAGAAAGCTCAAATAATTCTTTGTTATTCATAAATAAGGTAGAATTTTGATGTGATGCCCAACCATTACCTAATTCAAAAAACTTTTTTAAATCTTCAAGCTTTTCATAAGGGTTTTGGAGTATTTGAGAAGAATGTAAGATAGAACAAAAAACTCACTCTTTTTTAGATACAAGGTATCATCAAAAAAATTCATTTTTTCCTTAAATTTACTATATAGTTCAAAATCAAGCCTTGAAACTTCATCTTCTTGCGTGATTATAACTTTTATTTTTTTGTTCTCATGCGTCATATACATTTCCTTCGCTTTTAATTTTTTCTGGAAAAGTTCGGCAAGCTCATCCCACCATGTTTTTTTGCTACCTAAAAATCCAGTCGTTATAAAGAAAGCAGCAGGCAAATCATACTTTTCTAATATTCTTTTTTCAAAGTCAAAATTATCTTTGTATCCGTCATCAAAAGTTATAAATATTTTCCCTTTGGGCTTCAAGGAAAAAATATCGTCAAGTTTACAAACATATTTCTTTATAACCATAACATGCTCATCAAAATTTTTTGGCTCAACACAAACTCCATAGTAATCTCTCCCTTCCGAGATTCTATGGTACATAAGAACTACTGATATAGGAAGCCGAGATATTACAAACCTTTTCACAAAAACCTTAAACATAATAATAAAATAGAAAGTTAATAAATAAAAATTAAATCAAGAACAAATAAATCTCAAATTGAAATGATAAATTTTTGATTTGATGAGTATTGTTGTAGCTCAAATACTGCCAGAAGATAGAAACGGAGGAGCTTTCCGCATACCTGAATACCTTCACTATGAATTCCCAAAACACGGAATAAATTCATATATGGTAGTCGGAGAAAAACATACAAACGACGAAAGAGTGTTTGAAATACCAAATTTCCAATCAAGATCATCAATAGCAAAAAAGATGATAGAAATTGAAAGAAAAATAACTCCTTACACAAGTTTCAAAGGCGGATGGAGAATCAGAGAAATTATAAGATTTATAGGGCAACCAAAAAGAATGTTGAAAATATGGGCTGGATTTGAAGATTTTGAATTCCCCGGAACATGGAAAATACTAGATATTTTGCCAGAAAAACCTTCTGTACTTTTATGTCATGTTTTACACGGTTTTTGGTTGCAAGATAGAGGATTTTTTGATTTGAGAGCTTTACCATACCTTTCACAAAAAACAAAAGTTATTCTTGTGCAACATGATATGTGGCTATTTACAGGACACTGCTCATTTTCTATGGTATGTGAAAGATGGAAAATAGGATGCGGAAAATGCCCAGATCTAAATCTGCCGCCAAGAATAAGACGGGATCTTTCTCATATAAACTGGAAGATAAAAAGAGAAATTTATATGAAAAGTAAATTTTTCGTTGTTGTACCATCAAGATGGATGAAATCACAAGTTGAAAGTTCTATTTTGATGGAAGGTGCCAAAGAAGTAAAACTGATATACAACGGAATACCACTTGATATATTTACTCCCGATGATAAAGCAAAATCACGCAAGATTTTGAATTTACCACAAGACAAAATAATTATTATGACAGCTGCAAAAAGTCTCAAAACAAATGTACGGAAAGGATTTGATATATTTTTCAAGTTCGCAAAAAAAATAAGCCAAAAACACAAAAACATCATATTTTTGGGATTAGGCGGATCAAGCAGCAGCAAAGTAGAAGAAGAAAAAATAGGGGAAAACAAGATTTTATATCTCCCTTTTGAGCAAAATCAAGAAAAATTGAAATACTTTTATTCAGCAAGCGATTTTTTTGTTCTGCCATCAAGAGCTGAAAGTTTAGGCCTAGTTTTTCTTGAAGCGCAGGCATCTGGGACTATACCATGCGGGACAAATATAGGAGGAATACCCGAAATAATAGAAGATATGAAAACAGGAATTCTCTTTGACTTGAACAATGTAGATGATTTGGTCCAAAAAGTTGAAAAACTTATTGAAAATAGAAATCTTTATGAGAAGATAAGAGAAAACGCAATTTCAAACTCAAAGAAATTTGATATAAAAGAAAAAGCAAAAGAATATGTAGATTTTATACTTTCAGTAATTGAGCGATGATATAAGGTCAGGCTCTTCCTTCCAACTCAAACGCCTTTTTACTTCTATTTTTACCTTTCCACCTTTGTCTTCAAAAATAAAGCTTACAGGTTTTTGGTATTCAAGAGAATTTTCTTGTTGAGGAGAAAGCACAATAGTTTCTCTTTCCCCATTTTCCCAGTGCAAAAATATGTAAAGTTTCGGATTACCTTGATCGGCTGTTGGGAGCTTATGAGGAACTCCGACATTTTCAAGTTGAAGAATGAAATTTCCATTTTCTCTTGCAACATCAACTTTTATATCTTCTTTTTTAGCAATAAGAGCTGGAAATTCATGAGAGAAAACATCTTGCTTTGAATGAAACCAACTCATAGGTGGTTTTTGGGTAAGATGTTTTCTACCTACTTTTGGCATATGGCAATCAGAACATGTTTTTTCAACTTTTGCATCCGACCATTCCGAATAAGTTTCCTGATGGCAAACTCCACACAACTCAGATGATTTTATTTTTTTGTCTTGAAACGATGGATGAGGTGGAGACCAAACTTCATACGGACCAACCATACCTTTCCTGTGAGGGTCAAAATGGCAGGTCACACAGTAAATTCCATCTTCAACATGCTTTTCCCTGAGTTCAGGTTCTTCTTGAAATCCCGAACTTGCCCATATAGGTTTTGCTGCATGACAGGGAAGGCACTTTTCATCTGTATAATTTTTTGATTCTTTTTTGAAATGTTCAGACACCCAAGCTACGGCATGTCTTGAATTTTTGAAGTCTTTGTGAATATCTTTGTGGCAAGAACCACATCTTTCAGCTGGTGGCTCTTGAAGTAAATCCTCCTCTAAAAATATCTTTGAAGCAAAGTTTTTCAAAGAGCAAGAAGATAACGAAGTAGAAAAAACAAAAAAAATAAAAGAAAAAGAAAGGAAGAAAAAGATAAATAACGAGTTATATTTGAAAAGCTTTTTTCTGAAAAGCATTTTTACCATAATACATAATCAATAATAATCAAATTATTCAGAAATTGCCTCTTTTATTTCTAAAAGTAAAAGATGGGTTGTATGACATCTTGTGCAGTAATCACCAACACGAGAAAGAGCAGAGAAGAACTTTTGTGAATTCTTTTCTTTTACTGCACTGAAAAGAGCATCAACAGCAGCAGTGTAATCTTTTCCTGCGAGAGCCTCAATTGACGCTTTTGATGTGTGGCAAGATGAGCAAGTTTCTTTGAGAGCTTTTGCCCTTGCGGAAAAATCTTTTGCACTTTTTTCTGCAAGAGAGAAATCTCCATCCTGAACCCCAATCAAAGTAAATCTTAAAGAATCTGATAGTTCCTGCATAAATTTATGGGCACCAACTTTTTTCAGAGAAACCGGGTCTTCTAATTCAATTTCATCCCAACTTGGTATAGAATAGAAAATTTTTGTAGATAGCTGATTATCTTGGTGGCAAGATTTACATGTATCTCCGAGTTCCTTTGCAAGAGCTCCCACTTGCTTTAAATCACCAGAATTTACAGCCTTGAGGAAATTTTCTGCGACATCTTTTTTTATGTAGCTTTGCCACTCAGGAACCATATCTTTTATGCCGAGGTAAGATTTGACAAGGTTTTCAGCCCATTTTTTAGCTTTTTCCGTATTTCCAGCTTGAAGGTAAAACATCGTTGCTTTAAAAGATGTAGCCATGCTATGCATAGCTGCCAAAAACTTTTTTTCGCGAGACTTCGGCGGATAAAAGTTATCAAGCGATTTTGGAGGTCTTTTTATTGATATTTTTCCTCCTTCCTGTTGCTGGCTAATTCCCAAACCTACAAAAAACAGAAGAGAGAGAACAAAAAATGAAAGTAAAAGGATAAATGAAAGAAGAGAAGCTGCTTTTCCTTTTATTCTTCCCTTTATTATTAAAAAACTCATATTTTTTTCCATTGTTCTCCGAGCCATAGTAAGTAGTGGTATTGTTTTTTATTTTAATTTTAATCTTTCTTTTTCTTTAATTTTGTGATATATATCACAAAAGCAAAATGAAGAATTGAAGTTATCTATTTTAATTTTTAACGATTAGCCACTATTGATTAGGAACTCACTAAATTAAAAATATCGGGATGCTTGAAGTAGCAATTACTATCATAGGTATTGTGGTATCATTACTTGCTGGTGCCGTAACTTACCTTGCTTGGAGAAACGGAAAAGTTGTAAGGGAAAATACTGATAAAGTTATTACAGAAATAAGAGAAATGAGAAAAGAAATGAGAGAACTAATAAAAGAGATTGGAAATAAGATAGACCAGGGTTTCAGACTTATTGCTCTTCTGATCTTAGCAGAAACTCCCGAAGAAAAAAGAAAAATTGCAAAGAAGATTCTCGGTGAAGAAGATCAAAAGTAAAAATAGGAAACAAAAAAAGAAAAAAAGAAAGAGAAGAAAATAACTATCCATTAAGGAACAATTAAATTTTATATTTTGGAGGTGTGGGAAGAGCGGGAAGGGGTCGCTCCGGTGCAGAGAGAATGTGCCGGGGAGGAAAGTCCGGTCTCGGAGGGTGCGCGTATCCCGTTAAGGCTGATGGAGCCGGAGCGGGGGCGCGAGAGCGCTGGAAAGTGCCACAGAAAACATACCGCCTTATGTGTCTTCACACATAAGGTAAGGGTGAAAAGGTGCGGTAAGAGCGCACCCAGGAAAGGAGAAGGTTTAAGGGAAAAAACGCCCTTGCCGAATCCTTTCCTGCGGTAAACCCATACGCGAGCAAGGCCAAGCAGAGGGGAATTGCGGGAGTTTTTCAAATCTGGCTCCCGCATGCGGGTTGCACCCTCCCCGCTAACACCCTCGGGTAGGCCGCTCAGAGTAATGACCCCTTAATACAGAAACCGGCTTATCCCGCTCAGCTCACACCTCCCATATTTCCTGCTTTTTTTGAAACAGCAAAAAAAATAAAAAAAATAAAAGAGATGCTGAAAAGAAAAGGTATAGAGCATATCCACCCACCAGAGGAGCAAATTCCTTTTGAGTTTCTCCCCGCAGAATACAATGTATATAAAGAAAATCTCAAAGAATGGGCAAATGAATTGTTCATAAATAAAAGGTTCCCCAAAAAAGGTCACATCTCAGATTACGAAAAGCAAAAGATAAAGGAAATATACGAAAACAGAAAAAAAGAATTTGGAGAAGGAAACTCATTTTTACTACCAGCTCTAAATGATATAAAGCGTGAGTTTGGAGTTGTATATCTTGAATACATGGAAGAACTCTCAAAACTTTCAAATCTTTTTCCGTCATATATACTCGGTGTTGCAACATTTTATACTATGCTTGAAGGATTTGACGGTAAAGCTGAAATTTATGTTTGTACATCACTCCCCTGTGCTCTAAAAGGAGGAGAAGAGCTTTTTAAAAAATTTAAAGAAAAAGCGGAAGGCAAAGATGTTGAGGTGAGAGAATGGGTATGTCTTGGAAGATGCGAATTTGCCCCAGTAGTCCATATACCTTATACAGAAAAAAGTTTCGGACACGTTGAAGAAAAAGATATAGATGAAATAATAGATATCGCTCAAAAAATATGTCCCTGGAAGAAAATCTGACTCAAAACTTCTCTGCCCACAGCACTACTTCAATTCCTTATGATACTCTTGAATCTTCCATACTAATCCTCTAATTCCTTCCCTCCTATACTCTGTCATACTCAAATAATTTGTTGCGCAGTATCAGAGTATCTGAAATAGAACAAAATTCCATAGCAATAAAAACAGATGTTTCAAGCTCATAGAGAGTGAGAAAATGGTATAAATTAAGTTATTTCCGGTTAAAAAGAGAAAGCAAAACTTGTTCAATTTCTTTCCCATGATTTTTTACATCTACTTTCTCAAATATATATGCTACTTTTCCTTCAGGGTCTATTATAAAGGTTTTCCTTTCGGCAGAACCTGTCTTTCTGCTTATCCCGAATTTTTTTATTATATCCCCTGATTCGTCTGCAATGAGTTCATATTTTAGATCATACTTTTCTTTGAATCTCTTTTGTGTTGATAGTTTATCTTTACTTATACCAAAGACCTCTACTCCCAACTTCTTCAGATTTTCAATATTGTCATTTACACTACACACCTCATTTGTACAACCTGGTGTAAAAGCTTTCGGAAAGAAAAAAAGTACAACCCACTTACCTAAAAGATCTTTTGATGACAAATTCTTTCCTGATGTCAAAACACCTTCAAATTCTGGCAATTTATCTCCTACTTTCAGCATCAGAAAATTTCCTCCTCCTCATAAATTTTTTTAAGTTCTTCTTCTATTTTTTCCGATTTTGAAGAATCTTCCATAACCTCTGATGACCTCGTAGCCCAAAATGGGAAAGGAAATTTCACAGGCAGTGGAGCAAAAACAGATGGTTGATATAAAATAAGTCTTCCAGGCTGAAAAACCGTCAGACGCTTTTTAAGTTCAGCCGATAAAAATTCATACTCCGGTGAATAAACTTCCTCCGGTGACATCCTACCAACAACCTTTATAGAAGAGTTCATTATTATTTTTTTGCTAACAGTCCTTGCACTTTGTTGAGCACCTATAAGAATTATCCCCAAACTTCTTCCTCTTTCTGCGATGTCTTCAAGAATAGATTTTATAGGAGAACTCCCCTCACGCGGAGCATACTTTGATAACTCATCAAGAAAAACAATAACTCGTCTTTCTGCTCCCTTCTCTTGTTCGTTGAAAATTCTTGAAAGCATAGAACCCACCAAAAATCTTTGAGCCAAATCTGGCAAATTTCCTATATGTATAACATAGATACTACCAGGAGTCAGATTTATTACCTCATCAAAATCTCCTCCCTTATCAGATATTCCTGATTTAGCTTTTGGTGTTATGATATGTCCAGCAAACTTGATAAAATTATGAAAACGAGAAAGGAATGCTCTGAAAGTTGAATAATGATAATTTTTTATTTTAGGATAAAGAATATCTCTTTCATCTCCCCAAATACGCATCAAGTAATTTAAGAATTCTTCAAGATCCCTGAATCTTTTATTTTGTCCCCAAAAAACAGAGCCATCAAATTCACTTTTTGATACTACCCCTTGCTTTATCTTTTCCTCTGTTTCTTCCGCTTTACTATATAGTAAATCTGCAATCTGCTCTAAAAGACCTCTTATTTGTTCGCTATCATCCTCACTTATGCAATATCTTATGAGTTGGTACTTTGCAAAATCAAAAAATGTAAGAGCAAGTGTTCTTACTTCCGTTGCTGATCTTTGAGAAACATCCGGTACCAATACATTAACATTTTTTTTAGGAGGAGCAAAAATTTTTACTTCAAAAACAGAAAACCCTTTTTTGTTCGCAATAAACTCAGAATATATTTCTTCTGATATTTTTCTCCATTTCTTACCTTCTTCTTCCAACATTTCTTCATAAAATTTCTTATTCGGTTTGTCTATAAAAAGAAGGTCCTCCCCTTTCACATTAAATATTATGGCTGCATATTTCCCTTTTTTATCGTATCCATCTGCTCTTCTCCTTTTACTCTCTCTCATTATTTCGTGCAACAAAAATATTCCGTATGATGTTTTTGTCGCAACACCAGATACACCAGATATACAAATATGAGCTCCCTTTTCCCCATCTACAAAATCAAGGTCTATATAAACTACCTCATCTTGTGCAAGCGAAAGACCAGCGGGAATCTTCCTCTTCATCGTATCAGCTCCAACAGCTTTAAGGAAATCCTCTCCTCTCGCCAAAAAAACAGGGGCACCAGGTTTTGGAGGTATCAAAATCTCTGGCTCTATTTTTGTTATTTTAACACGAGCAATATGTCGTTCCTCAACCGGAATTTCATGTATGTAATACATATCTGAATCAAAATCAAGTCCCTCGTAACTTCTTTCTACAGAGTCCAAAATTCCATAAAATTTCACAGTTATTTCTCTGCCATCTTCTGGCGAAATTATTTTTGTTTCTGTCCATACCGTATCATCAAGTTGCAAGGGGAAATCCCTTTTTACCGCTATGAAAAATTCAGATGGAGTTGCAGGTTTTGTTCCAAGTATAACCCCAGCTTCTGTTCTTAACTCTTCTTTTCTCCCAACCTCTTCATCTCTATAACCCATTCAATAAAAAATAATTTATATTTTTAGATTAGAATCAAATTTTTCTACTAAAAAAATAACTAAAATTCAAATATGAGAATTGCCTATCAAGTTTTTTATCTACCGATATTTTTTTCTTTTTTCTTTTTCCTTTCTATTGTCTCACAAAACTGCGGATCAAAAAGGTCTCCTGATTGGATTGAAAATCCATATAAAGAGTTCAAAAGCAGTGAGTTTATAGTAGGAGTTGGAGCAGGATATGACAAAGACGGAGCAGATAACTCTGCAAGAGCTGACATCACAAAGCAAATACAAGTAAAGATAAAGGAAACATTTGAGGAAAAATCTGTTTTAGAAAAGTATCAAGGAACAGAAAAGTCCGGAGAATACGCTACGAGGAAAATGGAAAGCAAAATAGAAGGAATACTTGAAGGTGTCATAATAAAGGAAAGATTTTTAGATAAAAAATCAGGTATATGGTATTCATTAGCAGTTTTTGATGTCGGAAAATTTTCAAGAGAAAAAATAAAAAAAATATCTCAAATTGAAGGAGATATATTGCTCAACATAAAGAAAATAGAAGAGTATATGGCAAATTCAGAAAAAATAGATACCACGAAAATAATTGAGAATTTAAGCAAAATTGATAGCGGAATCCAAAACATGAGAAAAGAAATTTCAGTCCTTGAACTGTTTGGAAAATCTTATAGTTCAATTGTAGAAAGAAAATTTAGTGAACTTATAGATGAACTTTCAAATATATCAATCAAAATATCTGGAGGGAATAGCTATTTTTCATCTCCGCTAACAATTATTTCGTTTGACGCAGAAGTAAAGTTTCAAGAAAAACCAGTAGCTTGGATGCCATTAGAAGCACAAATTAAAGGAGTATTCGGGGAAATAAAAATAAAAATCATAACAGATGAAAATGGAAAAGCAAGGATATCTGAGAAAGTTTTTGCTGCAGCAGGGGAAAATCAAATCATCATAAAAACATCTACACCTTACATAAGAGCCTCAAAAATGGAAAGATTAAAATTTGACAGTGGAACAGTTTTTGTGGAATCAAAATACGATCTCTTAAAAAATGAGATATCAAGGTGTCTGAATTCTGCAAACCTCAAAATAGAGCAAAAAGAAGATAATGCGAAATTAAAAGTTATAGCAGACATTTCAAAAAATCCAGTGTATCAGGGAAAAGATTTCAAGGGAAACCCAATTTACATTTCCGAAGCAGCAATAAAAATCTCAATAATCTCAAAAGACGGAATAGCTTCGGAAAATCAGTTCTACGGAAAGGGGATGGGACAAAATATAGATGAATCAGAAAAGAAAGCATTAGAACAAGCTATAAAAAGTATGTGCCAACCAACTGCAATAGATTATAAGTCTATCAAAAATTGAGAAAATAGCTTTTATTCCCAAAATTACCTAAAATGTATAGATTAAAAAAGTAAGAAAAAAAGAAAGGAGGTAAAAAATCATGGAAAATAGCACAATTCAGACAGAAGGATTTCCTACTCCAAAAAACAAATTTAGAATAATTTGTTTTTCAGGGGATATGGATAAAGCATTTGCAGTCCTAACATTAGCTTCTACCGCAGCATCTATGGGAATGAATGTTGCTATCTTCTTCACATTCTGGGGACTTTCTTTGATAAAGAAAAATAGAAAACTCAAAGGTAAAAATTTTATACAGAAGATGATGGAATTTATGATGCCATCTGGATTAGACTCTCTTAAACTATCTAAAATGAACTTTGCAGGACTTGGTCCATTTCTTATGAAGGTACTGATGAAAAAAACGAAATCACCAACATTGCAGGATTTACTTGAGGCTGCAAAAGAGACAGGAGTTAAATTTTACGCATGCTCAACTTCTTGTTCAATACTTGGTATCACAAAAGACGAACTTATAGACGAGGTTCAAGATATAGTGGGAGCAGCAACCTTTTTAGCGGAAGCAAAAGACGCAATAACACTATTTATTTGACTAAATTTGAAAAAGGAGAAAGTAATATTATGAGTGAATCAAAAGAAAATAGAGAAAAAAAAGAGGGAAAAATTGAAATTGAAAAAGAAATAAGACCTGATTTTGAATTTGATGCGAGAGGTTTGAAATGCCCTATGCCTGTTATAAAGGTAAGAAAAATTCTTGAAACTTTAAAGCCAGGGGAAATCATTCTTGTTTTAGCGGACGACCCTGGTGCAAAAAGAGATTTCCCTGCATTCTGTGCTCAAACCGGCGATGAAATCATAAAATCAGAAGAAGAAAACGGCGTACTGAAATTTTATATAAAAAAAAGAACAGCAAAGTAGAGAAAAGAACGGCAAAATATCAAAAAATAAAGAACAATAAAAAACAAATCAAATTCTGCGGGAAGATAAAATTTCATCTACAAAAGAATCTAATATTTTTTTGCTCCTTTCATCTATTTTAACTATCTCAATTCCCATACCTGGGACAACAGAAGGGGAAGACGGTGGAGCTGACCATCTAACAACACCCTCAAGCTGAACAGGTATATCTTTCCCCGGAACAGAAAAGGTTATTTTTAAAGGAGTTCCAGGAGGAAGTGGATTTTCAGACTTTATAAATAACCCCCCTTTTGATATATTAGTTATCCACTCTACTGCAAAGCTCTCTTGTGAAGAATATCTGACTTCAAGTTCAACAACTGCCCTCTTTTCTTTCCTCCTCTCCACCATACTTTTATCTTCTCGTTTATCCTCTTTTATAATTTTACTATTTCGTGAGGACTTATGGATATTTTTCAACTTTGTTCTATCATTCAGCTTTTTATCAGTATGAAATTTTCTAGTTTTTCTGAATTTTGTTTTCATACCTGATTTATTCTTTATCTCCTTACTACAATTTCATTTTTCACAAAAATTCAAGCTAAAATAAGATAATTACTGAGACAATTTGAGAAATTAGTTTTTGTGAAATTAACTTTTTCTGGAAATCAATTTTTCTGCAAATTTAATAATTTCTTCTTTTGATTTCTTTATCTTACCACCACCCTCCGCGAAGTCTTTTCTACCCCCTCCACTTCCCCCCAAAAATTTTGATATTTCACGAACAAATTCACTTGCATCAATTCCAATATCCCCAGAAACCCCCCCAACAATAGAAATTTTCCCATCCTTCTCCCCTACAATAAGAATAACAGAATCTTGGAACTTGTTTTTCAATCTATCAACAAGTTCGGAAAGTTCCCTTCTGTCAAAACCTTCAAGAAAGTCAAAAACAAAAGTTATCCCATCAATACTTTTTATAGTAGGTTGTGAAGATAAAGTGAGGATTTTTAATCTCAACGAACGAACTTCATCTTCAAGTTTCTTTTTTTCATCAAGAATATTTTTAAGTTTAGGTAATATATCTTGTGGAGAGACCTTCAATACATCTGCTAACTCCTGAATGAACTTTTCTTTTTCTGATATATACTTTATAAGCTCCCATCCTGCTACTGCCTCAACTCTTCTTATCCCTGATGCAACTCCAGTTTCTCTGACAATTTTCAATATACCGGCTTGCCCTGTGCGACCAAGATGAGTCCCTCCACACAATTCAAGCGAAACTTCTCCTATCTTTACGACTCTGACTATCTTTCCGTATTTATCTCCGAAAAATGCAAGTGCTCCTTCTCTCAAAGCTTTGGAAAACTCCATATATTCATGCTGGACAATAAAATCTGACATTATCCATTCGTTTATAAGCGATTCTATATCTTTTAGCTCTTCATAAGAAAGTGGAGATGGATGAGAAAAATCAAACCTTAACCTATATGGTTCAACTAAAGATCCCATCTGCCTCACATGAGTTCCAAGAATCTTCCTTAAAGATGAATGAAGAAGATGGGTTGTTGTATGATGTCTTGAGGTCTGCTCTCTCAAAAACTTGTCAACGGAGAGAAGAACACGAATTCCTTCCGTCAAATCTCCCTCCAATATTTTTATCTTGTGCAATATGATATCTCCCACCTTTTTTGTATCTTTAACTTCTGCAAATCCACCCTGCCAAATCACCTTACCTTTATCTCCAACTTGACCTCCACCTTCCGGATAAAAAGGAGTTTCATCAACAACTAAAAATACCTCCTTGCCCTTCTCTGCTTTTTTCAGAAAATTTAAGTTCTCATCTAATATAGAAAGAACTTTCCCTTCTGTCTCTAAACTTGTGTATCCTACAAAGTTAGACTTCAAATTATTTTCTGATATGATATAAATGATTTTCTTTTCAATTTCATCTTCTCTTTTCACTTTTGAAGCTTTTCTTCTTTCTTCAATTATTTTTAAAAGCTTTTGCTCATCTATAACCAAACCTTTCTCATCTGCTATTTCCTTCATGATCTCTATTGGAAGTCCATGAGTATCATAGAACATAAAAACAATATCGGCAGGTATTTCTTCTTGACCAGCCTGCCTTATTGATTCAACCTCTCTTATGAATAAAGGAAGGATTCTTGAAAGTGTCCCGAAAAATTTCTCTTCCTCCGCTTTAACTGTTCTTTCTATAATATCTTTTTTGTCTCTGAGATGTTGCCAAAAATCGCCCATGGAATTTGCACACTCAACTGAAACCTTGTACAAAAAAGGTACATCTATAAAATTCATAGAATATCTCAAAGCTCTGCGTATTATTCTCCGTATCACATATCCCCTTGATTCATTTGATGGCATTATTCCATCCGCTACTGCAAAAGCAGCAGCTCTTGCCGCATCAAGAACAACTCTCAAAGATACCTTATCACTTACTAAATCCTTCACTTCACTTTCTACCACTTTTTTCAGAGGCAAAAAAACATCTGTATCAAAAACTGTTTCCACTCCCTGCAAAATAGAAGCAACTCTTTCAAGTCCCATTCCCGTGTCTATGTTTTTCCTCTTGAGAGGCTCCAAAGAACCATCTTTTT
Organism: Candidatus Calescibacterium sp.; assembly: GCA_032249135.1. Taxonomy (GTDB): domain Bacteria; phylum Calescibacteriota; class Calescibacteriia; order Calescibacteriales; family Calescibacteriaceae; genus Calescibacterium. Next base: position 740 of record JAVVGL010000007.1, on the reverse strand, counting down.
TCAGGTTGTACTGCATGAAAACAAGGTTCCATATCTCAATATATCTATCACAACCACAAGTCGGACCTGAACAATTATGGTCTTTTGAAAATTCTTCTCCTCTATCTACAATTATTTCAGAACATGGACCAGAAGGACCCTCATCTCCCATCGTCCAGAAATTATCTTTCTTTCCCATTCTGAAAACACCAGATACATCTGTTTCTTTGAGCCAAATTTCTTCAGCTTCATCATCTTCTTCATAAACAGTTGCAAATATTTTTTCTTTTGGTATTTTGAGATACTCTGTGACAAACTCCCATGCTAATGTTATTGCTTTTTCTTTGAAATATCCACCGAAAGAGAAGTTTCCGAGCATTTCAAATAAAGTCATATGCCTTGCAGTTTTACCGACATTTTCAAGGTCATTATGTTTTCCTCCTGCTCTCAAACACCTCTGACATGTTGCAACATTTATATAATCTGGTTCAAGTTCTCCAAGAAAATATTTTTTGAATTGAACCATTCCTGCGTTTGTAAAAAGCAAAGTTGGATCATCATAAGGAACAAGAGAAGAAGACGGCAAAATCTTGTGCCCTCTCTTTTCAAAGAAATCAAGAAAACTTTGCCTTATTTCTGCTACCTTCATCTAATTTATATATTTTAGGTTCGTAATTTTATGATTATTTTAATGCAAGCTTTCTTTCTGCCTTCCAACTTTTCAGAATTTGCGGAAATCTCAAAACACAATAAATAATTTT
>JAVVGL010000006.1:0-103878 GCA_032249135.1 Candidatus Calescibacterium sp. | reverse complement strand
AAGGAGGGACATAAATTATGTTCGGTATTCTGAACAGGAAGAAAAAAGACAAGTTAGACTTATATGAGCTAAAAAGCAAAGCATTGGGTCTTCTAAAACAGCTCAAAGAAACTTCAAGTTTTGCTTTTGCATACAAAGTAGTCAGACTTTTGCTTGAAGAATCTATTTTGATTTTAAGAAGGAATGTAAATCGGCAGTTATCTTCATACGCTAATATTTCAAACAGCGTAAGTGAGTTTTCCCAAACACTACAAGAAGTTTCAAAAAGAATAAGTGAAATCAGAGAATCTATTCAAGGAATATCAGAGAAAGCGGAATTGCACAATTTGGAAATTAGCAAGAAAATCCAGAAAATTCTTTCACAGATACAAGTAATAGAAGGTATGGCAAACTCAATTTTAGAGTTGAGCAAATCTTTAAGCTTTGTTCAATCTGTTTTAGAGCAGATAGAAGATATATCAGACCAAACAAATCTTTTAGCTTTGAATGCAGCAATAGAAGCTGCAAGAGCTGGGGACGCAGGAAAAGGATTTGCAGTGGTTGCCCAAGAAATAAGAAAACTTGCAGAAAGAACAAGGCAACTTACAGGAGAATCTTCAAAGGCTATATCAACCTTGAAAAAAGATATAGAAAACCTTCAAAACAAAACACAGGACCTGAAAAATTTTCTGCAAGATTTACAGAATGATTTGAACGATGTTTTGGGATATTTTTCAGAAATAGTTCGTAATGTAAAAAATGTAGGAAGTTCATCAGAAGTAGTTGCAAATGCAGCAGAAGAACAATCACAGGTTATAAGAGAGATAGAAAGAGAAATAGTAAAAGCATCAGATTTAGTGAGAAAAATTGCAGCAATTGTAGATTCTTTTCAAAGTGTTTTGGAGACCTTAAAGGTTGAGAAGTTAGGAACGCTCGGGGGGGGTAGGTTCAGGAGCGTAACATATAATGAGTAAAATAAATTCTAACGAAAGGCAAGGAATGATGAGAAATTTCTGTGGTTTGAGGGGGCTTTTGGGAAGATAATGTAATATAAAAGTTCCGATAAGGGACATTATGTAAAGTAAAAATCCAAAATCTTATTTTTCTTTTCCCTTCCGCAAAATTTAAAAAAATCTCTCATTTTTCTGAAAAATAATACATATAATTTCACAAATGCATGAGGGTTTTTTCTCTTTCGGAAAAGGTTCGCTTCTTATAAAGAACGCTTCTATTGTTGATGCACACGGAGAACGTGAAAGCGATATACTCATACAAGATGGAATTATAACTGAGCTCGGAAAAGGTTTAAAGAGAAATGTTGATGTTCAAATAAATGCTTCTGGATTCATTGTTATTCCGGGAGCCGTAGATATTCATTTCCACATAAGAGAACCGGGGAAATCATACGAAGAAGATATTTCATCTGGGACTTCTGCTGCAGTTCATGGCGGTATCACAACTTTATTTATGATGCCAAACACAAATCCACCAATAGATAATCCACAGATTGTATCTTTTGTTGTAAAAAAAGCTTATGAAAAAAGCAGAACAAGACTTTACCCGACCGGTTGTGCAACTGAGGGAAGAAAAGGAGAAAAAATAGCAGAATACGGTCTTATGAAAAAAGAAGGAATAATAGCTGTAACAGACGATGGAAGAGCTGTAAAGTCCTCCTTTGCTATGAGAAAAGCTCTTGAATATTCAAAAAATTTTTCCCTTCCGGTTATTGAACATCCGGAGGATCCAGAACTTTCAGGGGACGCTAATGAAGGAATACTTACAGTAAAGTTTGGTATCAGCCCATGCTCTCCTGCTGCTGAGGAAATAATAGTCGCACGAGATACAATTTTAGCTCTACATACAGATGCTCATATACATTTCACGCATATATCAACAGCAGGTTCTGTTGAGATAATAAAAATAGCAAAAGAAAAAATAGTAAAATACGGCCTTAAAGCAAAAATAACTTGTGATGTAACTCCACACCATATACTTATGACGGAAAATGATGTTGATATTACAAATGCGAATTTTAAAGTAAATCCCCCTCTGCGTTCGGAAAAAGATAGGGCTCGCCTAATAGAAGCTATACAAGAGGGAATAATAGATTGCATAGCTTCTGACCACGCTCCTCATCCTGATTTTGAGAAAATGAAAGATTTTTCATCAGCTCCACCTGGTTTCTCTTGTGCGGATATTTTTTTGCCACTTTGTTTTAAGCTCGTTTCAGAGGAGATAATTTCTCTTTCTAAACTTACAGAACTTATATCTTATAATCCCGCAAAAATTTTTGGTTTGAACTGCGGAGAAATAAGAGAAGGGAAATGGGGAGATATTGTAATATTTGATCCAGATAAGGAATTTGTTGTATCAGAAAAGGTAATTTTTTCAAAGGGTAAAAATTCTCCTTACATAGGTTGGAAACTCAAAGGTTTAGTAAAGAAAACAATAGTTGCGGGAAAAGTAGTCTACGATTTAGATGAATTTGAAGGAAAGCTCATAAGTTTATAAATTTTTCAAGGAAGTTGAAGCAAAGAAGTTTCATATCTGAAAAAACTTTATCCCCTACCCTCTCCCAATCCTTTGGATCTACTCCAGCCTCTTTCAGTTCATCCTCTGAATTTTTTGCCCAATCAAATACCATATCTTTATTTACTTCAATGTGAAATTGCAAACCTACGGCTTTCTGATAAACAAAACCTTGATTTTCGTAAAGTTCCGATGAGAAAATTCTTTTTGCTCCTTTTGGTAAGTAAAATGTATCTCCATGCCAGTGAAAAGCGATAAATTTGTTTGGAAAATCAGAGAATAGTTCATCATCTCCTACCTTAAAGATTGGATAAAAACCTATTTCTTTCTTTCCTCCGGGAAAAACTTTTTCACCAAGAACATGAGCTAAAATTTGCGAACCAAGACATATGCCCAGAATTTTTTTGTTCTTCTCTAAAAACCTCTCGACAATTTCAAATGAGGTTTTGAGAAACTTATATTTTTCTGCTTCATAAACTCCCATATATCCTCCAAGAACTACTAAAATATCTGATCTTTCTATTAATTTTTCATCTGGTTTTTCCTCCGCAACATCAAGATATCTAAACCTTATGTTTTTCTCTCTGAGAAAATCTTCAATAATTCCAAGGTGTTCTGATTTAACATGTCTTATTGCAAGCAAATTCATCCTATTTATTTTATTTATTTTATAAATCTATAAAAAATAAACCAAAGATGATAAAAATTTTTTATAATAAGAGAAACATTTATGTGAAAAGTAAGGAATTATTTTTATTATTCACTAGTAATGAGAACAGATTTGAGAAAGTTGCTTTCTGATGCACTTATAATATCTATAAGTTGGTTTGGTTCGTATTATATAAGAGATTTCCTATCTTTTATATTCGGATATGAAATCAATCCATTCATAAACTATGTTATAGCATATCCTTTTATTCTGTTTTTCTGGATCATTACTGCGCTATATGTCGGGGTTTATAGGAAATATGGTTCTCGTGAGATAAGTGAAGTTGTGAGAGGATTTAAGGCGTGGATGATTAGTGTCCTTATCTCCATGAGTTTTGCTTTTATTGCAAGAGAGCTTCACCTTGCAAGATCTGTTCTTCTCACTTTTTCGGCAATATGTTTTATAGCCCTTACTTTCAAAAACTATGCCTTTGGATCAGAGGGAATCAAGAGAGCTTTAATAGTTGGAACAGGTCCTCTTAGCATAAGAATAATGCAGAAATTAGAGGATACAGCAAAATATAAGATAGTAGGTCTTATATCAATAACAAAAGATTTGGTCGGCAAAAAGATAGATAACTATGAAGTAAAGGGAACGCTTTCTCAACTTGAAGCCCTTATAAATTCTGAAAAAGCTGATGTGGTAATATTCGCAGATGAACAGCTTTCTCTTCCTGCTATTATGAACATAATAACTAAAATAAACTTGCCAGATATTGCTTTTTTTGTAGTATCATCTGGGTTTGAGGCTGTAAAATATGGTATGAGCGTTGAATATATTGGAAACTTACCACTTGTTGAATTAGGAGTTGGAACAAAAAATCCGTTATATGATGTGATAAAAAGAGCTTTTGATTTTACAGTATCTCTTTTGCTTCTTATAATTTTATTTCCAGTATTTATAGCTATTGCGATTGCCATAAAACTTGATTCCCCAGGACCAGTTTTTTTTATTCAAGAGAGAGTTGGTAAGGATGGAAAAATCTTCAAGATAATAAAGTTCAGAACGATGTACAAAGACGTACCAAAATTTGCTCTATCACCAAGGTCCCCGGGCGATCCGCGTGTGACGAGGGTAGGAAATTTTTTGCGAAAATGGAGTTTAGATGAGCTTCCTCAGCTTATAAATGTTTTGAAAGGAGAGATGTCGCTTGTTGGACCTCGCCCGGAAATGCCTCAACTTGTTGACGAATATGAACCATGGCAGAGGGAAAGGCTAAAAGTCAAACCAGGAATGACAGGCTTATGGCAAATATTAGGAAGAAAAGACCTTCCACTTGAAAAGAATATCCAATATGACTTGATATATGTCAAAAATAGGTCCTTTTTACTTGATCTAATAATTATACTCAAAACTATACCAGTGATAATAAAAAGGAAAGGTGCATACTGAAATTGAAAGATTATTTCAAAACTGAAAGATTTATTTCAAAATTGGAAGCTGATTTCAGGTTAATAATAATTCTTCCATCATTTTTGCATTTGATACGGCTTGTGCTCTTGGATGGTTGTTAAAATATATATAAATTTTCTCTACTGATAGCTTTTTTATTTTTTCTGCCCACTCTTTGAGTTCATCTTTCGTATAAAGGTAATCGTATCTTTCCTCAGGTTTTTCGTGCTCATACCACTTTTGAGCATTTCTTCCATGAAACCTTATATATGCGAATTTTTTTGTAGTGGCGACAGCAACGGGAGGCAATAGCCCCTTTATTTTTGGTTCATCAACACAGACAAACCCTGCATCTAAATTTTCTAACATATAAAATACATCATCTGAAAACCACTCGTAAGATCTGAACTCAAAGGCCACATCAAAATCTGAAAAAATATCTCTCAAATGTTTCACATAATCCTTTGATTCTTCTGTTTTATGAAATGAATGAGGGAACTGAAAAAGCACGATCCCGAGTCTTCCGTCAAATTCTTTGAGAACTTCCTTCATTTTTCTAACATCGCTTTGATCAAAATATCTTTGATGTGTGAAAATCTGGTTAGCTTTTACCGAGAAAACAAAATCATCTCTTCCGATTACCTTCTCCATAAGCTTCCTAACTGTCCATATACTCGGAATTCTATAATATGTAGAGTTTATTTCTGTTGTTCTGAAGTGTTGTGAGTAGAATTTGAGGAAATTTTCTTTACTCAACCTTTGAGGGTAAAAGTATCCGCGCCAATCCTCATAACTGAAACCAGATGTTCCTATAAGTATTGCTGAGCTATGCATAATTGTGGTTATTTTATTATTGCGCTTTTTGTTTTTGTTTCAGCATTATGACGTAAGCGAGAACCTTTGCCACAGCCTTATACAAACTTTCTGGAATATAGTCCCCAACATTTACTGATTTATAAAGTGTCCATGCAAGAGGAGGATCCTGATATATAGGGACGTTATTTTCTTTGGCTATTTCAACTATTTTTTGAGCTATAAAGTTCATACCTTTTGCAACTACTCGTGGAGCTTTCATCTTTCCTCTTTCATATTTTATTGCAACCGCTATATGGGTTGGGTTAGTTATCACAACATCTGCTCGTGGAACCTCTGCCATCATTCGTATTCTTGCCATCTCAAACATTCTCCTCCTTATTCTTCCTTTTACCGTTGGGTCTCCCTCATATCTCCTCATTTCTTCTCTCAACTCGCTTCTTGACATCATAAGAGATTTCCACCAATCCCACCTTTGCCATATATAATCAGCAATTGACAATACGGCTAAAAATCCTATTATAATACCGACTATTTTTGCAATAAAAGATGCAGATTTTGAAATTGAATCAGATATATCTATTCCAAAAAGTTCATCTATCTTTGAGTAGCTGATATAAAGGAATAAGAACAAAACCCCGAGAACGATGAAAGCTTTTCCTGCTGACTTGACAAACTCTACGAAATTTCTAAGAGAGAAAATTCTTGAGAAGTTTTGAGCTGGGCTGAACTTTTCTATTTTTGGTTCAAAAGCTTTTGGAGCGAAGAAAAATCCGGTTTGAATCACATTCCCAATTATTGCTGCAACTATTGCGACTATGAAAATTGGTATTGCTATTTTCCATATTATATCAAGCGCAAATGATATTACTCCTCCGCTCAATTCACTTGCTCCCATAATATTCATTCCTTCCGAAAATCCATCTATAATTTTTTTCCCTGCAAACCAGAGAAATATGAAGAAGGAAAGCAAAATTGCAAGACCAACAATCTCCCTTGATTTTGGGACAAATCCCCTCTCCCTTGCTTCCTCTATTTTATGCGGGGTCGGGGGCTCGGTCCTTTCTACTTCATCCCTCACAATAATTTAATTTTATCATTCTTTGACTTTTTTCTCTCTTTTTCTTTATTCTTTATTTTATTTATTCTTTCCTTTTCTTTATTTTTGCTACTGCTTTTTGGATTGCGCTCTTTCTTTCAGGAAATTTTTTACCTCACGGGCAGTGGGTATTGATGCCCCAGCTCCATACCTTGAAACACATATAGCAGATGCTGCCTGCGCCAATTTTATAGCATCATTTATATCGCTTCCATTCAGGAGAGCATAAGAGAGGTATCCTATGAATGTATCACCAGCTGAGGTTGTATCTACTGCTTGAACCCGAAAAGCTGGAATATGTGATAAATACTGATTATGCAAAAAAGCAACACCATTTTCCCCCAAAGTTATTATGATGGTATTTTTAAAATCTTTCCTTATATCCTCAAGAACTGATAGGGCGTCACTTTCGTTTTCTATCTTCCTGTTGAATATAAAAGATGCTTCGGTTTCATTTACGATCAAAAAGTCCGGTCTATCTAAAATCTCCTTAACTGAATCTTTATAGGGTGCTGCGTTAAAAAAAATCTTTGAGTTAAGAAATTTATCTTTCATCTTAATTATCCCCTTTATGACTTCATCTGGGATTTCATTCTGAATGATTATGTGTTTTGGCTCCAAAATTTTCAACTTACGAGAAACAAGGCTAAATTTGAGATTAAGGTTTGCACCAGGGGCAACAAAAATTTTATTTTTTCCGTTCTCATCTATAATGATAAAAGCACACCCTGTATGCTGTTTTGAAAAAAAAGGAATTACTTTGAGATTTTTTTCTTTTCTTATGATTGCCAAAATTTGCTTCCACAGAATATCATTTCCCACAGAACAAATTAGATGTGTTTTTGCACCTGCTCTTGCACTTGCTATCGCCTGATTTAATCCCTTCCCTCCCGATGATGTTATAAGCTTTCCGCCTGTTATGGTTTCACCAACTTGCGGGAATCTTGGAACTTTTATTGTGAAATCAAAGTTTGCTGAGCCAACAACAACAACCACAAATTTTGGTAGGCGGAGAGGGAATCGAACCCTCGACCTTTGGCTCGTAAGGCCAACGCTCTACCCCTGAGCTATCCGCCCAAAAATGAAAATTTTAATCTCCCGAACAAAATCTTACAAAAATTCAAATTTCTTTATCTTATGTTTTTTCATTCTTACTTACTTTTATTTTCCTCAATAATGATATTTCTGCAAAATCTGCAAAAGTTAAAACTTTTGTTTTGTAGATTTAATTTTGATAAGCCATGATACATATAAAAGAAGAAGAAAAACTTGAGGGCAAAGTGGCAATTGTAACAGGAGCATCAAGAGGCATAGGGAAGAAGATAGCAATTGAGCTTGCAAAAAGAGGAGTAAAGGTGTGTGTAGCAGCAAAAAGTGAACAAGGAACAGAAAAGCTTCCTGGCTCAATATATGATACAGTAGAAGAAATAAAAAAAATAGGAGGTGAAGCGATAGCTGTAAAAACAGATGTAAGATTTGAAGATGACATAAAAAGGATGGTTGAGGAAACAGTTTCAAAGTTTGGAACAGTTCATATACTTATAAACAACGCAGGTGCGCTCTGGTGGCAACCTGTAATAGAAACTCCTCCGAAAAGATTTGACCTTGTGATGCAAGTGAATGTTAGAGCTGCGTTTTTAGGATGCTACTATGTCCTACCCTACATGATCAAACAAAGATGGGGACACATAATAAATATGTCTCCACCGATAGAATTTTCTATCCTTCCGGGAAAAGTAGCTTATCTTATATCAAAATATGGCATGACCATGCTTTCTATGGGGTTGGCAGAGGAGGTGAAAGAATACAATATAGCAGTTAATTCTCTGTGGCCAGCTACCGCTATTGAGAGCCAGGCAACTATAAATTTTAAACTTGGAGACCCGACGATGTGGAGAAAACCAGATATAGTTGCTGATGCAGTAATAGCGATAGTATCAAAACCACCATCACGCAGAACAGGAAAAGCCCTTATAGATGAGGATGTCTTGCGAGAAGAAGGGATAACAGATTTCTCACACTATGCATGTGTTCCAGGAACAAATCCTCCCCGACTTATTTTCTGATTCCTTGAACTCAGATGAAGAAAAACGTGAAGACATTACAACTGAAATAGAATTTGTCAAATTTCTCCGCTACCAATCAAGTTGATATTAGAAAAATTTTCTTTACAATCTATATTTTTTTAGTTCATCAAGAAGTCTCAAAACTTCTTGGGAAGTCTCTTCAAGTTTCGGGAAAAGTTCAAACGCTCTCTTTGCTTCTCCTCTCTCATAAGAAGAAAGTATCTCCATACCCAAAGAATGTATCTTTTTATGCACATCTTCCAACTCTCTGAAAACTGGAGACTTCCCAAAAACTTTTATACCCTCACTATAATACCATCTACCTAATTTGCATTTGGTATGGTCTGGTATAGTAGATAAGTCTAACTTCAAAAGCCCCAAAATATGACCATAAACCCGAGCGACCCAAACCCTGTGATCCGTCTTTGCAAGATCCAAAATAAAATAATCTCTATTTTTCGTTCTGAAAGCAAAAGTTCTTTCCCTCAACTCGTCTATCTCGCTTATAATTCTGATTGCGGAAGAAAGAACATTCCTTACCTCTTTTGATACATCTTCTGACATATTAGATATATTTACCGTATTTCTTGCAATCTCCCGAGAAACAGCAACTTGTTCTGATACGGCAGATGATATTTGAGCCATATCTTTGCTTACCTCAGAAAATGAATTTAATGTGCGGTCAAGAACTTCTTTGAGCCTCAAAATAAAATTCTTCACATCATCTAATCTCTTCAAAGCTCCTTCCATAGAATCAAGTGTATTTTGAGCATCTTTTTGAATTGAGGAGATTTTTTGAGATATCTCATTTGATGATTTTATAGTTCCTTCTGCCAATTTCCTTATTTCGCTTGCTACAACAGCAAATCCTTTTCCCTGCTCCCCCGCTCTTGCCGCCTCTATTGACGCATTAATAGCAAGTATGTTCGTCTGATCTGCTATATCTTTTATTATACCAACTATATTCCCAATTCCTCTAACCTCCTTCACAAGAGATGATAAGGTTTTAGAAAGCTGCAAAGTTGAATTATAAGCCTGATTCATAATTTCAACCACCCCATAAGATAAATTGACTACCTCTCTCGATGCCTCCATAGATTTCTCCGCAGTATCTTTTGAATGTAAAGCAACTCTTTCTATCTCCTCTGTTGCCTTGCTTGACTCCTCAGCAGCAGACGCTATTTGAGCTATTTCAGAAGATAACTTCTGAGTAATATTAGATAGCTTTGCAGAAGTAAAAAGAAATCCCTCAGCAGTTGCATATACCTTGATTGCAGAATCGTATATTTTCTCCACCAAAGATGAAAGCGAGGTAACAATTTGATTTGCATTTGAAGTGATTTGATATATTTGTTCCACTCCACCTCCTTCCAAAGTTTGAGAAAAATTACCATCTGATATTTCCTTTAAATACCCCAAAAGCTTATTTATATTCCGGCTTATGTTTCTGCCAAAAATAAAAGCAAATGAAATGAAAATTAAAGATAAGGCAAAAATAATCAAAGGAACAGTTTCAACAATAATTGCTCTCTCTTTTACATACCCTGCTTAAAGACCTACAAGCTCATCCGTTAGTTTAAATAGGATTTCTGATTCTTCAAATAGTTTTTGTGTTGTCTGCTCATCTTTTCCTTGTTCTTTTAGTTTCTTTGAAAGAGCCTTTACTTCATCCCATTTATTTTTAACCTCCTCTAATTTTGCTCTAAACTCTTTTTTCTCATATTTTGGTATCCCTTCTTCTTTACTACCCTCAGTTACCATTTTGAGTATCTCATCAACTCTTTGCATAGCTTCATCTGGATCATTTCCAGAGAGAGCAATTTTTGAAACCCTTTGCATACCTCCTCTTAATTTCCCAACATAATCCACGAACTTTCCGCCGTTTACTAATGTTCTTGAAGATATAAACACAAATGCGGTAAAGAAAGATGCACCCAAAAACACTATGATAAGAATCCCATATATGAAGTTCCTTATAGATATATCAAAAACACCTTTTCCCCTCTGCATATTCTAATTTTTTTTTTTTTTTTTTTTTTTTTTTTTGAATGAATTATTAGTTTTTTCAAGATTTAATTTTTTGAGTAATTTTCCATCTTCATGCTGTATATCTTTTCTGTTTATCTTTCAAACAAAGTTTCTTTGATTTTCTTTTTGATGGCATTTGCGATAATTTGAGTAATGTTGAAAATCTCAATTCCCACTAATTCTCCTTGCTCATCGTATTCAACTCTGATATTTTCTGCTACTTCTTCCGAGTCAAAAGCAGGTCCATCTTTTATTGATATGTAGATGATGTCATTTTCTTCATCAAAAGAGAACTTCACATTTACATTCTTTTTTTTAACTTTTGAATCAGTTTTTCCTTTGCTTGCTTTTGAATTCGTCATATACAAATTTTAGGACATTTCCGACATAAATCATATCTCCTTCTGTGTAATATCCCATGTGAGCTATTCTTATTATCTTGCCTTTGAGTTTCCCTTGACCCCCTGCAACCCAAGCTCCGAGCTCTCTCATTCTTTTTCTTATGTTTTCAGCATCTTCAATTTCTATTGTTGTAAGTCCGGGAGCAGGTCTTTTGGCATAAATTTTAAGACCCATTCCCTCAACCATACTTCTCAAAATTGAAGCTAATCTTTTGTGTCTTTCAAAAACATTTTCAAGTCCTTCCTCATCTAAAATCATAGTCAAAGACTCTCTCAAACCTTTTATTAAAGATATAGCAGGTGTAAAAGCAGTTTCCCCTTCTTGTTGTGCTTTCATCTCTCTTTTCAAATCAAAGTAGTATTTTGGCAGATCAGATTTTTCCATAAATTTTAAAGCTCTTTCTGATGCAGAGATCATAGAAAGTCCCGGAGGCAGCATGAGGGCTTTTTGCGAACCTGTCAGAAGAATATCTATTCCCCAGCCATCCATATCTATATCAAAAACTCCCACAGCAGTTATCCCATCAACCACAAAAAGAGTATCGTCTCCTCTTTCTTCTCTCACAACTTTTGCAACCTCTTTTACCGGGTGCTCAACCCCTGTTGAAGTTTCACAACCTTGAATAAAAACTCCTTTCACTTTTCCATTTTTTTTCAGAGCTTTCCTGACATCTTCTGGATCTACCCCATATCCCCACTCAACTTTTATTTCCTCAACTTCAAGACCGTATGTAGTGCATATTTCTGTCCATCTTTCACCAAATTTACCTCCGTTTACAACAATAACTTTGTCACCTTTTGAAAAGAAATTCACAACTGCTGCCTCCATAGAACCAGTTCCGGATGATGCAAAAACAATAACATCTTGCTTTGTTTTAAATAGCCTTTTGAGTTTTTCTCTTACATCAAAAAATATGTTTCTGAAATCCTGACTTCTGTGATGTATTATAGGTTCAGATAGAGCTTTAAGAACTCTTGGAGGAACCTCAGCAGGTCCGGGAGTAAATAGAGTGAATTTTTTCATAGACAATATTTTATCAAATCAAAAATAAGTTTTTATTTTTTTGAATTTTTTGCTGAAAAAAGTATCCATATAAAACCTAGTAGTCTTTTCTGGACTATCTTACAGATTTCAAAACTTAGATATACTGAATAAAAAAGCTTATGGATTTTGCTGAAGGATTTGAAAACCTAGATTTAATTGATATAGCATAATTAAAATTTTTTATATATGATAAAATTTCAACTTGAACAGAAACCAACTCTGAAACTCAAAATAACTCCTTCAATTATAATCCAACTCAAACTTATCACTCTTCCGATTCATGAGCTTGAAGAACAAATAAAAAAGGAGGCAGAAGAAAATCCATTTTTAGAGTATGATACAGAGGAGCCAGAAGAATATCAGGAATCATATCCAGAATTATATTCTGGGTGGACACCAGTTCCAAATTTTTCAAGGAATGAGGAGTTAGAGGAGTTAGTTGGGAGATCGGTAGAAAATATTTCTGCTCATGCATCGCTTGATGAGAAAGTCATTCCTCAAATATACACCAAATTCTCCGACCAAATAGAAATTCTGATAGCAGAAAAAATATTTTGGTCGCTCGATGAAAAAGGATACCTTTCAAAAACGATTGAAGATATAAAAAAAGAACTTGAACAAGAAGGAATATCAGTAAGTGAAGATCAGATAGAGAATGTAAGGAAAAGATTTATGGAACTTGACCCTCCAGGGATAGGGAGCAAAAATGCGGAGGAATATTTCCTTTTTATACTTTCAAAATTTTTAGCTCAAGAAGAATTAGAAAAGATAAAGAAAGAGTTAGAAAAGCTGAAAAATAATATAAATGAAAGAACTGATAAAAACAAAAGTATCAGCGGTAATGTTGACTTGAACTTATCTGAGCTGATAAGTTCAATAAATATAAGATTACCGCAATCTATAAGTCTTCCACTGTTTCCGACATTTGAATTTTTGAGGAACGAAGTTTTTTCACCGCCAAGAAAAGTAGATTTACATGTCTTCAAATATAATGGAGAAACATATATAATACCGGAAAAAACAATAAGGGTGAGATTATCTGATTGGCAAAAAGAAGCATGGTACAAAAACGCAAAGAAATCCCTTGAAGAAGGGAAGAGAAAGATTTTAGATGAGATGCTCCAGAGGGCAAAAAATTATGTTGAGGGTTTAAAGAAAAGGGAGGATTTAGTTATGAAAGTTGCAAAGGCAATTTTCTCTTATCAAGATGAGTTTTTAGAGACCGGCGAGATAGAAAAAATAAAGCCTCTCACACTTGAAGATTTGGAGAAAATGTGCGGAATTTCAAAATCAACAATAGATAGAGCAATCATAAATAAATATGTCAGAACACCTTACGGAATTTTTGAACTAAAAAGATTTCTCTCTCGCGGATTTTCAAAGGGAGAGATAAAGGTTTCAAGAGAAGCCGTAATGAACGAGATAAAAAATATGATTGAGAACGAAGATCCGCAAAACCCACTTTCAGATTCTCAAATAGCAGAAAAACTAAAAGAAAAATTTGGCATAGATATTTCACGGAGAACAGTTGTAAAATACAGAAAAATCCTCGGGATACCACAGATAGAAGAAAGAAGAAAAAAAATCAGATCGCCGTGAGAATTTTTCCTGCAACTTCAAGCTCAGAAGGATTCATTTTTGTTAACCTGCTTTCAATTTCTCTCCTTATTTTATTTTTCATTTCTTCATCTTTAACTTGAACTTGTCTTATGATTGAGAAAATAGATTCAAGGGCAAGTTTTCTCACACTTTCGTCATCAAGCACAGAAAGAAGAAAATCTATGTATTTTATATCGCTTGATATCCCGCAAGCTCTTATATATATGTCTTTTATTAGTGGATCAGATACATCGGGAAATTTCTCCCGAATAACTTTCGCAGAGTCAGGGTAGCCTAATCTTATTAGTGACTCAAATAAGAAAAGAAGTAAATAAATATCTTCTAATGGGGTTTGACGAACTTTATCTATTATTTTCCCTAATGCTGCATCGCTTCCGAGCCGAGCAAGGTATTCAGCAGAAGATACAACAACATTTGGGTCGTCATCATCAAGTCCCATTTCCAAAATTTCGGTATCTCCCATCTCAAAAGCTATATCTAATGCAAACTTTCTTATATCTTTGTCTTTATCTTTTATAAGTTTTAAAGTAGCTTCCCTATCTTTGTGATGAGCTATTATTGTTAAAGCTGTATTCCTTATGTAAGGTATGTCTGACCAAAGTAAATGTATAATCTCCCACCTCATTTTTGGATAAAGGGAATCGAGAATCTCTTCTGCCCTCTTACTTGCGAATCCTCTTCTTTTTGTAAGAATATTTACAAGAATACTGAAAAGCTCTTTCAATTCTTTATCCGAAAGCTCCACTAATTTTGATTCAACAGTATCAAGGAATCCCGCAATTTCTTCATCGCTATACCTTTCAAGATTTTTTAACTTGTTTATTTCCTCCATATGAAAATTTTATTGAGAAAATCTGATGAAGATGGGAAAGAAAAGAAAATTTATTTTTGTTTTGCTTTAAATTTAAACAATCTTTCTTTTTCTTCTCATAAAAGATGGAATATCATAAAAATCTTTGCCATCTTTTGTTATTTCAGTTATTTCGGTCTTAGCTTCCGGTTCATGAATAACTTTTATTCTTTCATTAAGACCGGTAGCGACTACGATAACTTTGACTTTATCTCCAAGTTTTTCATCTATTGATACACCAAAAATTATGTTCGCATCTTCTGCGAGCCTCTCTCTTATTGCCTCCGCAGCTTCCTTTGCCTCATACAAAGAGAGAGATTCTCCACCCGATATACATAAAAGAACATTTGTCGCACCATCTATTTTTATGTCACCATCAAGTAATGGGTTCTCTATCGCAATCCTTGCAGCTTTAACGGCTCTACCATCTTTATTTGTCTCATCGCTTTCACCGGCACCTATCAGAGCATAACCTTTGTCTTGCATTATTGTTCTCACATCTGCAAAATCAATGTTTATAAGAGCAGGTTGAGTTATAAGGTCAGATATTGATTTTACTGCCCTGACGAGAATATCGTCTATTATCCTGAAACTTTCTTTTACTGATACATTTTTACCGCAAACCTCAAAAAGTTTGTCATTAGATATAACTATTAGAGTATCAACAAATTCTCTCAGTTCAGATATTCCCCGGATTGCGTTATCCATTCTTTTTTTCCCTTCAAAGAAGAAAGGTTTTGTAACGACCGCAACTGTAAGAGCTCCTATCTCCTCTTTTGCAACCTGAGCTATAACAGGTATAGCACCTGTTCCAGTTCCACCTCCCATGCCTGCCGTAAGGAAAACCATATCAGCTCCATCAAGACACTGCTTTAATTTCTCTATATCTTCCTCTGCGGATTTTCGTCCTATTTCTGGATTTCCCCCCGCTCCAAGTCCTCTGGTAAGCTTTGCGCCTATTTGAACCTTAGTTGGTGCTTTATTGAGAGAGAGAACCTGAGCATCAGTATTTACTGCAATAAGCTCAACTCCTTCTATGCCAACTTCTGCCAAAGTGTTAATTATATTGCCTCCTGCTCCACCTACTCCTACTACCTTTATTACAGGTTTAAATTCACTGAAAGTCTCCATGGTCTAAAAACCTCCTTTTTTTATGAGAATAAAAATGCAAACCACTGCTTTACCTTTTCTTTGAATCTTGAAAAGAACCCTTTACCAGATGTATAAGGTTTTGCCTCATACACAGGAGCATTCTTTGATGCGTATATAACCAAACCAACACCAGTTGCGAATATAGGATTTTCAAGGTCGTGGAGACCATTTATACTGTGCGGATAACCAATCCTTACTGGCAAGCCGAGAATTTTTTCCGCTATCTCATCAATATAAGGGAGTTGAGCAGTTCCCCCTGTGAGAACAACTTGTCTTATGTATTTTGGGAATGGGCTTGAATCAAGACCAGCCTTTACTCTATCAAATATTTCTTCTATTCTAAGCTGGATAACTTCTGCAAGCTCCTTTTTGATAATGTTTGTAAGCTGACCTGGTCCTGCTTTCCTTACTCCTTGAATTACTTCTTTTTCCGATACACGTCCTGCATTGGCACATCCGTATTTTCTTTTTACTTCCTCTGCAACACTTCTTGGTATGCCAAACCTTACCGCGATGTCTGATGTTATATGGTTCCCTGCTATATCTATTTCAACTGTGTGAACGAGACTCCCGTTATAAAATACTGCTACATCTGTTGTTCCACCACCTATATCTATAAGAACAGTTCCTATCTCCATTTCCTCTGGATATAAAACTGCTTCCGCGGATGCTATTGATTGCAAGACTATGTTTCTTACTACAAGACCAGCTCTTTCACAACACCTTATTATGTTTTTTATAGCATGCAAATTACCTGTTATGATATATATATTAGCTTTTAGTTTCCTTCCATACATTCCAACTGGTCTCAAAATATGTCTTTGGTCATCAACTATAAACTCTTGAGGTATTATGTGAATTATTTTTTTGTCAGGTGGGATGTTATCAACTTTTGCGCTATCTATTACTCTTTTTACATCTCTTTCTGTGATAATGCCTGATGGGGTTGATACCATGCCCTCTGCGCTAAAACCAGAGATGTGCTCACCAGCGATTCCTATTATGACATCTTGAATTTTATCATCTATCATCTTTTCCGCTTCTGATACAGACCTTATTATAGATTCTGTCATCTGGTCTATATCATATACCATACCTTTTTTCATACCCTGCGATTGAGCAAGTCCGACACCAACAACATTTAATCCGTTGTCAGTTCCCTCTGCTACGATTGTGCAAACTTTTGTTGTTCCTATATCAAGTCCAACTATATATTTTCTTTCATGCGCCATGTCAAATTTCCTCCCTCATTTCAATTTTATAGATGCGAAATTAAAAAATTCATATAAATTCTATATTACAAATAAGTTTTGCACTTTTCAAATCTTGCCTTTTTAATTTTAAAAATTCACCATCATCATTCCACATCATATTGAAACCTTCTTTTTTCATATTGCTTTTTCTTTACATCTTGTATTTTATTTTACAAAAACTTTATCATTTCCGCGAAAATCAGCTTCACTTATGCCTTTTTCCTTAATCTTGTTTTCAACATTCAAAAACCTTGCGAATGCGCCCTTGATATCGTCTCGTGGTAAAATTATTTTATATCCTTCACGAGAATATATCTCCACAGAAAAATCTAAACAAACAACTTGATCTGCAAATCCTTTTCTTATTTCATATAAATAGTTCAGAAAATCAGAAATTTCTTTCAGAGAACAACTTGGCGACCTAATTATAAGGAAAGGAACAGGGAAATTATTTAAACCATTCTCATGTATCTGATGCAATAAAATAGGGGTTTGAATTTTCTCTCCGTACTGTGAAACAATAAAAACTTTGTCTTGGTCTAAAAGTAAAGCTCGCGGTAGTATCTCATCAAATCTTACAACAAGAATATCTGGGAGTGCAAAATCAACTTGACATGACCTCGCCCACAAACTTTTTTCACATGCAGAAAAAACTGAGTAAATTATGTCTTTTAATTTTCCACCTGAATTTGTATCAAAAAAATTCAAAATATCTTTCCTTACAAGTTCAGAAATAGAAGATATATTTTCTATTCTGATCCTCCTCACTTCAAGCGGAACAAAAAATGGGAAGATAGCAAGAAAAAAAACAATAAAAAAAGATAATAAAGGAGAAATAAGAGATGAAAAATTCCCGAAGCGAAGAAATTTAACAGAAGTTCTTTCATGGTGAAGTCTCATATATGAAGAAATTTTACAAAAATTCCGATTGAATTTTTAACAAAATCAGGTATGACAAGAGAAGATAAAAGGAAAGAGAATGGAACAGAAGAAAAAAGAGCAGAAGAGAGTAAAATAGAAGAACAAAGGAAAGAGAGTGAGAGCATATATGATATTTTAGATTATATTGAACTTATTTCTTCTGATATATTTGAACTGATAAAAGAACAAAACCACAAGGAAAGTGCAGAAAAATTAGAAAAAGCTTTGTTCAAAACAAAAAAAATAATTTATCTTCTCCAAAACTACGGAAAGGATGACCTTAAAAATATAGCTAAAAAGATTCAGAAAATCAAGGAGAAACTCACTATACTCAAAAGATACTACGAGATAATGACAAGTATAGAGAGGGAAGCTATTGCAAATTCCTTCAAAGGAATAAAGGAAGGTTCAATAGTAAACAGAAAAACATAACAGCATACTATATATAATCAAAACAACAAAAAATTTTCGGTGGAATTAAAATATTCTTGTGTTAAACACTATTTTCCCAAATAAAGCACCAGAATTCTGGTATAAAAAATTTCATCCCATATTATATCCTCTGAAAATTCTGTCCTATATTATAGGAGCAGCAATTTTAGCCAGAAGATGCATTAAAAAGAGAGAAGAAATTGATTTTCCATCAGCTGGAATAGGAAGCATAGCATTAGGGGGAGCAGGAAAAACAACATTATGTCTAACTTTGGCTGAGGAAATGAGAAAAAAAGGAATAAAGATAGGAATAGTCCATTCTGGATACGGAGGGAAAAAATTTGGTATTTTCTTCCCAGATGATAAAGTAGATTCACATCAAATTTCAGATGAGGTGCTTTTATATATGAAAAATGGTTTTTTGGTCTCTGCTCACAAAAACAGGAAAAAAGCAGTTGAGATGATAAATAAAATTGTGGATTATATTCTGTTAGATGACTTTTTTTCTGCACTTGTTGAGCCAAAATTAAAGATAGTTTCTTTTACAAAGGAAAGTCTTGGGAACTTTTTAGTTCAACCTCTCGGACCACTAAGAGAACCCTTGATATCTTTACTTTGGGCAGATGTAGTATTGCTTGAAGATAAGCTCAAAAATTCTCAAGAAGAAAAAAAAATAAAAAAATATGCAAAGAAAATTTTTTACTTTTCAGTATATCCAGATGGAATTTTGCACTGTGATGGCAGAAAAATAATAGAAGAAAAAAAAGATGTTATAAAAGGCTCAAAAGCGATATGTGTTTCTTCTGTTGCGATACCTTCAAGATTTGAAAGAACAGCAGAAAAGCTCGGTGTAAAAATATATGAGCACATAAAATTTAGGGATCACTCTCCCATTACCCTTCCACAACTCAAAGATGCGTTAGAAAAAATAAGGAGCAAAAAGGCAGATATGATTCTGACGACAGAAAAAGATTTTTGGAAAATTGTTTCTTTGTGCGAAAAAATTCATTGCAATATTTTTGGTGTAAAAGTAAGAGCAAAAATACAAAAAGATTTTCTGGAATTTTTTACCTGAAAAGTTCTGAAGCTTTTTTATATCTCAAATAATATAGTTTCGCTCTTTTTACTCTAACTTTTTTCAATATCTCAATTTTCTCTATATATGGAGAATGATAGCGGAAAATTCTTTCCACTCCGACCCCACTCAAAACATTTCTGACAGTAAAGGTTTTTCCGGTTCCCCTGCCCCTTACAGAAATAACTATCCCCTCAAAATGTGTCAAGGTCTCCTTTTCTTTGTCTTTTATTTTTGTCCAAACTCTGACAACATACCCTGGCTTTATCTCTGGCAAATCTGACCTTAAAAATTTCTTCTCAACTTCAAAAATATATTTTTGATCCCTTGCCGACCCCATAAGCTGAAAGATAAAATAAATAAGAGAAAATTTTGATTTTTTCTAAAAAATTACCTTTTTAGGATATTCACTAACTGAAAAGAAAAGAACATCTTCGGTTATTACCTTTCTTATGTATGATAAACCTATGAAACCGCCTTGAAGAGAATCTGCAAAAAGATGGAATCCAACAGCGCCACGAGATATAGCGTCAAAAATAAGCCAATTACCTTCTGAACTAACATCAGGTGAAGCGATCTTGATAATGAATCTTCTCGTATCATGGTACACAATTGCTGGTATTTTTTTCTCCCCTAAATCAAAATAAGCTACATTTATTCTTGAACCAATAAAAACTCTATCCACAGTTTCTATTTTCCAACTTCTACTGCCTCTGTCTAACCTTGCAAAATCTAATGTAGACTTTGTTGAGTTTGAATAGGCAATAAATGGCTGGTAAGTTTTTTCTTGTTCTTTTGGGTCTGGATAGTAATATCCGACAGCGCAAAAGTTACCATCATCATCCGGTGAAGTATCTACTCTGACATAGCTTATATTAAATCTAAAAACTGCAGGGTCAAATTCTTTACCGGGACCGACCACATCTGATGAAAAAACAACTTTTCTACTACCTTTGAACTTCCAAAAATCACGACTAACCTCTCTTCTACCCCCAGGACCAACTGCAAAAATATATGTATCAAGTTTAGATTCGTTAGAAGGATATAAAAGTTCTGCTTCATATTCTCCGAGTAATTGTACTAAATTCAGCTCTTGAGAAACCCTTTCCCATCCCACAACAGAGATATCCCATGTGGTTTCCCACTTTTTCTTATATGCGTATTTTGTGTTACCGTTTTCTGCATCATAGTAAGCGACATGAATTCCTCCTGCTGGGTCTATTTTCAAACTAACACACCCACTCAAACGTCCTCCAGAGGGAACCCTTGCAACTTCACCCACAGCAGGATCGATAAGCTCACATGCTCTTGTTTGATTTTGAGCGTCAACTGCTATATAGTACAATTTTCCATCATATCCAATATATGCTATGTGGATTATATCCTCAGGGTCTATTGCAGCATCAAGAAATTCTGCTTTTGGTTCAAAAGGGCAAAAAATATTCACAGGTTCTTTTATCCATTTATTATCTTCAACTCTCCATGCATGATATATTCTGAAAACACTTTCTCCATTTACTATGTGTCTTGTGTATATGACATGGGGTATGTTTTTTGAGTCTACGACAACCCGAGGGAGAGGACGGGATCCAAAATTATCATTTTCTCCAGCTTCGTCTATTACTTCAATTTGAGTAAAACCTGTTCTCAGGTTGGGAGCATGAGCCCAAAGAATGGTTCTCTTTGGCAATTGATAATATACAAGATGTATTCCTCCACTTTTATCTTGGATGAAGTTACTAAACCAGCCGCTATCCTGACCTGCAACTTTAAGCTCAACCTGAGCGAATGACACAACCTTCCCAGTATATTCTCCTGAAAACCTACCGCAAAATGAAATAGATAAAACGGAAACGAGAAAAACAAAAAAAATCTTCAAACTTTTTCTTCCCAAAATCATACCAAAAATTACCATAATGTTAAAGGGATGAAAATCACGTCAAACTTAATGTAATCATATGTAATGGTAGGGACAAGTATGGCAACCGATACATTATCTTTCGTCATAATTGCTTTTGGCATAAGACCAGATTCAGCTTCTGTTTTTCTCCTCATAACCTGCCATGTATTCTCAAGGGGCACCGCAACCTTCATATCTGATTCATTAGGGGCAAAATACACTACTAACGGATACCCCCCATCAGTGACAGCAATGGATGTACCCGCTGTTCCCTGAGTATAGTAACCGCCGCCTCCTCCTTCAATAATACTCGTAAATATAACGCCAGATTGAACATCACGAATAACCCCATACTCAGCTGCAAAAATTGGTGGAGTTGAATTGAAACTGGCAAAGTGAATCCTCCCATCTTTATCAGCAGAAACAGATGGGAATTTCCTTGACTTACCAATAAAGGTATATTTAAATGGCAACATCGTATTATACTTTATAGCCAAAGTGAAAGGGAAAGATGAAATATTAATATTTGTAAGATCAAGGTAAATTTCGTAAGGCGAATACAAAATAGCCTTTATGGGATTAGATGTACCATCACGGAAAGAAACAGTTGCGAATAATAGATTTTTTATTGGGTTATCAAACCTAAGAAATAAACCTCTCGCAAGAATAGTTTTACAATCACCCCCAGTGGAAAACCAAAAAGAACCAAGATCTGCACTCGTAGTAAAATTTCTATTTTCATAAGTTCCATTCCCCAATTGCCCATAATCATTCCTACCAAAACACCATAAAGTTCCACCTCCTCTTAGTATGCATGTATGATCACCGCCTGTGGACACCGCTGAAACACCATCAACAATTTTAACAGGAAAATTCTTGTGCTCCCATGTTCCATCTCCTAATTGCCCTTGATCATTTCTCCCCCAACACCACAAAGCACCATCTTTTACGGCACAAGTATGATTTCCACCCGCGGAAACTTGAGAAACTCCTGATATAATATTAACAGGGGACTTGCGCGCAGTATTGGTTTTATCACCCAACTGACCATAGTCATTTTTACCCCAGCACCATAAACTTCTGTCTTCTTTCACAGCACATGTATGTTCTCCACCCGCCGATACCTGTAAAACCCCATCCATAACTTTAACAGGATAAGTCCTCCTTTCCGTCGTTCCATCCCCTACCTGACCATTATCGTTCTTCCCCCAGCACCATAAACTTCTGTCTTCTTTCACAGCACAGGTATGCTCTCCACCCGCTGATACTTGTAAAACCCCATCCATAATCTTAACAGGAGAAGTCCTACTCTCAGTCGTACCATCTCCCACCTGACCATTATCATTCCTCCCCCAACACCACAAACTCCTATCTTCCTTCACAGCGCATGTATGTTCTCCACCAGCTGATACTTGCAAAACTTTGGTAATATCCTTAACTTCAACGGGAGAAGCTTTTTTTTCCGTTGTGCCATCTCCCAACTGACCATTATCGTTTCTTCCCCAGCACTGCAAACTCTTATCCTTCTTTTTTATTATACAAGTATGATATCCTCCCGCAGAAACTTTTGAAACTTCATCAATAACTTTAATAGGATTACTTCTTTTTTGCGATGTTTCACCACCTGCCTGTCCATCTTCGTTTCTTCCCCAACACCAAAGTGAATCATCTTGCCTCACAACACAAGTGTGATCCGCCCCAGCGGAGAATTGTAAAACATCGGTTGAAATTACGGTTATACTGACTTGAAATTCTTTGTATATTTCTCCTACGCGTTTTAAGTTATCTTGGTCGAACTCAATCCAAAAAGTTTGATCTAAAATAATGTCATGAGAGATAAATCCGGTTTTGCTTTTAAGATTTCTTGCAAAATTTATAAGTTGGAGAGAAAATCCGGCTTGCGGAGGTGTTCTACGGGATTCAACTGGATTACAGCGGGGATCAAGCTTATTTTTCAGTCTCAATTCTCCTTGTGCAAAGTAATACATATTCCCTAAGAAAAATATGTCTCCTTTTGGTTTTTCCCTTTCTTCTATATCCTCATTACTGCACAAAGGAGTATTTTTTTCGGTTGCAGGGGAGAAGATAACAAGTGATATTGCGTTCTCATAACTGTCTAAAAGTGCAGCAATAATTTTTTGGGACTCTGGAGAATATATAGCTCTTACGAATTTTAACTCCCCATCTTGAACTCGCATAACTGTTCTGCAACGCCAAACTCCAAAAGAATCCAAAAGAGCCTCCTTCAATAACCTCATCCGAGGTATCTTATCTTTCTCTGATGATGAAAGATAAACTATATGTATCTTATCATCTACCAAGAATATATTTGGACTTTCTCCTGCAACATACCCAAATTTTCCCTCGGGTGGGTCCACCTGCTGACTTGTCCAATTTTCCTGGTAACCAAGTGTATAATACATTAGCCGACCTGAAAGTTCATCAAAAATAGCAATATGAGGGACATCGTCTGAATCTAAAATAAAGTCCCACTGAACACCTTTAATTTGCTGTGGACGAGGAAGCTTTGTAACCTCCTGGGTTTTCGGAACAATTTTTCTCTTCTCTGCCGGAATAACCTCCTCCCTCCATGCTCTACCACAAGATAAAAAGAGAAAAACAAAAAAGGAAGAAAGAATAAGGAAATTCAAAAGTTTCAAAAACCCCTTGTTTTTATACAATAAGTTCATATATATAAAATTTAGTCAGATTTGGTGGAGTTTTCACAAGATTCCAAATTCCAAATTTAATAAATTTAGCCTTCGGAAATGTTAAGTTCTTTTATCTCTTCAAAAATCCTTCCTCTGCCATACCAGGAATACACTCCTACAAAAGGTGAACTGAACTGGGGTTGCATATCTATCACTACAAAATTTTTCTTCTCAATAAGTCCTATCTGAGGTGTGTCAAATGATACAAAAGGAACCCAAGTTCCGGAATTAGCATATATTTTATCTTTGTATCTTGCAATAAGCCCCCTGTGAGTGTGTCCCATAACAACAACTTTCACATCTTGCCTTCTGAGTAAAATTCTTGCGGACCTATCTACTATTTTGTGTCCCATAGCATCCATAACAAGATTTAGAGGAACATAAAATGACCTTCTTCTTACAGGGTCGTAAAATTTTCTATTTTTAAGAACAAATTTTATCACCTTAAAAAGAGCAAGTAGAGAAATTTTCGTCTCAAAAATAAGTCCCCACTTTATAGCTTTCCCTAAAGGTCTCCACCTATCAAGATATGGTTTCGTAAAAGAAAAAGGGTCTATGACCTCTACTACAAACTTTGTTCCCCATGGCATGTTTAAGAACTCCTCTCCCTTTTCATCTTTGAGCCAAATATTCACAAGATCGGTTCTATTTATTGCTTCATATCTATTTCCGTGCTCTATCCAGATGCCATTATCAAAGTACTCTTTTTTTACGAACTTAAAATTTATTGAAGTTTTTTCCAAAAGATAATTCTGCATATCAGGAGATGCTATTGGATGATCATGATTTCCTATTATCCAGATGATTTTTCCACCTTCATAAGTGAAATCACGCAGAGCATCAAAAAAGATTTTGTGGTTCTCTATACAAGCGGACAAAAAATCAAAAACATCTTTTTTATAGACTTTACCATCTCTATGAGTAGATTTTATTACATCTAATATATCTCCGTTAAGAACGAGCTCAAATTCAGCTCCGGAACTTTGAGAATCTTTTACCCACCATCTTAGAAACTCATAAAAATCCTCATCATATATGAAATCTTCTTTGTAATTCAACTGCCCCTCAAATATTCTACCTTTACCAAGATGCAAATCACTAACTACTATTTTTCTTTTTTTCATTAATAATAAATTTTCAATTCCTCAAAGAAAAATTTCGTTTCATGAAAAAATGAAATCTTTGGGAAAGTCAAAAAGAAAAGTAGGAGAAACATATCCGTATAGTTTTTTGTAATTTCCTTTTTCAAACTGAGAACAGGCGAAAGCGAGAATTTTTGCTGTTATATAATAGGGCTTTGTAGCCTTTATTTCATAAGAAGATATTATGTTGGAGTTTGCGTCGTATGCGAAAGCCAAAGCAGAAGCCCTATTTTGCAATCTGTTCTCATCAGGTTCAGGGAGCAAATTCAAAATAAAGTTTGAAATTGTTGCGAAAAATCTAAAAGAAGCCAATCTTCTCATAGTCTTTACAAGATAAGAAAATATTTGAGCCCTTTTTTGAGATGTAGCAAAAAACACTTCAAACTCAATACTTTGTGAAAGCTCTCCCAAAGAAAGAGGAACATTTATAACATCTGATGTAGATAAATTCAGAGCTAAAAATTTTGATTTACCTTGAAGATCAAAGCTAAATTTTCTTTCAGCAGGTTGAACCGTTTTTATTTTTCCATATTCCCATCTTATAGCTCCGCTTTTTAAAATTTTCAGAGAAGATTTCAAGGTTCCACGAGACATAGCAAAATCTGCAAGATATACAAGATGAATTTTTTTCACATCTGAAATTTTTCCTTCTTGTTTTAGTTTATCAACGAGTTCTTTCACACAAATCTCACCAGATACAGTTTCCCACGCAACCCCAGATGATGCAAAAAGCTTTTTTTCTTTCAAAATTTTATCGTAATTATCTATTATCTTTTTTGTCCAGTTCCACTCACCGGTGCAATCAATATAATTTGCGTCGTTTCTGATTGCAAAGTTCAGAACAAATTCCCCCGTATCAGAAAAAGGTCCAGCAGTATTTACAACCAACTTTATTCCATCTATTTTCTTTGATTGAAGTTCAAAAGGTGTCGCGGGCAAAATATCTACTTCAATTTGAGGGAACTTACTTTTCAGTTTTCCTTTCAGATTATCAAGCTTTTCTTTATTTTTTCCAGATATTATGATTTTTTTACTTTGCAAGGGAAAATGTGATCTGAAAAAGTCAAAAATCTGCCTTCCGGTAAATCCATAGGCACCATAAAAAAACAGCATATCAGAAAAAAAATTATTTCTTATTATACCAAATTCCCTATTTTCGCATTTTAGTTCCCTATTTTCGTATTTTTATAATGAGATTTCCTGATACAATAAATGTAGGTAAAAGCTGACCTTGTTGCCAAGATATATCTGGACCGTTTATATCTGATGTGTAGTTATAAAGTCTTATAATTTCGTTTCTGAAAAATATGCTTGGAAAACATGTATCGCCTTTTGATGGCAAATCATATAGGAATTCCACTGTCAAATCCTCTTTTTTTATAAGCCAGACAGAACATCTTTTTGGTTTATTCCAGTATTCAATTTGATTTTTAAGGTACCTATCAAAATGAGAGCCTTCTTCCGCTATATCATAAAACCCATTATCTGATAAATTTCTCCTTGCAATCAAAAAAATATAGGATTTATACTTGAAAAGCAAGGGAGAATCAAACTTTCTCTTATCTGCCTTACATATAAGTTCATCTAAATTACCTTTTTTAGCAAGACATATTTTTGAACCAAATCCAAATTCATCACCAAGCTCGTTCCTGCAAACAAGATAAAAATCCCCGTTATCGTCAAATTCTCCATCTGCTTCAGAGCATCCTCCCTCCATTATAACTTCCTTGTTTTTCCAGAAAGGTTCCCAATTTACCCCATCGGAAGTTTTCAGCATATAAACCTTGACTTTTTCAGCTTGTGTCGGATTATAAACACTTTCTCCTCCAGCATATCCGAACATCACAGCATAATCTCCAAAACTTTTTATTCTCCAAGGAATGAAAGTAGGTATAGGGAAAGACGAAGGTTCTGACCAGCCATTATTTTGATATAAAGAGAATAAAGTAAATCCCGGTTCAAATTTCAGGGGGTCTTTTCCCAAAACAGCAAAGTAAATGAAAAGCTTATCTTTTATAGCCAAAAATCTCGGCTCTCTCAAATCTCTACCTAAAAAGAATTCTCCTTCATACTTCCAAGTTTTTTCATCTTCTGAACTTACAATATAAAGTTTAGTTTTATCTGATGCAAAGTGAGATGGAGCAGTTCTGAAAGCAAGAAAAACTCTACCTTGAAAAACAATTACATCAAGGTTATTATTTGAGGTCAAAACTTTGACATAAGATGGAAGACCATCGGAAGGAACAACAACAGCCAAATCAGAAAAAGAAACTTCAACGGAGCTTTCTTTGGAATCAACCGTGTTCTCTTTGGAATCGGTAGAGATCTCCAACGAGGACTTTTTTCCTGAACAGCTCATTACGAAAGAAAAAACGAAAGAATTGAGAAAAAGAAGCAGAACAAAAAACCTGAAAATTAAAAGTGGAACTGAAAAAACATATTTTTTGTTTTCAAATTTTCTCACGAGCTCTTGGGTCAAAAATAACATATAATATTTCAGATAGTATGTTTGCGAAAACCAGAATAGTTGTGAAAACAATAGTTAAAGCCATAACAACAGGATAATCCCTATCTATTACCGAAAGCACAAAATACCTTCCCATACCGGGTATTGCGAAAACAGTTTCAACAATGAAAGAACCCGTAATCATAAATGCAAACAAAAGTCCTGCTACACTGAAAACAGAGGACAAAGATGCTGAAATAACATGTAAAAAGAACCTGAAATCTCCTATTCCTTTTGACTTTGCAAATTTTGTGAAATCTTCTTGAAGAGTTGAGAGAACAGATGTTCTTGTGAGCTTTGCAATATAAAGAGTAGGACCAAAAGATAAAGTTATAACTGGTAGAACCATATATTTCCAACCTTCAAACAAAGCCGGCGGGAAAAGATTTAAACTCAAAGAAAAAATGATTATGAGCAAAGATGCAACAACAAAAGACGGCAAAGATATTCCAAAAGATATAACAAGCTCAAAAAATTTTCCAAAACGAAAAGCAGATAGCGTCCCAAAAACTATACCCAAAAACAAAGATAAAATAAAAGATGTGAGCCCAAGTTTCAATGAAACAGGAAAAGTATCTTTTATGATATCGTTTGCAGTTCTGTGAAGGAATTTATACGATGGTCCGAAATCCCCCTTCAAAACCCCACTTATGTAAATAAGAAACTGCTGATGAAGAGGTTTATCAAGATGAAACTTTCTCTCTATATTTATTTTTATTTCTTCTGGTAGTTTTTTTTCTTTGTCAAATGGACCTCCTGGCAAAAGCCTGAGCAGAAAAAAAGTAGAAGTTATAACAAGCAAAATAACCAAAAACCCAAAAAAAACTCGCCTTATGATAAATGAAACCATGATGATAATAATAGCCCAATCAAGATAATAAGCTCTCAATAAAATTTAAGTCTAAATTTTGTACCAGCAAATCTGACCACTTTTCCATCTTAGAAGATATAAGAGACCAAAGAGGTTTTTGTTCTTCAACTCCAAAGTATTTTAAAATTGCAAAGCGGAAATCATCGTTCCAAAATATTGAATGCAAAAAAGTACCGAAAAAGTTTTTGTATGAAAAGTAATCTAAATTTTCAGAAGTTCTTCCATGCCTTAAATCAAAACCCTCAACTAAACCTGAAAAGAACGGAGCTTCTACCTTTATTTTACGCCATCTTGTTATTTTTTCTCTTTGAAATTCAATTTTCTCACTTATCAAACCTAACCCCTCCTCTACTCCATTTCCCTCTATTTCAAGTTTATCTGATATTTTACTGAAAAAGAATTCATAACCGCCGCATATAGCTATTATGAGTTTGTTTTTTTTCTTGCCAATAAAACTCATTATTTTTTGTGCAAAGCCTTTCTCTTTCAAAAACTTGAGATCATAAAAAACATTCCTTGAACCCCCCAGAACTATCAAATCCCCATCGTCAAGCTGAGATGGATAAAGCGCAAATCTGAATTCAAAATTATCATCTATGATGAAAGGATAAAAATCAAAGTAATTAGATAGATACGGAGTTTTTACAGCATAAACCTTTATTTTTTTATTATTATTTTTATCATCATTTCTATCATTTCCTTTTCCATCCAAAATCCCTATTTGGTTTAGTATATCAAGTTCATCTTCTGGTGGAAGTTTGAGGTCTGGCACAAAAGGTATCACACCGAGAACTTTTTTCCCGGTTTTCTTTTCAACAAAATCTATTCCGTCTTTGAGAAGACTTTTATCTCCTACCATTTTGTTTATTATAAACCCACAGAGCAAATCTTTTTCTTTCTTATCAAAAATCTCGTATGTTCCAACTATTTTTGCAAAGACACCGCCTCTATAAATATCTGCTACCACCAAAAAAGGAATAGAAAAATTTTTGCAGAGCTCTGTATTGGAGAAATCAAAAGGTTTCATGTTTACCTCAGAACAGCTTCCAGCTCCTTCAATTATCACATTTGACTCCCTTTTCAAAATTTTTGAGAATTCATCAAAAACCAAATCTTTAACGCGGGCTTTATAACTTTTCCAGTATTCTGATGAGGTTTTGGGACCTTGCGATTTTCCGAAAACAACAACATCAATTTTTCCATCTGAAATAGGTTTGAGTAAAACCGGGTTCATATGAGACAGAGGTTCTCGCAAAGAACACATAGCCTGAAACGCCTGTGCAAAAGCCATCTCACCATTATCTTTCCCTAAAAAAGCATTCAAAGACATATTCTGACCTTTGAAAGGGAAAATACTAACTTTATTTTTTTGACTTAAAATCCAGCAGAGACCAGATACTATGTGAGTTTTTCCTGCATCAGATTCTGTTCCAAGAACCGCAATTTTCATTTCTCTTTGTCAAACTCATTATTTTTTGTCAAATAAAAATCCATCTTTGAATTTTGATGACCAATCATCAAGAAATTTTTTGAGCCCAGAATCTGTGAGAGGATGTTTGAAAAGCTGCCAAAATATTTTTGGAGGAATTGTAACAATATCAACCCCAACTTTTGCGGCTTCAACAAAATGCATAGGATGTCTCAAAGACGCAGCTAAAACTTCGGTTCTAAATCCATAATTTTTCTTTATCTGAACTATTTCTCTTATGAGGTTGAGCCCATCTTGCGATATATCATCTAATCTACCTATGAACGGAGATATAAAGTAAGCCCCTGCTTTCATAGCAAGTAAAGCTTGCGATGGAGAGAAAATCAAAGTTACATTAACCTTTATTCCTTCCTGAGAAAGTCTGTAAGTAGCCTTTATTCCATCCTCCGTCATTGGTATTTTCACAACAATATTTGGAGATATTTCAGAAATCACTCTTGCCTGCGAAACTATTTTTTCCGCTGATGTTTCTGTAACCTCAACACTGACTGAACCCGGAACCAACCTTGTAATTTTCCTTATATGTTCAATCGGATTTCCTTGTGCTTCCTGCGAGAGCAAAGACGGATTAGTTGTGACACCATCTATAAGTCCAGTCTGAACTGCCTTTGAAATCTCCTCTATATTTGCGGTATCAAGAAATATTTTCATTTTATCCCTTCCTTTTTAGGTCAAAAATATAATATTTTTAATTTTTTCAAAAAGTTTGAGTGATCCGAAAAATTTGAATGATAAAAGTGATTAGAGCAGAATCAAAAGAAATAAAACCAAAGGTAAGATTTTCAGAGACACACAGAATAAAAGAGATTCTGAGAAGATATAAATTACATACAGTTTGCGAGGAATCGCTATGTCCGAACATATCAGAATGTTTTGGGAGAAGACATACGGCAACTTTTCTTATTATGGGTAGAATTTGCACAAGATACTGCTCTTTTTGTGCAATAGAAAAATCAAAAAATCCCCCACCTCTTGATCCAAATGAGCCCGAAAACCTAAAAAATGCCGTAAAAGAGATGGGAATAAGATATGTTGTGATTACATCTCCTACAAGAGACGATCTTGAAGACGGTGGAGCAAAACATATATCAGAATGCATAAAAGCAGTAAAAGAAATAGGATGCAAAGTAGAGATATTATGTCCTGACCTAAAATACGAAATAAAAAATTTAGATATAGTGCTTTCGGCAAAACCTGATGTTTTTGCCCATAATGTTGAAACTGTACCGGAACTTTATAAAAGAGTAAGACCCAAGGGAGATTTTGAAAAATCACTTGAACTCCTAAAATATGCAAAAAGCAAAGGTTTTATAACGAAAACATCCATTATTTTAGGAATGGGAGAAAAAGATGACGAGTTAAAAAGGGCTATTGAGAAAATCGCTCAAACTGGCTGCGATATAATAACTTTTGGTCAGTACTTTCAACCATCTCTTACAAAGAACGGAAAAGTTTATTCTTTCATTCCCGAAGAAAAATGGGAGTTTTTGAGAGAATTTTGCAAAAAATTAGGTTTCAAAGCGGTTTTCGCTGGTCCAAATGTCAGAAGTTCTTACCTTGCAGATATTGTGCTTGACGAGGTAGAAAAAATTTTTGGAACTTGCAAAAATCAAGTGTAAATAAAAAATTTACACTTTATGAGATGTCTTGTAACAGGTGCAGCAGGTTTTTTAGGAGTAAATCTTGTTGAATTTTTATCAGAACAAGGATACAAAGTAGTCGCTACCGATATACCGGGAGCAGATTTTTCTGAAATAGAAAAATTTTGTGAGGATGTAATTCCTTGCGATCTCACATCAGACACACTTTCTGAGCTTTTCAAAAAAGATATTGATGTTTTAATTCATACAGCCGGAATTTTTGATCTTTCAGCAAACCCCAAACTTATGAGAAGAGTAAATGTAGACGCAGTGGAAAGAATTTGCAGAGCAAGTTTGGGAAAAGTAGGATTGTTCATACACATAAGTTCAACAGGAATTTATGGAAAACCAGAAAAAATCCCGGCAGATGAAAATACAAATCCAAAACCACGAAATCATTATGAGAAGACAAAAAAAGAAGGAGAAGATGTGGTAAAAACTTATATAAAAATGGGACTTCATGCAGTGATACTTCGTCCAACCTTGATGTATGGTCCGAGGTCAAAATATGGTTATGCGATGCTCATAGGTTTGTATTCTCTTGCAAGAGAAAAAGGGAAAAAAGTTTTACCATCTGTAAAAGGGGGTCCTATGACTCACTCTGTTCATGTTTTAGATGTTGCTCATGCGGTTGATGTTGTGATAAAAAGATTCTTCAGCGAAAAAATAGACCAGGATTCAGCTGACTCAAGGATATTTAATGTAGCAGATGATACTCCTTTGCCATTTGGAGATATGCTTGAGGTCATAGCAAATGCATGCGGGGTTGAACTTAAAAAATCAATTCCATACTTTGTCGCAAGACCTCTCACACTCTTTATTTCACATCTTCCTATATATGACGATTTGAAAGAAAAAGTTCTGAATATATGGTTTGAGGTTGCAAAAGAGAAAAATCTTAACACTCCTTTGAGACCAAGACTTGATAGAGAGTGGAACGATTACTTTGCGGGAGATTTTATGTACAGCACAGAAAAAATAAAAAAGATAGGTTTCAAGCCAAAATTTACATTCAAAGAAGGAATAGAACAAACTGTAAAATGGTACAGAGAAAATAAGTGGATTCCGTAGTTTTGAAAAGCAGTTGAATTTGAAGATCAATTTTGGAATATTTTCGGTCTAAAAAATTTCAGAGTTCCAGAGCTTTTTTTATTCTTGATAGTGCTTCATCTTTTCCAATTGCGCTTATTACATCAAAAAGAGGGGGAGAGACGAGTTTGCCAACGAGAGCAACTCTCAAAGTTTGAGCAACAAAAACGACTTTTTCTCCAACTTTATCTGCAATCTCTTTCATAACAAAATCAAAATTTTTCCTACTATCTTCTCCATCAAAATTTACATCTTTAAGTTTTCTCACAAATTCTTGAAGAACGAACTTTCCTTTTTGAGTTTTTACAAATTTTTCAAGACCTTCTACATCATAATTTTTTAGTTCAAACAAAGGCAAAATCATATCTAACATTTCTCTGAGGTTTCTTACCCTTATTTTCACCTGAGGCAAAATTTTGAAGATTTTCTTTTCTTGATCTTCTGAAAATTTCATTCCTGAAAAATCAGAGAGTCTCTTTATAAGTTCCGAGTCATCTAAGATTTTTATCCATTCAGAGTTGAGCCAGTAGAGTTTATCAAAGTTGTATCTTGCGGGAGCTCTGTGAATGCTTTTGATATCAAAAAGCTGAATGAGTTCATCTTTTGAGAATATTTCTTTATCTCCGAAGGACCAGCCAAGTCTTGCGAGATGATTTACAATTGCCTCTTGCAAAAACCCTTCTTTTTTGAGGTCAAGAATATAAATTTTGCTGACATCTTGTGCTGCTCTTTTTGAAATTTTGCCAATCCCTTCGTCTGGCAAAACAAGAGGTATATGAGCGAACTTGGGGATATGTCCTAAAAACCTAAAAAGTAAAATCTGTTTTGGAGTATTGGATATGTGGTCTGCCCCTCTTATTATATGTGTTATTTTGAATTCAGCATCATCAACAACTGATGCGAGGTTATATGTTGGTGAACCATCTGAACGCAAAAGAACGAAATCCTCAATTTCAGATGTATCAACTCTCACTTTTCCCATAACCAGGTCTTCAAACTCAATATAAAGCTCGTCTTCTGGAACTTTGAGCCTTATCGCAAAAGGTTTATCCGGCGAATCCTTTCTCGTTCTACAAGTTTTAGGATATCTGGGAGATATTTTCTTTCTCAGAGCTTCTTCTCTATATTTTTCAAGTTCTTCTGGTGAGCAATAGCACCTATAAGCTAATCCTTCGTCAATCAACCGAAATGCAATTTTTTTGTATATTTCTAATCTTTCCGATTGTCTAAATTCCAAGTCCCAATCAATGCCTAAAAATTTTAAACCTTCTTTTATTTCATCTTCAAACTCTTTTTTTGATCTTTCTTTATCTGTGTCATCAATTCTTAAAATGAATTTCCCGTTATTTTTTCTTGCCCAAAGATAAGAGAAAAGAGCAGTTCTTGCAACACCAACATGAAATCTACCGGTAGGAGAAGGAGCAAATCGTGTTTTAACCATAGGACTTAAATATAGTAATCAAACCAAAAAAAGATTTTTGTACAAAAAAGAATTTAAAAATCAATGTGTAATATTGCAAAAATTATTGTGAGCAGGAGAAAATTCCCTTTGCCGGAACTCCTATATCAAAGTAAAATTCACGGGTTTCAATATTGCCTTTTTTGTCTCTGGCTCTTACTATAACTTTGTGTGTCCCAACTTCATCAGGAAGTCTTATAAGCTTTATACCTAAACCTTTATCGTTGAAATCTACTTTCTGCCAGCTTGACCAATCAGAGTTATCAATCTTGTATGAGACCTCTATCTCGTCTGGTTTTGTTATGTAGTCCCAAAGTTCAACTCGCAAAACATCTCCTCTTTTGAAGAAAGCTTTTTTCGGGAAGAAAATAGATGGTGGAGTATCATCTACCACGAATTTTACGGTTACAGGGGTAATATCAGGAATAGCTCTTTCATCAAGGGCTCTCACTTCAATTTCATACTCGCCATCCGGAAGTCCTCTTATTTCAATTGTATTAGATTGAATCCAGGGCTGCCACATCTTGCCTTTCCATCTCCATCCAAACCAACAGTTATCTGGCTTTGTATAATCATCAACACACGAGAGCTTTATTATAGTTTTGGGTTGAGAAGCTTGAACATATTCTACCACAGTTTCTGGTGGGAAATCATCTATTCCGCCATTTTCATTCTTTTTCATAGGAACAATAAGTCCAGACTTTTCTATTTTCTTCACAAACTCCTGAATATCTCTGAAACTTATGAAATACTCTCCTCCGTTGCTTATTTTCTGCCAAACTTCAACAAGCGGGTTCAAAGATTCAAGATTAACCTCACCATTCCCATCAGCAACAAATCTTGGAGCAGAACCAAATATATTAGTAGAACCACTCAAAAGCTGAGATATAACCCCATAAAAGAAGTTAGGATGAATAAACCCCTGAAAATCAATTGCAATTGTGAGAAACTGTTGTGGATAACCTGATGGATCTGAGTCACTGTTCCCCACATCGTCTCTTGCGATATATGTGTGAATAAGTCTATCAGCTCCTTGACCTCTTGCGTGTCCTCCTATACGAACAACATTATTGTTTGCAGGCGTTGCGCTGTATAAGTTGTCGTCTGGGTCTAAAATTGCAGAGAGTGTATATCCGAGCTGAGCGTCAAGAGCCAAAGCACCAGAAAGTATAACAGCTATAAAATCTGCAAGATAACCAGCAAATGTATTATTAGAAAACGGATAATAAACTTTTACGGTTCCTGAATCGTTTGTAACATCAACTGATCCAACACGAGAAATCATCCCCAAAGTCAAATCTACTCTCCTCAGGTGGCTTACGGTTGTGCAGTTTCCGGTTGTTGCTGGGTTCCAAGGGTTATACCATCCACCACCTGCGAGTGTAGATGGGAAACCGTAAGCTGCCAGGTTCCCAAAAACTTTATATGTTCCTCTTCCGCAGCCAAGGAAATTCAAATCCAAAGCCAAAGTTACCCCAACATTAAACTGAGCTATAAACCTTCTTTCCCTTACCCTATCAGATGGATTTCCTACTGTTGAATCACAATCAATAAAAGAGACGCAATCTGGAAAGTTATTACGAAATGCATTTCCAACTGGACCCACATCTATTGTTCCTTGAGCCGGAGGAGTTGTTCCAGTAGGGAAAGCAGTACACCAACCTACCGGAGATGGAGTTAGACCATAAGTACAAGTTCCCCCTACTTCCCCTGGTCCAAGTCCCCACTGTTCAAGTTCGTTATCAACATCAACCCAAATTTCAAAATCGTTATTTGGTAGTGTAAGTAGTACATCAGCAGTTATTGGGAGTGGGTCAACAGTATTTGGAGGCAAATCATTTGCAAACGAAGCTTGTGGTGTTTGAGGGAATCCGGGATAAGCTGCGTATGGTTTCGGTTTGAATACAAAAATCATAGGCATATCTGTTACATTAGAGCCGAACTCTGATTCAAGGAAGTTATAAAGGTCAGGAATCATAAGCTTCATTTGTCCAACTGTCCAAATAGGCAAAGGAAGTCCTGACGCAAATCCCTCTCCTTTTTGAGATATTGCAAGGCACATTAAACCAGATGTTGCAATATCGGAAACCAAATATGTAAAGACATTCTGGAAAATTGAAAGACCAACAAATGTCCCATTAGCTTCACATGAGGTAAGAGAAAGTGAATCTCTTGAACCTGCGTGCGGGAGCTGGAAAAACGAAGAAGGACCTGCAATCATAGAAGGGGCTGGATGGTTGCCATAAGGAGGTGGAACATATCCGCAAGAAGTAATTCTGTGATCATACCACTGCGTTGTATTTTTCCAATCTGTTCCTCTCCTGAAAAGGTCAAGGTCTATCATAGCAGAACCTATAAGATAAAGCTCATTTCGGTTGGTTCCAGGACCCACTCCGTTGCTTGCAAAACAAGATTTAGACCGCAGGACTTGTGTTCCCAAATACGGGTCTCCACCCAGGGCTATATCTATAAGTAAATCATCTGTTGTAATTGGTCTGACCCAGGTTGGGAAAAAGTAAGAGGTTTTCATCTGTGTAAGACCACTTATATCAAAAACAACCGGACCAAAATATTGTTGAAGCCCCGAGGGAATGTAAGCAAATCTGAAAAGACCTCTCAAAACAACATCTATAAATTCAATAGTTTTCATCGCTTTCACAGTTATATTTTTTCTGACACAAAGAGTACTTGTTGCTGTGCAGTTCGGGCTTTGTTCAGACCAGGTCCAATCCAACGCAAGAGATATCCAGGGAGCTTCTGAAAAGTTGATTTCTCTTACGGCTATTCCAACATCTTGTAGGTGCGGCCAAGAGCCGGTTCTGTGTTCCAAATATAAAGTTGCACCAACTTTGAGTTTCAAAGCTCCTCTTGCACGAAGATAAGCTCTAACATAGCAATCACCTTGCTGGTTCGCCTGAGAATCATTACAATCTGTTCTCCCAGGAGCAACATTAGTAGCAAGTGGTGGAGGGGAAGAAGCAGTAAATGTTATTCTATTTCCTGCAGATGGAGTTGCAGCATCTATATCTATAGAAATAGGATTTAAAAACAGCTCAATAGTAATAAACCCTTCATTTCCCGTAAAAATTTTACCGTTATAGCTGTAAGGAGCCCCACCCATACCACATGAAACACCAACGCTCTCACCGACAGAGAAATTTAGAGAGACACCACCAACAGGGTTATATCTTAAAATCCAGTTATCCCGGTTTGCGCTTCGATATCCGTTTGTTGTATCATCATCACAGTTATTAGCGGGATCCCCTCCCGATGTACGAGTGTACCAACAGTTACCTGGATGCGTAGTTCCGTTGTAATTTAAGATGGGACCACATGTTGTGGCATTGCAGACATCGTTTAAAGATAAATTCAGACACAAATTACCCAGCAGAGGTATAGGGAGACACTGGTCTAAAAGCCCTGACCAATAAGCTGTTGTTGAACCCGGAGCTCCAACCCATGTTACACCCCATGCCTGATAACCTCGGATAATATTAGGAGTAACTGAGGTGTCAAGGAAATTAACTACAAAGTAATTTGTAGCTTCCGGTTTTAAAGCCATGCATTTTCCTCTATTAGGAAACTGAGAGGGACAACCGGGAGTAGCAGGTCCTGTGCAGTTTTCTGAGTCTTTTGTAGGATCGCAACAGCACATAACTGGGTCATCATCAGCAGGCGGAGTTAAGCCTTGAATTTTCTTCTGTTTGTCAAGTAAATCCATAATCAGAGCATTTAGCATGTTCAAAGTCTTCCATCCACACGGAACAGAAACAGTGGAGAAAGAACCAAGAGTTCCTTGATATTGCCCAGCAGGACATAGCTCATCTCCTGAACCTGAGACACCATCATCTACAAAAAGGTAGTTGAAATTTTGTTGCAGCCACTGATTTAAACACCCTGTTAATCTTAAAACAACCGAGTTTTGCAGATAAGAGGGAAATGTTGTAACGGGTAAAGGTGTAGCAAAAGATTTCTTTTGAGGAAATAATATCAGCAACAACAACGAGAAGAAAGAAGTAAATAAGAAAGAAGCAAAAAGCTCAACTTTTTTACTTTTTCTCTCACCAAACAAACTTTTTATTATATGCTTTGCCATATACTTTTACCCCCTTATTTATAATATAATCACTCCTTTTTTACAAAAAAAAATATAATCATTCCTGAAAAAAAAATCCCGATTTTAACGAGTTTAAAAGAATTAATATACCTATGTAAAAAATAGGTTATTTTCGGTGTTTTTATCTGATTTTATGTTGGGAAAAGAAAGAACAATTTTTTTTGATTTTAGTTTTTCAAACACAATTTCTGTTGCAATAGCTAATGAACGAAAAAAAGAAATAGAAGTTCAAAGTTCAGTATCATCAGAAAAATTTTATGGAACAAAATTTATAGCAGATGTAGTAAATTCTGCTCTGAAAATATCAGGCGTGAGGTTTGATGATATAAACAAGATTGTATTAGCTCGGGGTCCGGGTTCATTTACGGCTTTGAGAGCTTTGATTGCTTATGCACAGGGTATAAGCTTTGCGTTAAAAATACCCATTTACACTACCCTAACTTTCAGATGGATAGCCCTTTTTTTAGGGAAATTCCTTGAAAAGGAAACAATAAAGTTTCATCTTTTCAGTGGAAAAAAAAATATTTTCTATTGCGCAGAATACGAATTTGATATAGATGAAAAAAAAGAAGAAATAAAGATAAAAAAAGAAAAAGAAAGGATATTTTTGTGTGGAGGAGAAAATTTAATATCAAGTTTAGATATAGAAAGAGTAGTTCCAGCAGAGTTAGGAGCAAAATACCTCACAGAGCTTTTTTTCACCCAACCTGATTTATTTGATTTTTTTTCCCCTGATGAAATACACAAAATAAAACCTGAATATTTGATTGGGACAGATTTTAAAAAGTTAGTCTGATACGATGGTTGTTTTGAAATTTATCCACACGCAAAAATTATGTTCTTATCTTGAGAACTCTTAACCAAAAAACCCCGCACAAAAAAAGAAAAATAGATAAGACCTGCCATAAAGTTATTCCCTGCAACTCAAAAATCTCAAACTTTATCATAAACTCTTTTATATCTCCTCTGAAATTATCTACTACAAGCCTCATTAAAGATAGCATGAAAAGAAAAAACAAGGTTTTATCTCCCTTTTCTTTGAATTTGATTTTCTCAAGTAAAAAGAAAGTTAATCCCATAAAGAAAGCCTCATAAATTTGTGTGATGTGAATGGGCTTTGAACCAAAATAAAGATAGGCAGCCGAATTTTCGTGAAACACCAAACCAAACCTGAAAGGCTTACCAAAACAACAACCCACAAGAAAACAAACAAAAATTCTATACAGAGCCAACGATAAAGCTATGGTAGGTACCATAGCATCAAAAAAATCAGAAATTGTTTTCTTTCTCAAAAGCAAATATACAAGCGTTATAATCATCGGTCCAATTATTCCCAGTATCATAGAGTGTCCCCCTTCCCAAACAGAAATAAGTTGCAAGAAAGGTATTTTACCTATAAGATATAAGCGTGAGAAAACAGCCCACGAAACAAATATCAAAATCATAATTTGACCTATCTCAGTATCTTTATATCCTATTTCTTTCAGTCTTTTCCAGCTAAAAATAATGAAAACCAAAGATACCAAAGGTAAAGTGAGAAACGAAGTATAAAATTTGAAGTTTTCAACTTGAAACAAAACAGGAAACATTTTTTTCTTTCTTTTCTTTAATTTTTCCCTTTATTTTTTTCTTTTCTCTTACTCAATAAAAATTTTACTGCTGCGGTAGATAAGAGTAAAAAAGCTGCCAAAATCTGATAAAATGAAACTTTTATTCTACCTATGTAGAAAAAAAGGTCAATATCTCCCCTCAGATATTCAAATAGTCTTGATATAAAAAGGCAAAGGAGAAAAGTTAATGTTTTGTCTTTTGATTTATTCAC
Source organism: Candidatus Calescibacterium sp. (assembly GCA_032249135.1). Taxonomy (GTDB): domain Bacteria; phylum Calescibacteriota; class Calescibacteriia; order Calescibacteriales; family Calescibacteriaceae; genus Calescibacterium. The sequence goes on along the minus strand of JAVVGL010000006.1, from coordinate 63,768 downwards.
AAGGAAAAAAGAAATCACCCACCACAAACCTTCAAAAATCTGGACTGGGAAAAGTTTTTGGTATCCAGTATATTTGAATGCAAGTGACCAAGGATGAGGCACAAGACCAAAAGAGCTTGGAACTCCCCAACAGCATCCTGCAAGGAAACATCCGAATATTCTGTGTGTGGCAAGTCCCACCGGAGCATATTTTGAGCACAGGTCAAAAAAATATAAAAAATCTTTTTTTCTTATAAGAAGAAAAATAAGTGTGAGGGGGAAAGATATACTTACCCCCGTCATGAGAGAATATCCGCTCTCCCAAAAATTCAGAATTTTCTTTCCCAAAAAAATTCTTGAAGATAAAATAAAAGACACAATAAAGAACCCAAGTTCAACTGCAAATCTATCATCCTCCCTTAAAATAAGGTAAGCTACCAAAGATATTGAAATAGCAGTTGCAATAGGATATATAGGAATGTATATTCCATACCCCAAATGTATAAGCGGCAACATATATTAGTTAGCAAAAAAATCAAATCAATCAAAAAATATATATCAATTAAAAAATATATATAGCTCCTGCTGGGAGCATACTTTGTGCATCATAAAGGTACAAGATAAAAAAGACGAGAAAAAACAAAGATAAAACAGAGGGCAAAAAGTTCTTTTTCTCTTTTCTCATAAAAAATAAAGATAAAAGAGTAAGTCCAGATAGTGCTATAACAGGTAAAGATGAGTGGAAGATGGGAAAAGTCAAAACTGCCGGGAATCCGAAAGCAAAATGTTTTTGTGATAGTGAAAAAAATAAGCCGAAAATTGCAATCAAAAGAGCATAATAAAGAGCATCATAAGTTGCAAAAGAAAATGGATTTGCAACATAGTAAAACCCCAAAAAATAAAAAACTACAAAAATAACAGGTTTTATCAAGAAAGGAATTTTTTTTCCAAACTCAAAAGGAGAAAATATCTCAATTGAAAAAATGTAAAGCGCAACAAATGAAATTAAAAAAAGCTTCGGAGATGGCAAAGAAAGAAAAATCAGCAAAAGAGATGATGGAAGAGACAAAAGCCTTATTCTGCTCTCTTGTTTTGAGAAAAAGTATCTTGTAAGAACCAAAAGAGCAGATATAAAAACAATAAAAACATAGTGTTTGAGCTCCAAAAACTTGAACCTTGTTGAAGCAAGACCGAAAGCTGAAATCAAAACACAAATCGCTGACTCATATAAAACAAAATTCATAACAAAAAACAAACAAAAAACAAACAAAAAAATAAAAAAATAAATCTCGGCTTAATCAAAAATATAAAAAGAAAAAAAGTAATAACAAAAATAAATTTTAGAACTAAAATTTTTACATAAGTGAAATTTGGAAACAAAAAGAAACTAATAGTAATATCCTTTTGTCTTATTGCCTTAAACTTTCTTTCTTTTTGCGGGAAAAAGGAGTATTTTATACTTGAAGGCAAAGTTCTGTATGGAGATGAACCGGTAATTCAAGCAGAAGTAGGAATAGTTGGAGCACCACCGCAAAAGACCGATATAAATGGGAATTTCAAATTCAGCTTAAAAAAAGGCAAATACCTCATTTACGCAAAAAAAGACAATCTTGCGTTCTCAGATGAAATTGAAATCACAAAAGATACACATTTTAACATAAATATAACAGGTGCAGCAAAAATATGGGGAGGAGCATATTTCCGGGGATTTCCCAAACTCGTTGGAGTTGCATTCTTACCATTTTTTGCACCCGTAAAAGAAGATGGAAAATATACACTCTACGCACCTTATGGCAAACACAAAATAATCTTTTCCGAATTGCAAGATGCAGGAATTATAATAAACTCGGTAGATGTTGTAATAACCGGAGATACTGTTCTTGATGAACCACCTATTCAGAACCCTGAAAAATTCGCTCCCATAATATGTCCTCCGGACTTATTTTCGTGGAGTAAGAATCAGCGAGCAAGTTTCAGGTTTATAACTCAAAACTGGTTCATATTTAACTTCCCCTGCTCCATAACACATGAGTTCAAATATGATATTCCTTTCAATCCAAAAGATTTAGATTCTGATTCAATTCCAAATGAAAAAGATTTTGACGCAGATGGAGATGGATATGATAACGATTTTGAAATCAAAAAAGGAACAGACCCATTTTCTGGTTTGTCTTTCCCTCAAATTACACTTCTGGTAAAGGCAATTTCAGAAGATGGTCAAGGAGGAGTAATAATTTATGCTGGAGATGATTTTCTTGCGATGTCATCTTGGAGCGACGGTATAGCGTATATGAATTTGCCCGCTCAAAAACCACGAGTTTTATATGCGATGAAGCAGGGATTTTTCCCAGAGCAGGTTTCTATAACTCCGACTGAGGAAAGCTCGCAAGTTCAAATTGTTCTTTCATCGGGAATTCTCATAACCGGTAAAGTTTTTGATTCAAAAGGTAATCCAATCCCGGGGGCAAAAGTAATTATTGGTGAAGGAAGCGAAGAGAAAATAACAGATAGCTCCGGAGAATTTATAGTTGTTGTCAAAATGTATCCTTATGGGATAACTTTGACGGTAGAAAAAGACGGCTTTTTCCCTTTCTTTGATTTGATCGTACCTTATGGAGAAAACCTCAATCTCAAAATATTTTTGTGTGAAGAGGATGAAAAAGATTGCATAATATCTTACATGCTGAAATCATTAAAGAAGGATTTGAAAATAAGCATAAAGTATCTTGATGAGTTTGAAAGAAGGTTTGGGCGTCAACCTGAATCTAACATCATAGGTATAATAATTGATGTAAAAAGCGTAATTGGGGGACAGATACCGAGCTTTGGACTTGATATAGTAGAGTATTTGCATTCAAAACTTTCTGATATTTACGAGAGGGTTCAGAATGCGCGATGGACAACTCCAGAGAAAATTGATTTTTTCATTACATCTGGATACTTTGGATATGCAGAAGCAAATTTTATATCTGCAATCACAAGGCTCATTTACGGAATAACAAAATATATCCTAAGTCATAATCTTGATTTCAAAGAAAGATTGAAAAAAATCGTTCAAGGTCAAGTGAGTCCTGAGACAATAAAAATTATACCTTCAACATTTTCTGATAAATCTCTTTATTTCAAAGAAGGTGTAGATGTGAACGAACTTGTAAATTCGTTCAAAGAGAATCTTGAAAGAGCAAAAATAGAACTTGGGAAAGCATATGATAATGCTCCAATTTGTCCCTCTGAAAATGTAATATGCAAGAACACAGAGAACAAAAAAATTTATTTCGCTCAAGTTCCATTTGACCTTGTGAAAACGCTTGATTTTTTTGATAAAGTAGAATCAGAATTTGTTGAGGTATCAGAACTCATAAATTTCTTTCCTTTACCGCAATTCCAACTCCCTATAACATTCATAAAAATAAGTTTATCAAAGTTTATAACAAAGCCACTGCGTGATTACCTACCAGAAACAGCTTTACAATTTACTGAGCAAGGAATAGTTCCAGTATTTCAAATAGATTTTGAAAAAGACGACGAAGATACTGAGCATTTTGATGTGCTGAAAAAAGATGGAATAGCGGGGGCAATTTATGCGAAGTTCAAAGACCCATCTTTTTCTGGCTCTTTTATTATAGAAAAGTGTTGGGCATTAAATTTTGCTCAAAGCGAAGAAATTCAGAACGAAATTCAAGCGGTATGTGGATGGAAAAATCCAGATCTACAAGATTTGAGCGATGTTTTAGCCATAATTCAAAAGGCTCTAAAAAAAAGAAATATAAACTTATCAGATTCCATAACCTCTTTTCTTGTAGGAAATAGGTGAAATTCCTTATTTTTTTTACAATCCAAACCAAAACTCTAAATTTTTCAGAACAAAGTAAATCAAAGCTACACTAGCCAAAACTGCATATTTCCAGTACCTTTGAGATAAAACACAAACTATATATCCAACAAAAGATAGGAAAATAAATTCTGGTTTTCCTAAAATCAAAAACGGAACAAAACCCAAAAAAGAAAGATATAAATTATTCAAAAATAAAGCTAAACATAAAAAAAACAAAGTAAGGAATAAATCTATAATGAAGAAAATATATATTTTTCCTGCCGCATAACCCATGAAAAACGAAACAACCAAGCTCAAGTTCCAAAAACGCTCCCCCAAATCCTCACTCTCCAACTCCTTAATAAAAAACTCTCTGATGTAGCGAAGCAAAACTAAAATAAGGAAAGAAACAAGGATGTAAGGCGAAAATAAAGCTATTGCTAAAATAGGGAAAAAAATTTGTGAGCCCCTTTTGAAGCCATCAAAAAACAAAACAGAAATACCTACATAAAAAAATGTAGGTAAATACCAAATCCCAAAACCAGAAAATATGTATCCGCTCAAAAAAGGTATGATATATTTTGCATTAAACCCAAAACTATGAAGAAAAGAAAGAAAGTTTTTTAGATTTGTTTTGGCTAATTTCAACTTTTCAGCTTGTGTTATAAAAAACAGAAAAAAAAGTAAAACAGAAAAGAAAAAACCATGAACAGAATTATAAAATGGTATAGCTACCGAGGGTAGTATAGGAACAAGAGGGAAAATTACGGGTAAAAACCCTCCTACCGCGTAAAAACTTGAAGCAGTATAAAGTGAGATGAAACATAAAAGAGCTCTTGCGAACGCTTTGAGGAACGCCCTTGAAAAATTTGAGAAAACCCTCTCTTTTTTGAAGACAACAAAAAAAGTGTACAAAAAGACAAAAAAATGAATGAAAAGAACATTCAAAACCAAAGCCTTACCTACTCTTTCTGTTGTGAGGAAAAAAGAGAAAAAATGTTTCAGAATATCTTCTGGTTTTTCATAAAAATAAGGCTGTGTTCTTCCAAACAAAAATCTATCTACAATAGGTGGCAAAATAATCAAAAAGAAAAACTTTGAAATGAACTTCATGACATCTTCAAGCTTTTCTTTTGCAAAAAAGCTTATGATAGCTGATGCAGTATAAAAGACTACAAAATACCAAATAATCCAAAAAGACAAAAAAGGAAAAATTTCCCGAATATCTCTTATTTTTGTCAGAAGTAGTATTTCTAATATTCCCCTTATAAGACTTGCGGTAAAGACTAAACCGAAAATCATTTATCTATTTTATTTATCTATTAATCTTCTTCTTTTGGCTCTCCTTTTCCTTCTATCATTTCTTTCTTTTTACCGTTTTTTTACCGTTCCTTTTTACCATAAGAACTACGACTAAAACTGGGAAGAAGAAAATAGCAAAAGAAATTCCCTTCCATACAATCTCTTGGACTTCAACTTCGCTCAGCGATGAGCATCCAAAAACTCCCTCCTTTGCGAAATAAAATGGTTTAGAAATTGATGTTTCATTACCCCATTTATCTTTCAATTTCAGGTAAAGAACATGTGTGCCTTTGCTCACATCTGCTTTTATTCTACCTGTTCCGCTACCGTTATTATCAACTCCTCCTTTTATCCATTCTGACCACTCACCATCATCTATCTTATAAGACCAGAAAACCTCACCGCTCATATCATAGTATTCTAAAACAAACACTGGAACACCGGAAAAATACATAATACCTGTTTCAAGCTCCCTCCCTCCTCTCAAACTAACATAAGGTGGTTGGGTATCCATATATATAGCCAAAATAACTGGATTTTCATCGTAAAAGTACCCATCATCTAATATTGGAGCTATCTCTATTATGTTTGGTCCTTCAAGCAAGGTACCTATATCAAGTGTGCTTTGTGCGGCAGAATTTGGAAGCTTCCACATACTCCCATTTTTCCTCCACGAGTATTTTATAACACCTCCTCCAAATCTCAAATTCACATTATTTGGACCAAAATTTGTGAAATATTTTTTAGCAACATCAGGAGTCAGAACGCATTTTTCACCTTTCCCGGAACACTCTGGAATATCAAAAGATATAAGTTCAGATGTTGAAACTTGAGACCTACGATAAGGTGCGGGTGGAGCCAAAGAAAGACCACCCATCATCAAAGATACAACATCTATATTCCCCAAAAATCTATCTATGTAAATAACCAAGTAATCAGGAGCTATATTTCCGGGAGGATAACCATAACTTAGCCATGGGTTAAAGTTAGTCTCATCTGTTTGAATATCAGGTCCTTGTGGTTTGACTTTTTTGAAAACAAAATGCAAAGGCATGTTTATTTCCAAAGGTATATTGAATTTTGTTCTTATTCTGCCTTGCAACCAACCAGAGAGAATATCTCCGAAAATGTCTGCGATTCCTCCTATAATTTGACTTGGTAGCAAAACAGAAGATTGAATCTGTCTTGGGTTCGGTTTCACATCTGCAAAAATAAATATATCTCCTATGGTGTTCCCAGCAACAGAGTAAGAATATCGTTGCATGCTGCTTATCCCTCCTCGAGCCCATATTCCCATATCTCTTAGACCAGAAAAAGAGCATTTTACTCCACCGGAACTATTTAAAACCTTAATACCCATTATTTGGCAAGAATATCCACCGTTTGCATCTTCCTCAACACCTATTGCAAGCTCCTGCAAAGTTTGCCCAGCAAAACTAGAAAGCGATATTCTTCTCCTATACCAATCTTGTACGGGGCACCTACAACTTGTGTTTGGTGCAGTCTTTGTGCAGTTAGGGTCAGGACAGAAAGTCTGCAAATTACCATCAGGGTGAGCAGGTATTCCGTTCTGGTCGGTAAGTCCTGGTACATTTCTCAGAACGCCTCCCCCCGAGAAATATGCATCAAGGGCGCAGCGTCTTGTAGCTGGGTCAACCCTTATCCAATATTCAAGTATATCTCCCGAAGCTATTGCACAGGAGACATCGGCTATTTTCACATAGACATATTCATTTCCTCCTGACGCATCCTGCAATTTTGCCTGCATAGAAATTCCCGTTGATATGTAAGCGTATTCTATATCGGCTCCGATAAACCAATCTGATGTTATTCCCAAAACATAGGTTGGAGGACCTGTTATACCGTCTTTTATCCACGCAAAGGTTGGGAGGTTGTTTTTGTGGCACCAAATTTCCGCTTTGAAATTCGGGAAAGAGAAGACGACATCTGCACATCGTGAAAACCCCCACTCGGTGCATGTTTGTGGAACAGAAATTCCGAGCGCTCCCTCATAAGGGAATGTATCAAGGGTAGAGCCTGCAATTAAAACAGATGGGATTTGCAAGCCTGTTCTTGCGCTCGCTTGCGTCACACCAGATGGTTTCATCCTCAACTCAACCTGACCATCCGGATCGCAATAATTCGTGATAAATGGAAATAGTGTTTTTGCAGAATCGGCTGATGATAAGTTAAACGGTAAAATTGTAGTAAAAATATCGTAGTATTTTTGGGTATCTGCAGTATTAACTCCGCCCACATTTGCAGAAAGACACATCACCCCAGAGTATAGCATGTTTGATGCGTCAGTCATCAAATCTTGTGATATACCCACACCAATCCAGTATGTCCACGGACCTTGCCACCTCATAACCAAACCATTCCCATCAGGAGGTATATAAGCATAAGCTCCCACATCACCGGCAGCGTTTTCCACACCGGGGCTCCTTGTAAAGTCTGATAGTCTTGCCAGCTGTTTCCTTTGCTCCGGAGATAGTGAAGCTATCGGAACCTCAAATCTTTCCATGAAAAACACAATATCGTAGTTTGAACCTGCTCCCGCTCCCGTCCCCGTGTAATCTTGCATAATTCTTGCCTCCATAGTTATGCATATGCCTTGCCCTTTCACATGGACATTTTCCCATCTGACTCTGACACAGTTTGCAGTTCCTGAACCGGTTGTTCTTGTGCAAGTTCCAGAACCATATATTACTCGCCCGGTACCACAAACTGTGTTTGCATAACCCAGGGGGAAGATTCTATAAGACTTATTCGGTGCTATGCTTAACTCAATATATCTTGATGAATTTTGTTTCAAAAACATACGAGCGCGTGGCGTTGTTCCATTACAGCTTCCGGCGGTATCTGTAAATTCCTTTACATTTATATCAATTGTTCCATCTTGCCACAAGACGACCTGAAATGTGTTTGTGTTTTGAACCTGCCGCTTATAAGCTTCCCATTCATTCGGTTGCCCAGCCCTCGCCTGATCCTGACAACCCTGAATACAACACCTGCAAATTCTCCTACAGTTGCTGTCGTCTGTGGCGTTGCAACCACCATATGCGCCACAATCTGGATTACAACCGCAGTCATAGAGGTTACTTCCTTCCCTGACTTCACACCAATCTCTTCCAGCTGCGTAGTTTGTACAATCTGCATTTGAATCGTTATTATCAGAGCAGTTATCTGCATTATTTGGTTGGACATTAAAATCTACAACCCTATACCATGTTATAACCAAAGCGGAACACGAACCACCGGAAGTTGGGCATGTGCCAGATATGTAATGCTTGTAGACCGAACCAAAGCCATTAAACTCCCCTCTGTGCCTATCATGCCCGGTGCAAAGAAAAGAACAACTTGCACACCCGCTGCAATCTTCATCTGAGGTCATTGTGAGGGGGTCAAGGTCTTTCCATACGACTGCTATTGAGTAGTTAGGTCCCCCGGCTGCTGGTGAAGTTGGTATATTCAAAGCACCTGCTGGACATATTCCATCGTTCCTAAAATATATTATACCATTAGAACTTATGCATACATTTGAGAAATTTGAACCAAAAAATGGAAAACTCCATCCTATGGATTGGTTATATGAACAGTCGTTGTATGTTGTGTAGGATGGTTCAGAATGTTCATCGTTGCAAAGGGATGAGACGCCACAGATATTTGAGCCGGCGCAAGCAGAATTTACATTTCCAACTAATGTATCATCTAACGGGTCGCCCGCGCTCGCCCCAACATCCATAGCTCCCATGATTCTACAAGAGTAAGCATCTATCCAAGTTGCTGGAACAACTTCTGAGACATAGTAGAGATACTCGTTCTCTATGGAAAGGTCTGCCCACATCGGTCCAGCCCACGCATTAGGAGTATTAGTATACGGGATGGGGTCGGGAGTTGCGTCTCCACAATCTGCACCTGCCGCGCCAAATCTTACAAAACCATTAGTAGAAATACACATAGAAGTGTATGAGCCAAAGTAAAAATTAAAAGTAAAAGGAATTGAAACAGAACAGTAGCCATTGTCATCATCTACTCCATCTCCCTGAATATTGCAGTTTGTACCAGCCGCTGGGACCGACTGAGGAAAAAGAAGAGGTTCAGGCGTGTAGTTATCAGCATCAAATGCGGCTCTTACAACAAAACCAGATGTCCCCGAAAAGGTAGGAGATGCAGGATAGCCGTCAAAACTCATCTCAGAGCAAGACTGAGACAAATCACGAGGTCTTATTGCCGCATCAATCTGAGCAGAACAACCGGTTCCAGTCAAAATAGGAGGTTTTGACATATAACAACCAATATCATATATCCCCTTACCACAGCTCATAGTCCCATACCATGTAAGAGGGTTGTTAAAAGGAGGAGGTGGAGTTGGGTCGCCTGCTTTGTAGTGTCCTGGCCAACATTTGAGAGGGTCAAGGTGCGCGGCATTCTCACCAGCAAAATGTTGAGGTCTCCCACAATATTGCGTAACAGAAAAGCTTCTCCCTCCCAAAAGCTCATTTAAATCAATAGGAAAAATTCCGTGAGTGCACTGCACAGAACCAGGGGGGCAAGGTCCATAGCTATTATTTTCAGGGCAGACCTGACAAGTACAAGACATCTCACCAGTTGTTGCATCAAAACTACACCCTATTGATGGGGCACAGGGTCCCCGGTAACCCCAACCTCTGAAAGCAACTTTTGGGCACAAAGATAAGGCTCTATCACCTGGGCAGTTTCCGTGAAGGAAATTATCAATTCCAGGAGCAATTGAGGCCCCAAGTGTCTCCTCTAATCCTTCATCCGATAAACTCTGATTACCCAAAGGCGGGCTTTCTGGATTGGCATCGCAGAAACACCCAGCAACACAACCTTCAAGGTAAACATGAGAATTTATAATATCAAGTTCAGTATCTTTTACACAGACATCTACTAAGTTATCTTGAACCACAAGATAAAGAGAGGCTTTTATAGCTATGGCATCGGCATAGAAAGCACCACCACCACTTGAATCTCCACACAACCTCAACTCAACACAAACATCACTTGATGGATTTGTGTTGCCATTACTTCTATTACTCACAGGGATACCTTGAGGGTCCCCTGGAACACCTCCTTCTGCCCACAAAAGTAAAATAACATCAATTGTTCCTTTACCGGGATTTGGAAATACCTCAACAAAAGTTTTGTTGTAGTATACAACCCAGGGGTCCAAAGGCTTACTCGGTGCCCAACATCTCTCCCTGATATTAGCATTATCTGTTGGGTCTTGATTTACTGTGAGGCAGAGGTGGTCAAGTGGCCACGGTGTATCTACACAACTACCTTTTCCACAAAGAGATTTATTTACAAGTATTCTCAAATCTCGCTGAACGAGAGCTTCTTTTAGTCGTTCGGCTACATATTGTAAAAGCCCTTCAAATTCTCCCGTCATATCCCCTAACCTTTCTCTATATCCACAGTCCGGAGCGTTTATATCATCACAACCTCCAACGCATCCGCCCCATCCGCAGTCGCAAATATAATCTCTGTTAGCATCAACACAAGCAGATGGTGCTGGCCAGTCTTTATCGTCACACCAACCGGCATCGTCGTTTGGACAACCAACATTCAGTACTTCATATCCCCACCTTGCTTGGAATGATTGACCCCAAGTTGAGGAAGGACCGATGATATTTCCGGTTGATATTCCGCAGCCTATGCCATCAATTGCGAGCGTTGCGGTTTTTGGAACAACTTTCGGAATAATTCTACCTCTGAAAACTTCATCAGCAAACCCAATATACATTCTTCCCGCTCTTCCCGTTTCTCTCCTTGTTCTTTCAAGAGATAGTATAGGTAAAAGCTCTAATTCGCGCATTATTCTTTGTTCGTCATATTGGTCATAGGTGTTCTCTCCTTTTGTTTCATATTGGTTATCAGTGTCTCCTCTTTTTATTTCTTCCCCTTTTATTATCAGTGGTAAAGATAAGACGATGAAAATATTGAGTAAAATTGCTCCCAATTTTTTTTGTTCTGTCATACCTTTTACAAAAAAATTTAGCAATTTTTATATATAATAATCATTTTGGGAAGAAAAAACAAGATTTTATTACATCCTTCTCAAAAGAACTTTCACAGCAGAGCTTATACATATTGCAACTTCTTTTGGTCTCCTCACTTTTTTCAAAGCATCAAACAAAAGCTCAAATTCTTCAAAGTTAAAAGAACGAGAGCGAGAAAAATTAGATAAAACATCAAAGTACATACATACGAAAGAAGGATTTTTTTTGAGCTGATCTTTAAGTTTCTCCACCCCTTTCAAAACCTCAAAAACAAATGGAGAATGTTTGCTAAACTTTTCACAGTTTGAGTAATTGAGCGACTGAAAAATAAAATACACTTTTTCAAGGTCTTGAATTTTTGGATTTTGTATGAATTTTTCAAGGAAACTTTCAATTTTTTGGCATAAAAAATCATATTTGAGACCCGCCATTGAGGCGGTTTCATGAACCACAGCAAAAAATTCCACATCGTTTTGCTTCTGCCAGTCTATCTTCTCTATCTCCGCTTTAAGGTCTGGTTGCTTCAAAGAATTTGTATAGACCAAAAATCTATACCATTTAAAGCGTGCCTTTGGGTCCCTGGAATTTGAAAGATAAGAAAAAACACCATTTTCATCTGCCTTTCTTATTATTTTTGAAAAATGTTCATGAATTTTATTTTTGGGGTGAGCTACTCTTTCGGCATCATAAAGAGAAAATAAAACAAGGACATCCTCAAAATCTGAGTTTGAATTTGAGAACCTTCCATCTTGTCTTTGGATGGTTTCAAGGTAGCCAACAAGTCTTTCAACTTCAAGTAAAATCCCATCATATATACTTGTTTGCTGAGAGACAAGAAAAAGAGCAAAAATAAAGAACACAGAGCAAGACATATTTTTAATTTAGAGCAAGTTTTCAGAACCTTCTAATTATTTGAAAAAATTATGTCATCAAAATTTGAGAAGTGATTTTATGATTTCAGCTACAACTGGGTTCATAAGAGTAATGGCAATAATAGTCAATACAATAAGGAAATTAAGCTTCATATCAGTTTTTTGTATTTGTCTTTCAAGGTCTGACTTTACTTTATCTATTTTTGCACTGAGCTCCGTCTTAACTCCTTCTATCTTTTCAGTAAGCTCTGCTCTGACTCCTTCTATCTTCGCATCAAGCTCTGCCTTGATACTATCTACCTTTACATTAACCCCATCTATCCTTGCATTAAGCTCCATCTTAACTCCGTCTATCTTTTCAGTAAGCTCTGCTCTTACCCCTTCTATCCTTGCATTAAGCTCCATTTTGACTCCGTCTACCTTTGCATTAACCCCGTCTATCCTTGCATTAAGCTCTAACTTTGATGAGTTAATACTTTGCTGTATTGCTAATGTTCTTTCTTCAAAGACATTTTTATTTATGAATTCTTCTCTTATTGCACTAAGGAGCTCATCTTTTGTTGTTTTCCATTTGATTTCAGTAATTTGTGATATTACTTCATCAACAGCTCTCACAAAAGCTTTCGCCTCCGCCTTACCGAGCTTACTTTCTAAAACCTCAGTAGCTTCTTCTGATAACGATTTCCGCATATTTTCTCACCTGCTATAAAAAATATAGCTACAAAAAATTTAAAAAATAAACGGAAATAAAAAATTCTCTTTACATTACAAAATTAAAATATAAGTTGCAAAATGAAATCTAAACGATTATTATTGGCGTTATTGCTTTTTTTCTTTTTTCCTTTTTCTTTTTTTTCTTTGGTGTTTTCAGTTTGTCCTCAAAAATCTGAATACGAAAAAACACTTGATTTTTTTGAAAAAAAATTGGACCAAACCGCACTCTTTGACTACACTATGTTCAGAAGAATAGAGGGAAAAACTTCCACTGGAAAAAGTATTTTTGATTCTGTCCAAGTAGGTTATATACTATGGCAATTTTCCAAGATAACAAAAGACAAAAAACTAAAACAAAAAAGTAAAAACCTCGCAGAAAAGATTTTTTCATCTGTCTGGAAAAATAAAAACAAAAAAGGAGAGTATCTGTGGGGATATGAAAGCTTGATCGGACCAGAAGAAATCAAAGCTATGGAGATTCCAGATATAGATACTACCTCCGTAGTTTTAGCTATATTCAAAATTACAAATTTCAAAAATATACCAAAGGAGTTTGTAGAAAGCCTAACTCAATTCATAAGAGAAGATGGCACGGTAAAAATCTGGATTGCTGGTGGGAGTCCATTTACGGAATCTGGGGATTTGGGGATTGCAGCAAATGTTTTATGGGCTTTTTCAGTATACGATATATACAACGAAAGAGTTGAGAGAATATGTAAATTCATTCATAACTTTGTTTCAAACCCACAAAATTTCAAAGATATATGGTACAGAACATATTACCTTTCAGATTATCTTGCGCTTTACAACATAGTGAGGGCGCTTCCGTATATAAAATGCCAGAATAAAAATGAGATTAAAGATAAGATTGAAAAAACCTTAACTTACGCCTTAATTTATGACAAAGATTTAAACATAACAACAAGGTGCGCTATAATTTCATCGCTTCTTAAACTGAATGCAAAACTTGACAGAACAGAAATAGAGAAAATTTCTGAGCACATGAACAAAGTAATAGAAATGAAAGAACCGGAATACATTTATGCAGGTGATCCAGAAAGAAAATATCTTTTAGGAGTAAAAGCTTTATCTTGTGCACTGTGCCTTGAAGCCCTCTTTTTGTCAAATCAATAATAATAAGGTTTTACATAAAAAAAGAACACAAAAGATAGAACAAGAAGATAAAGAAACATAAGGATTTTTAGTTTTTCTGTGAAGAAGAAAAATAAAGATAGGATCAAAGAACTAAAAACTAAAAACCAAAAAAGTTTTGGAACCAAAAATACCCAAACAAAAATACCCAAAAAGTTCAAGAAAAAATTTATAACCTTGCCTTTCTCTCTCCCGAAAAAAGTAAAGACATTTAAAACTTTGCCCTTCTCACCCTCGTAATCTTTTAAGTCCTTTGATGTAGTAGCCAAAGACAAAGATAAGAAAAGAAAAAGAGAAAATATCAAATCTATTTTCCCAGAAATCAAGCTCCCCTGCAAGAAAACCAAAGATGAACCACACGCTATAAACAAAGACGAAAAAGGACTTTTTCCCCATCTCAAAGGTGAATACAGAATCGATAAAAAAACATACAAAAGGCTTATAAGAAATACCCAAAAATCAACAAATAATGCTGGAATAGGAGATAAAAAAAGGAATAAAAACCCGAATTTTTTGAAATCCTCCGGTCTTGCAAGTCCTCTCACCAAAGGTCTTGATCTATTTGTTATTTTGTCTATTTCAAGGTCGTAAAGATCATTAATAAGTGAGTTCCCCCACCAAAGAAAAAAAATTGAAACCGCACAAAAAGTAAGCTTTAATATGATAGTGATAGAATATATTTGTTTTGTTCCTCCTGAAAAAAATCCCATCATCAAAACCGAAATAAAGAAGAAAAACTGAGGGAATCTGAAAGAGTAAATTAAAGCCTTGAAAGTCTGCATACTTTTATTTTTTAATTTTTTACCCTCCTCTACACTCAATTTTATTTTAATCAAATTTCAAACCAATAAGTTTTTGAAATAAACTTTGGCTACAATCTTCAAAAAGTCCAGTACCTGTGATATTTTTCCATCACTTTCAAATTTCAAACCACTGACAAATTTTGAAAACTCATCAGAAAGCAAAACTTTTTTCGCTAAATCCAAAGTTTTCTCGTTTCTATAAAAAAAGTTTGAAAAAAAATAGAAGATCAAAAGCCTTCTGAAAAGAGAAGAGCTATAAAAATAAAAAAGAGACCGAAAAGATAAAAAGAGAAAAGGATTCAAATCCGAACCACCTTGCAAAACACGAGAAAGCATTATTCCATGGTGAAGGGCAGATGAAATTCCCTCCCCTGTCAAAGTATCTACTCCGTATGAATCTCCAATAAAAAAAACATTTCCTTTTTTGAATTTTGTCTTTGGATTGAACTTATTTATGACAAAAAATTCTTTTTTGTTCTCAACTTGGCTTTTATTATTGTTATTATTATTTTCATTTTCTTCCTTTTTTTTCATCTTTTCTTTTATTTTTTGGAGGTCTTTGTTGAGGGACATAAAGCCTATATCAGAAAAACCGTAGCCATCAAATTTCCAAAACCACACAAACTCATCTCCAAAACTTTCAATAGAGAACAACATCTTATCTTCTACATTCTGATTTTCAAACCACCTTACAGCCTTGTAGGAGTCTCTTTTAAGGTAAGAACCCATAGCTATCACAAGTTTTTTGCACTCAACATAACCTTTTGTTGTTGAAACCAAAATTTTTCCGTTTTTTTCTGAGTATCCCAAAAATTTCACTCCTTCTTCAATTTTGACGCCGCATTGCTTTGCTTTTTTGAAAAGTGCAAAATCCATATCTAATCTTTTTGTTACCATAAAATTCTTATCAGATACATCAAAAATTTTCTCACCCAAATCAGAGGAGAAGACAATCTTTTTTATTTTCTTTGCAGGAAAATCTTTGCCGGGGACAAGTCCGAGCTCAGAAAGTAATTTTACTGCTTTTGGTATAAGTCCTCCACCGCAAACTTTATCACGAGGGAAATATTCTTTTTCTAAAACCAAAATTTTATTTTTTTCAGGAAAACTCAAAGCAAACGAAAGACCAGCAGGTCCGGCACCAACAACACATATATCTACTAACTCGCCCATGGTCTTTCAAACCAATTCAGTAATTCTAACCCCAGAATTCAAAAAAATTAACTCTGGGTATCTTCAAAAAACCTCAAATGAAAATCCTATTATTATACCACCAGCAACATCAGAAAGCCAGTGATCATTCACAAGAATTCTTCCCGCACCTACAATAAAAGGTAAAGAATAAAACACCGCAGAACATAATTTGCTTTCACAGACATCTTTTGCTACGGTGAAATAGACTGATGAGCTCGCTTGGGAGTGTCCTGACGGAAATGACCTCCATCTATCTTCAAATCTCAAAGGAGAAAAAGAATATTGGTATTCTGCCCAAGCTGGTCTCTCTCTTCCAGAAAATTTCAGAGATTGAACTATGAAGGTAGTAAAAGCCAAATTGTAAATAGCTCTCATAAACCCCAACCTCACTTTTTCGTTATCTGAAACCAAACCAAAAATATAACCTGCAAAAGAGAAAGGAACAAGAAAAATTCCTTCACCTAAAAAACTCATAACTTCTCCTGCATATTTTGTTTTATTATAAGAAGATAAAACAAGGTTTCTTACATACTGATCAGCCAGAGATAATGGTATGGCAGCGGTTAAGGCTACCGTAGTTCCAACAATTATTTTTGGAAACTCCTCCTTTTTTCTTTGGAATTCAAAGGATATGTCAGAAGCCAGAATTTGCAGTACAGATTTTTTTTCGTCAGCAAATGAAAGAGAGAAAGAATAAGAAAGAAGCCAAAAAATCAAAGACAAAAACAAAAACCGAAAAAAAGTACCGGGTTTACTCCGCTCTTCCATCTTTTTTTAATACATGCCTTCATCTTTTCTCATCTTGATATTTTCCTGAATTTTTCTTGACTTTATATCCTCCATTTCACTGGATGACCATATTATTTTTGGTGTTATAAATATGAGTAGATTAGATTTCTGAACTCTTTTTTGAGATGATCTGAAAAGGAAACCCACGACAGGTATATCTCCTAAGATTGGAACTTTTGCCCTTGAAAGAGAAGTTCTTGTTCTCATAAGACCTCCAATAACTGCTGTCTGACCATCTTCTACTAAAATAGAAGTTGTTGAGGTTCTCCTTATTGTAGCTATACCGAGTTGCTGAACTGCAAGTCCCGGCGGTGGTTCTTCTGCGACATCTGAAATCTCAACTGATATATCAAGAGAAAGCTTTTTCTCCTCTTTTATAACATGAGGGGTAATTTTAAGTATTATTCCTATATCCTGTCTTTGTATAGTTATAGTTGGCACAGCAGCGCCTCCTGGACCAGCAGCAGTTATTATTTGACCTGTTGGGAACGGGACATTTGTAGCAACCCTTATTTCTGCTTCTTTATTATCAAGCGTAAGTATATGAGGGGTTGAAAGAATATCAACTTGTGTATCAGTTGCGAGAGCGTTCAAGATAGCGGCAAGAGGAGGTAAAGATATAGTTTGCCCACCAACTTCAACACTCGCGGGCGGTAAAGAAAACCCGAAAAGAAGTCCAGATATATTAGCTATCTTAGTAGGATCTATTATCTGAAAAGGCAAAGGAGCTCCAACGGATTCTCCTAAAACAGCTATACCTTTCTTTGTTGTCCCCTCCATTCTAACTGATATATCTTTTCCACCAAGAAAAGATAGACCGTATTGAGCAAGTCTTGAAGAAGAAATTTCCATAATAACAGCGGAAACAAAAACCTGCCTTCTTTCTACATCTATCTTATTTATTATATCTTTTATTTTTTCAAAGTCTGGTGGAGAAGCTATGATTATGAGTGAGTTCGTAGATTTATCTGCGGCTATTCTCACCGGTGCCTGAACGACCTGAGGTCCCGGTTGCTGTCTCAGCCCACCACCTACTATATTTTGTAAAATAGATGAAACTTCCTCTGCTTTTGCATATTTGAGATAAACAACATTAACCTCCCCTCTCTCCTCTTGAACATCTACCTTCTCTATAACTTTTTTGAGATACTCTATATCATCGGGTTGAGCTACGATTATTATAGAGTTAGTTCTCGGTTCAGCTATAACTTTGGGTTGCTGCTGAGGTGATACTGCAACACGGGGGATAGATGGTATTATTTGAGTTAAAATATTTACGACATCTTGCGCAATAGAGTATTTGAGCTTTATCATTTCAGTGGTAAGAGGTGGAGGAACATCTATTTCATCTAATATCTGCATTAATCTTTCTATATTTGCTTTTGTTTCTATGAGTATTATTGTGTTTGTAGGCATGTAAGTTTGTAAAAACGCATTACGGGAAAGCAGATTTCTGAGAACACCTGCAACTTGGTCAGCATTTGCAAAACGAGGAGTTAAGACCAAAGTCACATACTCTTCTGATGGTAGAAGTTTTTTCTCTTTTATTACGGTTTTTATTGGACTTTGACGAGCCTCAGCGGCAGGAACTATTTTTACGATATTTCCAACTTCAACCTGCGCAAGGTCATTAGCATAAAGGATAGAATTGAATATCTCAAGCGCTTCCCTTTTTGTAACAGGTCTCGGAGAAATTATCGTAACTTTTCCCCTTATTCTCTGGTCAAGAAGATAGTTTTTTCCAGACCATTCTGAAATAAGCCTAACAAGGTCTAATATGTCAATATCTTTGAAGTTCATAGAAACTCTTTCCTCTGCAAGAGCAATATGAGAAGAAAAAAACGAAAAAAGTAAAAAAAATATGGAAATTATAAGATTAACTCTCTTTCTTTTTGATGTATTTCCGGAGAATTTCATCACTATAAATTATTTCGTCCTAAAATGAGTTTTTGTTTTACTAAACTAATGCCTTATTATTTTCCCTATTATGTTTAAGATCAAAGTTAAGATGGCTGACAAAATTATAGATGTTGTTATAGGGAAAAAGAAAGTGAAATTATCTTTCTTTATTAGTATGTCGCCCGGGAGCTTTTTTAGTTTGAAATCAAAAACTTGAGATGAAGAAGCTAAAAAAAACAGCGCTCCAACTAATATGAGTATTATTCCGGTCAGAATTATAAATTTTGCCATAGACCTTATTATTTCTTCCATATTTTATGTGTGGGTCAGGCGGGATTCGAACCCGCGACCTGTGGATTAAGAGTCCACCGCTCTACCTACTGAGCTACTGACCCAATCTCTTATTTTAATCAGATAATTTATATCTCCGAATTTTTCAAAATTCAATCTGAAATGGAGAAATAATGAAAGTTAAAACAAATATAACCCCTGCCACTATTGCCAAGACTTTATCCGAAAATTTCACATCTTTTACCGGGGAATATGGAATCCTTTTTATACTCAAAACTGCGGTAAGAAATGCCCAAAATAGCCATCCATACCAGAAAAAGATACCGAGAACAAAAAGAACAGCTATAAAGAAAAAAGAAATTTTTCTGTGCCAGGATGGGAAAAGAGCAAAAACTATATGTCCTCCGTCGGTCTGACCTATTGGAATGAGGTTCATAGCTGTTATAAAAAATCCTATCCATCCGGCAAAAGCCACAGGGTGAAGCATAATATCTTTTGAGAGTTCCAAAGAACCGAAAATCATATTTTGCATCAAAGATAAAATAAGAGGAGTTCCGAGCTTTATAGTATGTACTCCTGACATCTCGGTTTCGTTTACGACTTCGGAAAGTAGCAAACCAATCAAAGCTATTGGTATAGCAGCTACAAATCCTGCAATAGGTCCTGCTGCCCCCGTCTTTATTATTTGAGAACTCTTTTGAATTTTCTCTCTCAACACCATTATCGCCCCAAATGTTCCAACTATGTTCGGAGCTGGAATAAAATAAGGAAATGTGCTCCTGATTTTGTGCTTCCACATAGAGTATATATGTCCAAATTCATGACACAAAAGAATAAAAAGTAAAGGACCAGAAAAATATATTCCTTTCCAAATATCCACCGAGAGAGGAGATATCCCCTGCATTAATGCTCCCGCTATTGTTGTAGTTATTGCGGTCAGAACAAAAAGTATAATGTGAATAGGTCTGATTATAATATCCCACCTGACATAAATCTTCTTTTCCTCACCAAGAAATCCAAGTGAGAAAGAAGGTAGCTCTTTGCCATCATATTCTGGCTCTCTTGTAAGCTCCGCTATAAAGATTGTTTTGTCGCGCCAATCTATAAACCCAAAATTTCTCCCCTTTATGTGTATGAATGTTATTCCATTTACAGTACCCAGTATTTTCAAAATTTGATTTGGTGTCCCTGGCGGGATTCGAACCCGCGACCCCGGACTTAGGAGGACCGTGCTCTTCCTTCTGAGCTACAGGGACACCTAAATCAAATATTAAAAATTAAAATTTTATCACAAATTGCCTTTATTCTCAAAAATCAAGTTTTCTCTGCAAATCAGGTTTCAGATTGGCAATATATTGAATTTTAGCAGTAGCCTTACTATAAAGTTCGCAATTACCCCAGATACTATATCATCAAGAAGTATTCCGTACGGAGATTTCATTCTGTCAAAAAAAATAATTGGAGGAATTTTCGTTATGTCTAAAAATCTGAATATCAAAAGCGCTGCTACAAAAACTAAAAAACCCTTCGGTAGCAAAAGAAGAGACAAAAACATTCCAGCTACCTCATCTATTACAACCTCGTGAGGGTCATTACCTTCCCAAAAATTTTTTACTTTTTTTATGGAAAGAAAAGATACAGCGAGAATGAAAATGTTAATAGATATCTCTAAAAATTTGTTTCCAGAGATAAAAGAAAAATATAAAATTCCTGAAATAAGTGATGCTACTGTACCCTGCCCAATTGGTATTTTCCCTACACCAAAAAATGTGAGTGTAATAAAATAAATTTTCTCTTTCATTACTTTTTACCAAAAGGTATTTTTATTTTCCCGAATTTGTAGAGAATCATAGGTATGCAGAGAACAAAATACACAAAGGTTACCTCTTCTCTTATGTGTTCAAAAATGAATTGAGATAAAAATAGAATAAGTAAGATAGAAGCTTCAATAACAGAAAAATTTAGGTCAAGCAAAATAAAAAATGCAAGTAAAGATTGTGCTGCTGTCAGAAGAATTTCCCACTGCTGTCTTGAATCCATCGGCATAGGAGAAAGATAATCTCCTGTTGCGTGATATATTTTTGAGATTATGAAAGCGATCGGAATGCAAGCTATAAGTAAAGTCCACTGATTTACTTTTGAAGAAACGAGAGCTCTCATAGCGTCTTGACCTCTTCCTTTTGTTGCCCATATAAGTGTGACTACAAATTCTGGCGCTTCGGAAGCTATTGGTGCGAGCCACTGTATAAGTAAAAACTCGCTCACCCCTAATTTTTTACCTATATTTATTAATCCTTCTGCGAACGCTTCTGCTGAGATAAATATAGAAAAACCAGCCCACACGAACATAAAGATTATAAGAAGAATAGATTTTTTTGGAGGTAGAGATTGGATTGTCTTTACTGGTTCAAAATCTTCTTCAAGTTCTTCTATCTCTTTTTTTGAAACCCTTAAAATGTAAAAAATAAATAGCCCACCCAAAATTAAAGAATCAACTAATGATATATTTTTTTTGAAGAAAATATTTATTGACCAAACCGTCGCTGCAAAAAGTATAATAAGTTCTTCCATCAAAGATCTGTCAAACGCTATTTCACTTCTTTTTGTTTTGAAAAAATGAACAAATAATATCACAGTCCACCCTATGCCTATAAGTAATCTGTTTGCTCCTGTCATATTTGCGACTGCATAATGCGTATACTCTTCATTTATTCCTGCCTTCCACGAAAGATATATATCTACTGAATATTCCGGCAGAACTGCAAGTAAAGCTACAATAGCTATTGCAAGAGCTCCGGATATAAATTTTCTTGAACCATCAGAAGCCCATGTCAGAATAAATCCAGCTCCTATTATTGATAAACCAGTAAGTAATGTTTGCAAAATTGGATTTGGATGCCCTATCGTGAATTTTACTATGAACCAAGGTAAAGTTGCCAAAAAAGCACATAGAATGTAAAGCATAAGTTTATTTTCTTTTTCTTTTTATATCTGAAATAAACTTTTTCATATCTTCAAAACTTTTTATTTCACCTTTCACAAAATTTTCAATTTCAAATCTTAAAAATTGAGGGATTTTTTCTTTGTTTTCTTGAAATGTTTCTGAAAGGAAAACCTGAACAGCATAGCAACTTGCCCAAAACCTCAAAAATCCTTCAAGAATGCTATCGTAAATTTCTTGCGGCATTAAATATAAAGAAGCTCTTATTCTGTTTCTGAGATATCTGAGATTCAGATTTGATGTGTCTGAAACAAAACTTATATTTTTTGATTTGAGGTAGTTTTCTATTGAACTTCTTTTCACCGAAAGCAGAGGACGAACTACTGGAACAGAACACAGAGAGTAATTTTTAGGAGATATTCCAAAAGAGAAAAAACCTTTTCTCCTTACAAGGTTTATAAGAAAAGTTTCAAAATTATCGTCAAGTGTGTGAGCTGTTGCTATTTTTGTAGCTTCACACTTTTTAGCTGATTCATCAAAAAACTTATATCTTTCTTTGCGCATCTCATCCTCTGATTTTAAAGGTAAAGTAGCTCTGCCAACAATTATTTTTATTCCAAGCCTTTCGCAAAATGACACAGAAAATTTTTCATCTCTTTCTGATTCTTTTCCCCGTGTTCCATGATTAAAGTGTGCAGCAACTACTTCTGATATGCCAAATTTTGATTTATAGGTAGAAAGTATGTATGTAAGAAAAACCGAATCTCTTCCGCCTGATAGTCCCACAAGAACTTTATCTCCTTTTTCAAACAAAGAAAATTTTTTTGAGAATGTAATTGTTAAAAGTAGAGGATCATCTGGTAATGATTCAAAAAAGAAAATCTCAGATGTATCTATAACTTTACCATTCACAGTCCTTATTCAAGTCCCCGGAGGCGTGGAATAAAATGTGTATCATATCCGCCATTTCTGAAAAGCGGTGAATTGATAGCCTCTTTCAAAAATGGTATATTAGTTTTTGGACCCTCAATTATGAACTCATCAAGAGCTCTCAAAATATTCTCAATTGCTTCTTCACGGGTTTTACCACGAGCTATTAACTTTGCAATAAGCGGATCATAAAAAGGAGTAATTTTGTTCCCCTCTTTATAACCACAATCAAGTCTTACATTTTCTGAATTCCAGCTGAACTTTGAAGATTTAGGTTCAACCAACCTTTTTATTTCTCCCGGAGATGGTAAAAATTTTATTGGGTCCTCCGCGTATATCCTTGCCTCTATTGCCCATCCTTGAAACTTTATATCCTCCTCCTTCGGGAGTGCTTCACCCTCTGCTATCCTTATTTGCCACTCAACAAGGTCAAATCCTGTTATGGCTTCCGTTGCTGGATGCTCAACCTGCAATCTCGTATTAACTTCAAGAAAATAAAAATTCTTGTATTTATCTACAACAAACTCAACCGTTCCTGCACATTTATATTTTAGCTCAGACATTATTTTTCTCGCAGCATCCCTGAGCTTTCTTCTCAAATCTTCATCTGCAAAAGTAGATGGAGACTCTTCTATTACTTTCTGATGTCTTCTTTGAACTGAACATTCTCTTTCTGGAAAAGTCACCGCACCTCCTTTCCCATCTCCGAGAACCTGAATTTCTATGTGGTGTGGAGATTCAAGGTATTTTTCCATATAAACTCTATCGTCTCCGAATGCTGAAAGCGCCCGAGATTTTGCGGTCTCGTAAGCTTTTTTCAAATCCTCCTTTCTATCTACTCTCATCATACCTATTCCCCCGCCACCAGCAGCAGCTTTTATAAGAACAGGGTATCCGATTTTTTCTGCAAATTCCTCGGCTTCCTCGGGAGAGCTCAAAATATCAGTTCCAGGTGGAATAGGGATTCCAAGATTTTTTACGAAAGCTCGCGCAGTAGCTTTATCTCCCATTATCTCCATGCTTTTTGCTGTCGGACCTATAAAAATTATCCCTGCATCTTCACAAGCTTTAACAAAATCTTCTCTTTCTGAAAGGAAACCATATCCTGGATGAATTGCGTCAGCACCCGTTTTCTTTGCTGCCTCTATTATTGCCGGAATATTGAGATAACTTTTTAGAGGATGTGGCTCTCCAATCCTTATAGCTTCATCTGCTTCCTCAACAAAAGGTAAATCTTTATCTGCGTCAGAATATACAGCAACAGTTTTTTTTCCAAGTTTTTTACAAGTGTATATTACACGCCTTGCTATTTCTCCCCTATTTGCAACAAGAATTTTCTTTATCTCCATATCAGAAAATTTGTAATGTAGTAATTCATACTTTATAGATTTTTCTGTTTTTTTAGTTCCCTGTTATTTCCATCACATAAGAAAAAAGCAGAATTCAGAGAGTTAAAAAGAATTAAAGACAAAAAACAAAAAAAGTTGCTATTCCGATTTTTACTAAAAATATATGAACGAAGAGAAAAAAAAACAAAAAAATAAAACAACAATAAAGATAGGAATTGTAGTTTCAAGGTTCAACGAATTCATAACATCAAGACTTCTTGATGGGGCAAAAAGAGCATTAGAAGAAAATGGAATAAGCTATGATGTCATATATGTTCCTGGATCTTTTGAGATACCAATAGCAGCAAAATTTATAGCGAAAACCCAAAAATATGATTCAATATTGGTTTTGGGATGCATCATAAAAGGGGAGACATACCACTTTGATTTCGTAGCAAAAGGTGTCCAAGAAGGTATCTTGAAAGTTATGTTAGAAACAGAAATCCCTATAATTTTTGGGGTTTTAACAGTAGAAAATATAAATCAGGCTATTGATAGAGCCGGCGGGAAATATGGTAATAAAGGATACGAATGGGGTGTAAACGCTATATATATGGCGAAACTGAAAAGACAAATAAATGAGGAAAAGCATGCAAATGAGGACTAAATTTAATTTTGTGGCGAGGAGATTCCGTATCATTTTTCCCTTATTCAATTTGTTATTGTTGTTATACTTTATTCGTTGCTCAAATGAGAAACCAACACCAGCAGGAGGACCGTTTATTTTACTTTCACCTTCTCAAACTTATGGAGAAATACCTCTCACAGTTTCATTCAATATTACGGTTATTCCATCCCGTGGCAAAATAAAGAAACTCATTATAGATTACGGAAACGGAACCCAGGAAGATATTACAAACAGCATAAAAGGTGATAAAGTCGCAGTAACTAAAACATATGAGGGTTTAGGAGTCTTTGAAGTGCAACTTATAGGCATGGATGACTCGGGAGTCTCCCAAG
Organism: Candidatus Calescibacterium sp.; assembly: GCA_032249135.1. Taxonomy (GTDB): domain Bacteria; phylum Calescibacteriota; class Calescibacteriia; order Calescibacteriales; family Calescibacteriaceae; genus Calescibacterium. Next base: position 38,714 of record JAVVGL010000006.1, on the reverse strand, counting down.
CAAAAACAACAATAATTACAAATGACAGACCTACAATATTAAATCCCACAACAGCAAGAGATGAAGATTTTGCAGAAATAACTTCAGAATTCTCTCCGGGAAGCATCGTTTATTTCAAAGCGATATGCAAAGACACAAACGGAATAAGTAAAGTCATAATAGACTGGGGAGACGGAAGTTATGAGGAAACAAACTCATGCTATGGGAAACATAGATATATAAATGAAGGTGATTACATATTAAAGGTTTTGGTTTTTGATGATAATAAATTCGCTCCATATCCACTTTCAGCTTCTGTAGAGATTATGATTTCTGTTTTCTCCGGTGCAGCATCTCCCGAGAATTCTCCGCCCGCAATATTTGGACAAGTAGAGAAAATATTGGAACCAGAAAAGGAAATTTATAGAAATGAAAATATGGCTATCGGAATTCCTCCATTTACTGTTCAGATACTCATAGGTGTAAGCGACAGAGACGGAGATAAAATAGACTATATTATAGTTGAGTGGGGCGATGGCACTGCTCAAAAACTTGACCCTAACAAATATATAATAGCCTCTGGTTCAAAATATATATTCAGAACATCATATACTTATACAAAGGAAGGAAGTTTCTCAATCTCTGTTATAGTAAAAGATAGTGCAGGAAAAATAAGTATACAAAAAATAGCCGATGTGCACTCATTCAAATCTTCTCCTTCAATCTATGTAGAAGCGAAAGATAATTTAGGAAAAAATCCTCAAGGGGCATCATTTGAAGGTGGAGTTGCTATAAGTTTTCATATTTTAACCTTTGATGATGCACCTTATGATATTTATTTTGTTTTGAGATTCACAAGTTTGGACGGGCAAAAAGAAAAACTTGTGTATAAAATGAATAAAGAAGGAAGAGCCTATGGGCTGGTAGTAAATGATTTTCAAGTATCCTTGACATTTCCGGGAAACTACGGCATAGAAATATTTGCTGTCGCAGACATATTAGATGTTGTAGATATATACTGTTCAGGGAATTTAGAACCACTTAATGAAAGCGTATATAAGAAAGTTCCATCTAATGCATACTTTGGCAGCACGGCTGAATGTGATAAAAGTGATGGGAAAATAACGACGGAAGCAAAGGTAAAAAAATCACAGAAAATAGAGTTCAAGATAGTAAGGTAAAAGACAAAAAAGTAAAGGTGTAAAAAAAGTAATAAGGTGAAAAAAAATTAAAAGGTAAAATGTGATGTAAAATCTAAAATTTTATCACACAAGATTAACATAAAAACTTTATGTTGAGGGTAGGGATAATAGGGATAGGTATATCAAGACAGGAGGAGATGTCTCCGCTTTCTGATGTAGAGCTTGCGGTTGAAGCTGCTCAAAAGGCAATAAAGTATGCTGAAATAGATCCAAAAGATATAGATTATGTAGTTGAGTGCGCGTTCTCATACACGAAAATTTCAAGTTTTTTAGAAAAATCCGGTTTGAAACCTCAAAGCCACACTTTTCTGAGGAATATAGATGGTGCTTTTGGAGCAGTATACGCAGTAACAAAAATAATGACCGGTGAAAGTAAAATAGCTCTTGTAGTCGGATATGGAAAATCTTCTGAAATAAACATGAGAACTTTCTCAAATTTATACACAAAAGCGAATTACCTTGAAAAAACAGGATTAGACTGGATAAACTTCACAGCTTTACAGGCAAAAGCTTTTATGGATAGACTCGGAATAGGTGAAGAAGAACTCGGAATAATAGTTATAAAAAATAGAAGAAATGGATTTGATAATGAAGATGCTCACATAAGAGAAAAAGTTATTTTAGATGAAATCTTATCTTCTCAGTATGTAGCTGAACCCATAAGAAAACTTATGATGCCACCAAGAACAGACGGAGCAGCTGCTATAATTTTCGCAAGAGGAGATATAGCTAAAACAAAGCAAAGAAGAGCGTGGGTAGACGGTTTCGGAACAAATATAGGTCCATATTACCCAGGTTATGAGGATATAGCTCATATTAACTCACTAAGATATGCAGCAAGGAAAGCATATAAAAACTCCGGAATAAAGAATCCAAAAAGAGAGGTTGATTTTGCAGAAATAATGGAATGCTTCCCTCATATAGAACTTATGTCAATTGAAGCACTTGAACTTATTGCAGAAAAAAGACTTGTAAAACCCATACACGATGGGTCCCTTCTGAAAGAAGGCAAATTACCCGTAAATGCATCCGGTGGTGCCCTCTGCGGAAATCCTCCGGGAGCGACCGGACTTATAAGAATGATAGAACTAGTAAAAAGACTTGTCGGAGATAAAATGGATATAAGAAAATCTTTAAGAAGAGGGGTTGCTAACGCGTGGACACCTTTTCATCAATATAATGTAGTTTGGGTAATTGCAGGAGAATAAGGAATTAAAAATGCCAACTTTATTTTTTGACCTTGATGGAACTTTACTTGATACATCGGAAGACATATTTTTCTCTCTGAACTCAACTTTAAAAAAGTTCAAAATAGGAGAGATAGATTTTCAAACAACTCTTTCATATATAGGAAATGGTGTAAAGCCTCTTATAGAAAAAACACTAAATCAATTGGGAAGAACTGAAGAATTAGAAAAAGTTCTAAAAGATTTTCTTTCAAATTACAGAAAAAACATAGCAAAAAAAACTTACATTTATCAGGGAAATATTGAGCTGATTTTCACTCTGAAAAAATCAAAGTGGGACATAATACTTCTGACAAACAAAAGTCAGCATCTTACATCAATTTTACTCTCACAGCTCGGAATAACACAAATTTTTGACCTCATAGTTTGTGGAGATACATTTGACGCAAAAAAACCAAATCCAAAGCTCTTTGAAATAATAAAAAATATATTTCCCATAAAAGAACCTTTATTCGTTTTGGGAGACGGTATAAATGACCTCATATTTGCATCAAATATCGGAGCAAATTTTATACTCGCAGAATGGGGATTCTTGACAGAAAGCTCGGAAAAAGAAATAAAGTCTCTGATTGACAAAAAAATAATCAGAACAAAAACCCCCTACGATGTCATAGAAAAACTAAAAAATGCAGGAGTAATAAAAAAGTGAGAAATCTTAGACTATAAAAATACCTTCGGTAATTTTCAGCATAAATTATTTTTAAACAATAAACTGTTTTTAAATTATTAATTATTTGTAAAGTGAGGTGAAAAGAGATGAGAAATCATAATTATTGCTTTCTTTTGTTCCTTACAGGTTTTTATTTTCTCTCCTTCTTTATTATATCGTGCGGTGGACCAAAAAAGTATGTTTTTGATGTTCAAACAAAAATAGAAAGACCGGAAAATATATCGCAAGAAAACTTTGAAAGGCTAATGCCGGTTATCACAAAGGTAGGAATTACCTCATCCGCAAAAGTCATTGATAAAAAAAAGGGATTAATTATGCAAAAACAAAAAACAACAAATCTATCATCTGATCTCAGAACTTCTTCAAGGTTTGACTTTGATATTGAAGACGAATCTTATCTAGTAACAATAAATGTGGAATCTTTAAAATTTCTTGTCTTTTCAAAACAAGCTCTAATGAAGAGGTTTGAGGAGCTCAAAAAAGAACCTTATTGTAAAGAAGGCGACAAAGATAAAGACGGCTATGACCTTATGTGCAAATTAGAAGTTTCAGTAAAGCCATCAATATCTGATGTTGTAATGAGATATATCAGAATAAGGGAAGGTTTATCTAACGCAAAAGAGCAAGATTTCTGTAATGCGTATGTATCAGCTCAATCAGAGCTAAATGCACTCAGCGAAGATATAAGAGAATTAGCTCTTCAAGATGTAAAAGATATATACCAATCTTTTGTTGATAAAATATGGACAGAAGTAGACTCTATATCAGTAAAAGTTTCAGCAAGAGATTGTTCTCCAAAAAAGCGATTAGAAGATTTGAAAAAATACTTCTGCCTCCCAGAAAGACTTCTTGCAAAAGTTCAAGAATTTGATAATTTCTGCACGGCTCTTTCACTTTACGAGGAAGGATTAGCACTTATGAAGAAAGGAAACAATACCCAAGCCCTTGATAAATTCAGGTCTGCCGTTAAAATAAAAGAAAATTTCCCTGACCCATATATCGCCATGGGAGATATATATAGACAAGAAAAAAGATATGAGGACGCGGTTCATATGTATAAGAGAGCAATAGATTTTTCACCATCTGATGCCACACCATATATCAAGCTTGCAGATACATATATGGCTATGATGAAATTTCAGGATGCTGAAATAACTTTGAGAAAAGCAATAGATATTTTAGGCGAAAAAGGCGGACACGATCTATATTACAAAAGAGCGTTAGCTCTTTTTGAACTACAAAGATACGACGAAGCATCAGAACCCGCAAGAAAAGCTATTGAACTTATATCACAAAAACCGGAAATAAAATATGATACCGAATTAAGAAAAACTCTCGCAGAATACAAAATTTTGCTTGGAAGAACATATGCTGAAACTCAAAGAAAAGAAGAAGCAATAAGAGAACTAAAAGAAGCTTTAGAGATAAATCCTTTTTCCGATAGTGCACTCTTGTATCTTGCAAGAGTCTTTTCTGAATCCGATGATAAATCAAAACTCAAAGAAGCCAAGAGCTTTTATGATAAACTTTTTTCACTTGACTCCCGTTTCGCAAAAGATGGAAAAATAAGATATGATTATGTCCTTCTTTTAGAAAAAATCGGAGTTGAGGAACAAGATTTGATTTTTGCTTTGGAAAATGTATTAAAATACGATAAAACTAATCAAGAAGCTTATATAAAGCTCGCAAGACTTTACTCAAAAAACCCAGGTTATCAAGACTTAGCTGAAACTAATTACAAAAGAGCATTTGAACTTTCCCAAAATAACCCAGATTATCTTGTTGAATATGTTGATTTCCTTATAAAGAGAGGAAAGTATGATGTCGCAAAGAAAACTATTGAAAACTATTTTCAATCAACAGAAAAAAAAGATGATAAAGTTCTCAAACAAAAATATAATGAGGTTTCTTTGCTTCTGTATAAGGTAAATCCACAACTACTCAGAAAATTGGGACTTACCCCTCAGGACCTTGAATTGATTTACTCTGTTTTCTCTTCTTTACCTTATGATGTTTCCGAACAAATAAGAGAGACTCTGAACATAAGCCGCGATGTCTTTGAAAAGCTTGACCCATACAAAAAATTTGTAGCCGTTATATTCTATATGGATTTCCTCTATGGAAAAGAAAAAGGTTCAATTTTGCAAAAAGAGGTAAGATACACCGAACTTTTTGGAAAAAACCTAAATCCAAAACTTATAACAAAAATATCAAAATTAACATCTGATAGCGTTGGACTTACGCTTATGAGATAAAAAAAAAGATATATGAGATAAAAAAAAGATAAAGGAGGAGATAAAATATGTCATTACTCCAACCAAAAAAATTAAAATACAGAAAATGGAGAAAGGGAAGAACACGGGGAAAAGCTTCACAAGGATACACTGTTGTCTTTGGAAAATGGGGTCTGAAAGTCCTTGAACCGGCAAGAATATCTGCAAGGCAAATAGAAGCTTGCAGGCTTACAATTTTGAGATCTTTACCTTCAAGTGCAAAACTTTGGATAAGAATTTTCCCGTGGAGACCTGTGACTAAAAAACCTGCCGAAACAAGAATGGGAGGAGGAAAAGGAGATGTCGTGGGATATGAGGCAAGGGTAAAAGCAGGAACAGTTTTATTTGAATTAGATGGAGTCTCACAAGAGGATGCTTTCAGAGCTTTAAAGCTTGCAGCAGATAAGCTCCAATATAAAACCGCAATTGTTGGAAGAAATCCTTGGATAGAACTTAAAAGAAAAGCAGAAACTCAGCAATAAAAATATAATCGAAAACAAAAAAATAATTAATCAGAATATAATCAGAATAAGTTAAAACTTACCCCAAATGTTGCACTTACTCCACCTGCATCTAATGTATGCCCAAACTCATTTGCGTTCTTTATTGGAGCATAACCTACGGACGGACTAAAAAATAAAGCAATAGCTGGGTTCAGAAAATATTTTATTTTCCCCGATAGCCTCAGCATGAGCGCATTAAATAATCTATTTTCTCTCCTATATTTTCCCTCAATTGCATTGTATTCCGCTGCTCCTCTTATCAGAAAAACATTTCCGATGTCTATTCCAAAAAATAAGTCAAAGTTTTCCGCAAAGAACACAACCTTTGGAGAAATAGCAATAAATCCCTTGAAAAAAGATACCTTATCTAGTTCTCCCTCTCCTCGCAAATCAGGGGGGATATTCATTTCTATTTTCTGAGATGTTTGAGGATATACACCTGCTACTAATCCTAATGCCAATCCACTGCGTCGTTGAAAGATATATATAGGTTCAACTTCAAGACCAAAACCCCAAAATTTATATGGAGAAGTTTTGATACCTCCTTCAAAGTATTCGTTTCCTACAAGGTTGTGAAAAGTATGAAAGCTGAGCCCAGCATCAACGACTACTTTCCTTATATCTGGTAGTCTATCAATTATAATAAGAGCTGGTTCAGACCTATTTCCAGCCTCGTCTTCCAAGATAATATGTATGTAATTTCTTCTCAATTGTCTTTCATATTTCAAAACCTCAACATCTACCGTAAAATCCCCAGTTTTTCCTACTGTTCCCACTACTTTTTCAGTATCAGATATTTTCGCTATTATTTTCGCATCCGCCTCACCCCTGCCCGATATTGTTGCCTTATTCTCAACTACTTTTGAAGGGTAGCTTTCTATAATTGGTGGCGGAGGGGGAGATGAGTCCTGAATTATTTTCAATCTAGTCGGTGCAGAAATATTTCCCGCAGGATCAACAGTAAATAAGCTTATCTCATTTTCGGAGTTCCGCACCAGAGGAACATCTATTACGAATTCTCCTTTCTTTGTGGCTATCGTTTCAAACTTTCCACCAGCTTTAAGTTCCGCAAGTACCTTCATAGTAGGGATCGTTTTTCCCCTCAAGCTAACCTTTTCAAGATTTGTAGCCGCAGGGGCATCATATAATCTTGGAGCAGGAGGGGCTTTTGATATTTGATATATTTCAATTTTTTCCCTCGGAGAAAGAAAACCTTTCTCATCTTCCATATATATTTCTATTTCGTTCAAAGTATCAAAGTTCAGAAACACAAGAAGTTCAAAGTATCCATCTTTGTCTGACATACTACTTGCTGGACTTGAACCACCTCTTGCGACTACTTTCGTCAAAGGAACAGCTCTACCAAAAATCACCACACCAGCCTCACGAGTATAAGGAGGTATGGAATCCTTATCCACACTCGGGGGTTCATTCAAATTTTTAGGGAGAGGGAGATCCGCATGAATTATACTGTATTCTATAAAATCTGAACTTGCTTTACCCGAGAGTGAATATATTCTCAATATGTTCTTTTTATTTTTCTCAAGTTTTACCTCGGCTCTAAATTTTCCATCCGCTCCACCTGATGCCTCTACCCTGCTTTCATTTATCTCTATTACCACATTGCAATTGGGACATGTTTTTCCTTCTATTTTCAGTTTTTCTCTTGCAGTGCGTTCTGGTATGAAACTTGTAATTTTAGGAGGTTCTAACACTAATCTCTCTTTCCTATCTTGTTGTCTCTGCTGAGCGAGAGCGTTCGGAGTTATCACCTCCGCAAAAAATATTGTTATTGAGAAAAAAAATAAGAAAAGCCGTTTCTGAAAATTCGTTCTCATTTTTTCTAGCTTTCGTTTTCAGAATTTTTTTGCTACAAAAATTATTCTCCTATTATAAATTATAAAATTATCTTTAAGATATTTTTGTAGGCTCTGGATTTTTTGTTTGATGGATAAAAAGAAATTTTCCAAATTGAGAGAGAGGTTGCCAGGTGATGTAATTGATGAGAAAGTAAGGAGAATAGTTGATTTGATTTTATCAAAGAAGGCAAGAGATGTTGTAGTAATAGATTTGCAAAATTTTGAGCACATAGCTGATTTTTTTATAATATGCACAGCAGATAGCAGTACTCACAGAAAAGCCATAATAGATGAGATAGAAGAAAAAGCAGATAAAATCGGAATTTCTATTCTGTTCTCTGATTTCAACCCTCAATCACCCTGGAACATAGTTGATACAGGAGATATAGTATTGCATATCTTTGAAGATGAGGCGCGAAAATTCTACGATATAGAAGGTCTCTGGATAGATGCAAAACAAATAAAAATAAAAGAAGAAGAATGAATAAAAGAAGAAAAATGAAATGGGAAAGGAAAAATAAGGAAAAATAAAGATAAAGATGTGAAGAAAAAATGAAGGTCAAAAACACTTATGGTGGAGTTTATCAAGATTTTATACCTCTCAATGAGGGTGAAGTGAGAATTTATGTCTGTGGACTTACAGTGTATGATAGGATGCATATAGGACACCTCAGAAGCTTTATTCCTTTTGATATCATTGTAAGGTATTTGAGATTCAAAGGATTTAAAGTGATTTTTGTCAGAAACTTTACAGATGTGGACGATAAAATAATTCAGAGAGCAAGAGAAGAAGGAATTTCAGCCTATGATGTATCCTCAAAATATATAGACCTTTTCAGAAAAGATATAGAACCTTTTGAATTAATAAAACCCGATTTTGAACCCCGAGTCACAGAACACATACCAGATATAATAGAACTTATAAAGAAAATAATAAAAAATGGTTACGGATATGTTGTTGATGGAGATGTTTATTTTGATGTACTATCTTTCAAGGATTATGGAAAGCTTTCAGGAATGTCTCTTGAAAATATGCTTGCCGGTGCAAGAGTAGAACCAGATGAGAAGAAAAAAAATCCTCTTGATTTTGTTCTGTGGAAATCTAAAAAGTATCAAGATGAACCATCTTGGAATTCTCCTTGGGGAGAAGGCAGACCAGGTTGGCATATAGAGTGCTCCGCTATGAGTATGAAATACCTTGGGGAAGAATTTGACATTCACGGTGGAGGACAGGACCTTATTTTTCCCCATCACGAAAATGAAATTGCTCAATCCCGCGCTGCAACAGGTAAAGGTTTTGCAAAATACTGGCTTCACACAGGACACCTCACACTGAAAGGAGAAAAAATGTCAAAGTCTTTGGGAAATGTTATAGATATTCCCCAGCTCCTCAAAAAATTCCATCCAGAAGTCATAAAGTTCTCAATAGCAAAATACCACTATAGGAGCCCTGTTGAGTTTTCGGATGATAACATAAAAAAAGACGAAAAAGCTCTCATCAATTTTTACTATACATTAGAATTTGAAACTGAAAAAGCAAAAATCAGCGAACATGAAATAGAAAAAATGAAAGATGATAGCAAAGTAAAAAATCTTATAGATTCTTTCTGCAAATTTATGGATGACGATTTCAACACTCCTTCTGCATTTTCTCTTGTGTTTTCAGCTTTTGAAGATGTACGAAAATCAAACTCAAAAGATGAACTTATAAAGTTTTTAGCTTTTCTGAAAAAAGTTTATGAGGGAACGGGACTTTTCGGAAAAATTCCTCTTATATCTCAAAAAAGTTTTATTGAGGAAGAAGTTATAAGAAGATGTAAGGAACACGGTATTTCTTACGATGAAGTTTGCAAATTAGTAGAAAAGAGAGAGGAATTGAGAAAACAAAAAAAGTTTCAAGAAGCTGATGAGATAAGAAAAAAGCTCCTTGACATAGGAATATATTTACAAGATACACCTTTTGGCGCAAAAAAAATTCCTTACTCAGAATTCAAAACCGAATAAATCTTTTCCAAAAAAATACTTTTTCAAAAAAATACTTTCTTTGATTTAATTTGTTAAGATAATTTTTATGCTACTTTTTTTCTTTATGGTTTCACTTTTTTTATTATTATCATTTTTCCCATCGCTTCAAGTTGATGTTCTATCTGCTCCACCATACCCTGGAGTTTGGACGCCAACAAGGCTTGGTTTCAAATCATCAAAATCTCTGATGAGAATATCTCCAGAGGCTTTCATAACTCCAAAACAAGTAGCACCACGGGAGGGTAATGTCAGATGTGCTATCATTTTAGTAGAGTTCCAAGATAAAAAATTTGATTTGTCAAAATACGGAGTTTCCGCAGACCCGAAATCATATTTTTCTGAGCTTATGGTTGGCTCAATAACTTCTAACACCATCTACAAATTCCCTTCATTTAGAGATTTCTGGCTTATAAACTCCCAAGGAAAATTAAAAATAAGCGGAGAAGTTTTTGGACCTTATACGGTTTCCTCAAATCTTTCAGATTATGCTTGCGGAACAAAAAACGGAAGCTTTCGGTATTGTGGTATGGGAAATGGGACTCAAAATCTCGCGCGGGAGCTCGTCCAAATCACAGACCAAGATATAGATTTCTCAAAATTTGACGGAAATTCAGATGGTATCGTAGACTGCTTCATTATTATACATTCTGGTCAAGGAGCTGAAACTCTGCCTTATTCATATGATGATCCAAAGTGTTGTGATATTTGGTCTCACGCTTTTTATACTTATATTACAACGCAGGAGAGAAAAATTATAAAAGGCGGAGTCATTGCAGCAGGTATATCTCAGTTTTTCCCAAAAGGCAATATGGGACTTATGGCTCATGAGTTTGGTCATCTTCTCGGGCTACCGGATCTATACGATGCCGGATACTCACAAGGCGGAATTCAATCTTGTGGTGTCGGACCTTACTCCCTTATGGGATATGGTTTGTATAAAGGGACTCCTTTTGGAACTTTGCCGGCAAATCTTTCCCCGTGGGAGAAAATTTATCTGGGTTGGGCTTTTCCAAAACTTGTAACTTACGATTTCTGTGATGCAATTTCTTCAAGCTCAAACTCTCAATTCTTTTTAAAAATTCCAGCTTATGGCGGAACCTCTCAAACCGAATATTTTCTTATTGAGTTCAGAAAAAAAGAACTATTTGATTCTGATTTTCCCTCCGAAGGAGTCCTCATATGGCATATTGATGAAAACATAGTAAATTCCGGTATTAGTTCAAACTCTGTAAATGTCTATGAATGTTTCCCCGGATGTGGAAATTCATGCGGTGAAGTAAAAGATAGCAAAGGAAACTTTATTACATGTTCAAGGCATTACGGAGTGAAAGTTGTTTTGCCTTTCAAATATAATGAAAATACAGGAACTTATTCTGATGTTTGGAGGTTTGAAAAAATTGATATAAATAAAGAGAATGAATCTGTAAAATGTTTAGAAAGCCAACCAAATGATTTCTGGAAATCAGGGGATGTATTCCCAGATTCTGCAACAGCGGCTTATGGCTACGAAGGCAAGCCTCATGATGTCATTATTGCTGTTTTTGAGAAATTTCCTGATAGAATAAATGTGGGAGCAACTCCAATCTCTCAAGAAGTAGTTCTGAGAAGCCCAAATATAAAGGATGCTGAAAAATATGATTTTGCACCCCCATCAAGTGAATATAAAGCAACTATATACATTAATGGCACCCCTCCTATTTTTCTGGAAATAATAGAACCCGATGGAGCTAATTTTTCCGATGGCGGAAAAGCAAAATCTATTAGCACATATGAAGGATATGCAGAGATCATATGGAAAACCCCTCCATCTGAAGGCATTTACAGATTTTCTATTCGGGCATCTAATTGCATTTCTCAGGAGATAAGAAATTGGGTTGTCAAGGTCCAAAATCCAGAAACTACCTTGGGAAACAAACCTCAGGACAAATTCGGAGCATCCGGTGAATTCGGATGCTCCTGCTCATCTTATAATGTAAATTTACTCTCCATAATCGGAACATACTTTAATCTGATCTTATATTTGATATTTCTGATAGTAAAAAGGAGAGAAAAAAGAAAAAACTAATTTTTAAGGTAAAGTTAGATTTTTCTGTATTTTTCTTTAACCTTTCCTTCTTTTTTAATTTATATTACTTTTTATGTTTGAAGAAATTGAAAAAGATGGAAATGTAATTTATCATCCGAGAAAAATCGTAGCAGAGGTTCTTGCAGAAGCAAATAGTATTGTTATAGCATCGCACGAAGGACCAGAACCAGATGCGATAGGCTCATCTTTGGCTTTGGGACTTGCCCTTGAAATGCTCGGGAAAAAAGTTTTCATTTACAACAAAGATTGCCTTGAATCTGCGAAGTTTTTGCCGGGTTATGAGAAAATAAAAAATCACCTTCCAGATTTTCTACCTGATATATTCTGCGTTGTAGATTGTGCAACATTAGATAGAATAGGAGAAGAAGCAAAAAGTTTTGCCGTACGCACAACAATAGTTAATATAGATCACCATTCAAAAGGGGAAAATTTTGGAACATTCAATTATGTTGACCCTTCCGCTCCCTCCTGCGGAGTACTTATATATGAGGTTTTAAAAGAGCTCAAAGTGAAGATAACCCCTGATATTGCAACAAACATCTATGCCGCAATAGCAAAAGATACTATGGGATTCATACTTCCTACCGTTGATTCAAGGTCTTTAAAAATTGCTGCAGAACTTGTTGAGAGCGGTGCAAATCTTGAAGCTGTTATGAAAACTCTAAAATATGCAACTTTAAGAAAATACAAATTACTCTCTTTCTTCCTTTCAAGACTAAAAGTAGAAGATTCAATTTCTTCATCTTATCTTCTTCTGGAGGATTTTGAAAAATCATCGGCAAAAGATGAAGACTCAGATGAGTTCATAGATTTGATAAGGAGTATTGATGGTGTTGTAGCTTCAATTTTTGTAAGAGAAAAGTATCCCGGAATTTTCAAAGTTAGTATGAGGTCACAAGGTGAAATAGATGTAGCAGAAATAGCAAGAAAATACGGAGGCGGAGGACACAAAAATGCCGCAGGGTTCAACCTGAAAGTTCAAGATTGGAAAGAACTTTCAAAACTTCAAGATAAAAATAAAATTGCAAAAGAAATTTTAAATATCACCAAAAACGAAATATTACAATATATAAGAAGTGAAAAGAACCGAAGAGAATCAGAATAAAAAAGATAAATAAACATGTCATCTCAAAAAATAAAAATACATTTTAAGAATTTTGGTTGTAAAACAAACTTTGCAGACCTTTTTTATATTCTTGGGAAGATCAGAAAATATGTTGATTTTGAAGAAAGTGATCTTGAAAACTCAGATTTTGTGATTCTGAATTCGTGCTCTGTTACCGAAGACGCAGAAAAAGAGCTCGCAAAATATATAAGGAGAGCAAAAAGACACGGAAAAAAAGTATTCGTATCAGGTTGCTTACCCAACCTTGATTTGAAAAAAGTTATGAGTTTCGGAGCAGATATCACAATAGGAGCTGGAAAATACACAGAAGAAAACATATCAAAGGTGATAAGTGAAATTTTAGGAGTACAAAACCAAGATCAAAAAACCAACGGTGAAAATCAAAAAACAAACGGAGAACAAGTAGAAAATGAAATAGAAGATGAAGAATATTCACTTTACCCAGATCTTTTTCCAAGACACAGAGTTTATCTCAAAATACAAGAGGGTTGTTCAAGATTTTGTACATTCTGCTCCATTCCACTAACACGTGGCTTGCCAAGATTCCTTGATAAATCAAAGGTAATAGAATATATAAAAAGGTATTACGATTTTGGAATAAAGGAGGTAGTTTTGGTCGGAACTCATCTTGCGTTATATGGACAAACTGGAAAAAAAACAAATTCATCTGATATGACTTTTGGAAAACTTGTAAAAGAAATAGCAAAAGCTTTTTATAGATTTTCCGATTTTAGAATAAGGTTCTCATCTTTATCACCGGGAGAAATAGATGATGATCTACTTGAGGGACTTTCTTTGGGGAAAAAAATTTTCTGTCCTCACTTTCATATTTCAGTTCAGTCCGGTTCAAACCGCATTTTAAAGCTTATGAGAAGATGGCATACATTTGAAGACTTCATCTCAGATTCTCAAAAACTCCTTGATATTTTCAAAGATGCATGCATAGGAACAGATATAATAGTAGGTTTCCCAGGAGAAACAGAAGAAGATTTCAGAATAACTTTGGAGAACCTCAAGAAATCTCCTGTTGGGCACATCCATGTTTTTCCATTTTCTCCAAGACCACGAACACCTGCATATTTTATGAAAAGACTCCCAGAAAGCGAAGTAAAATCAAGAGAATCTGAACTCATAAAGTTAGCTCGGATAAAAAGGGAGGAATTCATAAGAAGTTGTTTCGGAAAAGTCTTTTATGCCCTAATTGAGGAGAGTAATGAGGAAGGATATTTTACTGGAACAACAGAAAATTATATCCGAATTATTTTCAATTCAACGAAAAATTATAAACTCGGAGATTTGATCCCGGTAAAAATATTAAGTTTAAAAGAGTCCGAAAAAACAAATAATTTCGTCGCTCTTTCACTCCCTGTCAACTGAATTTATTGAAAGAAAAGAAATAAAATCTAAAATTTTTGCTTACGCTTTTTCTTCAAAAAATTCTGGTTTCTTCGTAAGTTCATCTATGGTGAGAATAAATCTTTCAGGAGAATAAACTTCATATACATCCAACATCTGCAACGCTCCTGTTGGACATGCTTCAACACAGTATCCACAGAATATGCATTTGAGAATGTCTATATTAAAAACTCTCGGGTGTCGGACTTTTTCTGGATGAGGTTCACCTACTATGAATATTATATCTACCGGACAAGCTGATGCACAGAATTCACAAGCTACACATTTTTCTATATCAAGGTAATGTCTTCCCCTGTAATCTTTTGGGAGCTCTTTTCTCTCCTCCGGGTATCTTAATGTGACTTTCTTCTCAAAGATGTGTTTTGAAGTTACTCCAAATCCACCCACTATGCTTGCGTATATTTTTTCAATTATTCCCGGTTGCCTTTCAACATTTTTTGCCTTAACCCCCTCTGGTATTATTACCTTGTTCATCCTTTATAGATTAACTTTTTATTTTTTAACTTTTGATTTTTTAAACAAAATTTTTCCAACACTTTATTTTGCTTTTTCTCTTCACTTAGAAGTTTTTTAAAGAACAAATTTTCCTTCCTCCTCAGTTGTTATTCCTTCCTGAACTTTCTTTTTTATTTCGTCTTCAAGCAAACTAAATCCCATTTTTCTGAACAAATCTCTCAATTCCTCTTCCGTCCAATTTTCTTTTTCTCTTATTTTTGATTTCAATTTCTCATCAAAGTATATCAGCTCAAATACAGCCTGCCTTCCCAAAAATCCTGTTTTACACACACTACACTTTTTTCCTCCACAATTTTGGCAAATTTTCCTCACCAATCTCTGAGATATTCCAAAACTTAAAGCTGAAACAAGAATGTAAGGTTGCACTCCAAGATTTATGAACCTCAAAATTGCTGATGCAACATCTTTTGCGTGTACTGTGGTCAAAACAAGGTGTCCCGTAAGAGCCGATTTTATCGCAATATCTGCCGATTCAAAATCTCTCAACTCACCCACGAAAATAACATCTGGATCCTGCCTTAAAACATGACGGAGAACTTTTGAGAAAGTGAGCCCAATTGCATCGTTTATTTGTATTTGATTTACTCCATCTACAAAATACTCCACAGGATCCTCTATGGAAAAAACATTGAACTCATCTCTTGGAATTTCAAGCAAAATTGAGTATATTGTCGTAGTTTTTCCTGAACCAGTTGGACCAGCTACGAAAATGAACCCTGATTGTTTATTAACCGCCTCCTTGATGAGTTTTATTTGTGAATCATTTAAACCTATATTTTGGAGCGAAAAGTCAAAAGTTTTTTTGAGAATCCTCAAAGCCGTTTTCTCTCCATATATCGTTGGCACTACGGAAACTCTTATATCGTATCCTTCGAAAGAAAACCTGCCATCCTGCGGCATTCTTCTTTCAGATATGTCAAGTTGAGAAAGAACCTTTATTCTGTTCGTAATCAAACGAAAAGTAAGATTTGATATTTTCTGGAAGTCCCTCAGTCTCCCATCTATTCTGAATTTTATCTTACACTCGTTTTCGGATGGTATTATATGTATATCTGTTGCATTTTTATTTATTGCTTCTGATATTATTTTGCTTAAGAATTCTTCTGCTCCGCCTTCTTCACCTTCCCGAAATGAAGCCGATATCAATTTTTTCACAAGACGAGGAGAACAAACTCTGACTTCAACTTCTGATCCGGATATTTCAGATATTTTATTTGTAGGTACATCAAAAGGTTCAGGAGATGCAACAACTAATTTTTCATTTTCATACCTTACCGGTATGAACATAAAGTTTGTAAGCATACTTTTTGGGAAAAGTTTTACGAGCGATTCCCATATCTCATCCTCTGACCTTACGGATTGAAATCCAAATTTTCTTTCCATCCACTCGCAAAATGATTCATCGCCGAAGATTCCTGTTTCAATGAGGATTTCCGAAACTCTTTTTCCTCTTTCTGTAACCCACCTTCTTATTTCTTCGGATTTCTTGCGAGAAATTATGCCATCTTCTTCAAGAGCAGATATAATAATTTCCATACTATGCCGAAAGTAATTCTCGTTCAACGGCTTCTTCAGTTATATGTTGATCCTCTATTGTTATTCCAGTATCTCTATATAGTGGGAAGTTTGTTCCAGCCGGAATAAGTTTTCCAACAATTATATTCTCCTTTATCCCCTTGAGATAATCTATTTTTGATTCAATAGCTGCCTGAACCAAAACTTTTGGAGTTTCTTGGAAAGACGCTGCTGCAATCCAGGAATCGGAGTAAAGAGCGGCTCTGGTAATACCTAAAAGAGTGTACTCGTAAGTAGCTGGTCTTTTGCCCTGTGCCCTGAGCTCTTTATTTACTCTATCTACAAAGAATCTATCAACAATTTCACCCGGAGTAAACTGACTATCTCCCGGATCTTTAATTTTCACACGCCTTAGCATCTGACGGATTATTATCTCAAAGTGTTTATCGTTTATATCTATTCCCTGAGAGGAGTATATTTTCTGTATCTCGTTCAGGAGGAAGTAGCCAACATATTCTGGTCCTCTTATTCTCAAAAGTGTTTTGGGGTTCGGTGTTCCATCTGTCAAAGCCTCTCCCGCGCTAACCACATCTCCCACTACGACAATAACATGCCTATTTTTTGGAATTTTGTATTCTCTTACTATTCTCCCAGCTCTTATTACAACCTTCTTTCTTCCATCTCTGAGGTCTTCTATTTTTTCAACTCTACCTGATATTTCAGAAACTATCGCTTCATCTTTTGGTTTCCTTACCTCAAAGAATTCCTCAGCTTTGGGCAGACCCGTTGTTATATCTTTGGTTTTCGCATACCCTGTCTCAACTCTTGCTATCTCCTCACCTGCTCTAACATATGCTCCTTCCTCAACCGATATCGTAGCCTTAACCGGCAACGGATATACCACCTCATCTCCACTATCTGTTTCAACAATAATGGAAGGTCTCAGCTTTTGCGAAGCTTCACCTATTGGTTCAACAATTGTCCTGACAATTTTTCCTGTTACCTCTTCTTTCTTCTCTACAACAGTAACTCCTGATACTATATCTTTGAACTTAACTTTCCCGGAAACATGCGTAAGGATAAGGTTAGCAAATGGGTTCCACACTGCAAGCCTTTGCCCTTTTTTAACTTTATCCTGCGGTCTAACAAGAACAGAAGCTCCATAGCGGAGCTCATACCTTTCAAGAACTCTTCCCTTATCTGATAGTATATCAAGATACCCAAATCTTGATACGACACGCAAAATTTTCTTTCCATCTATGAGTTCCTCTTTGCTTAAACCAAGCTTTTCCATCTCATCCCGCGAGATAGCAAGTTCAATCGTTTTAGCATCTATTCTTACAACTCCATCATGATGTGCTATAATATCTCCTCTTTCCGCTATCGCTCCGACACCACCGTAGTGGAATGTTCTCATCGTAAGCTGTGTTCCGGGTTCCCCTATACTTTGAGCTGCAATTATTCCAACAGCCTCACCGAGAGTGACGGGTTTCCATGAAGAAAGGTCCCATCCATAGCATTTTACACATACTCCATCCTCAACCTCACATGTAATCACACTCCTTATTCTCACAGATTCTATACCGAGTTCCTCTATGAGCTTTGCTTTATCTTTGGTAATGAACTCTCCTTTTTTGACTATTATCTCACCGGTTTCTGGTGATGTTATGTCCTCTGCTGCAACTCTTCCAAAAATTCTCTGAGAGAGAGACCTTAAAACTTCACCACCATGCGTTAGCGCAGTCATAGTTATTGATTTTTTAGTTCCACAGTCCTCAATTTTAACTACTATATCCTGGGCAACATCAACGAGCTTTCTTGTAAGATATCCAGCTTTTGCTGTTTTCAGAGCTGTATCAGCAAGCCCCTTTCTCCCCCCATGAGTTGAAATAAAGTATTCTAACGGAGTAAGACCTTCGCGGAGATTGTGCTTTATAGGGAACTCAATCAGCTCTCCCGTTGGTTTTGCAACTATTCCTCTCATACCAGCAAGCTGTTTTATTTGCTCATATGAACCTCGAGAACCAGAATGAACCATCAGAAACACAGGATTTTTACTCATAGTCTTGACACGAGTTCCATTCACTATAACCTCTTCCGTTGAAATTTTTTCTTTCACAAGTTGTCCAATTTTTTCTGTATAGTCAAGCCACACCTGAGTTATTTTATTATACCTTTCTCCCCAAGTTATCAATCTTCTTGAATACTTATCTTCTATGTCTTTAACTATTTTTTCCGCTTCTTGAATGAGATTCTGCTTCTCCTCGGGAATTATAAAGTGATCAGGGGAAAGAGTAAAACCAGATCTCGTTAGCATCTCAAAGCCTATTTCTTTCATTTTGTCAAGGAATATGACTGTTTCTTTTTCACCTGCTATCTGCCGAGAAATTGCAACAAGGTCTATTATCTCTTTTTTCCCAAGAGGTCTATTTACAAGTTTGAAGCACAATTTTTTGGGGAGAACATCCTGATAGAAAATAACTCTTCCCGGTGTTGTATCATAAATTTCTTCTTTTCCTTTGTGTTCATCACAAAGGCATGTAAGCAAACACTTTATTTTTGCGTGAATTGAAACCTCTTTGTTTTCATAAGCTATAAAAACTTCTCTTGCAGAGGAAAAGATTTTACCTTCTCCTTTTTCTCCAACTCGTTCCATAGTCATCCAGAATATTCCCATAACCTGATCTTGGGTTGGATAAACAATTGGATTGCCGTGAGCTGGTGAGAGAATCTGATGAGTTGATAGCATGAGAACCCTTGCTTCTGTTTGGGACTGGATAGATAAAGGTAGGAAAAGCCCCATCTGGTCACCGTCAAAATCTGCGTTATAAGCTGTGCAAACCAGAGGATGAAGCCTTATAGCTTTTCCTTCAACGAGCACTATCTCAAATGCTTGAACATTCATTCTGTGAAGCGTAGGAGCTCTGTTTGCAAGTATGAGTTTCTCCTTTACAACATCTTCAAGGGCAATAAAAAGTGCTCGTGTGAAATCATCTAATTTCCCGCTCATCGCAGCATATTTTTTCTCCTCAAACAATTTTCTCGCTTCTTTGACACTGCTTACTATTCCCTTCTTCTTTATCAACCACCATATTATAAATGGTTTGAAAAGTTCAAGAGCTATCTCCTTTGGCACTCCTATCTGGTGAAGTTTGAGTTCCGGTCCAACAACGATAACAGATCTTGCGGAAAAATCTGTTCTTTTTCCTAAAAGGTTTTGTCTAAATCTACCATATTTACCTTTTATTATATCAGCAAGAGAGCGATAAGTTCTTCCGGTCCTTGATGTCATAGGATGCTTTGCTTTGGAAGAGTCTATTAGTGCATCAACAGCGGCTTGAAGTAACCTCACCTCATTTTCTATTATGATGTCAGGAACACCTATGCCAAGTTCTATCATTTTCCTCATCCTGACGAGCCTGAGGTTTCTTTGTATGATAGTTCTGTAAAGCTCATTGAGGTCGGACCTCGCTATTCTTCCACCTTCAAGTGTGACTATTGGTCGGAGCTCTGGTGGTAAAATAGGTAGGACTTCAAGCACCATCCACTCTGGTTTATTCTTTGACGACTTAAAACTTGAGACAATTTTCAATCTCCTTGAAAGTTTGACAATTCTTGAAGATTCTTCTCCTGAAATATTAGTTCCTTTACTTGATTCATATTCTAGCTCTATCTTTATTATCTCGCTGAGCCTATCAAGGTCTAATTTTTTGAGCATATATCTTATGGCTTCTGCACCGGAGCCGACGATAAAGTTTTGTGGTTCAAGTTTAAGTTTGCCGACATCTTTCTTGGCAACCACGAGAGCTATCTTATCTTTCCCAAAACTTTCTCTCTCAACCTCTACCCCCCTCTCATTAAAACTTTTTATTATATCTCCCCCTATTCCACCAAGAATGGTCGTAGGTAAAAATATCTTCGGGAAATGACTTACAAGTAAAGCAACAACTTCTCTCTCAACAATAACATACTCTGGAAATTTTATAGCATCAAGGATTATTCTCTTTCTTATCTCATCAAATCTCAAACTCCTCTCCTCTTTTTTCATATTTTCAAGATTTGCTATCAGCTCCTCTAACCTCTCCCTCACTTTTGTCAGATCGCTATTAAAATCTTCTGCATGATCTTGTCCAAATTTTTTAATCTTCTCCAGAATTGATGAACAAAGCAAATATGGATCTTTCTTCTGAATCTTCTCCTCATCAAATGCTTCTGAGAGCAACAACCTTCTCAAAGCAATTCCTTTGAGAACGCTTTCAATTTTCCTTAGCTGTTCTATATGATTTGCATATTTTTTGTAGAATTCTTGTTCCCTTTTGACGGGGGAATGCTCCATAAGGTCAGAGATCATTTTTTCTATATCTTTCTCTTGTATTCTGAGTTCATGAATTTTCTCCGGTGGCTCAACAATAACCCAACTTGAAAAAGATATAACATCCTCTATATCTCTCTGCGAAAGATCAAGTAATGTTGGGATAGGATTGGGCGGTATTTTTAAGAACCATATATGAACAACGGGATATGCTAATGTTTTCTTTCCCATCCTCTCCCTTCTTACTCTCTTTGATGTTATCTCAACTCCACACCTTTCACAGACATGCCCTCTATACCTTTGACCGGAGTATTTACCGCACAAGCATCTGAAATCCTCTATTGGACCAAAGATAACAGCACAGAAAAGTCCCTCTTTTTCTGGTTTCCCTGTTCTATAATTTATGGTATCCGGACGATTGACTTCACCATGGGCAATAGATGCTATTTTCTCCGGTGATGCAATAGATATCCTAACTGCCTCTATATCGTTTATACTTAAACGAGATTCATATCCTATCTCCATATTTTTTTCCCCCCTTTTTAAATTTTTACTTTAAATTTCTCAACTTGAAAAATATACCAATGACCATCCCCTATGTCAATTTTTTCTTTTTTTCTTTTTTTGTACTCTCTCCTGTTTCCTTCCTTTTTACTTTATTTTTTCTCCCCTTTTCTTAATTTTGTGAAAACCTTTGCTTCCGATTTTGATAATTTTTGTACTTTTTCCTCCTCTCGAACTTCTTCTCCTTCCAATTCCTCCTTTAACTCTTCCAGCTCTCTTTGAGTCATAGGTTCTACATCAAAACCCATAGCAAGAAGCTCTTTTATAAGGACGACAAAAGATTCAGGCATAGATGGAGTATAAACTGGTTTCCCATTTATTATATTATACACTGTTTTTTCTCTACCAGATATATCATCTGATTTGACTGTGAGCATTTCCTGCAATGTATAGGCTGCCCCGTAAGCTTCAAGCGCCCAAACTTCCATCTCTCCAAACCTCTGCCCTCCTCCCCTTGATTTTCCCCCGAGAGGTTGCTGAGTTATTAAAGAATATGGACCTGTTGATCTTGCGTGAATTTTATCCTCAACCATATGAATAAGCTTCAGAATATACATCACACCAACCGCTACGGGTTGGTCAAATTCTTCTCCGGTTCTTCCGTCTCGGAGTTTAACAGTAAAGCTATCAGGAATTCCTATCCTTCTTGCAAGCTCCTTTAACTCCTCCTCTGATATTCCACAAAATGGCGGTACAGCAAACCTTATTCCTAACCTTTCAGCTTCTCTAACGAACTTCAAAAATTCAGTTTCATCAAGGGAGTCCAAAAACTCAAAAAACTTTGAGATAATACCAGTTCTGTCTTCACCGTTTTGGAACAAATCCTTTATTTTTCTTTTCAATTCACTTGCATGCATTTTTATATATTCGTCTTGAAGATTTTGAACAATTTGTGATATTTTTTTGCCAAGCTCACGGGAAATCCAACCAAGTTGCAGTTCCAAAAGCTGTCCTATATTCATTCTTGATGGAATACCAAGAGGACTGAGAACTACATCAACGGGAGTTCCATCGGGTAAAAATGGCATATCCTCTTGTGGTAAAATTATAGATATAACACCTTTGTTTCCATGCCTACCTGACAATTTATCTCCAACCTGTATCTTTCTCTTTGATGCTATAAGTATTCTTATTCTCCTGAGAACTCCGGGAGGTAATTCTTCTCCCTTCCTTATTTCTGATATTTTTTCCTCAAATCGTTGTCTTATTTGATCTTCTTCTTTCCTAAAATCTTCTATTGTTTGAATAATCTTATCAAGAATTTCTCCGTCAACATTCTCTCTTATGCTCTCTAAAAATTTTATCATACCAGTTATCTCCTTATATTCTTTGAGTTTCGCAAAAAGTGCCTCTCTGAACTCGGTAGTATTTTCTGAGAATTCATCTTTTCCTATTTTCACAGGTTTGAATAATTTGAGTGAGCTCACAAATTTACCAAGTCTCTCCCACAATCTCCCTCTTAAAATTTCAACAGCATCCCTCATATCTTTTCTCACTTTTGATATAAGGTACTCCTCTTGATCTTTTATTCTCTGGTCTTTAACTGTACCCTTTCTATAATGGACATATACCGAAATTACCGTTCCCCTTATATCAGGTGGACATCTGACAGAAGTATCTCTTGTTGTCTCAACAGCTTTTGCAAAAATAGATTTGAGCAACCTCTCCTCAGGTGTAAGCGGAACTTCTCCAACTGGAGTGAGCTTACCAACAATTATATCTCCGGGGTTCACAAAAGCTCCCACTCTTATTATTCCATCTTCATCCAAATTTGCTAGAAGTTCAGGGGCAACTCCGGGAACATCTCGTGTTACCTCTTCCGGTCCATATTTTGTCTCTCTGACATCAACTGATATCTCTTCTATATGAACAGAAGTATAAACATCATCTGAAACGAGTCTTTCAGAAATTACGATAGAATCTTCAAAGTTATATCCCCTCCAGCTCATTATAGCAACAACGACATTCTTTCCAAGTGAAAGCTCTCCACCAGATGTCGCATGTCCATCTGCAATTATCTGTCCCCTCTTTATTCTCTCTCCAACTCTTACGATTGGTTTCTGATTTATTGCAGTTGATTGATTTGTTCTTGCCCACTTTGTCAGGGTGTATATATCTGCTGTTCCTCTAAGCTCGGGAAAATCAGGGTCATCGACCTCTACAACTATTCTCTCCGCATCAACATATTTTACTATTCCTCCATGTTTTGCTACAACTACTGCCAAAGCCTCCTTTGCAACTTGCTTTTCATGCCCCACACCAACGAGAGGAGGTTCAGTAAAAATCAAGGGAACCGCTTGCCTTTGCATATTTGCCCCCATAAGAGCTCTGTTTGAGTCATCGTGTTCAAAAAATGGTATCAAAGACGCAGAAACACCAAGAATCTGATAAGGAACTGCATCTATATATTTTATATCTTCTCTTTTTACAAGTCTTATTTCAGATCCTACCCTTGCGGGCAAGACCTCTGGAACAATTTTACCCTCAGAATCTATTTCAACTCCATATGGAGCTATGGGTATTTTTTCTTCATCAAGTGCGGATAGGTATTCTATCTGATCTGTTACCTTACCGTTCACAACTTTTCTGTATGGCGATTGAATGAGACCGAGATCATCTATTTTTGAGAAAATAGCCAGTGAGGTAATAAGTCCAACATTTTGTCCCTCAGGGGTTTCTACCGGACATATTTTCCCATAGTGAGATGAATGAACATCTCTGACCTCTATTCCTGCGGTTTCTCTTTTTAGACCTCCTGTTCCAAGTGCTGAAAGTCTTCTTTTATGTGTGAGCTCCGAAAGAGGATTTGTGTTATCAAGGAACTGAGCAAGTTGCCCCATAGAGAAGAACTCTTTCAGAGCGGAAGCAGCAGGTTTGAAATTGACAATATCTTTTATAGAAGTTGTTTCTGGATCTGCTTGCGTAAGTTTTTCTAAAATAGATTTTCTTATTCTCTCTATACCGCGGAGTAGCTCCATCTCTGCGAGTTCTCCAACAGGTCTTACACGTCTGTTTGCGAGGTTATCCACATCATCTATTGTTCTTCCGGGTTTTCCAGCTCTGAGCTCGAAAAGATACTTTATAGTGTGGAAAATATCGGCATAAGTCAAGCTTTCCGGATACCAAAAAGCCTGAAACCTAAATTCTCCCTTTCTCCTTGCGATGTTTTTAAGAGCTTCGATTTCATGCTTGGTTATATTTCTTTTTGCTCGGACTATCACTTTATCTTCATCATCTTTTATATCTTCAACCGGGGCATATTCCATAAGTTCATCTTCAGATATTGGAATATATTCTATTCCATTCTCTCTCATTTTCTTTATGTGTTCCTCTTTTATTCTCTCTCCAGGAGCAATTTTCAGACCATCTTCAATTTCAATTTCTTCCGATGCGACTTGGAATTTCGTCAATCCATCTACTATCTTTTTCAATATTCTTCCATCCTCTCTTATTACTATCTCTACGGGAATTTCCAAGTCAAATCTTTTAGAAATTCTTATTCTACCGGTTCGAGACAAGTTAAATCTTGCTGGCGACATAAACATTGCTCTAACATACTCATAGACTATATGAGGATCAGTTGGTTCTCCGGGTCTTGTTCTTCTGAAAAATTCTACAGCTGCCTCTTCCTTAGTTTTTATCTTGTATTTTTTCTCCATCTCCTTATATGTTCTTATTATAGAACCTGATACAAATACATCATCGTACCAGACTGTCTCAAACCGCCTGATACCACTTTGGAAAAGTTCATCTATAACATCTTTGGTAATGAGTGTTCCAGCAGGGAAAGTTTTTCCATTTGTTTTAATTGTTCGCGCAAGAACTCTGAACCCAAAAGCAGGAGTTTCCTTACTATCTGACTCCGGGAACTCCTCGTCAGATATTGGTATGAAAAGCTTCCCATCTATATTTTCTGGAATACCCTTATTTTTTAGCTCTTCTATCAATCTTAGCGTTAATCTCTCTCCTTTTTCTACGATTCCCCTATATGTCATAGAAGCTTTTTGGTATCTGAGAACATCTGGTTTTAGCTCTTTGAGGATTTCAATTTTGCCATCTTTTGGTCTTAAAATTATCTCTTCTTTCTCGTATATATCAAGTAGATCTTCAAGGTCAAATCCAATTGCTTTAAGGAAAATCCATGCATTCATTCTCTTTTTCTTCTGCAACCTTACATAGAAAATATCTTTGAGATCAAAGTCAAAGTCTATCCACTGCCCTCTATATGGAACTATACGAGCTATTGGGACAAATCTTGAAGCGGTTCTCAATTTATACTTATCATACTCAAAATAAACACCAGGAGATTTATGTAACTGACTGACTACAACTTTTTCTGTTCCTCCTATTATAAATGAACATTTTGGAGTTAATCTTGGAACTTCACCGAAATAAACCCATTCCTCTTTTATCTGCTTTATTTTTGTATTTTCATCATCTTCATAGCTTATGAGTCTGAATTTAACTCTCATTATTGAAGCATAAGTTAGCTCCCGAGCTTTGCACTCTTCCGGTGTATATTTAGGTGGAGTGAGCTCATAATCCACATATTCTAACCTTTTCCTTTTGGTCTCAAAAACCAAAGTTGAGAGAACTCTATGTATTCCAACATTCTGCCTTTTTTCCGGAGGAACTCCATCTTGCAAGAACTTATCATAAGATTCTTTTTGAACTGCAAGTAAGTCAGGTATTTGAAGTTCCAAGTCCAATCTTTTTGGTTTGAAACGCTCTGAAAGTTCCCAAACAAAATAAGGATATTCCTTCAAAGAATACAAAGAATTCACAGAATTTTCTCCTTTCATATTTTCCACCTAATGCGTGGAAAATATAAAAATTTTTTCTTCAAAAAACAAAAAAAGCAAAAAAGTTTTTTACCAATTATGCTTTTTCCAAAGCTTTACATTTTTTATTCCCATGTTTAGGTCATCTGTTTTATATTCTGGTCGGTCAAGCTGGCGTAAGTTCTACTTTTGCTCCTACCTTTTCGAACCTTTCTTTTATCTCCTTTGCTTCAGCTTCGCTAACATCTTCTTTTATGGTTTTCGGAAGGCTCTCCACAAAATCTTTTGCCTCCTTTATATTCAGATTTGGAAGTACAGCTCTTAATTCCTTTATAACTTGTAATTTGTTCGGACCTGCATCTTTGAGCACAACTTTATATTTTTTCTCCGCTTGCTGTTCTGCCTCAGCTTGCTGTTGCGGAGCTGCTGCAACAGCAGCAGGCGCCACTGCCGCTGCAACGGGAACACCAGATATCCCAAAAACTTTCTCCAACGCTTTCACAAGCTGGACAAGTTCCATAACATTTAGTGATTTTATAGAATCAACTATATTCCTTACTTTTTCAGGAAGCTCCGCCTCAATTTCAGCTAAACTTTTTTCTTCTGCCATAATATTTCCCTCCTGTTCTTTTATTTTAACCCTTTGAAAGTTTTTTTATGTTAAAAACAAAAATATCTTTTTAGGTAAAAAACAAAAATTTTTTCTTCAGAATTTGTTTCCCTCAACGTTATCTTTTTACGTTTTTTTCAATTTACACGGGGATCTCGTGGCTTTAATGGTCTATATAACTCAATAATTTTGAGGTAGGTGATATCCTTTTCTATCTCTTCCAAAAACCTCCTTGCTCTTTGTTCAACGTTATTTTCTTCAATAAGTTCAAGCTTTATATTAAACTTCATAGGATGCAGAAATATAGCCCAGTTCACAACTTCCTCAAATTTCATCATACCTGCAATCTGCATTATTTCTCTTATCCTCACTGGGTCTTCCCCTAACCTTGCGAGAAAAGACGATGCTTTCTCTATTATCTCCATCTTCAACCTATCCTGAACTGGTTCTGGTGGCAAGATCTCTGGAAGAATCTCAAATCTTACTCTATCATAATCCTCGCCCCTTATAATATCTATGAACTTCATTCTGAAAATTCCCTCAATAAGTATGTTATACACATTCTCCCCAGCCTCAGTAAATGAAACAACTTTTCCTGCACATCCTACTGGAAAGAATTCTACGTTCTCCGCTCTTGTTCTTAAATATCTTGATTTTGGGAAAAATACTCCAACAATTCCGGATGTCACTATTGAGTCAAAAACAATTTTTTTCTGTCTTTCATCAAAAATCAAAATAGAGGTTCTCGTTTTAGGAAATAGAACTATGTTCGAAATCGGCAAAAGCGGAACAACATTTTCTTCAATCCTTTTTTCTCCCTTTTTCTCCATCTCCAAATAATAATTTTAGTAATTAATGAGAGAAATATAGCACAAAACAGAAAATATAAACTTGTCAAACAAAAAGCAAGTAGAAAATTATCTCTTACTACAGGAACAATTTCCAGAATTTAGGTTTTCTCCACAGTTTTTACAAATTCCTTTACAATCTGGCTTGCAGAAAGAAATTTGTGGTATAAATAGCTCAGCAAGATGACCCATGTAGTCATAAAAATCAATTTCCGGACTTTCAAAAAAATCCTCATCTAAATCTTCCATCTTTAGCTCTATTCTCTCAGAACGAGGTAATGAAGAGGCAGGTTTCAAAACTAAAAAAACTTCTTCTTCTGCACTAAATAGAAATTCATCAAGACACCTTGCACATTCCATTTTTTTTTCAATGAAAAATTTACCTAATATCTCAATCTCCTCGCCTTTCCTTTTCACCTCACCATGAAAGATTGCTTTCAGCCCATCCTTGGAAAAAAGCTTTGATACCTTTATCCCTCTTTCAGTTATGTGCTTTAAATTTATTACTCCCCCAAAAAGCTCCTCTTGAGATTGGATTAACATAACTAAAAGTTATAGTTTATCTCAAAAATTATAAATTTCCCTTATTTCAAAATGAATATAGATTTTCAAAAAACCAACAAATATTCTTTTCAGCGGAATACTTCAAAACGGACGGCAAGGCAAATTCCTCACTACGATTTAGCAAGCCAAAAAAAAGACTAGTAAAAGAGAAATATTGGTAATATAAAACATAAATAACTCAAACAAAAAAGTAAAATTAACTAATAAACCAGATGCTTCATTCTGTACTAAATAAGTAAAATACAAAATTTTGGAATGAAGAAGAAAACCAAACATCAAAAAGAAAAAGGAGAATATAAGCGCAGAAAAGAGCTAAAAAGATTTGATCCTATTTTGAAAGAGATTATCTCAAAAGCTGCAAGCAAAATTATCTGGTTAGCAACCGGTAGAAAAGTAGAAGGCAAACTCAGAATTTTTCCAGCAGAAATAAGATTAGCTAAATCTCTTTATCCTGATGTTCTATTTGAAATAGGAGGTGAGATGTTTCAGATTGAAATTCAGGCTCAGCAAGATAAAACCATACCTGAAAGAATGTTCAAGTATTACTATGCGATAGTAGAAAAATACAAAAAAGAACCTATGCAAATTGTCTTATTTATTGGTAAAGGGAACCCTCCTCCATCGGAGTATAAAACTCCTAAACTAACTTTAAAATATGAAGTTCTTGATATGAAGAGAGTAGATCCAGATGTGTTTATAAAGAGCCGAAAGCCGGAAGAGGTTATCATCGGAATTTTAGCTGGCAAATACAGAGAAAAACCAGAGACGTTCAGTAAAGTTGTGAAAAGGATTTTAGAAATTGTCATTAGCAAAAAAGAAGTTATAAAATATATATGAATGATATAAATCTTTTGGCGAGTTTGTTTGATGTTAAGATAAAAGTAAAGCCTATGCCAATTCAGATAGACATAAGAAAAGTTCCTTTTTATAAATGGGGAAGGGAGGAAGGATTCAAGGAGGGAAAGAGAGAGGGGCTAAAGGAGGGAGAACAGAGAGGACTTATAAAAGGTCTAAAAAAAGCAATTCTGCTAGATATTCAGGTAAAGTTTGGTAGCTCAAAGGCAAAACAAATCAAAAACCTTTTAGATAAAATAAATGATATAAACCGGTTGGAAAAGATAAAAAAAGAAGCAATAAGAGCGGAAAATTGGGAAGACTTTTCCAAAATATTCAGAAACCATAAGGGAAATAAAAGTAAAATCTATAACAATTCAGATAGAATTGAAAAATAAGCTCAAAAAAAACTGAAAGTTATAAATTAAAGTTGAAAAAGTTTATTTTAACATAAAATTAAAAAAGAAATGAAAAATTTTCCACAAAAAATTTCTTTTGCTATTTTAACTCTCTGTACCCTACTATTCACAACATCAATATTTTTAGAATCTTTCCATAACCACAAAGTTGGGAAAAATAGTTCATGTCAAGTATGCATAGTATCACATGACAAAACATTTGATAAAACTACGACCCCTGAAATAAAAATTTCATTTCAAAAAAATAGTATAAAAATCCAAAAACCACAAAACAAAAAATTTATAGCAAAAACAGAAAAGAACTCAAGAGCTCCTCCTGAGGTGTAAAGCCATTATCCCCAAAATTCCCTAACAAAAAACAAACACAAAATAAAAAAACATATAAAACCTAACAAGCTTACAAAAAATAAAAACAAAGACAAAAACAAAAAAAGGAGTTGAAAAAAATGAAAACATTAGTTTTTTTAGTTTTAATTTTAAACCAACAGCCAACGCAAGAGGAACCAAAAATAAAAGGCAGGGCCCTTTTGATGCCAGATATATCTGTAATAGGAGATATAGTAAATGAGTCAAGATTAGGGAAAAAAGTAGAAAATAATTTTTCTTTGAGAGAGTTTGAATTCGCATTCCAGTCTTTCCTTTTTCCAGATATAAGAGCCGATGTCTTTGTTTCTTTTCATGGACCAACATTCGGACACACACATACCGAATCAGAAAATTATGCACATATCGGACCAGATATAGAAGAAGCTTATATCTCATTTCTCAACATAGGAGCAGGTTTTAGCGGAAAGCTCGGAAGAAAATACATAGAATTTGGGAAGTTCAATCCTCTCCACCCAGAACAGTGGGCTTACATAGACCCTCCGAAAGTCTTGCAAGAAACCTTTCAAAGTTTTAACTTCATAGGAGATGGAGGACAAATTGAGTGGTTAGCTCCTACTCCATTTTTACTCCGATTGCAAGGAGGAGTTTGGAGAAAGTTTGAAGGAAAATTCCAAGATGTTTTCTTCACAGGAAGAACATTTACATCCTACGGAATAGGTGAATCAGAAATCTCGTTTGGAATAAGCTACGCAGGTGGAAAATCAGAACTATTTCAAGAAGGAATGACAAAAGAAATATTTTCTAATATATTCGGTACAGATCTCTCATATCTTTTCGCAAGAGGATACACAAAGATAAACTTCATTTTAGAACCTCTGGTAGAATTAAGAGAAAAAGAGACAAAGTTCAGAGGACTTTATTCTTCTCTGTTTTATTCGCAAAGAAGATTTCAGGTAGGATTTAGGTTTGACCTTTTCTCAAAACAAAATCATGAAAATGAACACTCTCATAACGGAAACTCTCATAACGAAAATGAACACTCTCAATCAGAGTTGGAACTGGGAATATCTTCCATATTTGCATTTTTACTCACAGAAACAACAAAAATAAGGTTTCAGTGGAGCTTTTTCCCTCAAAGCGATGTGAAAAACATAATTTTCTTCCAGTTCTTGTTTGGTATGGGATCACATGCTCATGTTTTACAATTTTAAATAAACAAAAAAGGAGGCAAATATTATGATACTTGCTTTTCTGATTTCTTATTTTCTCATAAGTAAAGAAATTCAGATTGTAACATCTACATGTTCGCTCGGCGATATTGCTAAAAATGTTGGTGGTGAAAAAGTAAAAGTCATAAATTTGTCTGACGGCAGGTTTGATATTCATTTTGTAGAGCCAAGACCATCTATGCTTATGCATATAAGACGAGCAGATGCAGTAATACCTGTTGGTTTGGGCTTTGATTCATGGTTTATATCTTTGATAAACTCAGCAGGGAACAGAAAAGTTATAGAAGGGCAAAAAGGATATATCGTAGCTTATGAAGGGATAAATCTTCTTGAAGTTCCAGAGTTCAAAATAGGTGAGGCAAGAATAGGAGATATACATCCGGAAGGAAATCCTCACTACTGGCTTTCACCTGAAAATGCTATCAAAATTGCACATAATATAGCGAAAAGATTAAAAGAAATTTCTCCTGAAAATGGAGATTACTTTTTTGAAAACGCTCGGAAATTTGAAGAAAGAATAAACGAGCTTGCAAACAACATAAAAAAAGATTTTTCAAAATACAAAGGCATAGAGGCTATTGGATATCACAAATCTTGGCAATACCTTGCAGAATTTTTAGGAATGAAAATGGTAGAACATATAGAACCTTACCCGGGAATACCCCCTACATCTGCTCACCTTACGAAACTAATATCAGTTATAAAAGAAAGAAATATAAAACTTTTACTTTATGAACCTTTCAGACCAAAACGAGAGATAAAAATGCTGGAAGAAAAAACTGGAATAAAAGGTGTGGAAATATACGAGGATTGCGTTCCTGAGATTCAAGAGCTGAAAGATTATGAGAGCTTGATAAAATATAATGTCAGCAAAATCATTTATGCTTTGGAGGAAAAATGAAAAATAAAAAAGTGAAGAAAAAAATAAACAGACAAAACAAAAAAAGAAAAAGGAGTTAGAAAATGGGAGAGGCAAAAAATATCTTTGATGTTTTTGAGGTTATATTACCTGCATTTTCGCTGAGCGTGTTTTTGATTTTGATTCATGTATGGTTTGGATTAAATGTTTTTGAAAGAGGAATAATTTTTGTTGATATATCTTTGGCTCAGGCATCGTTTTTAGGTTCAATATCTGCTTTTTTACTCGGGATTCATAATCACTATATATTCGGAGTGGCTTCGGCTATACTTTTTGGTCTGATAATATCTGCTTTAAAAAAAGAGAATGTAGTTTTGAAGGAAGCTTTTGTTGGGGTAATATATGCTATGTCATCGGCTCTTTCCATTTTACTTTTGAGCAAAAACCCATCCGGAACCGAAATTTTAAGACACATGCTCATAGGAAACATACTCTTTGTTGATTTCAAAGATGTTGCAAAAGCATCATTACTCTATATATCAATACTCATCATAAGCTTGATATTGAGAAGAAAAAATCTTTCAGGTTTCAGCAGGGAAATTTTATTTTTTACAACTTTCGGAATGGTAGTTACATCTTCGGTCTCCCTTGCAGGAGTTTTACTTGTGTTCTCATATCTTATAATTCCAACATTTTTGGCTAAAATTATTTTTGGAGAAGATGATAGGAAAAACCTCATTTTCGGCTGGATATTCGGACTCGTCTCAACAACTATAAGTTTTATTCTATCTATAACTTTTGATGTTCCAACATCTCCAACTGTAATTTCTATAATGAGTGTAGTTGCAGTGATTTTTGCAATAATCAAAAAGAAGTAAAAATTGATAGAGAAAAAATAACTGCTCAAATATAACTCTCACTTTACGGGGAATTTACCTTATGAGAAACCGTAAAACTTCCGATATAGATTTTTATATTAGCAATATGACTAATAAAAATAATAGAACAAATAAGAAGAATAGAACAAATGATAAGAAAATAGCTTTCAAATACAAACCAAAATTTTATACATTGTCCTCCTTTCTCCCATTCTTATTTTTCTTCCATATTTTTATAGTTGTGAAGGAAGGAATTTCACAGACCTTTAATGTTCCTACTGGCTCATGGGCAACTGGGACTCTTCTTACAGGAATTTCCGTAGCTCTGCCAGGAACAGTTGTTGACCCAGGTCCAGTTGTTTTCAGAATAGAAGATGGATTTTACACACCTGCCGACGGATATGTAGATATGACCGGCTGCTATGCTCACGGTACAGCATATTGGGCAGATCACATAAGTAGAGTTGTGATAGAAATAAAACATATAACTTGTCCTCAAGGGAACAAAGTTTATGAAATTGAAACCTTGGGATATATATATGATCAATTTGGAAATTTCGGGTATGGCGGGAATATAACAGAATTTGAAAAAGAAGTATGGGGTTTAAGAATAAAAACAGGAATAGCTCAGGTTCCAGCATTTTCTCCTGGGGTTCTTTTCATAAGGCAAGGATTTACTATAATGAGAAAAGAAAGAAAAAGTCCCGGTTGGAGGAGACCTCTCACATTTCCAGATTATCTTAAAAATTTCCCGCCATAAATTTTCAGAAATTTTGACTTTGTAGCGTTGAAGTTTTATATTATTTTTTTAGTTAGTGTATTTTTTCTTTTTCAGATGGGGCTGTAGTTCAGCTGGTTAGAACGCCGGTCTGTCAAGCCGGAGGTCGCGGGTTCAAGTCCCGTCAGCCCCGCCATACTTTAATTTGACAACAGTAATCGCCCTCTTCAAAGACGGAAAAGTCGTAATGGCTTGTGATGGTCAGATGACACTCGGAGATACCATCTTCAAAAGAACAACAAAAAAAATAAGAAGAGTTTTTAACGGAAATGTTCTTGTAGGTTTCGCAGGAGCAACAGCAGATGCAATGGCTTTACTTGAAAGATTTGAAAGAAAACTCCAAGAATTCGGGGGAAATATAACACGAGCATCAATAGAACTTGCAAAAGAATGGAGAATGGATAGAGCTCTGCGCCAGCTTTCTGCTATGCTACTTGTAGCAGATAAGCAAAACATCCTTGTAATATCAGGTAATGGAGATGTCATAGTTCCAGATGATAATGTCGCAGCAATTGGCTCTGGTGGTCCAATAGCACTTGCAGTCGCAAAAGCTCTCCTCAAACACTCAAACCTACCCCCAGAAGAAATAGCGAAAGAAGCAGTAAAACTTTCAGCAGAAATATCTATTTACTCAAACGAAAATATATTCATTGAAGTACTAGAATAAAACTTTATCCAATCCAAAAAACAAATAAAAATCAGAAAAATGAAAAATCTCCTAATTTATAAAAAACACTAAATTTTTAACAAAAAATTACGATTGTAATTAAATTATAGGTATGCCACACGTTGGTGATATATCAATAAGCTTAGCAAGAGTTTCCATATCAAATGTAAGATATTTGATGGACTTCCAGAAGAAAGCTGTAAATCAATTACTCTCTGGTGCAACCGAAATAAGACCTATAAAAATATCTACACCAGAAATCAGAATATCTATACCGGAAATAAAACCAATCAAGATAGGAAACCAAACAATTAATTTATCGCCAACCAGAGGGAACATGATAAGAATAAGAGTGTAATCTATTTTCTTCTGGAAACTATCAGAGACCTTACATCCTTATTTCTGTAAATTGAGATTACAGATTGAATTTTGCGCACAAATCAAATTTTCTCCTGAATTTTTCTTTCTGTACTATGTAAAATAGTAGAGAATTCTTTTCCAAATAAAACCGGATATTTTTCTCCTTCTTTTGGTGGATCAAGTTTTTTGAGATATTCGGGTAGCATTTCAAAATCTCTCATAAATCTATCTCTGCAATAGAGAATATATTTTCTTTTATCTTCTATCTTCTCTACAACTTGACCGTGATCTACGACTTTTTTGAGCAAAATCTCGTAAGAATCAAAATCAGAGTCAAATTCAGATTCCTCTGGCATATCATCTGGATTAGAAAAAGGAATAATAACATCGCACACCATTTTTCCTGCTTTGTAAAGACGCTTTACATTTTTTCTTCCGGGAAAAGTTTTCTTTCCTTCTGAAAGTTTCATTCGCGGTATTCCACCATATTCTACGAGTTTGTATGCACAATCAAGATAAGGTAGGTCAGATGAAACTGTGGCTTCGGTTCCAACTCCAAATCCAGCCAAATCTGAAAAAGTTTCTAAAATCTCTTTTATTTTATACTCATTTATTCCACCGCTCAGGAAAATGAAAACATCTTGAAGTCCTGCCTCATCTAAAATTCTTCTTGCTTTTTTTGAGTTCTCTACAAGATCTCCGCTATCTATTCTTATTCCTCTTATTTTTATACCGTAATCTTTGAGCTTTTGAATAACTTCAACTGCATTCTTTACCCCTTTTTCAACATCGTATGTATCAACAAGTAAAACTGTACCGTTATATAGCCTTGCAAAATCTTCAAAAGCCTGTTTTTCATCTTCGTAAATCATAATGCAAGAGTGAGCCATAGTTCCATAAACAGGAATTCCGTATCTTTTTCCTGCCGAAAGCAGAGAGGTTCCATGAAATCCTGTAATATATGCGCATCTAGCTGCGACTTCTGCGGACCAAAGGGAATGAGCGCGCCGAGCACCAAAATCTATAAGAACCTTCCCCCTTGAAACTAAAAAGCACCTTGCAAATTTTGTGGCAGAAAGTATAGGAAATTGTAAAAGATTTATAAGAGCTGTCTCTATAATTTGAGCTTGCGGCAACGGAGCAACAACCTCAACCAAAGGCTCCCCCGGAAAAACTATTCTACCCTCTTCAACTGAAAAAATATCCCCCTCAAACTTGAAGTTCCTGAGGTAATCGAGGAACTCATCTTTGAAAAGTCCGAGCTCCGAAATATACTTTATATCTTCTTCTGAAAATTTTAAGTTCTCTATAAATTCAATCAAAAATTCAAGTCCAGCAAAAACATAAAACCTTCTTGGTGCTCCTTCCCTATCTCTTATGAAAAAATCAAAGACGGCAATGTCGTTTTTGTTATTGAAAAAATAACTCTGCATCATAGTAAGCTCATAAAGGTCAATAAACAAAGATGGAGAAGAAATATTCCCCATATAGAAAAAATTGTAAAAAAATGAAAGTAAAATAATGCAATTTTTTCTTTTCAAATTTTCTTTTTCTTTTCAGATTCTTCCGTAGATTTTTGAAAGCTCATAAAGTTCAAAAGCCAATTTTTCATCTGGTAAATTTTCAAGCCTCCACTCCCAATTACCATCCGGCTTACCCGGAGTGTTCATTCTTGAATCCTCATCTAAACTCAGTATATCTTGGATGGGTATAATCGCAAATTGAGATGGCGAAGCATAAGCTAACCTTATCATAAAATAGCATATATTATCTTCTGTGATTGGAAATCCAACATATTTTTCAACTTTAAGCTTTGTTTCAGGATCAAGCTTTTTGAACCAAGCTCTTGTTGGAGGATTGTCGTGAGTTCCAGTATAAATTATAGAGTTTTTTTCTGCATTATGAGGCAAATAAGGACTATTTTCTTCGTAAAAAGCAAACTGCAAAACCTTCATCCCCGGAATACCAAAATACTCTTTCACATACTTTACATCTTCTGTTATAAATCCTAAATCTTCAGCTATTATAGGCAAAAAAGGAAAGCTTCTGAAAATAGTTTTGAAAAATGAAAAATATGGGACTTGAACCCATTTCCCATTTATTGCTGTTTTTTCATACGATGGGACTTCCCAGTAAGCTATGAAACCTCTGAAATGATCAACTCTTATGTAGTCATAAAGTTTCATAAGATGGGAGAACCTTTTTATCCACCACCTAAAACCTTCTTTTTCATGCTCCCGCCAGTTATAAACAGGATTTCCCCAAAGCTGCCCCGTTGGACTGAAAAAATCAGGCGGGACACCGGAGACAAAGACCATGTTCATATTTTCATCTAATTTGAAAAGATGAGGATTTTCCCATACATCACAGCTTGAATAAGCTGGATAAATCGGCATATCTCCTATTATGAAAACACCTTTTGAGTTAGCATAACTTTTGAGTTCAAACCATTGCTTGAAGAAAATAAATTGCTCAAATACAAAAAAGTAAAAATCGTCTTCAAGTTCTTTTTTGAGCTTTTCAAAGCCACTGATACTCTTCTCGTCTTTTTCTTTGTTTTCATGTTCTTTTTTTTCTCCCTCTCTTTTTTTTATTTTTTTGAGTTCATCGTCCCATTCGTACCATTCTTTTTTTGTTTTTTCTCTTATTGCAGAGAAAACGGCATAAGATTCAAGCCACCATTTTTGCTCAAAAAGAAACCTCTGAAACTCGTCTTTTTTGATATCAAAATTCAAAAAGGCTTTTCGCAAAATCTTTTTTTTGTTATCATATACCAATTTATACTCAACCTTATTTGACCTTTTCACTTTTATTTCTTCTAAATCTTCTTTTTTGACAAGACCTGATTCATAAAGCTTTTCAGGACTTATGAGAATATAATTTCCTGCAAATGTGGATAGTGAATGGTAAGGTGAATTTCCAAAATTATAGGTTGTAGGATTTATAGGTAATATTTGCCAGAGTGTTTGACCTGCTTTTGAGAGAAAATCAACAAATTCATAAGCACTTTTACCTAAATCTCCGACACCAAAATCAGAGGGCAAAGATGTAATATGCAAAAGAACCCCAGCTCTTCTTTGAGAAAGCATAAATTCTTTCAAAATATTTTCTCTACTTCTCTATTTTCTTTCACAAGAAATGTTTCCCATTTGAGTTTAGGCCAAATAACGCCCGGATACCCTCCTGTCCAATCACCGCGTGGAGAATTTGGACCAAGAGGAACATTTACTTGAAAAGAAACTGCATTATGAATATCTACATGATATAAAGGTCTATTATCTTTTCTTGGAGAAGTAATCACTCCCCTTACATTATAAGTTCCGTCTGGGAGGAGATTTGCTGGAATTTCACATATGGCTTTATATAAACCTGGATTGAGGATTTTGTAAGCTCTTTCGGGTTGCAAACCTTCTCCCGAGATAAAAATTATTATTTCTCTTGAATTTCTTAAATCTATATTTGCACAAGCATTTATTGGCTTTAAGACCCAGAATTCAAATTCAACAAAAATAGGCTCCGTTGAGTCAAACAAAAAATTCTCCTCGCCGTACTTATTTTTTACTTTTATAGATTTTAGTTTAACAAATTCATCTCCAGGGGCATAGTCAAAATCCCATTCTCTTTTTTGAGGAATTTCAGCAAAGAATTTGAGATACTCATTTACGACTTCTGAAACATTTCCATCTTTTATTATTTTACCTTTATCAATAAGAATAGCTCTTTGACAAAACCTCAATATTGCATCCATATTATGTGAAACAACAAGAACTGTCCTTCCTTCTTCCGATGATATCTCGCCCATCTTCTGAAAACACCTTTTCTGGAAACCCACATCACCAACCGCAAGAACCTCATCCACAAGCAATATATCTGCTGAAAGATGTGCAGCAGTTGCAAAAGCAAGCCTAACATACATACCAGATGAGTAGTATTTCACAGGAGTATCTATAAAATCTGCAAGTTCTGAAAACTCTACAATTTGATCAAATTTTCTTTCAATCTCCTTTCTTTTCATTCCGAGTATAGTTCCGTAAAGGAATATATTTTCTCTTCCCGTAAGTTCCGGATGAAAACCAATTCCCACTTCAAGCATAGCTCCAACTGAACCTCTGACAACAGCATAGCCTTTTGTAGGATAGGTTATTTTTGATAAGATTTTGAGCAAAGTAGTTTTTCCGGCTCCGTTTCTTCCTATTATTCCTACTACCTCACCTTCTTTTACTTCAAAAGATACATCTTTTAGAGCCCAAATATATCGTTCATCTTC